>NZ_JAODNM010000110.1 GCF_025464955.1 Amycolatopsis sp. | reverse complement strand
TCTCAGCGAACTTCGCCGCCAGCGCGGTCCTGAACTCCTCGGTCATGCTCATGTCATCAGCATGCCACCCTACTCAACATATCCACGGTTAATTTACAGGCGAGCCCTAAGTTCCAGGCATTGGCGTCCAACGCCACGGGGGTGGCCCCGAGGGGTCTTTGCACCCGACGTGCCGAACCTACGACTTTGTAGCTAGCTGGTTCTGGCCGCGTGGCTGATGCGGGCGGCATCCGGGGGTGGGCAGACTGGGTACCTGTTCCACCAAAGGAGAAAGATGCCTACTTTGCTCGTACTGGCTTCGACCGGCGCGCAGGCGATCGGCACCGGCACCCAGGTGGTGTCGATTGTCCTGACCTGCGTGTTTGTGCTGGCTTTCCTGGTGTTCTTCTTCACCGCGCTGTCGGGGATCCTGCGGTCCGGGCTCAGCGGCGGGATGAAGGTGCTCTGGGTCATTTTCGCCTTCTGCGCACCGTTTATCGGGTGCCTGGCGTGGTTTTTCATCGGCAGCAAGGACACGGAGCGGCGCGTCCGGGCCTGAGCCGGCGGTCAGCCGAGGCCGGCGTCGTGGACCAGGATGGCGATCTGCGTGCGGTTGCCCGCGTCCGCCTTGGCCAGGATGCGTCCGATGTGGACTTTGACGGTGGCCTCGCTCAGGTGCAGATTCTCGGCGATGGCGGCATTGCTGAGGCCTTGTCCCACCGCGACGGCGACTTCGAGCTCACGGGGGGTCAGGGTCGCGAGCCTCGCGCGGGTGTCTTCCTTGACGCTGCCGGAGGCGAACGCGCCCAGCAGCCGTTTGGTGATCCGCGGGGAGATCATCGCCTCGCCGCGCGCGACGACATGGACCGCGGCGATCAGCTCGCGGGGCGCGATGTCCTTGAGCAGGAACCCGGTGGCGCCGTGCCTGAGCGCGGCGTGGACGTACTCGTCGAGGTCGAACGTCGTGAGCACGACAACCGCGGGCGCGTCGGGCAGGGCCGTGACGTTCTTGGTCACCTCGAGGCCGTCGACGCGCGGCATCTGGATGTCGGTGAGCACCAGGTCGGGGCGGTGCCGAGCGACGAGGTCGAGCACCCCCGCCCCGTCGCCGCCCTCGGCGACCACTTCGATGTCCGCATCGGACTCCAGGATCATGCGGATACCGCTGCGGACGAGTTCCTCGTCGTCGAGCAGGAGCACTTTCACGGTCACGAGGCCTCTTCGCCGGGCTCGAGGGGGAACTGGGCCCTCACAAGGTACCCACCGCCGTCGGCGCGGCCGGACCGCATCGTCCCGCCGGCCAGCGAGACTCGTTCCCGCATACCGATCAGCCCGTAACCCGAGCCGGGAACCGGATCCGGGCCCGCCCCGGCGGAGTCCTGGTTGGACACTTCGACCACCAGCTCCGCCTCCCAGACCGCGACGGTCACCAGCACCGCGGCGCCGGGAGCGTGTTTGGCCGAGTTCGTCAGCGCTTCCTGCACCACCCGGTAGGCGGCGCGGCCCACTGCGCCGGTGGTGTCCGGCAGCGGATCGGGCAGCTCGACGGCCACCGCGGCGCCGGCCTCGGCCGCGCCTTCGATCAGCTGACCGATTGCCGCCAACCCTGGCGGCGAGGCAGGTTCTGTCGTGTCGCGCGTGTCTTCGTCCCGCAGTACGTGAAGGATGTCGCGCAGTTCGGTCAGTGCGGTGGTGCTGGTCTTGCGGATCACCTCGGCGACGTCGGAGGTGCGGGGGTCACCGGAGGTCACCGACAAGGCGCCCGCCTGCAGCGCGATGACGGTGACGCGGTGGGCGACGACGTCGTGCATTTCCCGCGCGATGCGGCTGCGTTCGGCGGTGACGGCACGTTCGGCGAGCAGATCCCGCTCGCGTTCGGCTTGGTCGGCGCGTTCTTGAAGGGCGACGACCAGCTTCTGGCGCTGGAACAGCCAGAGCCCGCTGAACATCGGCAGCACGACGAACAAGCCGCTGGCGAGCGCCAAGTACGGCCAACCGTCGGCCTCGCCCGGCCAGCCCAGTACGACGAAGATCGCCACGCCCGCGATCGCGGTGCCCCACAGTTTCAGCCCCGGTCCACGCCGGGCGGCGACGGTGTGGACCGCGACCATCATCGGGACGGTGCCGACCCCGACGGCCGAGCCGGCGAAGGCGGCAGCGGCCGCCACTAGCGGAAAACGGCGCCTCAGCAGGAGCCCGACGAACATGGCCGCGCTGACGGAGAGGGTCAAGGCTGGTGGAGCGTGGCTCTGCCTGTCGTGCAAGTTCAGCCAGCTTGCCCCGGCGGCGACCACGAAGTCGAAGACCACCGAGCGCACCCTGCCGTCCCACCACGCGAGCGCGGTGGCCGTCCGTTCGCGGGTCCACACGGGAACCACCGTAAACGAGGGTGTTCCGGGTACGACCTTCGGCTTAGCGGAAGTGGGTCCCACCGGGTGACGCGCGGGGCTGGTTCAACCGTGCACTGTGGACTGACAACACCGGACGAGGGAGCAGACAGGAATGGCCAACGGGAACAGGGCAGGACGTGTCGCCGCGCTGGCGGGGTTGACAGCGCTGCTGGTCGCCGGCGCGGCGGGGTCGGCGGAAGCCGGGGCCGCGACTCCCGGTGCGCTGAGCGTCGGCGACCGGCTGTACCCGGACCTGGGCAACGGCGGCTACGACGCGCGGTCCTACGACGTGTCGTTCGACTACCGGCCCGAGGTCACGACGATGGACGCCTCGGTGACCATGCGGGCGGTGGCCACTCAGTCGATGTTGCGGTTCAGCCTCGACTCGGCGGTGCGGCAGGTCCGGTCGGTGCTGGTGGACGGACGCCCGGCCGCGTTCGAGGTCACGGGGGAGAAGCTGGTGATCACGCCGGACCGGGCACTCGCGCGGGGACGGGAGTTCACCGTCGCCATCGGTTACGTCGCGGACCGGAGCCTCAGCCCGGCGTCGCCGGCATGGAAGCTCCCGCCCGGTATCAAGAACCCGTTCCCCGTCTGGCAGAACACGCCCGACGGTTTCGCGCTGCTCAGCCAGCCCGACCGCGCCCACGTGGCGTTCCCGTCCAACGACCACCCCAGCGACAAGGCCACCTTCACCTTCCGAGTGACGACCCCAGCGGACGTCGACGCCGTCGCGAGCGGGACGCTGACCGGAAAGGACCGTCACGGCGACCGCGTGACCACCGTGTACAGGCTGGCCCAGCCCACTCCGACCGACGTCGTACAGATCGCGGTCGGCCGGTTCACCGAGGTCGACCAGGCAGGCCCGCACGGTCTCACCGTGCGCAGCTACGTTCCGGACGACCGGCCGGACGCGGCTGTCGGTGCCCGGCGCACGCTCGAGCAGCTCGTCTGGCTGGAAGGGGAGATCGGCCGCCCGTTCCCGTATCCGACGTACGGAGTGCTCGGTGTCGACTCCGAATACGGTGGCGTGGCACTCGAAACCGCTACGCTGCCCACGTTTTCCGCCGCGTTCCTGCACGACCCGCGCGAGGCCGCGACCCAGGTGCACGAGATGGTCCACCAGTACTTCGGTGACACCGTCGCGGTGCGGAGTTGGGACGACATGTGGCTCAGTGAAGGGCACGCCGTTTACTACCAAAGCCTCTACCAGGACCACATCGGCGAGAAACCGTTCGAGACCGGCATGAAAGAGCGGTACGTTGACGTCAACAACCAGCAGCTCGAGCAGGAAGGCCCGGTCGCGCACCTCAATTCGGCCAGCGGGGTGCTTTCCGGCAGCGACAATGGTGGCGCGCTGACCCTCTACGCGTTGCGGAACCTCGTCGGGCAGAACACTTTCACGCGGATCGAGCAGACCTTCTACGACACCTTCCGGGGTCGCTCGGCGTCCACTCAGGACTACATCGCGGTGGCGGAGCGTGTTTCCGGCCGTGATCTCGCCGGTTTTTTCCAGGGCTGGCTGTACCGCGCGACGACCCCGCCGATGCCCGGACGCCCCGACTGGCACGCCAAACCCGCGCCCGCGAACTGAAAGGCGTCCGCAAGGACAGCAACTCGACGGCGAGTTGCGGTGCTTGCGGACGCGAACTACCGCAACTCGACGGCGAGTTGCGGTAGGCCCGGCCCGCCGGCGGTGACGCCGGCGGGCCGCGAAACTACAAGCGCGGTCGTTCGGTGGCGATCGGGTCGCTGTCGAAACCGGGGAATCCGTTGGTGTTCAAGGACTCTGCCTGAGACTGAGCGGACGCGGTCGGGGTAGCCGGTAGACCTGCCCACCGGCGCACGGTTTCGGTCGCGGCTGTGGACTGGGCGGCCGGCAGCTGCGCGATGTTCGAACCGTGGTTGCCGCCGGGCACGAAGTACCGGTACGAGTCACGGGAACCGAGGCCGAGTTCGAACGGTTCGGCGCCCCACGGGTCGTTCGAGCCGTAGACGAACAGCAGCCGCTGGCCCTGGGTTTTCACCCAGAAGTCGATGTCGGGCATCGCGAAGTAGTCGAAGCGCGGCATCTTCACCGAGGACGGGACGAACGTCTTCGGCGTGTCGGCGCCGGGGTAGCGCAGGAGGTCCTTCAGGTAGCCGTCGTAGGCCTCGGGCGAGCCCAGCTGCACGGCCGCCTGGTAGTAGTACGGGATGTACGGCTCCAGCTCCTGGTCAGCGTAGGTGTTGAGGCTCTCCACCTTCTCGTAGAACGCCCACACATCCGCGGCTGGGGTGCCGGGCTTCGGCACTGTCGCACAGCTCGCTTGCGTCTGGTACTGCCAGAACGCGAAGTACGAGTCGACGACCGAGATTTCCAGCGACTTGTCGACGGAACCGACGATGGTGAACGTGTAGCCGTTCTTCGCGGCCTCGGCGGTGGCGATCTTGCCGAGTTCGTCGCGTCGCTTCAGCGTGTCCCGCTGGATGGCCTTGAGCGCGTCCCGGCAGCCGGGATCGTCGCCGACCTTGGCCAGGAACCGGTTGTAGCTGTCGATCGGGTCGATGACGTCGTTCGGCGCGACGTACGGGATGGTGCCGTCGACGTCGTTCGGGAAGAAGCGGCGGAAGTAGGTCGCCGTCATGCCGCCCTTACTGCCACCGGTCGCCAGCCATTTGGCGGTGTAGATCGACTTGAAGGCCTGCACCGCGGCGTGTTCGTCCGCCGCGGCCTGCCAGATGGTGAGCTGCTTGCTCCAGTCGGCGGGTTCGGGGCGCGAAGGGGTGAAAAAGCGGTACTCCATCGACAGCTGGTTGCCGTCGACGATCCGCGTCGGCTCCGAGCGGTTCGGGGCGGTCGAGACGTGGTAACCACTGGTGAACATCACCGTCGGCGCCGAGAAGTCCCGATGCAGCAGGGTGTATCGCTGCTGGAAGGTCGCGCCGTGGGGGTTTCGGTGGTCCGTGGGCTGGGTGAAGTTCAGCTCGAAGAAGCGGAACCCGGTGGGCGCCGGGTCTTCCTTGATGATGGTGAGCCCGGGGATCTGCTGCAGCGCGACCTTGATGTCACCGCCGCCGGGGGCCGGCGCGGCCTGGGCGAGTGGCGCGAGCCCCGCCACGGTGAGAACCGCGGCAACCACTGTCGAGCATGCGGCCAGCACCTTGCGCACTTACGCCTCCAGGAATCCGAGTATCGCAACCGTCGGAGCCTCACAGATCCCACCAGCAGCGGACAAGCTACTAAAGGAGGCAGAATTCGGCCAAAGTGTTCTAGTTTCGCAGAATTGTTTCGAGATCTTGACGGGCCGATAGTTCACGAGTTAAATCACAACGTGAAATAAGGCTGGGTCGGTTCGTTTCGGAAGGACGGCCTCAGTGCCCGTCGATCCCCGCGAAAACGCCACGGAACCGCGTTCCCTCGGTCGGCGTGGTTTCCTCGCCGTCGCCTCCGGCGCCGGCGGCTTCCATCCAGGCGACCATCGACCAGGTCTACGTCCAGCAGAAAGGTGCCGAGTTCGGGCCGAACCGCTACGCGCTGCTGTTCAAGCCCGGCGGGTACGGCGTCGACCTCAAGCTGGGGTACTACACGCAGGTCGCGGGTCTCGGCCTGCAGCCGAGCGCGGTGAGCATCACGAAGCACCTGGTTGTGGCGGGCCGACCACGGCGACGGTGTCGGGTGGACGCAGAACACCGTGGACCAGGGGCTGGTCGTCAACGGCAACGACGTCGTCGCTTACGGCCTGTTCGTCGAGCACCACCAGAAGGCCCAAGTGCAGTGGAACGGCGAAAACAGCCGGACCTACTTCTTCCAGAACGAGATGCCCTACGACCCGCCCAACCAGGCGGCGTGGATGGACGGCGCGCACCGCGGCTACCCCGCGGACGCCGTCGGGGACGGCGTCCGCAACCACGAAGCATGGGGACTGGGCAGCTACTGCATCTTCGCCGACGACCCCACCATCGTCTCCGACCGCGCCATCGCCGCCCCGCAACGCCCCGGCGTCCGCTTCCACAGGATGGTCACGTTCTCGCTCGGCGGGGGACAGGGGACCATCGCCCACGTCGTCAACAACACCGGTGGGCCGTCGGACGCGGACACCAGTCTCGCCATGCTGACTTCGTACCCGTGAAAAGGGGGCCGACTTCAGGCGGCTCAACTCGCCTTCATGACAGCCAGGCCCAGCGGGGTGATCATGTGCACGGTCGACTTCCCGTTCCGCGCGCTTTCGATCAGCCCGCTGGCGCGGAGTACGGAGGCGTGAGCGCTCGCTGAAGCCATCGCTGTCGCCGTCCGCGCGGCCAGTTGGCTGGTGTTGCATTCGCCTGCCGCGACGGCGACGAGGATTCGGGCGCGGGTGCGGCCGAGCAGTGCATTCAGCGCGGCTCCGGGTTCGGCACTCGCTGTCGGTGCGGCTTCGTGGTCGATGGAGTAGGCGAGCACCGGGGGCAGACCGGGGTCCTTGTAGGTGGTGGGCTTGCCGTGGCAGAAGAACGACGGGATGAGCCGCAGCCCCCGCCCGTCGAGCTAGAGGTCCTGCTCGACCGGGAAGCGGACTTCGAGCACCGGCCGATGATGCACCGCTGGCAACTTCGATGTGGTGAACGGCTCGAATCGCCGGAGGCTGGGGCCGGCGACGAACGAGATGTCTGCCTAGATGTCTGCCTAGATAGGTGAATTTCAGCTTGGTTTGTTGTGGCGTATCGGGTCTTGGGGGCCCGACACCGGTCTCGGAGTCGCATTGCTGAAGAGCCGGGAACCCGGCCGCGTCCGGTACCTGGAGGTTGTATGAAACCCTTCTGCTGCTGTGTTGGCACGCTTTGGTGCACGGTAACGGGTCGGCGAGGTGGGTCGGTTCCGGCCTACTGCAGCAAGGACCGGGGCGGACTGGGGTTCTGTAGCGGTGGATCGTGAGGGCCCGTTCGGATGCGTTGGTGGCGGCGTTTCGTGAGTGGCTGAAAGGGGTTGCCTTGCCGTGAACGCACGGATAACGCCGTTCGCACTTCGCCGCTCACGTTCAGCAACCAGCCTTGCTCGCTTGGGGTATCTGTGAGTGATACCCGCGATATGCAGTTGGACGTGAAGGCCACCTTCGCGACGTAATTTGCCGTGAAGGTGGCCTTCACGTCCAATCAATGATCACGTGCAGCGATAAAGCGGTTCGGTCGTTCGTGTATCGAAGAGGCGTTCGATCTGCGGTAGGATAAAGGGGTGTCCAGCTCACTGATCCGGTTCCCCTCGCTCGCCGAGATTCGGCGTGCGAATCCGGTGGAAGCTGCTGTGATCGCCCGTCAACTGGCGCGGATTTACAATGAGTGTGACGCGCTGTTTGGTGTGCTGGCGGCGAAGGTGGAGACCGAGGGTGTGAAGGTTGTCTACCAGTACCTGAACACGGCACTGTGGTTGGATGATGTCACTCGGATCGGCCCGGCGGCGGCGAAGCGGATCGTGATCCGGGGCAAGGCCGTGAACTCCTCCAGTAACCTGGATGGCACGGAGATCCCCGCGATCGCACCGTTGGCCGGTCTCGCGGCACGCGCGGGTGAGATCACTCCGGCGCATGTGGATGAGATCGTGAACGCCATGATCAAGATGCCCGCGACGGTGTCTGCTCGGGATCGGGCGGGTGCGGAGAAGATCCTGGTCGACCTCGCCCGGCAGGCGAAACCCCTCGAAGTCCGCAAAGCCGGCGACCGGCTCCTGAACACCTTCGACCCGG
>NZ_JAODNM010000091.1 GCF_025464955.1 Amycolatopsis sp. | reverse complement strand
GCGCATAATGTGGAGACGGTGCCGCGGATTTTTAAGCGGATTCGTCCTGGTTTCCGTTATGCGCGGTCGTTGTCGGTGATCACGGCGGCTCGTGAGGCTGGGTTGGTGACGAAGTCGAACCTGATTTTGGGTATGGGTGAGACGCCGGATGAGGTCGGTCCGGCGATGCGGGACCTGGTTGACGCTGGTTGCGAGATCCTGACGATTACGCAGTATCTGCGTCCGTCTCCGCGTCATCATCCGGTGGACCGGTGGGTGAAGCCGGAGGAGTTCGTGGAGCATTCGAAGGCTGCTGAGGCGATGGGTTTCGCTGGTGTGATGGCGGGTCCGTTGGTCCGGTCGTCCTATCGGGCAGGACGTCTGTACGCGCAGACGAAGGCGCATCGTGGTGAGACACTGCCGGAGAACCTGTCGCACCTCGTCGTCGAAGGTGCCGCCGCACAAGAAGCCAGTTCCGTCCTCGCGCGACTCGCACGCTGACGGCTTCGGGGGCCTTCTCGCGAAGGCCCCCGAACCGATTTTACTCGCGTGTGGACGGTAGATACCGCCGAGACACGTTGTCCTCGACGGAAGCGCCCGGTTCCCAGTGCGAAATCCACGGGCCGGTGCCCTCGCTCGGGTCCAGAACGCCCTCCTCGAGCCACACATGGCGGCCCTTGATGACGTCCGCCGCCAACCGGGCGTCGAGGTCGTCGGTGTTCTCCCACAAGGTGTCGAAGAGTTCTTCGACACGCAGCCGGGACTGCTGACAGAACGCCTCAGCCAGCTCGAAGGCGGCCTTACCGCGGCCGACGTCGTCCTGGCGCAGCATCTCGGCGCGGACACACGACGCCGACATCGCGAACAGCTCGGCCCCGATGTCGACCACCCTGGCCAGGAAACCTTGCCGCTTCTCCAGGCCGGCCTGCCACCGCGCCATGCCGTAGAACGTCGAACGCGCGAGCTTGCGGGCGTTCCGTTCGACGTACCGCAGGTGTCCGGCCAACGGCCCGAACTCGCGATACGACGTGACGACCTGCCCCTTGCCCGTGACGAGCTGCGGGAGCCACTTGGCGTAGAAACCGCTCGCCTTGGCCGCGGCCTTCGCCTTGCTCTTGACGTCAGCATCGGCGTCAGCGAGATCACCTGCCGCGGCGAGGTGCGCGTCCACCGCTTCGCGCGCGATGAGCAGGTGCATGATCTCCGAGGACCCCTCGAAGATGCGGTTGATCCGCAGGTCGCGGACCATCTGCTCGACCGGAACCGCGCGTTCTCCGCGCGCGGCCAGTGATTCGGCCGTCTCGTACCCGCGACCGCCGCGGATCTGCATGAGTTCGTCGGCGATCAGGCACGACATCTCGCTGGCCCAGAGCTTGGCCAGCGCGGCCTCGATGCGGATGTCGTTGCGGCCTTCATCGCTCATATGCGCGGAGAGGTCGAGCACCGCTTCGAGAGCGAAGGTCGTCGCCGCGATGAACGAGATCTTGCTCGCCACCGCGCCGTGCTCGGCGAGCGGCTTTCCCCACTGGACGCGTTCGGCCGACCACTCCCGAGCGATTTTCAGGCACCACTTGCCCGCGCCCGCGCACAGCGCAGGAATCGACAGCCGTCCGGTGTTGAGCGTGGCCAGCGCGATCCGTAGCCCCTTGCCTTCGCCGCCGACGACGTTGTCCTTGGGGACGCGCACGTTGTGGAAGCGGGTGACACCGTTCTCGATGCCGCGCAGGCCCATGAACGCGTTGCGGCGCTCGACGGTGATCCCGGGCGAGTCCGCCTCGACGATGAACGCGGTGACGCCACCGCGGCGACCTTCGCCCTTCGGCACCCGCGCCATCACGACCAGGAGCTCGGCGACGACGCCGTTAGTAGTCCAGAGCTTGACGCCGTTGAGCTCGTAGGCCTCACCGTCTTCGGTGGGCGTCGCCGAGGTCGCGAGCCGCGCAGGGTCCGATCCGACGTCGGGTTCGGTCAGCAGGAAGGCCGAAACGGCGCCCTTCGCGCAGCGCGGCAGGAACTTGGCCTTCTGCTCGGGGGTGCCGGCGAGCTTCAGCGGCTCCGGTACGCCGATGGACTGGTGGGCCGACAGCAGCACCCCGAGGGTGGAATGCACCGAGCCCACGAGCATGAGCGCCTGGTTATAGGCCACCTGCGTCAGGCCGAGGCCGCCGTACTCCTCGGGGATCTTGATGCCGAAGCAGCCGAGCGCCGCCAGCCCCTTGACGTATTCGTCGGGAATGCGGGACTCGCGTTCGATGACCGTGCCGTCGATGGCCTCGCAGTAGGCGCGCAGGTCGGTGAGGAACTTCGCGGACTTGGCGGCGGCTTCCGAGGTGGGCCGAGGGTGCGGGTGTACCAGGTCGAGGCGGAATCGGCCGAGGTAGAGCTCCTTGGCGAAGGAAGGCTTGTTCCAGCCGCTCTCCCGCGCCTCCTCGGCCACCGCTCTGGCTTCCTTCTCCGTCACCTTCGGTTGCTCGGCCACGGCACGCCTCCTTGAGTCAAGTAAATCGAGTCAAGTCACTGTGACGAGTGTTACCCATAAGTAGCTGCGAGGAAACCGACAGCCGGGCGAATGAACGGCAGCGGGGCGGTTAGATTCGACGTATGCCCGTCGATCATCTCCCCGGCCCGGTCGGCTTCGTGCTGGGCGGCGGCGGGAGTCTCGGCGCGATGCAGGTCGGCATGCTGCGGGCGCTCGCCGAAGTCGGCATCACGCCGGACCTCTTGGTCGGCACGTCGGTCGGTTCGCTGAACGCCGCGGTGCTCGCGATGCCGGGGGACGACTCGCCGGCCCGGCTGCACAAGATCTGGTCGCAGATGACCAAGCACGAGGCGTTCCCGGGCGGGGTGCTGAGCCAGGTCCGCACACTGAGGCACAGCAAGACGCACCTGTTCCCGAACTCCGGGCTCGCCGCGATCGTCGACGAGCACCTCGGCCCGGGCGCCCGCTTCGAGGACCTGGCGCTGCCGCTAGGCGTGGTCGTCACCGACGTCGACACGGCCGAACCGATCTTGATCCGTTCCGGGGAGCTGAAGCCCGCCTTGCTGGCAAGCGCCGCGATCCCGGGCATCTACCCGCCGGTCTCACACGACGGCAAGCTGCTCTACGACGGCGGCCTCGTCGCGAACGTGCCGATGCGCCAGGCGCTGGCCATGGGGGCGCGCTCGCTGGTCGTGCTGGACTGCGCCTTCCCCGGCAAGCTACCGGCCGCGCCACGCACGTTCGCCGAGGTCATGATGTTCACCGCGATGATCAGCATGCGGAACCAGGCGGTGCTCGAAGCGCCGCTGGCCGCGGCGCAGGTGCCGGTCGTTTATCTGCCGGGACCGGCCCCGATCCGGCTCAGTCCGCTCGACTTCAGCCACACCGAGGAATTGACTGATCAGGCATTTCAGTCAGCTCGGACATTCCTCGCCGAAATCACCGTCGAGGGGCCCGGTTTATACGGTGGACCAGGTCTGGTTATGCCGTGACGGAGGTCACCTCGGTGCAACAGACCGGGGCTCGAGACGTCTTGACGGTCGCGTAGTTTTAATGCTGATGCCCGCACACCCGCTATCCCGCAAAAGAGACCACATGCCTCTCACCAGGACCTTGTTTTCCCGGCCCAGAACTCGCACGGTCGCCGTCGCGGGTCTGATGATCACGGCGCTCGCGCTGTCCGCGTGCAGCTCCTCGGATAACGGCGGCAGCGGCACCACCGGGAGTGTCGCCGGCGCGCCTTCGTCGGCCGGCGACACTCCCGCGCAGGCGGCCGTGGCGGTGGCGATCACCCCCGCCTCGGGCACCAACGTCAACCCGGCGACGCCGATCGTCGTGACTGCGACCAACGGCAAGATCCTCGACGTCACGGTCACCAACACCGCGAAGAACAAGACGGTCGCGGGCAAGATCGCCGCGGACGGCCTGACCTGGACGTCGTCCGAGGAACTCGGCTACGGCAGCACGTACAAGGTGCTGGCCCACGCCCAGGGTTCCGACGGCAAGCCGGTCGAGCAGCAGAGCCAGCTCACCACCGTGACGCCGACCAAGCAGGTCAACCCGAACCTCATCCCGGCGCCGGCCGCGGTCGCCAGCACGGGCGTGGGCGTCGGCCAGCCGATCGTGTTCAGCTTCACGCAACCGGTGAAGAACAAGGCCGAGGTCGAGAAGCAGCTGTCGGTCGAGTCGACGCCGAAGCAGGACGGAGGCTGGTACTGGATCGACGACAAGAACGTCCACTACCGGCCGAAGGTGTACTGGCAGCCGGGAACCACGCTCAAGGTGTCAGCCAAGATCTACGGCCTCGACTTCGGCAACGGCGTCTTCGGTGCCGAGGACCGCACCGAGACGTACAAGGTGCACGACTCCTGGATCGCCAAGGCGGACGGCAACACCGAGCAGATGCAGATCTTCCACAACGGCGCGATGGTGAAGTCCATGCCGATCTCCATGGGCAAGGACGCCACGCCGACGCATCTCGGTCCGCACGTCATCTCGTTCAAGGACGCCAACTACACGATGGACTCGTGCACCTACGGCGTCTGCCAGGGTCAGCCCGGCTATTACCGTTCGCTGGAGAAGTTCTCCTCGCGGATCTCGAATGACGGCGAGTTCGTCCACGAGAACCCGAACAGCGTCGGCGCGCAGGGCAGCTCGAACGTGTCGCACGGTTGCATCAACCTGAACGCCGCCAACGCGGAATGGTTCTTCACCAACCTCAGCCTCGGCGACGTCGTCGAGGTCACCAACTCCGGTGGCAAGCAGCTGCCGGTGTGGGACCTCTACGGTGACTGGTCGCAGACCTGGGCGCAGTGGCAGGCGGGTAGCGCCATCAAGTAACACTTCACGCGGTATCGGGCACAGCGGGCAGTACGGATCCCGTGCACCCACGGGATCCCAGCGGGCGGTCGCACCACGCGACCGCCCGCTCCTTTTTGCCCTGTCGCCCTCACCGCGCTGGCGCGCGTGTGCAGGTCCGCAACGTCGAACTCACGCTTGCGAACGTGGGACTCGCGCCCTGCAAGCGTGGGACTCGCGCCTCCGGCCCCGCAGCTATCGCGAGTCCCCCGTTCAGGCGGCCGAGTCCCACGTTCGGGCTCGGGCAGCCGCCAGCGGGCATGTGCATGGACAGCACTCACGTGTCCATGGAACGCACTCTCGTGTGCACAGACGGCACACTCGCGAGTTTGCTGTCTGTGCACACGAGTTTGCCGTGTGCGCGCAGACGTGGAAATGACGGTAGCCCCGGGAGAACAATAAATGCTCTCGACCGGGGCTACCGTCATCCTTCACTGAAAATATGTCCGGCGGTGTCCTACTCTCCCACAGCCCTTCGACTGCAGTAC
>NZ_JAODNM010000042.1 GCF_025464955.1 Amycolatopsis sp. | reverse complement strand
ATCCGCTTCGAAGACCCAGGCGCAACACCGTTCACCTGTAACAGAATACCGACCCACTCCAGGGCTCGTGAGTGCCGCGACCGGATCACCCGGCCGCGACACTGACGAGCCCTGACTGCATTCCCCGACACAACAGCAACTCGCCGTCGACTTGCGAACGCCGACAGCGGTACTGAATCGGGGGACGGCGGGTACGAATCATTCCTACCAGGGGTCGGCGGGACGAACGGGACCGGGCGTAGCGAGCCTCGGCAGCCACCGCGTCACGGATGCGGCGCTCGGATCCGTACCGCGCGCCCGTCGTCGCCCCGGTCCTCGCGTCAGTCGACGGGACCGCACGCACGACGGTGACGGCGCTTCCCGAATCGCAACTCACCGCCGACTTGCGAACGCCCGACTGCCACAGTCCTGCTGCAGCAAGACCAACGAATCCGACCAAGATCACCAATCTCCACCATCGGTGGATCCAGGCCTTACGCCATGAAGGTGGCCTTCACGACACGTCACAACGCCACACCAGCCGCATCCAACTCGCCCCGGTCCTTGCTGCAGTAAAGCCGAACCCACCACCTCAACCGACCAACCACCCGCCACACCCTAAAGTTCCACGCAGTGGCGTTCAACGCACTGCGAGGATCGCCATGTCGTGGCCTTGCGGGGTCCTGGGCGCGCAGCAAAAACTAACTCGCGTGCACAGACACGATTCTCCGTTCATGATGGGCTCTCCGAGAAAGAGCCCAGAAAGGACGGAGAACCGTGCAGGCCGTAGTGACCGTGACGCCGACGCAGCTGCCGGAGGTGCTGCTGAACGTCGCCGTCGTACGGCCGGTGTTCCTTTGGGGTGCGCCCGGGATCGGGAAGTCCTCACTGGTCCGCGATTTCGCGGCTTCGCTCGGCCTGGACTGCGTGTCCTTGTGCTCGGCAGGGCGTTGGGGGCGATCGCGTCCTACGCCGCAGCCCGGGACGTCCCAGCCGCGCGAGTGGTGTTCTGCGACGCCGTCGCGTACGACGCCGGCTACCTGTCCGTCGACGACATCGCCGGTCGCGTGAAGGTCCGCGGCCGCGGCGGAACCGTTCTACAGCCCGGGATCCGGCTACTGGAGGGCGCGGACGACTTCCCCGCCGACGGCCCGATCCTGATCATCACCGACGGCTACTGCGACGTCCTGCACGTCCGCCGCGAACACGCCTACCTCGTCCCGGTCGGCAACCGCCTCCCGTTCACCGCGCGAGGGCCGGTGTTCCGGGTCCGCTGAAAACGCGCTAGTGCTCCGGGTGCCAGTCGAGGTCTCGGCTGGTCAGAGGGCGGCCTGGCAGCGGGGTGCCGGGCTGGGCGCGGAGGCCGTCGAGCATGAGCGCCATGCAGCGGTCCGCCGTGAGCCGAGCGGCGTCCTCGCTGGGACTGATGACCTGGCGCAGGAGCAGGGCGAACAGCATCGCGACGTCACCGGTGTCGATGTCCTTGCGGAGCGCTCCCTCGGCCTGTGCCGCGTGGACGACGACGTCGAGCTCGGCGAGCAGCGCGCCGCGGAACTCGTCGATCGTCCCGTCCCCGGTCAGCACCGACGCGGCCACCTGGGACACCATCGCCAGCTGGACGCTCAGTTTGAGCTCCTGCGTCTGCCGCAGGAACCGGACCAGCGCTTCCCACGCCGTCGGCTCCTCGGCCGTGGACGCCCGCGCTTCGTTCAGGACCCGGGTGTAGTTATCCCTGGCGACGGCACCGATCAGGGCGTCACGATCGGGGAACCGCCGGTAGAGGGTGCCGACCCCGACGCCGGCGGCGCGCGCGATCTCCTCCATCGGGACGTCCGGGCCCTGCCGAGTGAAGATCTCCCGCGCGGCGGCGATGATCTGGTCCCGGTTCCGGCGCGCGTCTGCCCGCAACGGGGTCTCGGGGTCCGCTGTCATGCCACTCGCCTCTCCGGATTCGCCAAGCGGGCCGATTCTCGCACGCCGGGGCAAGTCGCGATACGTGATCACCGCAGCTGGGGCAGCCCGAAAGTGCCCGGTGACCACCCAGGAAGACACAACGTAGCGTGACGATCACCCTGGCGCGACGTCAGCAGGTCACCGGGTCCCGGCATTTATCGGGAATAGTCACCCTTTCGCTAGTGGACGATCTTCTTCCGCTTCGGTACGTTGGGCTCTAGAACCGGAATGTAATCATCCACATACACTTTGTCCGGATTGGGGCCAGCGATGACCGAAGTCCTCGACCAGGAAGCCACCAGCTTCCCGATGCCGCGCACGTGCCCGTTCGACCCGCCGCCCGAATACCGGGAAATCCGGGAAGAGGCACCGATCTCCAAGGTCAGCCTGCCCAGCGGCCGCGAGGCATGGGTCATCGCCCGGCACGAAGACGTCCGCGCGGTCCTCACCAACCCGGCCTTCAGCTCCGACCGCAACCACCCGGGCTTCCCGCTGCTGATCCCGAACGTGAACCGCGACCGGCCGTTCCTCCCGATGCTGATCTCGATGGACGCCCCCGAGCACGGGCCCGCCCGGCGCGCCGTCGTCGGCGAGTTCACGGTCCGCCGGATGGAGGCATTGCGCCCCCGCATCCAGGAGATCGTCGACGAGCGCATCGACGCCGTCCTTGCCGCGTCTCAGCCGGCAAACCTCGTCGAACTGTTCTCCCTGCCCATTCCTTCGCTGGTCATCTGCGAGTTGCTGGGCGTGCCGTACGCCGACCACGATTATTTCCAGGCCCGGTCTTCGAAGCTCCTCAACCGCACCACGACCGTGGAAGAGCGCATCGCGGCGGTCGACGAACTGCGGGACTACCTCGACGAACTGGTGACCGCGAAGGAGGAGGAGCCCACCGACGACCTGCTCGGCCGGCAGGTCCTCAAGCAGCGCGAGACCGGCGAGGTCGAGCACGACGAGCTGGTCGGGATGGCGTTCCTGCTGCTGATCGCCGGGCACGAGACCACCGCGAACATGATCTCCCTGAGCACCGTCGGGCTGCTCGAAAACCCGGAGCAGCTCGAAGCGATCAAGAACGACCCGTCGAAGACGTTGCTTGCCGTCGAGGAGCTCCTGCGGTACTTCACCATCGCGGACACCGCGACCGCGCGGGTCGCGACGGCCGACGTCGAGATCGGCGGCCAGCTGATCCGCGCCGGCGAAGGCGTCCTCGGCCTGGGCTACTCGGCAAACCGCGATCCTGAAGCGTTCGACAACGCCGACGACCTGGACATCGAGCGCGGCGCGCGGCACCACGTCGCCTTCGGGTTCGGCGCCCACCAGTGCCTCGGCCAGAACCTCGCCCGGATGGAGCTGCAGATCGTGTTCGACACTCTGTTCCGCCGGATCCCGACGTTGAAGGTCGCCGCGCCGATCGATGACCTGCCGTTCAAGAACGACGCGTCGATCTTCGGCCTGCACGCCCTGCCGGTGACCTGGTGACAGAAACTGCCGAAGCGCCCGTAGTCACGTTCCCGATCGCCCGTGGCTGCCCGTTCGCGCCGCCCGAGGAGTACCGGGCGATTCGCGAGGAGCCATCGCTGAGCAAGGCGAAGCTGCCCAGCGGCGACGACGTGTGGGTCGTCTCGCGGCTGGACGACGCGCGCGCCGCGCTGCTCGAAACGAAGCTGAGTTCGGGCCGTGGCTTGCCGGGCTTCCCGACCCTGCAGAACGGCGCGCGCATCACTCCGGAAGATCTCCCGCCGTCGCTGATCGAGATGGACCCGCCGCAGCACGGCGCCGCACGTCAAACCGTGATCGGGGAGTTCACGATCCGGCGGATGGAAGCCCTGCGTCCCAAGATCCAGGCGATCGTCGACGAGCGGATCGACGAGATGCTCACCGGGCCGCGGCCGGTCGACCTGATGGCGGCGCTCGCTCTGCCGGTGCCGTCGCTCGTCATCTGCGAGATGCTGGGTGTGCCGTACGAGGACCACGAGTTCTTCCAGAGCCGATCGGCCAACCTGCTCAGCGCGACAAAGACGCCGCAGGAGCGGTACGCGAGCTTCCTCGAGTTCAACTCCTATTTGGACGAACTGGTCACGGGAAAGGAAGCCGACCCTGGCGACGACTTCATCGGACGGCAGATCGTCAAGGGCCGCGAGGCCGGGACGTACCACCACGCCGCGTTGGTCCGGATGGCGTTCCTGCTGCTGATCGCCGGGCACGAGACCACCGCGAACATGATCTCGCTGGGCACCGTCGCGCTGCTCGAAAACCCGGAGCAGCTCGCGATGATCCGAGCAGACTCGGGTAAAACCCTCAGCGCCGTCGAGGAGCTGCTGCGGTTCATCAGCATCACCGATACCATCACGGTGCGCCTTGCCACCGAGGACGTCACCATCGGTGCGCAGACCATCCGGGCGGGGGAAGGGGTTCTGGTGCTGGGCTACGCGGCGAACAGCGACCCTGCCGCGTTCGAACGGCCCGAGGAGCTCGACATCGAGCGCGGCGCCCGGCACCACGTGGCCTTCGGTTTCGGGCCGCACCAGTGCCTCGGCCAGAACCTCGCGCGGCTCGAGCTGCAGATCGTGTTCGACACGCTGTTCCGTCGGATCCCGGAGCTTCGGCTCACCCAGCCGGTGTCG
This sequence comes from Amycolatopsis sp., assembly GCF_025464955.1. GTDB lineage: Bacteria > Actinomycetota > Actinomycetes > Mycobacteriales > Pseudonocardiaceae > Amycolatopsis. The sequence goes on along the minus strand of NZ_JAODNM010000042.1, from coordinate 38,860 downwards.
GGTTTGAAAACCAAGGAGGCCATTATCTACGGCCTCCGCGAACTGCCGGTCACCTGGTAGGAGGACTCATGAAAATCATCGCCGACACGTCGCGCTGCGTGGGCGCCGGACAGTGCGTGCTCACCGAGCCGGGCATCTTCGACCAGAGCGAGGACGACGGCACCGTGATCGTGCTGATCTCCGAGCCGCCGGCCGATCTGGAGGCCGCGGTCCGCGAGGCCGTCCACATCTGCCCCAGCCAAGCGCTCTCCCTGCTGGACGACTCCGGCGCGTAGGACTCGCGAGTGTTCCGGGCGCGTTCTACCCGGCCGGAACACTCACGAGCCACCTACTTGACCGCGCCCATGGACAGGCCCCGGACGAGGTGGTTCTGCGCGAACCAGCCGACCAGCATCACTGGGAGCGACGCCAGCAGCGCGGCGGCTGAAAGCTGTGCCCAGTAAAGACCCTCGCTCGTGATGAACCCGACGAGGAACACCGGCACGGTCCCGGCCCTGGCCGCGGTCAGGTTGACCGAGTAGAAGAACTCCGTCCACGAGAAGATCACGCAGATCAACGCCGTCGCGGCGATCCCGGGCGCGACCACCGGCGCGATGATCTTGCGCAGCAGGGTCGGCAGGTTCGCGCCGTCGATGCGGCCGGCTTCGATCATCTCGTGCGGTACTTCGAGGAAGAACGACCGCATCATCCAGATCGCCAGCGGCAGGTTCATCGCGGTGTACAGGATGATCAGCGCCCACACGTTGTCGAGCAGCGCAGTGTCCTGCGAAATGATGTACAGCGGGATGATCGCGGCGACCACCGGCAACATCTTGGTGGACAGGAAGAACCCGAGCGCCCGGCTCGTCCCCTTCACCGGCGCCAACGAAAGCGCGTACGCCGCGGGCACGGCGAGCAGCACCACGACGAGGGTGGAAATCACCGTCACGAACGCCGAATTCGCCAGGTACGGCAGGAAACCACGGTCGATCACACCCCGGAACTGGTCGAGAGTCGGGGTGAAGAACAGCTTCGGCGGGTCGGTATAGGCGTCGGATTCCTGTTTGAACGCCGTGATCACCATCCACAGCAACGGGAACACGAACAGGATCGCGAGGACCCAGGTCGCCGCGGTCAGCGAAATCGGGCCGAACTTCTTGCTGCCGATCGGTTTCGCACTCATTTCACGCCCCCGTTCACACCGAAGGTGCGGAACATCAACCGGAGCGCGAAAGAAGCGACGATCATCGTCAACACCACGACGATCACCCCCATCGCGGACGACTGGCCGACGTCGAAGCCCTGGAAGGCGCGCTGGTAAATGTAGTACGGCAGGTTGGTGCTCGCGGTGCCCGGCCCGCCCTGCGTCATCAGGAACACCGAGTCGAAGCTGTTGACGATGTAGATCGCGCCCAGCAGCGTCGCGAGCTGCAGGAACCGGCTCAGATGCGGCAACGTGATGGAGACGAACGTCCGCCAGCGGCCCGCGCCGTCGACCGACGCCGCCTCCAGGACGTCCTTCGGCTGGCTCTGCAGCCCGGCGAGGATCAGCAGCATCATGAACGGCGTCCACTGCCAGACGACTTGCGCCATCACCGAAGCCAGCGGAAACTTCGAAAGCCAGTCAGTATTCGTCTGGAACACGAAATGCAACAGCCCATACGTCGGGTCGAACATCGTCGTCTTCCACAGCAGCGCCCCGGCGGCGGGCAGGATCAAGAACGGCGTGATGAGCAGCGTGCGCACCACCCCGCGGCCGAGGAACTTGCGGTCGAGCAGGATCGCGAGCCCCAGCCCGGACAGCAGCGAGAACAGCACGCAGACCACGGTCATCACGATGGTGTTCAGCAGCGCGGTCAAGAACGTCTTGTCGGCGAACACGTCGAGGTAGTTCTGCAGGCCGACGAAGTGCCGCGAGCCGGGCCGCACCAGGTTCCATGACTGGAACGAGTAGACCACGGTGAGGATGAACGGCAGCTGGGTCACCGCGATGACGAAGAACAACGCGGGCAGCAGCGGGAGCCGTCGTTTCATCCCGGACGGCTTGGCCTTCTTCACCGGCGCGACGTGGCGGGGCGCGGTGATCGCGGGCGCGGAGACCGCGGTGCTCATGGTGCCTCCTGGTAGGATTTTCCGACCGTCTGCGCGTATTCCTGGGATTGCTGAAGGGCCTCGTCAACGGAGATCTGCCCCGCGATCGCGGCCGAAAGCTGTTGGCTCACCCGGGTTCCGAGGTCCTGGAACTCCGGGATCCCGACGAACTGGATGCCCGGATACGGCACCGGGTTCACCATTTCCTTCTGCTGGTTGGCGTCCGCGATACCGTCCAGTGTCGGCTGCGCGTATGCCTTGGCCGCTGCCAGATAGGCGGGGATCTGGTAGGTCGAGTTCCGCACGCCCGGCGGAACCCGGTTCCAGCCGTAGGCTTTGGCGACTTTCTGCACGTACTCCTTGTTCGTCATCCACTGCAGGAACGCCCACGCGTCATCAGTGTTCTTTCCCCTGCGTCCCTCGGGCCCTTGGGGAATCGCGAGCGACCAGGTATAGAGCCAACCGCTGCTTTGCGTCTTCTCGACGGGAGCAGGCGCATAGCCGGACTTCCCGACGATCTTGCTACTGGTCGGGTCCTCATTGGTCCCCGCCATCACCGTCGCGTCGTACCACATCGCGGCCTGGCCCTGTGTGTACCGCGTGCCGCACTCGGAGAAGCCCGCACTCGACGCGCCGACCTCACCGTGCTGGCGGACGAGGTTGACGTAGAAGTTCGCCGCTGCCTTGAATTCCGGCGAATCCAGCTTGGCGTTCCAGTTTTTGTCGAACCACTGCCCGCCGAAAGTGTTGACGACGGTGGAAAACGGCGCGAGGCTTTCGCCCCAACCCGGATCGCCGCGCAGGCAGATCCCGGCGACGCCGTCCGCCTTGTCGTCGAGCTTCGCGGCGAAGTCAGCTATCTGCGTCCACGTCGGATGTGCGGGCATGGTGAGCCCGGCCTTCGCGAACAGGTCCTTGCGGTAAGCGAGGAAGGACGATTCGCCGTAGAACGGCACGGCGTACATGTTTCCCTGGTAGGACAACGAGTTCTTGATGCTGGGGATGAAGTCCGCCGGGGCGTAACCGGGGCTCTTCGCTGGGCTGTCGATGTACGGCTGCAGGTTTTCCAGCCACCCGTTCGCCGCCCACTGCGGAGCTTCGTAGTTGCTGATCATGACGGCGTCGAACTCGCCGCCGCCGGTCGCCGTCGACGCGGTGATCTTCGCCCTCGCCTCGTTTTCAGGCAGTGAAACGAACTTCAGGTGGACGCCGGGGTGCTCCTCCTCGAACTCGCCCGACAACGACACGGCGTCGTTCATCTGCGGGTTGGACACGATCCCGATGACCAGCGTCCGGCCGCTCGCGCCGAGCTCACCCGCGCCGGCGCATCCCGACGCCACGAGCGCCGTCGTGAGCAGCAGGATCGGCAGCCGCTTACGCATGGCTCGACCCCGGCAGAACCTGCACCTTGAGCCCAGCACCACTGCGCATGAGCGCGAGCGCATCAGGGTACTGGTCCAGCGGCAGGGAACCGGTGAGCAGCGAATCGACGTCGATCGAGCCGGACGCGACCAGGTCGAGCGCGGTGCCGTAGCTGTTCAGCACGGCCATCGAGCCGACCACGGTGATCTCGTCGTTGTAGACCCGGAACGGCGACAGCGCGACACGTGCTTCGGCGGGTGCGACGCCGAAGACAAGCAGGCGGCCTCCTCGGTTGAGCGAATCGAATGCGGCCTCGATCGCCGGGGCCGCGCCTGTGCAGTCCACCGCCGCGTCGAACTTCTCGCCGTCCAACTCGGTGACGTCGACGGCGACGGCGTGCGCGCCGAGTTCAGTGGCGCGCGGAAGCCGGGCCGCGTTGCGGTCGACCACGGTGACGCGGGCTCCGCCGCGCTGCAGCAACTGCTGCATGAGCAGGCCCATCGTGCCGGCGCCGATGACGAGGAACCGCTCCCCCACGTTGACGCCGATCCGCCGAACACCGTGCACTGCGCAGGAAAGCGGCTCAACGACGGCGCCCTGCTCCCAGGTCATCGAGTCCGGCATCCGGTGGCAGTTGGCCGACGGAACCGCGACGTACTCAGCGAAGGCGCCGTCGACGGTGTCGCCGGTGGCACCCCAGTTCGCGCAGAGGTTGCCGTGGCCGGACCGGCACGGGGTGCAGAACCCGCAGAACAGGGACGGGTCGACGGCGACGCGGTCGCCCACCCGCCACTCGGCGGGGACGTCCGCCCCGAGTTCGATGATCCGGCCGGCGAACTCGTGGCCGGGCACGATCGGATACGGCGTCGGCGGGAAGTGTCCGTCGGCGATGTGGAGGTCGGTGCCGCAGATACCGCAGGCGCCGACTTCGACCACCACCTGGCGTTCCCCGGGCTTGGGGTCGGGCACTTCGCCGACCCGGAGCTGGCCCGGCTGGTCAATGATCGCGGCGCGCATTCCTCACCTCTTCTTCCGCTCAAATGAGCGGCCTGGGGACTCTGCTGGGACCTAGGCGGTGCCGGTTACGTTCTGGCATTGAAGGCGTTTCGTCGGAGTTACGTCAACCTTTAACCCGGATTTCCCGATGTTTTCGCGCTATAGTGCTCATATGAGCGCTTCAAGGAAGTCCGCTCGACCAGCTGACACGGTTCTGCTCGCTTCGGTCGCCCGCCGGTTCTACGTACAGGGGCGGTCGAAACTCGAGATCGCCGGCGAGTTCGGCGTCAGCCGGTTCAAGGTGGCCAGAATGCTTGATACGGCTAGGGAAACCGGGTTGGTCAAGGTGGAATTCGACCTGCCGGTGCCGGTGGATCTGACGCTGTCCGACGAGCTGCGGTCGGCGTACGGACTGAAGTGCGCGCTGGTGCTCCAACGAGCGCACGACGGCGATCAGGACACTCGACGCCGGATCGGCGCACTCGCGGCCGACCTGCTCGCCGAGATCGTCACGACCGGCGACGTCCTCGGCCTGTCGTGGGCACGTTCGGTGAACGCGATGACCGAGGCGATCCGCTCGTTGCCGCGGTGCCCGATCGTGCAGCTGTGCGGAGTCCAGGCGGGCATGGACATGCGGGACCGGTCCGTCGAGACGGTCAGCCGGGTCACCGCGGTGTCCGGCGGCGAGGCGTACCCGATCTTCGGCCCGCTCGTCCTGCCCGACAGCCGCACGGCAGAGACACTGCGCCGCCAGCCCGGGATCGCCGAAACCTTCGCCCAGTTCCGCAACCTGACCAAGGCCGTGGTCAGCATCGGCGCGTGGCAGCCCGGCGAGTCCACCGTGCACGACGCGATCAGCCCGACCGACCGGGCGGCGATCGGCAAGCGCGGGGTCAAGGCCGAGGTCGCGGCCCGGTTGTTCGACGCCGACGGGAACGAGCTATCGACTGGCCTCGCGCACCACGTCCTGGCGATCAGCGCGGCGGAACTGCGTCGCGTCCCGGAGGTGATCGCGCTCAGCTACGGGAAGCCCAAGGGCGAAGCCACCGATGCCGTCCTGCGGTCCGGCATCGTGTCGACCCTGATCACCGACGCCGACGCCGCCGAACGCATGCTCGCCCTAGCCGCCACCCGCCCACCGTCCCCCCACCCCGTCTGATCCCGCACCTGATCCCGTGGGCGCGTCCAGGACGATCCCACTTTTGCGCTTTTGTGGGGTCCTTGAGACTTCAACGAGGGCACAAAAGTACAAAAGTGGCTCTTGTGCTGTGCGAGTCCCACGTTCACCGAGGGCGAGTCCCACACTCAGACCGGCGAGTCCCACACCCAGCTCCGGACACCGGCATTCGCCATACACCGACACGACCCGGCCCTTGCTGCGGTAAAACGCAGCCAGTCCACAGCAACCAGCACCCACATAGACGACCGAAGAACCACAAAAGTGCCCTCGTTGCGTGCCCCGGTGTTAGCGGACGAGGACGGGGAGGGCGTCGACGCCGTAGACGATGGAAAGCTTGCGGTACGGGATGTCCGCGACTTCCCCGGCCAGGCGCAGCTCCGGAAAGCGGCGGACGAGCGCCGGATACGCGGCTCGGAGCTCCATCTTCGCCAGCTCGGCGCCGATGCAGCGGTGCATGCCCCAGCCGAACGCCAGGTGCGGGTCGGTCTTGCGCCTCGAGTCGAACGTCTCCATGCCCTCGCCGAGCGCGCTGTCGCGGTTCGCGCCGCTGAGCGAGCACAGCACGATGTCGCCCTTCGAGATCGTCACGCCGGCGACTTCGACGTCGGCCTTGGCAAACCGCGGAAACGCCATCTGCACCACGGACAGGTACCGCAGCAGCTCGTCGACGAACGCGTTGATCGCGGTGTCGTCGTCGTGGACGAGCTTGAACTGGTCCGGGTCGCGCAGGAGCACGATCGCGCCGAGCGCCAGCATGCTCGCCGTCGTCTCGAGGCCACCGGTCAACAGGCCGTCGGCCAACCCGGCGAGCTCGATGTCGTCGATGTCGTCGCCGTGTTCCTTGATCAACATGCCGAGCAGTCCTTCACCCGGGTTCGCGCGCTGCTTCTTGGCGACGTCGAGCAAGTACTCCAAGGACTCCGAAATCGCGCCGAGCGACGCGCCCGCGCCGCCAAACAGGTCGAACCGGGCCGTGCTCAGCCGCTGGAAGTCGGCGCGATCCTCATACGGGACGCCGAGCAGCTCGCAGATCACCAGCGACGGGATCGGCAGCGCGAACGCCGTCATCAGGTCGACCGTGCCTTCGGTCGCGGCCATCGCGTCGAGCTGTTCCTCCACGATCGCGTGAATTCGCGGGGTCAGCCTGCCGAGCCGCCGCATGGTGAATTCCGGCGTCAGCATCTTCCGCAACCGCGTGTGGACCGGCGGATCGGCGAACCCGAGCCCACCGGGATTCTGGTCCTCGGTGACCCCCGCGCTGCCCACCAGATTAGTGAAATCGTTACTGAAATCGTCGGTCGCGCTCAGCACGGCCTTCGATTCCTCGTAACCCGTCACCACCCACGCGTTGAAGCCGAACGGCAGCGCGACCTTGCTGATCGGCTCGACCTCGCGAATGGCCCCGAGATCACGCACCGGATCCAGCTCGTCACGACGTAACGGCATCAGCACGGCCTCGGGAAGAAACGAGAGCTTCGTCAGATCGAAACCTTGCTTTGTTTTCCTGGCAAGGTATTTGCGCCCCAGCCACGAAACCACGCGTGAGCGGACATTCGCCATGGTCACCACGGTACCCGACCGACGAAAAGGACTTTCCGCTACAGCTGGTCGACGGCCGTGATGTGGACCACGGCGAATCCCGCTTCGTCGGACGCCGCGAGGTCGACCTCGGCGCTGATGCCCCAATCGTGATCACCCGCGGGGTCGTCGAAGATCTGCCGGACCCGCCACAGCTCGGGTTCGCGCTCGATCATCATCAACGCCGGGCCGCGCGCGTCGGGGCCGATGCCCAGGCTGTCGTGCTCCTCGAAATACGGCTCGAGCGCGTCCTGCCAGGCGTCGGTGTCCCAACCGGACACTCCGTCGAGCTCGCCCAGCGCCCAGTACGCGCGCCGCGCCGCCAGCTCCACGCGGCGGAAGAGCTCGTTGCGCACCAGTACTCGGAAGGCCCGCTCGTTGAGGGTGACCGGCGGCGGTCCTTCCGGGAGCGCCGGCGGCGCCGTCGGGTCTTCGTCGTCCGGGTGGCGCAGTGCTTCCCATTCGTCGAGCAGGCTGGAGTCGACCTGCCGGACGAGCTCGCCGAGCCACTCGATGAGGTCCTGCAGCGCCTCGGTCTTCGCCTCGTCGGGCACCGTGTGGCGCAACGTGTCGTAGGCGTCGGTGAGGTACCGCAACACCAGGCCCTCCGACCGGGCGAGCGAATAGAACCCCACGTACTCGACGAAGTTCATCGCGCGCTCGTACATGTCGCGGACGACGGACTTCGGCGAAAGCTCGTAGTCGTCGACCCACGGATGCCCCGACCGGTAGCTGGCATACGCCACCTGCAGCAGCTCCTCGAGCGGCTTCGGGTAGGTGACGTTCTCCAGCAGTTCCATGCGCTCGTCGTACTCGATGCCCTCAGCCTTCATCGCCTGGACGGCCTCGCCGCGCGCCTTGAACTGCTGCGCCGACAGGATCTGCCTCGGGTTATCCACAATGGATTCCACAATGGACACGATGTCGAGCGGGTAGCTGGGCGACTCGACGTCGAGCAGGTCGACGGCGGCGAGCGCGAACGGCGACAGCGGCTGGTTGAGCGCGAAGTCGAACTGCAGGTCGATGGTGAGCCGCACAGTCCGACCCTGATCGTCCGGCTCGTCGAGCCGCTCCACGACACCGGCCGCGAGCAGCGCGCGGTAGATCTGGATCGCGCGCAGGATGAGCTTGCGCTGCGACGGCCTGTCCTCGTGGTTGTCCTCGAGCAGGTGCCGCATCGAGTCGAAAGCGTTGCCCGGCCTCGAAATCACGTTCAGCAGCATCGAGTGCGTGACCTTGAAGCTCGACGTCAGTTGCTCCGGCTCCGCCGCGACGAGCCGCTCGAACGTGCTGTCCGTCCAGTTGACGAACCCCTCGGGCGCCTTCTTGCGGGTGATCTTGCGCTTCTTCTTCGGATCGTCCCCGGCCTTTTCCAGCGCCTTCGCGTTCTCGATGACGTGGTCGGGCGCCTCGACGACGACGTACCCGTCGGTGTCGTACCCGGCCCGCCCCGCGCGCCCGGCGATCTGGTGGAACTCGCGCGCCTTGAGGTGGCGCTGCCGCACGCCGTCGTACTTCGTCAGCGCGGAGAACACCACGGTCCGGATCGGCACGTTGATGCCGACGCCGAGGGTGTCCGTCCCGCAGATCACCTTCAGCAGCCCGGCCTGGGCGAGCTGCTCGACCAGCCGCCGGTACTTGGGCAGCATGCCCGCGTGATGCACGCCGATCCCGTGCCGGACCAGCCGCGACAGCGTCTTGCCGAACCCGGCCGCGAACCGGAACTCGCCGATCGTCTCGGCGATCGCGTCCTTTTCGGCCCGGCTGGTGACGTTGATGCTCATCAGCGTCTGCGCGCGCTCGATCGCGGCGGCCTGCGAGAAGTGCACGACGTACACCGGTGCCTGACCACCGTTGAGCAGCTCGGAAATCGTCTCGTGCAGGGGGGTGGTGACGTAGTTGTAGGTCAGCGGCACCGGGCGCTGCGTCGACGTGATCGCCGCTGTCGGCCGCCCGGTGCGCCTGGTCAGGTCATCCTTGAAGAACGACACATCGCCCAGCGTCGCCGACATGAGCACGAACTGCGCCTTCGGCAGTTCGAGGATCGGCACCTGCCAAGCCCAGCCGCGGTCGGGTTCGGAGTAGAAGTGGAACTCGTCGGCGATGACCTGGCCGACCTCGGCGTCGGCACCGAACCGCAACGCGATGTTCGCCAAGATTTCCGCCGTGCAGCAGATGATCGGCGCGTCCCCGTTGACCGCGGAGTCCCCGGTCATCATGCCGACGTTCTCGGCCCCGAAGATCTCGATGAGCTGGAAGAACTTCTCGGAGACCAGTGCCTTGATCGGCGCGGTGTAGTAGCTGCGCTTCCCGTACGCGAGCGCGGTGAAGTGGGCCCCGACCGCGACCAGGCTCTTGCCGGAGCCGGTCGGCGTCGACAAGATCACGTTGGCCCCGGAGACGACCTCGATCAGCGCTTCTTCCTGCGCGGGATACAGCTCGAGCCCCCGCTCCAGCGTCCACGAGGAGAACGCTTCGAAGAGCTTGTCGGGGTCCGGATCTGCGGGAATGCGCTGCGCCAGGTTCTGTGTCGTCTCCATCAGGGTGTCCATCGTGCCATTCGCCCCCGGCGGGTCCCGACCGACTTCCGTACTGAACTTGGCCAGGGGCGATCGCGGCTCACAGGCGAAGCCCGTAGGCTGCGCGTACCGCGCACCGTTTGGGGGAACCTCCAGGCCGGGGCGCACACGGGCGGTAATTCCGGAGGGTTGGAATGGCACAGGACATCATCCCGATCGAACTCGGGCTTCCGCAGGGCGATCTGGTCACCCTGTGGGCCCCGCGCTGGCGGGAAGACGGCGAGGAATGGGAAGCGTTCCTCGGCGACGACGAGGACCTGTACGCCTTCCCCGACGCCGCGCATCTGTCCGCGTTCGTCCGGAAGGCCGAGCAGCACGACCTCATCGACCACCCGGCGTGGCACGTGGTGCCGGCGCTGAACGTCCCGGAGCTGATCCCGGACGACGATCACTCCTACGACCTGGTCGGCGTGCCCGAGCTGGTCGCCGAGGACCGCGACCAGTGGACGATCGCCGAGCTCGCCGAGATCGTCGGCATCGTGCGTTCGCTCGCCGACGTCTGCGAGCTCGACGAGGTGCACGAGGTCCTCGACTCCTGTGAGGGTTTCTCGCTGCTCGAGCAGGGCCGGCAGCCGTTCACCGGGCGTGACGGCGACCTGCTGTGGACCGACCTGTCGACCGCGGTGTCCGAGAAGTGGGACATCGTCCTCGACGCGATCGACAACCTGGTGACCGTGCCCGAGGTCGACCCGGCGCTGCTGGAGCAGACGGCCGAAGAGCTGGCCACGTTCCTCGAGGAGTCCGCCGAAGCCGAGGCCGCCGCGGCCGCCGCGCTGGGCACCGACGCCGACGACCTCGACACCGCGGAAGCCACCGACGAAGACGATTCCGACGAAGACGACGAGGAGGACGACGCCCCTGTCGGCTTCTGGGCCGAGGTCGGCATCGACCCGATCAAGATCATCACCTCCGCCGGCGAGTACGTCACGCTGCGGTGCTACCTCGACGACGAGCCGATCTTCCTCGGCACCGACGGCGAGATCGACGTCTTCACCTCGGCGAAGGCGCTCATCCGCAAGCTCGCCGACGGCAAGTCGCTCGCCGAGACCGACCTGGCCGAGGTGTCCACTTGGGACGAGGTGCTCACCAAGGCGACCGCCGGTGAGCTCGAGATCGAGGTCGACAGCGACAACACCTACGTGCTGACAGGCCTTGACGAGGACATCGCCGCCGGCGTGGAGACGATCGACGCGAGCCAGCTCGAGCTGGCTGTCGAGCTGCTGTCCGACACCGCCGACTGGGCGGGCGACGAGAGCGTCACCGACGCGCTCGCGAAGTCGGAAAGCCTGGGCTGGCTGGTGTCGTTCGTGCTCCGCCCGGACCCGACCCGGCTCGCCCCGAGCCCGCCGTTCGACGCCGAGCAGGGCACCTGGCGCAAGCTCGTCGAGTCCTTCGAGGACCGCCTGAACGTGGGCTGATTCCCCGGTCCGGAACTGTTCGTGAAGGCCACCTTGACCGCGTCGCACGCGGTGAAGGTGGCCTTCACGAAGGCGGCTTTCAACCGCGGGACAGCTGTTCGGCTCGGACCGGGGTGAGCCAGATGGCGAGCACCGGAAACACCGCAGCGACGCAGAACGCCAGCGCGTAACGCGAGTCGCCGATGACCAGGCCGAGCAGCGGTGGCGTCAGCGACGCGGCCACGTTCTGCGCGGTGTTCTGCGCGCCCATCGCCCGGCCTGCCCACGAGATCCCCGCCAGTTCGGCGGACGCCGTGAAGCCCAATCCGTTGTCGCTCACCGTGATCACCGCGGCGAGGACCAGCGCGAGTACGGCCAGCCACGGCCAGGTTGCATCGCCGAGCGCGACCAGTAGCATCACCGCGGCGCTGGCGAAGGCGAGCTGTCGCATCGGCCGCAGCCTGCTGCCGACACGGTCCGACCAGTACCCCGACGCCAGCCTCCCCGCGGCGCCCAGCACCTGGACCACCGCCAGGAACCACCCCGCAGACAGCAGGCTCCAGTGGTACACCGTCACCAGGAACACCGGCGCGAACGCGGAAACGGCGAACTGCGGGACGACCAGCAACGTGCTCGCGGCATGCAGCCGCCACAGCGTCGGCTCGCGGTACGGCGACCGCGGCTTGGGCTCCGAACCGTCGCCCTTCTCGGCCCGCTGCGGGTCGACGACCAGCCACAGGACCAGCGCGGAGACGACCAGCGACAGAACAGCCGGCAGCAGCATCGCCGCCTGGAATCCGAAGTGCTGGGCCAGCGGCGGCAGGCCGAGCGCGGCGACACCGACGCCGAGCGGCTGCGCCGTCTGGCGGATACCCATCGCGACTCCGCGCTGGCTCTTGCTGAACCAGCCCATCACCACTCGCCCGCTCGACGCGTTCACCGACGCCGTGCTCGCCCCCGCCAGCAGGAACACGACGAACAGCAGCGCGATCGAATGCGTCCCGAGCGCCGCGAACACCAGCAGCAGTCCGGAAAACCCGAGCCCGACGGCCATGATCACGCGCTCGCCGTACCGGTCGACCGCGGCGCCCCAGGCGATCAACGTCAGCAGCAACCCGATGCTGGGCGCGGCAACGACCGTGCCTGCCTGCGCCAGCGAAAGCCCTTCGGCGACGCGCATCGTCGGAACGAGGAACGGGATGCCGTAGAGGAATGAGCAGCTGGCGGTCTGGGCGGCGAGACCGAGCGAGAGGATCAGCCATCGGTTGGGGGTCTTGACCGAGTCCTGTGTCGCTGTCCGCATCGCGCCGCCGTTCCGTACTCTCGACGCATCTCACCATATGAGATACAAGTCTTACATGGTGAATATTAGTTGCCAAGGCTAACCAGTGCAACCGCCTTTCGCGGTCGCGCTGGTCACCCTGGGCGAACTCCGGACGCGCTCAGGCCAGTGCGGCGTACCCCGGCTTGATCACCGTGTTGATCAGCTCGAGCCGCTGATCGAAGTCGATGAAGGCCGATTTCATCGCGTTGATCGTGAACCACTGCAGGTCCGCCAGCCCGTAACCAAAGGCCTCGTGCAGCGCCGCGAACTCGCTCGACATGCTGCAGCCGCTCATCAGCCGGTTGTCGGTGTTGACGGTGACCCGGAACTTGAGCCGGGTCAGCAGGCCGATCGGGTGCTCGGCGATCGAGGTCGCCGCGCCGGTCTGCACGTTGGAGGACGGGCAGATCTCCAACGGGATCCGGGTGTCGCGGACGTACCGCGCCAACCGTCCCAAGTGGACTTTCCCGTCGGCGCCGGTTTCGATGTCGTCGATGATGCGCACACCGTGCCCGAGCCGCTCCGCGCCACAGTGCTGAATCGCTTCCCAGATCGACGCCAGCCCGAACGCCTCGCCGGCGTGAATGGTGAAATGCGCATTGTTTGTTCGAAGGTATTCGAAAGCATCAAGATTTCGGGTCGGCGGGAACCCGTCTTCCGGACCGGCGATGTCGAAGCCCACCACACCCTCGTCTCGGTAACGCACAGCGAGCGTGGCGATTTCGAGCGAACGGGCGTGCTGGCGCATCCCGCAGAGCAGGGTCCCGATGCGGATCCGGTGCCCGCCGACAGCTGCCCGACGCTCCCCCTGCGCGAACCCGACCTGCACGGCTTCAATCACCTTTTCGAGTGACAGTCCGCGCTCGACGAACAGCTCCGGCGCGTACCGCACCTCGGCGTAGACGACCCCGTCTTTCGCCAGGTCCTCGGCACATTCGGCGGCTACCCTGACCAGGGCTTCCTCGGTCTGCATCACACCACACGTATGGGCGAATGTTTCGAGGTACGACTCGAGCGAACCGGAGTCCGCGGCGTCCCGAAACCACCTCCCGAGCGCCTCCGGATCGGTGGTCGGCAGGGCCTTATACCCGATCGCCTCGGCGAGGTCGATCACGGTGCCGGGGCGGAGCCCGCCATCGAGGTGGTCGTGCAGCAGGACCTTGGGGGCACGGAGGATCGTCTCCGCGGACAATCGCTGTTCAGCTGGGGTTTCAGGTGACATGACACAACGGTAGTACCCCCGGCCATTCACCTACAGAGACGCAACTCTCAGGCTGAACTTAACCCTCAGCTTTGTTGATCATGAACGGATTCGGCCATCGGTGGACCGCGCGGTATTGTCGCCTTCACGGGGGCCATACGCACAGCAATTCCGCAATAGATAAGCTTCCGAGCACGTCCCTTCCATTTCCCCGCCGACGAAGGACACCGCAGTGACCACTGATAACCAGATTGCAGCACCGTCCTTTGACCGGATGCGCAACATGCTGGTGCGCGCGGCCGAAGTGCGCGAGAGCGAGCAGCAGCAGATCTTCGACGCCCTCGACGACATCTACGCCCGGCTGGCCCCGGTGGACTCGCTCGGCGCGGTGCGCAAGCGGCTTTCCGAACTGCCCGACCGCACCGAGGTCAGCGTGCTGGCCGAGCGGCTCGACGAGACCATGTCGCGGCTCGAGGCGCAGGACAACGCCATCGCCGCGCTGGCGCGCACGGTCGAAAGCATCGTCGACAAGCTGGCGAAGCCGTTCGCCCAGCTGGACGGCAGGCTCGACGGCGTCGGCGCGCGGTTCGAAGGCGTCGCCGGCCGGATGGACGGCCTCGAGGACAAGCTCCAGAACATCCACCGCCGCCTCGACGAGCTGGGCAGCCACCTCGACAAGCAGGACAGCAAGCTCGACTCGCTGCCCCAGGCGGTGCACGGCCCGGTCCGCGAGCGGATCGACCTCGCCGAGAACGGCCTGCGCGAGCGCATCGAGAGCGGCGCCAACGAGCTCCGCGACCGCATCGAGTCCGGTGACGCGGACCTGCGTACCCGCGTCGAGGACCTCGGCAAGGCCACGCAGGACGGCATCGGCGCGAACACCGAAGCACTGAAGGTCGCGCTGACCGAGACCGGCGAGATGATCGACGCATCCGACAGGCTCGACAGCCTCGGCAACCGCCTCGAGCAGGTCACCAGCCGGCTCGACGAGTTGGCCAGCAACCTCGACAAGGTCGAGGACGGCTTCTCCGCGCGCCTTGGCGAGCTCGACGGTTCGTTCAAGACCGGCCTGTCCAAGGTCACCGACTCCCTGGCAAAGCAGCCGGACACCGACTCGGTCACCTCGGTGGTGCGCAAGAGCGCCGAGGAGTCCGAGCGGCGCATCGGCGGCCAGCTCGACGAGGCGATGGCGACCTTCGCCGAGCTCATGCTCGGTGGTGGCCCCGCGGTCCAGCAGATCTCGCCGCCGCCCCCCGCGCCGCGCCAGCCGCGTCGCAACACCCGCAACGGCCGGGCACCCAAGGCCGCCGACGTCAAGGCGAAGACCAACGGCGAAGCCGTGGCCGACACCGACGACTAGCCCCACCCGCACCCCACAGTGCCCCCGTCCCACCCCGGGACGGGGGCACTTTTGTGGCTCTTCGGTCGTCTGTGTGGGTGCTGGTTGCTGTGGACGCGCAGCAAGGGCCGGGTCGTGTCGGTGTACGGCGAATGCCGGTGTCCGGAGCTGGGTGTGGGACTCGCCGGTCTGAGTGTGGGACTCGCCCTCGCTGTCGCGGACCCACACCTACGACACAAGAGCCACTTTTGTACGCCCGCGACCGCAACTCGCCGTCGAGTTGCGGTCCTTGCGGACGCTAACTACCGCAACTCGACGGCGAGTTGCGAGGGTTACCTCCCGACCAGGGAGGGCACTTTTGTACTTTTGCGCCCTCGTTGTGGGCGCGGGTTATCGGCGTGTGCAACGACCCCACAAAAGCGCAAAAGTGGGACGCCCGGGAGGTTCGCCGGGTCAGGGGCGGATGGTTTCCAGGACGACGTCGCCGGCGGTGGGACGGTTGTCGCTGTCGGAGATGACGACGCCGCCGTCAAGGGCGGCCAGTGCCGACGGGACGGCGTCCGGAGTGTCGGTGTGCAACTCGAGCAGCGGCTGCCCGGCCGTGACGCGGTCACCCGGCTTGGCCCGGCAGAGCACGCCAGCCGCGTACTGCACGCCGTCACCCGGACGGGCGCGTCCGGCGCCAAGGCGCCAGGCAGCCACGCCGACGGCGTAGGCGTCCAAAGTCGTCAAGATCCCGTCACGACCGGCTTCAAAAACGTGAATATGACTCGGTTTCGGCAGCGGCGCCTCGGGGTCTCCGCCCTGCGCACGGATCATCCGCACCCAGGTCTCGTACGCCCTGCCGGACGCGAGAACCGCCGCCGGGTCCACTTCGGACAAACCGGCCAGCGCCAGCATCTCGCGAGCCAGCGCGACCGTCAGCGCGATGACGTCGGCCGGTCCGCCGCCGCGCAGCACGTCGACGGACTCCGCCACCTCGACAGCGTTGCCGACGGCGTAACCGAGCGGCGTACTCATGTCGGTCAGCAGCGCCGTAGTAGCCACGCCATGCGCAGTCCCGATCTCGACGAGCGTCCGCGCCAGCGCACGTGCCTGGTCGCGGGTCTTCATGAACGCGCCGGACCCGCATTTGACGTCGAGGACGAGGCCCGCGGAGCCCTCGGCGATCTTCTTGCTCATGATCGAGCTGGCGATCAGCGGGATCGACTCGACCGTCGACGTCACATCGCGCAGCGCGTACAGCTTCCGGTCGGCCGGCGCGAGTCCCTTGGTCGCCGCGCAGACCACCGCGCCGACGTCGTTGAGCTGCGCCGCGATCTCCGCGGTCGACAGCTCCGCGCGCCAGCCCGGGATCGACTCCAGTTTGTCCAGCGTGCCGCCGGTGTGCCCGAGCCCGCGCCCGGACAGCTGCGGCACCGCAGCGCCACACGCCGCGACGAGCGGCGCGAGCGGCAGGGTGATCTTGTCGCCGACGCCACCGGTGGAGTGCTTGTCCACGGTCGGGCGATCGACGTCCAGCGCCAGCCGCTCACCGGAGTCGATCATCGCCCCGGTCCAGCGGGCGATCTCCTGGGCGTCCATGCCGCGGATGAAGATCGCCATGGCCAGCGCGGACATCTGCTCCTCGGCGACAACGCCGTTCGTGTAGGCGTCGACGACCCAGGCGATCTGCGCGTCGCTGAGCCTGCCGCCGTCCCGCTTGGTCCGGATGACGTCGACCGCCGCAAAACTCTCGGTACCCACTACGGCAGGTCGTCCGGGCCGAAGGCGTCCGGAAGCACCTCGGACATCGGCAGGACGCCGCGGGGGGTGTCGACGAGGCAGGTGCCGCCGCCGAGCTCGAACAGGATCTGACGGCAGCGCCCGCACGGCATCAGCAGGTCGCCGACGCCGCTGCGGCACGCGACGGCCACGAGCCGCCCGCCGCCGGACAGCCGCAGCTGCCCGGCCATCGTGCACTCGGCGCACAGGCCGAGCCCGTATGACGCGTTCTCGACGTTGCAGCCCAGTACCACCCGGCCGTCGTCGACGATCCCGGCGACACCGACCAGCAGCCCCGAGTACGGCGCGTACGCGCTCTGCGCCGCTTGGACGGCCTGGGCGCGCAGGGCGTCCCAATCGACCGAAGCGGTCATCCGCCCTGCCCCTTACGCCAGATCAAGCCGTCGAACTTCGGCATCCGAAGTCGTTGCGCGGCAAGGGAAAGCGCCAACAGCGTGACGACGTACGGCGCGGCGCCGACCAGTTCCGGCGGCACCTTCTTCGTCACCGAGAACCAGAGCACGAACGCGATCCCGAGAACCAGCGCCACCGCGCTGACGCCGTAACGCTTCGCCCGGAACTGGACCACCGTGAGCGCCAGCAGCGCGAGCCCGAGCAGCAGGACCAGCGCGTGCACCGAAGCGTCGTTACGCAGCTGCATCGCGTCAGTGAACCCGAACAGCCCGGCACCGATGCCGACCCCGCCGGGCCGCCAGTTGCCGAAGATCATCGACGCGAGGCCGATGTACCCGCGGCCACCGGTCTGCCCGTCGCGGTACTGCCCGGCGGTCACCGCGAGGACCACGCCGCCGAGCCCGGCCAGCGCACCCGAAGTGATGATCGCCGCGAACTTGTACCGGTAGACGTTCACGCCGAGCGACTCGGCCGCATGCGGCGCCTCGCCGCAGGACCGCAGGCGCAGGCCGAACGGCGTCCGCCACAGCACATACGCGGTGAGGACGAACAGGATCACCGCGATGATCGACAGCATCGAAACCTGCGTGGTGAGCCCGCGCAGGATCCCGGCGATGTCGGACACGAAGAACCAGTGCTTGTCCTCGATGGTGCCGAGTCCCGAGGACACTCCTGGCACGGTCACTTCCGTGACATCGGAGATCGGCGGTGACTGCTTCTGCCCGCCGCCCACGGTGTTCGTGAAGTACAGCTTCGAGAGGAACAGCGCCAACCCGGGCGCGACCAGCGTGATCGCCACCCCGGAGATGATGTGGTCGACGCCGAAGGTGACGGTGACGACGGCGTGGATCAGCCCGCCCAGCGCACCGAGCGCGACACCCATCACCGCACCGGCCCACGGACCCCAGTGGTAACCGGCGAAACCGGCGCCCCAGGTGCCGAGCACCATCATACCTTCGAGACCGATGTTGACCACACCGGCGCGTTCGGACCACAGCCCGCCGAGCCCGGCGAGCGCGATCGGCACGGCCGCGGTCAGCGCCGCGGACACCGTGCCGCTCGAGGTGAGGTCGTTCGCCCCGGTCAGCACCCGAACCAGCGACACGACCGCGATCACGGCCACCGCGAGGTACAGGTACATGATCGGCGACAGCTGCCGTTTGGCCGGCGCACGCACGTCTGGTTCCAGCAAGGTGCTCATGCCGACACCTCCGCCGGGGTCTTGGTCGTGCCGAGCGCGCGGCCGACGTCGCGTTGTTCGAGCCGGATCTGGTAGCGCCGCACCAGTTCGTACGCGATCACCACGGACAGCACGATCACCCCCTGCATGATCACCACGATCTCCTTGGGCACGCCGGAGATGTCCAGCACGTTCGAGGTCTGGTCGAGCACGCCCCACAGCAGCGCCGCGAAGCCCATGCCGACCGGGTGGTTGCGGCCGAGCAGCGCGATCGCGATGCCGGTGAAGCCGAGCCCGGTCGGGAAGTCGAGCGAGTACGAGTAGGAGTCACCGAGCAGCTGCGGCATCCCGACGAGGCCGGCGGCCGCGCCGGAGATCAGCATGCTGGCCAGCACCATCTTCTTGACGTTGACCCCGCTGGCGACGGCGGCGGACTCCGACAGCCCGGTCGCCTTGAGGTTGAACCCGAACCGGGTCCGCGAAAGCATGAACCAGTACAGGATGCCGACGACGACGGCGAGCAGGATCAGCCCGAAGATCTTCGAGCTGGAGCCGGCGTAGGTGATCCCCGGCACCTGCCCGCCCGGGGTGATCGGCGCGGTGCCGATGTTGTTGCTGCCGGCCACGGAGACCGCGAGCCGCTTCGGGGTGAGCAGGAACGCCACCACCGCGGTCGCGATCGCGTTGAGCATGATCGTCGAGATGACCTCGCTGACCCCGCGGGTCACCTTGAGGAACCCGGCGATGCCCGCCCAGATCGCGCCGACGACCATCGCGATCACGATCGTCATGATGATGCGCAGGAAACCCGGCAGGCTGTTCATGAAGGACGCACCGGCGAACGCGGCGGCCAGCATGGCGGCGATCCGGTACTGCCCGTCGACGCCGATGTTGAACAGCTTCATCTTGAAGCCGATCGCCACCGCCACCGCGGACAGGTAGTACGTCGTGCCGCTGTTGATCGAGTTGACGAACGTCCTCGGTCGCTGCACGGACTTGACCATCTGCTCGAAGACGTCGACCGGCGCGTGTCCGGTGACGACCAGGATCAGCGCGCACACCAGCAGCGCGAAGATCAGCGCGGCCACCGGCGCGGCGAGGCCCAGCAGGATCGAACGTGGGTTGAGCCGTCCCATTACGCTTCCTCTCCCCCGGCGCCGGTCATCGCGGAGCCCAGCTCTTCGGGTGTGACCGACTGCGGGTCGTACTCGCCGACGAGCTTGCCGCGCAGGATCACCGAGAGCCGGTCCGACATCCCGATGAGCTCGTCGAGGTCCGCCGAGATCATCAGCACGGCGAGCTTGTCCGCACGGGCGCGGCGGATGTGTTCCCAGATCGCGGCCTGCGCGCCGACGTCGACACCGCGGGTGGGGTGCGAAGCCAGCAGCACCA
This sequence comes from Amycolatopsis sp., assembly GCF_025464955.1. Taxonomy (GTDB): domain Bacteria; phylum Actinomycetota; class Actinomycetes; order Mycobacteriales; family Pseudonocardiaceae; genus Amycolatopsis. The sequence continues at coordinate 19,084 of NZ_JAODNM010000042.1, read as the reverse complement.
CCGGGTTCCCGCTCATCTCACGACCGACGATCAGCTTCTGCTGGTTGCCGCCGGACAGCGAGGACACGGCGACGTCGATGTTCGGCGTGCGGACGTCGTACTCCTTGACGATCCGCTCGGTGTCGGCCTTCGCGCCCTTGCGGTCGAGCAGCGGGCCCTTCACGTTGGGCGCCTGGTTCTGGTGGCCGAGGATCCGGTTCTCCCAGAGACTCGACTCCAGCAGGACACCCTGGCGGTGCCGGTCCTCGGGGATGTACGCCATGCCCGCGTCGCGGCGCTTGCTGGTCGACGTCGTGGTGATGTCGGTGCCGGACAGCTTGATCTTCCCGGCACTGACCGGGCGGATACCCATCAGCGCCTCGACCAGCTCGGCCTGCCCGTTGCCCTCGACGCCGGCGATGCCCAGCACCTCGCCGGCGTGGATGGTGAACGACAGGTTCTGCAGCACCGTGCGGCCGTCGTCGGTGGTGACGTCGATGCCGTCGACCTCGAGCACGGGCGTGGTGGTCACGGTGGACTCGCGCAGCTCCGGCACCGGCAGCGCGCTGCCGACCATCAGCTCGGCGAGCTGGCGCGCGGTCACGGCGCCGGGTTCGACGCTGGCCACGGTGGTGCCGCGGCGGACGACGGTGATGTCGTCGGCGACGGAGAGCACTTCGTCCAGTTTGTGCGAGATGAAGAGGAGCGTCAGGCCCTCGGCCTTGAGCTCGCGGAGGTTGTCGAAGAGCTCTTCGACCTCCTGCGGCACCAGGACGGCCGTGGGCTCGTCGAGGATGAGGATGCGCGCGCCGCGGTAGAGGACCTTGAGGATCTCGACTCGCTGCCGCTCACCGACCCCGAGCTCGTCGACCAGCCTGTCCGGGTCGACACCGAGGCCGTAGCGCGCGGAGATGTCCTTGATCTTCGCGCGCGCGGTCTTGAAGTCGAGGCCCACGCCGGCCTTCGGCTCGTTGCCGAGCACGACGTTCTCGAGCACGGTGAAGTTGTCGGCCAGCATGAAGTGCTGGTGGACCATCCCGATGCCGACCTCGATCGCGTCGGCCGGGGTGGCGAAGTCCACTTCCTTGCCGTCGATCAGGATGGTGCCCTCGTCGGGGCGCTGCATCCCGTAGAGGATCTTCATCAGGGTCGACTTGCCGGCGCCGTTCTCACCCACCAGGGCGTGCACGGTACCGGCGCGGACACCCACGTTGATGTCCGAGTTGGCGACGACTCCGGGGAACCGCTTGGTTATGCCTCGCAGCTCCACCGCGTACTTGGGTAGCCGGGTCCCGGCTGGATCCTCGCTGATCGCGCACGCTCCTTGAGAAACGGTGACGGGCCCGGGGCGGAGGCGCCACGGGCCCGTCAGACGTCGTAGATCAGATCATAGGTTCGGGCGAAATCCGCCTACTTCGTGGCCGGGACCTTGATCTGACCGGAAATGATCTTCTGCTTGTAGTCCTCGAGCTGCGCCTTGATGTCGTCGATCTTGCCGCCGCTGGTCGAGTACTGGATGCCGCCGGCCTTGAGGTCGTAGACCTTGTTGCCGGCGGTGAACTTGTTCGCCTTGATCGAGTCGATGAAGTCGGTGACGGCGAGGTCGACCTGCTTCACCATCGAGGTCAGGATGACGTCCTTGACGTCGGCGAGCGCGGGCTGGTTGTACTGGTCGGAGTCGACCCCGATGCCCAGCTTGCCCTTGGCCTTCGCGGCCTTGAACACACCGCTGCCGGAACCGCCGGCCGCGCCGTAGACGATGTCGGCGCCGGCGTCGAACATGCCGTCGGCGGCCGTCTCACCCTTGGCCGGGTCGTTGAAGCCACCGAAGTCCGGCGGCTCGCTGATGTACTTGACCTGCACGGTGTCGGCGGGCTTCACAGCCTTGACGCCCGCGATGTAGCCGACCTCGAACTTCTGGATCAGGGGCGTGTCGACACCGCCGACGAAGCCGACGTTGCCGGTCTTGCTCTTGAGGGCCGCGGCCACACCGACGAGGAACGAGCCCTCGTTCTCGGCGAACGTCAGGTTCTCGATGTTCGGACCGGTGTCGGTGCCGGGCGTGAAGTCGTCGATGATCGCGAACTTGGTGTCCGGCGTGTCCTTGGCGACCTTGCCGACGGCGCCCGCGTAGGCGAAGCCGATCGCGATGATCGGGTTGTAACCGCCCTCGGCGAGCTGACGCAGCCGGTCTTCCTTCTGCGCGTCGGTCTCCCCCTGGGTGGCCGCGAGCTCCCGCACGGTGATGCCGCCCGTCGACTTCTCCTTGTCGAGGCCACGGGCCGCCGAGTCGTTGAACGACTGGTCACCGCGGCCGCCGACGTCGTAGGCCACGCCGACCTTCAGGGCGCTGCTGTTGCCTCCGGAAGTACCGGAAGCAGCGGGGGTGCTGCCGCCGCTGCCCGAACCGCAGGCCGCCAGCGTCAGCAGCCCGGCCAAGCCCACCGCCACCAGCGCGGTTCCACGCATGCGATGCAAGGTGTTTCTCCCTCCCCGCTGATCCAGCGGATGATTGGAAATCGGGCGGCCCCAGTTGCCGCCTCGACTGGCGAACCGTACCCGTCTGCCAGGAAACCGCCATAGGAATGGCACGCTACGTAACCCAAATGTTTACTGATGGGTCATACCGGCTACAGCATGCACACACTCCGTGAGATCGACGGAGACTCTCCGTGTGTGATCTTTTTCCACCGTGTCGATAGTCGGGTGCCTATGGTGCGCGCCAACCCGACGGCTCGTCCCCCGATGGGCTGACCGCGACCCCGGATACGTGCGCTGCGCCACACCTGGGACCTCGTGAGACGCCGGAGGATGTCTGGTCCATCACAGACGGGAACCCGAGGTTGAGCCCTCATCGACGACCGGGTCTAGCATCCTTTCATCCACGCTCGATGACCTCAGATCTCTCGCACCGCGGCCGGACCAGTCCCCAGTGGACGGACGACGGCGGCCCGCGCGAATCGTGGTAACCGGGTAGACAGCCACGACGTTGGAGGCCGCTCACCGATGTCCACCACGGCTAGCACCGCCCCGGAAGCGGGCGCGAGCGCCTCCGCCGGTGCTTCGCGCAAGCAGGGGACCTTCTACCGGGGCGACCCCGGCATGTGGTCATGGGTGCTGCACCGCATCACCGGCGTGCTCACCTTCTTCTTCCTGTTCGTGCACGTGCTCGACACCGCGCTCGTGCGCGTGTCGCCCAATACGTACAACCAGGTCATCGAGACCTACAAGACCCCGATCGTCAACCTGATGGAGGTCGGTCTCGTCGGCGCGGTGCTCTACCACGCGCTCAACGGGATCCGCGTCATGCTGGTGGACTTCTGGGACAAGGGACCGAAGTTCCAGAAGCCGATGCTGTGGACCATCATCGGCATCTGGGTCGTCGTGATGATCCCTGGCGCGTACTTCATGCTCCAGCGCACCGTCGAGACCCTGTTCGGGGGCAAGTGAGATGACGACCGAACCACTCGCGCTGGCCAAACCGCGCACCCCCCGCCGCGCCACCGCGCGCCGCAGCAACTTCGAGCTCTACAGCTGGCTGTTCATGCGGATCTCCGGCCTCGCGCTGATCATCCTGGTGCTCGGCCACCTGCTCATCATGAACATCCTCGACGGCGGTGTGCACCGGATCAACTGGGGCTTCGTCGCCGGCCGCTGGGCTTCGCCGTTCTGGCAGTTCTGGGATCTCTCGATGCTGTGGCTCGCCGAGATCCACGGCGGCAACGGGCTGCGCACGATCATCGACGACTACGCCCGCAAGGACACCACCCGCTTCTGGCTGAAGATCGTCCTCTACGTCTCGATGGCGCTGATCCTCGCCGTCGGCACCATGGTGATCTTCACGTTCGACCCGAACATCACGAACTAGCCGACCACCACACGTAGCGGAGAGATCTTTCGATGCAGTTCCACAAATACGACGTGGTGATCGTCGGAGCCGGTGGTGCCGGCATGCGCGCGGCCATCGAATCCGGCCAGCGGGCCCGCACGGCGGTCCTCACCAAGCTCTACCCGACCCGGTCCCACACCGGCGCGGCCCAGGGCGGCATGTGCGCCGCGCTGGCGAACGTCGAAGAGGACAACTGGGAATGGCACACCTTCGACACCATCAAGGGCGGCGACTACCTGGTCGACCAGGACGCGGCCGAGGTCATGGCGAAGGAAGCCATCGACGCGGTGCTCGACCTGGAGAAGATGGGCCTGCCGTTCAACCGGACGCCCGAGGGCAAGATCGACCAGCGGCGCTTCGGCGGCCACACGCGTGACCACGGCAAGGCCGCGGTCCGCCGCGCCTGCTACGCCGCCGACCGCACCGGGCACATGATCCTGCAGACGCTGTACCAGAACTGCGTCAAGTACGGCACCGAGTTCTTCAACGAGTTCTACGTGCTCGACCTGCTGCTGACCCCGGACGAGGACGGCAACCCCGTCGCGTCCGGCGTGGTCGCGTACGAGCTGGCCACCGGCGAGCTGCACGTGTTCCAGGCCAAGTCGATCGTGATGGCCACCGGCGGCGCCGGCAAGATCTTCAAGACCACGTCGAACGCGCACACGCTGACCGGTGACGGTCTCGGCATCGTGTTCCGCAAGGGCCTGCCGCTGGAGGACATGGAGTTCTTCCAGTTCCACCCGACCGGCCTCGCCGGCCTCGGCATCCTCATCTCGGAGGCCGTGCGCGGTGAGGGCGGCATCCTGCGGAACTCCGACGGCGAGCGCTTCATGGAGCGCTACGCCCCGACGATCAAGGACCTCGCGCCGCGCGACATCGTCGCCCGCTCGATGGTGCAGGAAGTCTTGCAGGGCCGCGGTTGCGGTCCCAACAAGGACTACGTCGTCCTCGACGTCACGCACATCCCGGAAGAGACGCTGAACGCGAAGCTCCCGGACATCATGGAGTTCTCGCGGACCTACCTCGGCGTCGACCCGGTGACCGAGCCGGTGCCGGTGTTCCCGACCTGTCACTACGTGATGGGCGGTATCCCGACGAACATCCACGGCGAAGCGTTGCGGGACAACGAACACGTCATCCCGGGCCTCTACGCCGCCGGCGAGGTCGCGTGTGTTTCGGTGCACGGCTCGAACCGGCTGGGCACCAACTCGCTGCTGGACATCAACGTGTTCGGCCGCCGCGCGGGCATCGCCGCCGCCGAGTACGCGCTGAACCACGAGCTCGTCGATCTGCCGGAGAACCCGACCACGGTCGTCGAGGCGCAGCTCGCCGGGCTGCTCTCGGAGCACGGTGACGAGCGCGTCGCCGACATCCGCACCGCGATGCAGAAGACGATGGACTCGCACGCTTCGGTGTATCGCACCGAGGAGACGCTGAAGCAGGCGCTGACCGACATCCAGGCGCTCAAGGAGCGTTACGAACGCATTTCGGTGTCGGACAAGGGAAAGCGGTACAACACCGACCTGCTGGAGGCCGCCGAACTGGGCTTCCTGCTGGAGCTCGCCGAGGTGCTGATCGTCGGCGCGCTGGCGCGCAAGGAATCGCGCGGCGGCCACGCCCGCGAGGACTACCCGACCCGCGACGACACGAACTTCATGCGGCACACCATGGCTTACAAGCAGGGTGAAGGCCTGTCCTCGGACATCCGGCTGGACTACAAGCCCGTCGTCTTCACCCGCTACGAACCGATGGAGCGGAAGTACTGATGAGCACCGCAACCTCCACCAAGGCCGACGCCGACGCCGCGGCCTTCGCCGACCACACGCCCATCACGGTGACGCTGAAGATCCTGCGGTTCAACCCGGAGGTCGACAGCGAGGCGCACTGGGAGACCTACGAGGTCCCCGCGCAGCGGACCGACCGGCTGCTCAACCTGCTGTTCTACGTCAAGGACTACCTCGACGGGACGTTCTCGTTCCGCCGCTCGTGCGCCCACGGCGTCTGCGGGTCCGACGCGATGCAGATCAACGGCGTCAACCGGTTGGCGTGCAAGGTGCTGATGAAGGATCTGCTCGAGAAAGACGGCAAGCAGACCACCATCACCATCGCGCCGATCAAGGGTCTCGTCACGCTGAAGGACCTCTACGTCGACATGGACCCGTTCTTCGAGGCGTTCCGTGCCGTCAAGCCGTACCTGATCACCTACGGCAACGAGCCCTCCCGTGAGCGGATCCAGTCGCAGGCCGACCGCGACCGGTTCGACGACACCACCAAGTGCATCCTCTGCGCCTGCTGCACGTCGTCGTGCCCGGTCTACTGGAACGACGGCTCGTACTTCGGCCCGGCCGCGATCGTCAACGCGCACCGGTTCATCTTCGACTCCCGAGACGAAGCCGCCGAGGAACGCCTCGACATCCTCAACGACTCCGAGGGCGTCTGGCGTTGCCGCACGACGTTCAACTGCACCGACGCCTGCCCCCGCGGCATCCAGGTCACGAAGGCCATCCAGGAAGTGAAGCGCGCCCTGCTCTTCAAGCGCGTCTAGGACTGGACGTGAAGGCCACCTTCACAACCGATAGGTAAATGAAGGTGGCCTTCACGTCCAGCTGGAGCGAGCTAACGCACGGCGTCGAGGGCGTTGACGGAGCCGTGGCCGTAGTAGGAGTTGTCGCGGATCGGGCCGGAGCAGGTCGGGGCGGCGATGCCGCACGCGACGGGGTCGGCTTGGGCTTCGAGCAACGCCATCAGGGCAAAGGGTGGCGCGAAGCGGTATTTGCTCGCCAGTAGTGCCGCGACACCGGCGACGTGCGGGGACGCCATCGACGTCCCGCACTTTGTGCCGTAGCCGCCGTTGAACACCGTCGACAGCGGGCAGCCCGCACCCTGGCCGGCCGGCGGGAGCTGCGCGCGATCGCCGCCGGGCGCGGTCACGTCGATCTCGTTGCGGCCCCAATTGCTGTAGCTCGACTTCGTGCCGGCGTACCCGGTCGCGGACACCGTGACGACGCCGTCGAGCCCGCCGGGCAGGATCTCGCAGCTCTTGTCGACGGCGTGCGGCCGGACCGGGTCGGTGGTCTGCGCGGTGAGGTCGAACGCCGCGTTGCCGGCAGCGGCCACGTTGAGCACGCCGCGTCCGGTCGAGTAGGCCACCGCGCGCCGGACAGCTTCGAACGCGGCCGCGTCACCGGGTTGCTTCGAGCAGTAGAACATCCCGGGGTCGATGAAGTAGCTGTTGTTCGTCACCTGGAAGTGGTGCTGCCCGGCCCACACGAACCCGCAGACCGCGGCCTCCGGGAAGATGTACCCGGCGTCGTTGACGACCTTCACCGACGCAAGCCTCACCCCCGGGGCGATTCCGGTGAACCCGGTCGCGGGGTCCTTCCCGGCGATCGTGCCCGCGACATGCGTGCCGTGGTCCGAAGTCGTCGGCGCCCACGCCGCCGGTGCGGTGTCCGGAGCGCCGGTCAGGCACCCTGCCGACGCCTTCGCGTCGACGGCCGCACGCAGCGCGGGGTGCGCCGCGTCGATCCCGGAGTCGAGGACGCCGACGGTCACGGACTTGCTGCCGGGGTTGATCTGGTTCGCTTCCGGCGCGTGGATGGCCCGCATGTCCCACTGCTGCGCGCTGAGGTCCCCAGCCGTCGCGACCGCGGTCGTCTGCTCGCCGTCCAGGGAAACACGCGCCGCCGGTGGCACGGCGACGTCGCGACCGCCGGAGTAGGCGCGGTAGACGCCGATCCGCTGCGCGAAGTCCGCGGTGCTCGAACTCGCGACGGCGACCCCGATTTCCGGGTAGTACGCGACCTTCGACCCGCACTTCGCACGCAGCTCCTCGTCGACGAGCCCCTGCGGGGTATGCGGCGCGTAGAGCACGACGTAGTTGTAAGCGGTGCTCGCCGTGTCACATGGCGCTGCGGGAGCCGCACTGGCGCTCGGCGCGGCCACCACACTCCCGGCGGTCACTGTGAGTGCCGCGACCGCGGGCAGCAGCCATCGTCGAATGCGGAACATTCCACCTCCAGAGAACGGGCCAGGGGTAGCGGCCCTGAAAGGAGAACGTTAGGCACTCGACCCCGCCTGCGCTGTCCACCATTTGGGGTAATCGTCCGGTTCAGCCGGCGTGGGTGTCGACGGGCTCCTGTTTCGTCTTGGTCGCCTGGAGGGCGCGCCAGCCGATGACGCCGATGATCGTGCCAAGCACGAACGACACCACGGTCAGCACCGCGTGCACGAAGAAGTACGCCGTCGGCGAGCCGTCCGCCGCCCACGACTGGTCGCTGGCCCACAGGTTCTTGGCGAAGGTGATCCAGATGATCCAGGACCAGACCCCGAACGCGAGGAAGAACAGTGAGGTACGCCGAGTAATCCGCATACCCCGAGTAAACAGCTGTGACCTGGGCAGCAGCGCACCGGGGGCGAAGCCGGGACGCGGCGCGGTTACCCTCCTCGAGTGCACAGCGTTCATACTCGGTCGCTCAAGGTTCTGATTCTTGCCGTGTTGTCCGGTTTCCTCGTGATGACCGGCACGACGGGGTTCTCGGCTGCCGCGGCCGAAAACGACCCCGCGACGACCCCCGCCGCGCCGCCGCCTGCCTCGTGCGTGAACCGCGACGCCCCGCCGCCGCCGGTGGACACCTCGGAGAAGCCGGTACCCGGACAGGTCGCCCCCGCGGCGATGCCGGTCCCGGCCGTCCCAGTCGGCGGGGTCCGCATGGCCGAGTGCGGCGACGTGCTCCCGGCCGGCGCTCCCCCGCTGCCCGCCGGGATCACGGCGGCGTCGTGGATGCTCCAGGACCTGGACACCGGAGCCGTGCTCGCCGCGAAGAACCCGCACGCCCGTGAGCGGCCCGCGTCGCTGATCAAGACGTTGCTCGCGCTCGTCGTGGTCACCGACCTCAAGCCGGACCAGGTCATCGTCCCGACCCAGGAGGACGCCGGCCAGGAGTGCACCTGTGTCGGCATCGCCGCGGGCGCGCACTACACCGTCGACCAGCTGATCCACGGGCTGCTGATGCACTCGGGCAACGACGTGGCGCACGCGTTCGCGACCACGTTGGGCGGCGTCGACGTCGCGGTCGGGAAGATGAACGCGATGGCCACGCGGATCGGCGCGACGGACACGCGGGCGGCCACCCCGTCCGGGCTCGACGGGCCGGGCATGTCGACGTCGGCGTACGACCTCAGCCTGATCTTCCACTACGCGATGAAGCAGCCGGAGTTCGCGAACGCGGTCGGCACCAAGCACTACGAAATCCCGGCGACGGACGGCAAACCGGCGATCCCGGTGCTCAACGACAACAAGCTGCTCGGCGTCTACCCCGGCTTCCTCGGCGGCAAGACCGGTTTCACCAACGACGCCCGCCACACCTACGTCGGCTCGGCCGCGCGCAACGGCAAGCGGCTCGCCCTCGTGACGATGCGCGGGGAGCAACGTCCGACGCTGATGGTCGACCAGGCGTCGAAACTGCTCGACTACGGCTTCGCGCTTGAAGCCGCGAACGCACCCGCAGTCGGTCTGATCAGCTACACGCCGTTGACGACACCCACGCCGACTCAGGCCCCCGAGGTCAACGCCGAGGTGTCCCACAGCGCGCAGGCGGCCGCGGCGAATATCTCCGATGAAGGCGCGTTCGGCACCACCGGCTGGATCATCACCCTCGCCGTCGCGCTGCTGATCCTCGGCGGCTTCCTCTACACCCGCCGCCGCAAGCAGGCCGACTCACCCGCCGAGTGACGTTGCCAAAAGTCCGGCAACAGCTACGGACGACGACGGCCCAGCAACGCCAGCAGGGCACCGGCACCGAAGGCACCCGCGGTGAGGCCCAGCCCCGGGCCGCGGTTCACGGTGATCCGTGGCTGGATCACCACCGGCGCCGGGGGTTCCACGACGGCCACCATGTTCTCTTTCGCGGTCGCCGTCCACGCGGTGACGAACAGCAGGAACCGCGAGACCAGGTTCGAGAAGAACAGCAGCCCAAGGATCGGCCCGAACAAGACCGTGCTCTGCGATCCGGCCGTGAATCCCAGGTAGATCGTGGTGATCTGCTTGAGGATCTCGAACCCGATCGCCGCCATGATCGCGCCCTTGACGGCACTGCGGGCGTTGACGCGCTCGCGGGGCAGCCTCGCGATCACCCACAGGAACACCAGAGTGTTCGCCAGCAAGCCGAGCACGATGGTCGCCAGCCGGAGCAGGAAAACCGCCCAGCCCTGATTGTCCAGCCCCACAAGATGCAGCAGCGTCTTGCCGACACCGCTGCCCGCGGCGGTCAGGCCGAAGGACACCACGAGCGCGAGCCCCAGCCCGACGAGCCGCAGCAAGTCCTTGAGCGTCCCCGAAACCAGCGGCTGCGGCTTCTTCTCCTGACCCCATTGCGCGGTGAGCGCGTCGCGGAGGTTGGTCATCCAGCCGATCCCCGAGTACAGCCCGATCACCAGGCCGACGATCCCGGTGCCCGCGCCCGCACTCAGCGCCGCCTTGACGATCTGGTTCAGGAAGTCGCCGAGCCCCGCCGGCGCGGACTTGGTGATGCCGTGCTGGATCTGATCCAGCACGGCCTGATTACCGTGCAGGATGATTCCGGCGATCGAAAAGCCCACCATCAGCAGCGGGAACAGCGAAAGAACGCTGAAGTAGGTGATCGCGGCAGCGTAGTGGTTGCCGTAGCGCTCGGTGAAGGCTTCGTTCGCCCGGATCACATGATCGACCCAGGCATACTTCCGTCGCAGCCGCGGCAGCAGTTTCTCTTGCTCAGGGGCCTTCTTTTCGTCCTTCGCCACCTGGAAACGTTAACCAGCTTCGGCCGACTCCGCAGCGCGAGCCTCGCTCACAGCGAGTCGAAGAAGGTGTCCCGAACCGTCGTCAGCAAGCCCTTCTCGGCGCCCGCGAGCCACACTTCACTCTCGTGGAAGTCGATCAACGCCTTCAGCAGGCTCTGCGCTTGCGGCAGGAGTTCGGCGTAGACGTCGTTGAACCCGCTGATCGCGTCGTATCCGGAGTTGCAGATCGCGTTCAGCACCTCGCCGGCGTAGGTCTTCGGGATCGCGACGAGCTCCTCCCACGCCAACGCGACGCCACGACCGAGGACGCCTTCGGGGAACACCGAAAGCGACTCGATCGCTTCGGCGTGGACGCCCTCGTCCTCCTCCGACTCCTCCGACCGCAGCGATGCGATCAGCGCAGCCACATCCTCGACGGTTTCGCTCATGTCAGCGCGCCGGAGGCAGGAAGCCGACGCGGTCATAGACCGTCGCCAGCGTCCGAGACGCGACCTCGCGGGCCTGCTCCGCGCCTTGCGCGAGCACCTTGTCCAGCTCCGTCACATCGTCCATGTAGGACGTGACACGCTCCTGGAACGGGGTGACGAACTCGACGAGCACCTCGGCGAGGTCCACCTTCAGATCGCCGTATCCCTTGCCCTCGTAAGCCTTTTCGAGGTCCGGGATTCTCCGCTCGGCCAACGCCGAGTAGATCGTCAGCAGGTTCGCGACGCCTGCCTTGTTCTCCGCGTCGAACACGACCTCGCGGCCGGTGTCGGTGACCGCGGACCGGATCTTCTTCGCCGACTTCTTGGGCTCGTCGAGCAGCTCGATGAGCCCGTTCGCGACCGAAGCCGACTTGCTCATCTTCGACGTCGGGTCCTGCAGGTCGAAGATCTTCGCGGTGTCCTTGACGATGTGCGGCTCCGGCACGACGAACGTCTTGCCGAACCGGTTGTTGAACCGCTGCGCCAGGTTGCGCGTGAGCTCCAGGTGCTGGCGCTGGTCCTCGCCGACCGGCACCGCGTTCGCCTGGTACAGCAGGATGTCCGCCGCCTGCAGGACCGGGTAGGTGAACAGCCCGACGCTCGCGCGATCGGTGCCCTGCTTGCTGGACTTGTCCTTGAACTGCGTCATCCGGCTGGCCTCGCCGAAGCCGGTCTGACATTCCAGCACCCAGCTAAGCTGCGCGTGCTCGGGGACGTGGCTCTGCACGAACAGCGCGCTGCGCGCCGGGTCGACGCCGAGCGCCAGCAGCTGCGCGGCCGAGCGGCGCGTGCGGTCCCGGAGGACCTTCGGGTCCTGCTCGACGGTGATCGCGTGCAGGTCGACCACGCAGTAGAACGTCTCGTGCGTGTCCTGGAGCTTCACCCACTGACGCAGCGCGCCGAGGTAGTTGCCCAGGTGGAACGAATCGGCCGTCGGCTGGATACCGGACAGCACCCTGAGGCGGGTCATCTGCTCTGCTGACACAGCTGCTTGTTCGGACACGCCCCCGATTCTTTCAGGCGCCCCGCGCGGCGATCGCGGCGAGGTCGGCCGCCGCACCGCGCAGGGTCCGTCCGGCGCGCCAGACCACCCGAAGACGTCGCCCGAGGTCAACACCCGCGACCTCCACCCCGACCAGCGTCCCGGCGGCGAGTTCGAGCGCGACCGTCCGCGCGCTGAGCACGGCCGGCCCGATCCCTTCCGACACCGCGGCCTTGATCGCCGTGGTCGAAGACAGCTCGACCAGCGGATCCGCGAGGGTAAGCGGCAGCAGGGCCAGCTCCAGCGCCCGCCTGGTGCCGGACCCCGGCTCCCGGCTGATCAGCGGCGCGGCGGCCAGCTCGGCCGGAGTCGTCTTGCGCCGGCGACGTGCCCACGGGTGATCCGGCGCGACGACCAGCAGCAGCTCGTCGCGGCCGACGGTGTGCGCGTGTAGGCCCTCGGGCAGGTCCGGGCCTTCGATAAACCCCAGCTCAGCGGTGCCGGCGAGGACCTCCTCGACGACGTCGGCCGAGTTGCCGGAACTCAGCGAGACCGCCGTCTCGGGGTCAGCGATCCGGAGCGCGGCGAGCCATTTGGGCAGCAGGTACTCGGCGACGGTGAGGCTGGCCGCGACACGAAGGTGGGTGTCCCGTTCCTCGCGCAGGGCGGCGATCCCGGCTTCGAGGTCACCGGCGGCGTCGATGACCGGCCTGGCCCACCCGGCGACCAGTTCACCCGCATGGGTGAGCTTCGAGCCACGCGGCGACCGATCCACGAGCGCGACGCCGACCAGCGCCTCGAGCTGCCGGATCCGGGCGCTGGCGGCGGGTTGCGAGATCGCGTGCTCACGCGCGGCGAGCCCGATGCTGCCGAGGCGCGCGATGTCGAGCAGCAGGTCGAACCCGGCAAGCTCGGCCACTCTCATCGGCAACGGCATAACCGCAGTTTATGAGTCGATCGGTGTCCGGCGCCTACTGGGCGACGCCGAAAGCATCAAGAGTGAAGACATGCTCAAATCCGCCCCGCGCTCCGCACGCCTCGAACTCACCACGGCGCCCAACTGGTTCAGCTCGGTCATGGGTACCGGCATCGTGGCGAACGCGGCGGCGTCCCTGCCGCTGCAGTTCCCCGGGCTGAGGACCGCCGCGACCGTGGTCTGGCTGCTGGCGACGGTCTGGCTGATGACGTTGTGCGTGCGGCTGGCCCGCGGCTGGTGGACCGACCGCGCGACCGTCCGTGGCTACTCGATCGACCCGGTGACCGCGCAGTTCTGGGGTGCGCTGCCGATGGCGGTGCTGACCGTCGGCGCCGGCACGCTCGGCCTCGGCCGGGACTGGATCGGACTCGCTCCCGCTGTCGCCGCCGACTGGACACTGTGGACGATCGGGACCGCGCTCGGGCTCCTCACCACCGCGGCCGTGCCATACCTGATGATGACGGGCCGGATCAAGGCCGCCGGCGCTTCGCCGACCTGGCTGATGCCCGTGGTCCCGCCGATGGTCTCGGCGTCGACAGGTGCCGCACTCATCGCCCATCTACCCGCGGGACAAGCGAAACTGACGATGTTGATGGTCTGTTATGGACTGTTCGGCATCAGCCTGTTCGCGACTCTGGTGCTGCTGCCGCAGATCTGGTCGCAGTTGGTGCGGCACGGCGTCGGCCCTGCTGCCGGCGTGCCGACGCTGTGGATCGTGCTCGGCGCGCTCGGGCAGTCGACGACCGCGACGAACCTGCTCGGCGACGCCGCGAAGGGCGTTCTGCCCGCACCCTACGACACCGCGGCCAAGGCTTTCGGACTGCTCTACGGCGTGCCGACGTGGAGCTTCGCGATGCTCTGGCTGGTACTGGCCGCGCTGGTCACCCTGCGCACCCGGCCGCCGTTCTCCTTGGCCTGGTGGGCTTTCACGTTCCCGCTGGGAACATGTGTCACCGGTGCGTGCGCACTTGCCGCTCGCACCGGCGCCACGGTGTTCACGATCGCTGCCGTCACCTTGTTCGTCCTGCTGGTGACTTTGTGGGTCAGCGTCGCACGAAGTACGGGTTCGCGTCTGCTTTGAACTGGAAGAAAATTGCGCCGCCGACCGTGGCCAGGCTCGCCAGGGAGAAGAGGACTTCGATCACTCCGAGCCCGCCAATGGAGAACAGCACTCCCAACGCGAACAGCGCGATGACGCCGAGGAGCACGGTGATTCCACCGATGACCGTCAGCACGATCCGAGCCCAGTTCTGACCTTCGCGCATTTTGAAGACGAAGAAAAGCCAGACCCCGATCAGAATGATCTGGAAGATCACCGAGCCGACCCCGCTCACGTTGGCGGAAGCCGCGCTCGTGTCGACACCGAGTCGGGCTGCGTACTCGTCCACCAGCGCGTTGGTGTTCACGATCGTCAGGATGCTGTGGATGAGCGAAACCGCGGCGGCCGCGATCCAGAGCTTCACCGACATGTCCAAGGACTTCGGCAAAGCGATCGGGCCCGCGGGAGCCTGGTTGTACGGCGGCGGTGGGTACGCGCCGCCCTGCGGACCCGGCGGCGGGAACCCGCCGCCCTGCGGGGGCTGCTGCGCCCACTCTTCGGAGCCGGGATTTGTCGTCATAGCGGTGCAAAGTACTCCAAAGAGAACACTTCACAGCACGGCAAAAGGTAAACCGTTATTTGTTGTTTCACCCAGGAATTCGCGGCTGATTCGTGCTTTTCCCACCGCATTCGTACCTGGTCGCCGAAAAACGGCGCGAACCGGAGGACCCCGACGATCCCCCGGTTCGCACCGCTACGAACTTCAGGCCGGCGAAAGGCTCCGGCCGTAGGTGGTCGTCCGCTGGCTCGCGGGACGCCCGGCGAGCGACGCGAGGTGATGCAGTTCGGCGGTCGTCCGCGACGAGCCGTGCTCGGAACCGGCCATCCGCGAGATGGTCTCCTCCATCAACGTGCCACCGATGTCGTTCGCCCCGCCGCGGAGCACCTGGGCCGTGCCCTCGTCACCGAGCTTGACCCACGAGCACTGGACGTTGTCGATGCGGCCGTGCAGCGAAAGCCGCGCGAACGCGTGCACCGCGCGGTTGTCCCGCACGCTCGGCCCGGGACGCGCGACCCCGGCGAGGTAGATCGGCGCGTTGTGGTGGATGAACGGCAGCCCGACGAACTCGGTGAACCCGCCGGTGTCCACCGCGATCCGCCCCAGCACCCGGAAGTGCCCGAGCCAGTGGCCGGGATGGTCGACGTGGCCGTACATCATCGTGCTGGACGACTGGATGCCGAGGCGGTGCGCGGTCGACACGACGTCGATCCAGGTCTGCGCCGGCAGTTTGCCCTTGGTGAGGACCCAGCGAACCTCGTCGTCGAGGATTTCCGCCGCCGTACCGGGAATCGACCCGAGCCCGGCGTCGCGCAGCTCGGTGAGCCACTCCTCGACACTCACGCCGGCCTTCGACGCGGCCGACACGATCTCCATCGGGGAGAACGCGTGGACGTGCATCTCGGGCACCGCGGCCTTGATCGCGCGGACGATGTCGGCGTAGTAGCTGACAGGCAGCTTCGGGTCGATACCGCCCTGCATGCAGACCTCGGTCGCGCCGGCTTCCCAGGCCTCGACGGCCCGGGCCGCGACTTCCTGCACCGAAAGCCGGAACGCGTCGGCGTCCCGCTCCCGCTGCGCGAACGCGCAGAACCGGCAGCCGACGTAACAGACGTTGGAGAAGTTGATGTTCCGGTTGACGACATAGGTGATGTCGTCGCCGACGACGTCGGCCCGCAGGTCGTCGGCGAGGCGCGTCATCGTTTCCAGCGCGACGCCGTCGGCGGTCAGCAGCGCCATCGCGGCCGCGGCGTGCTCCGGCTCGAGCAACGCGCCGGGGTAGCCATGCGCCAGCCGCAAGCCTTCGCGGACATCGCTGTCGAGCCGCTCCGGCGCGCCGCCCGCGCTCGGCACCTGGGTCTTGAGGATGTCCCAGTCGCCGTAGACGCTGTCGAAGTCACCACGGCGGTCGGACGTGCGGCCCTCGGTGTCGATGGTCTCGTTGAGGTCCGCGCGGCCAGTGGTCTCCAGCCCGCCGTCCGGCTCCTGCCAGCGGTGCCCGACCACGGCCGCGTCTTCGTTGGCGAGGCCGGTGTCGCCGTCGACGAGCGCGGTGATGTGCGAGTTCAGCCGGATATCGATCCACTTCTCGGACGCCTTGATGTACTTCGGGTACACGCTCAGGCGCTCGCGCAGGGTGAACCCGGCGTCGGCGGTCCACTGGCGCAGCGAGTCGACCGTCGGCCACGGGCGCTCGGGGTTGACGTGGTCCGGGGTGACCGACGAAACGCCGCCCCAGTCGTCGATCCCGGCGCGCAGCAGCAGGGCGTGCTCGTCGCCGACGAGGTTCGGCGGCGCCTGGACGCTGACGCCCGGCGGCATCAGCAGCCGGCCGACGGCGACCGTGGCGGCGAGGTCGTGCAGGTCGGCGTCCGGGGATTCGCGCATCGCCGTGTCGGGCTTGGCGCGGAAGTTCTGGACGATGATCTCCTGGATGGTCCGGAACTGCCGGGCCCGCGCGCGGATCGCGTGCAGCGACTCGGCGCGCTCGGTCAGCGTCTCGCCGATGCCGACCAGGATGCCGGTGGTGAACGGGACGCCGACGCGGCCGGCGTCGTCGAGCACCCGCAGGCGGACGGCGGGGTCCTTGTCGGGGCTGCCGTAGTGCGGGCCGCCCTTCTCCGACCACAGGCGCGTCGCGGTGGTCTCGAGCATCATGCCCATGCTCGGCGCGACGGGCTTCAACCGCTGGAGCTCTTCCCAGCTCATCACGCCGGGGTTGAGGTGCGGCAACAGGCCGGTCTCCTCGAGCACCGCGATCGCGCAAGCGCGCAGGTAGTCCAAAGTGGAGTCGTAGCCGCGCGCGTCGAGCCATTCGCGGGCCTGCGGCCACCGGTCCTCGGGACGGTCCCCGAGGGTGAACAGGGCCTCCTTGCAGCCGGCCGCGGCGCCCGCGCGGGCGATCTCGAGGACCTCGTCACGTTCGAGGTACATCGAGTGCAGCTTGCCCGGCACGGTTACGAAGGTGCAGTAGTGGCATCGGTCCCGGCACAGCTTGGTCAGCGGGATGAACACGCTGCTGCTGTAGGTGACGATGCCGCCGCGGCCCTGGTCGGCGAGGTGCGCGTCGCGAACTTTCCTCGCCGCGGCGAAGAGCTGTTCGAGGTCGTCACCACGGGCATGCAGGAGCACGGCCGCTTCGGTGACATCGAGAGCCACGCCGTCCTCGGCACGCCGCAGAGCCCGCCGCAAGGCGGACGCTGAGGGCTTCGGCTCGGGTGGGGTAATCAGCACACTGTCAGCCATGAAGCTGAGCCTACGGCCGGTCGGGAGGGCCAGGTAAGAGGTTCCGCTGTGAGGGATTACTCCTGCTCAACGCGCACTCTCGGGAATAAATCGGCTCGGGTGCGTTTAGCGGGCTAAACGCACCCGGCTCGGCGGCTAGGCGCGCGGGACAGGCGAGAGCTGGGGACGTGTGGGCGGCTCGGGGAGCACTGTCTCGGTCATCGCGGTGACGTCGCCAGTGGGCTGGTCGGTGTCGGCGGTGGAGGCGGCACGGACGTTGCGGCGCTGGCGGACGACGCCGGCGGCCATTCCGATGACGCCGAGCACGACGGCGGCCAGTCCGACAGGCCCCCAGAGGCCGAAGGTGACGCTGTCGGACTCGGCGGTCCGCACCACCGCGCTGGTGGTCTGCGCCGACGCCACGCCGGCACCCAGGGCCAGCAGGCCCACCGGGACCAGCGCGAGCACGATCGCGCGCATGGTGGATCGCGTCAAGAGACGAACTGGGTTGCGCACCGGAGTGCCTCCCGCGACGAGAATGCCCTGCACGAACACTTCACCCGTAAGAGTGAGGAATATTCGTGTTGATGGTCAAAAAGCTACCGAGCGTGTCAAGTCCCCCGGGATCCGACGAACTTGAGTGCCCAGACTAGCGACCGTCAGAGTGGCCCCCGACACGGATACCACCAACCCCCGTAACCGCCGGTCACAGCCCTTCTAGCGTCGCTAGGGTTGCTAGCAACCCTTCACTCGACGCCGTCGACGAACAGCAGCCGTCGCCGGAGGGCGGATCGGCTGAGTTCGCGGGCTTCGGCGTACTCGGGCGAGTCGTACCACTCGCGGACCCGTTCGGTGCTCGGGAACTCCAGCACGACCAGCCGCTTCCCCGCGTCCCAGACGCCGTCGACGACCTCGGGCAGCGCACCGCGAACCAGATACCGGCCGCCGTGGAACTCGATCGCGACCTGCGCGAGGGTCCGGTAGCGGGCGGTCAGTTCCTCGTCGAGGAATTGGACCTCGGAGAGCACGTAAGCAGTCATACCGTCGATCCTGCCGGACGTCGACGTGCGGGCGTGCCAAAATCGCGGACATGAGCGAGACGCTGAGCGCGGAAGACTTCGCGGCACCCATCGACGACCGCTACTTCGAGGACTACGTACCCGGCGCGGTCTACGAGTACGGGTACAGCACCGTCACCGAGGCCGAGATCCTCGAGTTCGCGAACAAGTTCGACCCGCAACCGATCCACATCGACCTCGCCTACGCCGCGAACGGCCCGTTCGGCGGGCTGATCGCCAGCGGCTGGCACACCTGCGGGCTGCTCATGCGCCTGCTCGCCGACCACTATCTGTCCAAAGTGGCCAGTCTGGCCTCGCCGGGAATCGACGAAATCCGCTGGCCCGCCCCTGTCCGGCCCGGCGACTCGCTGCGCCTGCGCGTCACCACCGTGCAGACCCGCGTGTCGAAGTCCAAACCGGACAGAGGACTCCTGCACACCGATTGCCTGCTGCTCAACCAGGACGACGCCACCGTCCTGTCCCTCAAAGCGATGAACCTCCTGCGGCTCCGCCCCTGACCCGCCAAAAGCTCGTGAGCGTTGCGGCCGGTTAGTACCGGCCGCAACGCTCAAGAGTCAGTCCACCACGGCGACGGCTTGGGCGAACTGCGCGGCGGACAACCGCGCATACG
>NZ_JAODNM010000022.1 GCF_025464955.1 Amycolatopsis sp. | reverse complement strand
AGTTGTACTGATGAGTCGCCTTGATACCGTCGGTTTCGGTTTTGGTGACCACCAGACCCAGCAGCGCGGTGTACCGGTTCATCTCCCGAGTGATCGCACGCGCGTACTCGACCAGTGTCGCCGGATCAGCACGCCGGATATCGGCGGGATCGGGGAGGGTGATCGTTACGCTGGGCACTCCTTTATTCTACCTCGGTTCGAACGTTTATTCGGAACACGTTCAGGTGATACATACTATCGCGGAACGTAGTCATTGATGATTCGGAAAGCCTGCCACCGCAACAAATGCGCCCGCCTGCCGTCGGCAACTGCTTGCCGCGTCACTCACGCATACAACAGGTTGACAAGGCCGGTTGCTTAACGTGATGGGCGAAGTGCGAACGGCGTTATCCGTGCGTTGACCGCAAGGACCCGGCCCTCGAATCCGCTCCGCGAATCCTCGCCCGCCCCGGTCCTTGCTGTAGTAAACCGGCACCTGCCACCGAACCCGACCGTCCAGACACGACCGCCCACCGAAACCAACCGCGTCCCAGCTGCCCGATAGTGCGGGGCGGTTTCGCCGGTGGCGAAAGCGGGATCATGGCCCCGGTGAACTGTCTACGGTGAGAAGCCACGAACCGAGGAGAACGTATGGAGACGATCACGGGTACCGCGGCCGGGGTGCCGTTCACGGCGCTCCCGCCGGCCGGAGCCATCGAAGGTCCCGCACCGTTGATCGTGACTTGGCACATGCTGGACGCGCCGCGGACGGACGCGGCGTTCGCGGCTGCCCTGCCGATGGCCGGGGTGCCTGCTTGGCGGGTCCATCTTGGCCTGCCGATGTGTGGCGCGCGGATGGTCGACGGGCGGGTCGACGCCGTTATCGATCTCGCCCGCGAGGACGCGTTGCTGGCCTTTCTGGCGCCGTTCACCTATCAGGCCGCCGAGGAGTTCCCTGCCGCGCTCGCCGCGCTGCGTGCTCAGCTGCCGGTCGACGACGAGCCGGTCGGCATTCTCGGCGGCTCGCTCGGCGGAGCTGTGGCGCTGCAGGTGTTGACCGCGGGAGAGACTCCGATCAAGGCGGTCGCGCTGGTCAACCCGGCGGTGCGGATACGGCCGGTCGTCGCGCTCGTCGAGGGCCTCGCCGGGCACGCGTACGAGTGGACCGCGGAGTCCCACAAGGCCGCCGACGAACTGGACTTCGTCGCCCGCGCCGCAGACCTCGAGGTACAACCGCCGCTGCTGCTTGTCAGCGGGGAGCGGGACCACCCGGAACTGCGCACGGACGCGGCTGCCCTAGTCGACGTACTACGCGAACACTATGCGCACCCGGACGAGATCGAGCTGATCACTGTGCCGGACCTGGCACACCCGTTGGCCGAAGAACCGGGCATGGAACCAGCGCCGCAGTTGCCCACGACCAAGGCCGTCGACGAGATCCTGACCCAGTGGTTCCTGCGGCACCTCACGAGCTGACCGCTCGATCCGCGACAACGACATCACGGCGCACCCCGAGTTGAAACTCAGCGTTCACGCCCGCGAGGTACCAGCGGGATGGGTGGCATTGGCGGCGCGGCCAGCGGATCGCCGACGTAGCCACGAACCGTGCCGAAGTCGTCGCCCGTCATCCAGCTGTCGCGGAACCGCTCGACCTCCTCGCCGGTGCGGGCGACGAAGTTCCACCACATCACGATCTTCTCCTCGAACGGTTCACCGCCGAGGAGGAGCATCCGGCTCGACGTCGACGCCCGTACATGCAGAGCGGAGCGACCACAACCCAGGTAAAGCAGCGATCCCGGCGCCAGTTCCACCCCGTCGACCTCCACGACGCCCTCGGCGGTGAGGACGGCGTACTCGAAGTCTCGCTCGAGCGGCAGCCGGCTGTCCGCTCCTGCGGCCAAGGCGACATCGACCCCGACGAGCGGCGAGTACGTCTTCCCTGGCGAGCGGGCGCCCGCGAGTTCGCCCATGATCACGGTGGCCCGCACACCGCCGTCGTCCAGCACCGGCAGTTCTGCGTGGTACTCGAAATGCGGGTCGACCGCGCGCGAGCCATCCGGCAGTGCCACCCACAGCTGCGCGCCGTGGAGCGTGGCGGCATGGTCCTGCGGGGACTGCTCCGAGTGGGCGATGGCGCGACCCGCCGTCATGAGTCCGAGCTGGCCGGGTCGCAGCACGTGCTCACTGCCGAGGCTGTCGCGATGCAGCACCTGACCGTCCAACAGCCAGCTGACTGTCTGCAGCCCCGTGTGCGGATGCGGCGGCACCTGCATACCGGGCTGCGACGCGATGTTGTCGGGGCCGTAGTGGTCGACAAAGCACCACGCGCCCACCATGCGGCGTTTCAGGTTCGGCAGCAATCGGCGGACAGCGGTGCTCTCCCCCAGCTTCACCTCGCGGCCGGCCAGGAGTTCCCGAACCGGCTCGGCGCCGATTCCGGCCCGCCCGCCGCAGGTCGTCAGCTGCGGTGTCACGTCCAGATTGCTCATGCGGACCAGCTTACGAGCACCGCGGCGATTCGGCTCTGGTGTGGCTCAGAGCCCGGCCAGAAGCTGTTCGAACGGCACGGACTCCAGCGCGCCACCAGGCTTGACCCGAGCCTCGGCGATGCCGGCCATGACAGCCGCCAACTCGCCTCCAGCCCGTTCGACCCGGCGCCCGAGGTCGCCGTCGCGGTCTCCCGCCCCGCCCCAGTCCGACGACGCCGCGTAGACACCAGTCGGGACCGGAGCGGCCCGCAAGTACGCGAACATCGGCCGCAGCTGGTAGTCGAGCACGAGCGAGTGCCGCTCGGTCCCGCCGGTCGCGGCCAGCAGCACGGGCGTGCCTTCGACAGCGCTGTTGTCGATGACGTCGAAGAACATCTTGAACAGCCCGCTGTAGGAACCGGTGTAGACCGGCGTCACGACGATAAGCCCGTCGGCCCGCGTCACCGACTTGATCGCCCTGCCCAACCCCGCGCTGGGAAAGCCGGTGAGCAGGTTGTTGACGACGTCCGTGGCGAGGTCACGGAGCTCTATGACGGTGAGATCGACGTCCAGGCCGCGACCGGCGAGGCGCGCGCGGGTCGCGTCGACGAGCTTGTCGGCCAGCAGCCGGGTCGAGGACGGCTGGGTCAATCCGGCGGTCACGACGACGAGGTTCTTCGCGGGCATGATCGAGTGGTCCTTTCGACGGCGTCAGGCGAGTACGGCGGGCTCTGCCGCGTTTTCAGCGTCACGGGCGGCCTTCAACGACGCGTGGGTCGGCCCGTCCGGGACGTGTGCCGGGCGTTTCGCGTCGAGTTCCTTGCGCAGCACCGGAACCACCTCTTCACCGAGCAGGTCCAGCTGCTCCAGCACGGTCTTGAGCGGCAGCCCGGCGTGATCGACGAGGAACAGCTGGCGCTGGTAGTCGCCGAAGTGCTCGCGGAAGGTCAACGTCTTGTCGATGACCTCCTGCGGACTGCCGACAGTGAGCGGAGTCTGGTCGGTGAACTCCTCGAGCGAAGGCCCGTGCCCGTACACCGGCGCATTGTCGAAGTACGGCCGGAACTCGCGCACCGCGTCCTGGGAGTTCTTGCGCAGGAACAGCTGCCCGCCGAGCCCGACGATCGCCTGGTCCGCAGAGCCGTGACCGTAGTGCTCGAAGCGCTGGCGATAGAAGTCGACCAACGCGATGAAGTGCTCCTTCGGCCAGAAGATGTGGTTGGCGAAGAAACCGTCGCCGTAATAGGCGGCCTGCTCAGCGATCTCCGGGCTGCGGATCGACCCGTGCCAGACGAACGGCGGCACGTCGTCCAGCGGACGCGGGGTCGACGTGAAGCCCTGGAGCGGAGTCCGGAACTTGCCTTCCCAGTCGACGACCTCTTCGCGCCACAAGCGGCGCAGCAAGGCGTAGTTCTCGACCGCCAGCGGGATGCCTTGGCGAATGTCCTGGCCGAACCATGGATAAACCGGACCGGTGTTGCCGCGCCCCATCATCAGGTCCACCCGGCCGTCTGCCAGATGCTGCAGCATCGCGAAGTCCTCGGCGATCTTCACCGGGTCGTTCGTGGTGATCAGCGTGGTCGACGTCGACAGGATGAGCTTCTCGGTCTGCGCGGCGATATAGCCGAGCATCGTCGTCGGAGACGAGGGCACGAACGGCGGATTGTGGTGCTCGCCGCTGGCGAAGACGTCCAAGCCGACCTCTTCGGCCTTCTTGGCGATCGTCACCATCGCCTTGATGCGGTCGTGCTCCGACGGCGTGACACCCGTCGTGGGGTCGGTGGTGACATCGCCCACCGAAAAGATCCCGAACTGCATCCGACTCTCCTCCTCGGTACCCGAACCATCTACTTGAGGGCTCAACCGTACGCGAGGAAGATAAATTCCGGAGCGGGAGGGTCCTAGCTCACCGAGAGCGCCTCCTGCCACGGCGTGCGCTGGACGACGTGACGCCGCAACGCCCGAGCCTCCTTGGGCAGGTTCCAGCTCAACGCCGCGGTCACGTGTCCGCCGACGCCGTACAGCGCGGCGAACCGACCCTCCGCCGGATCACCGGCGACGACTTCGAACTCGGCGTCCTGACTCGGCAGGCCGTACGCCTGGATCTTGACGTCGTACTGGTCGGTCCAGAAGTAGGGCACCGGGAGAAACGGGCTTCCCTTGCCCAACAACGTTTTCGCCGCGGCCGTTCCCTGCTCGGTGGCGTTCATCCGGTGCTCGACCCGGACGCGCCCCAGATCGGGATGCGCCCACGACGCGACGTCGCCGGCCGCCACCACCCCGGGCGCGGCTTGGCACAGCTCGTCGCACTCGACGCCGTTGCCGAGGGAGAGGCCGCTTCCGGCGAGCCAACCGACCGCGGGCACCGAACCGATGGCCACCAGGACGACGTCGGCCGGAACCACGGTGCCGTCGTCGAGCTCCACTTTGGTCACCCGGCCCTCCTCGCCGACCAGGCCGGTAACGCCGATTCCGGTGCGGAGATCGACACCGTGCCGGACGTGCAGAGCCGCCAGCAGCTCGCCCATCCGGGCACCGAGCTGACGGATCATGGGCGCGGGCAGCGGGTCGACCATCGTGACGGCCAAGCCGAGCTCCCGCGCCGCCGCAGCCGCTTCGGCCCCGAGAAAGCCGGCCCCGATGACGACGACGGACTTCGCCGCAAGCAGCCCCTGACGCAACGCGAGCGCGTCATCGAGGGTGCGCAAGAGGTGGACTCCGGCAAGTTCGTGTCCCTGCGGAAGCGGGCGCGGAGCGACCCCAGTCGCGATCACCAGGCCGTCGTAGCCGAGCACCTGACCGTCGGACAAGGTCACCTTGCGAGCGCCGGTGTCGAGTTCGGTCGCGGTCCGCCCCAGCAGCCATTCGACGTCGAGTCCGGCTAGTGCGTCCTCGCCGCGTAACGCGACCCTGGCCGGTTCCCAGGTGCCGCGCAGGACCTGCTTGGACAACGGCGGCCGGTCGTAGGGGGCATGCGCCTCCTCGCCCACCATGGTGAGCCGCCCGGAGTACCCCTCGCGCCGCAATGTCTCAGCGGCGGTCAGCCCCGCCGCCGACGCTCCCACGACGACGACGTCGGAAAGCGCTGTCACGACTCTTCCAGCACGATGGCGAGAGCCGGGCAGATTCGCGCCGCCTCGCGGACCTCTTCATGAAGCTCGACGGAGGGATTGTCCGTCAGCAGGATGACGATGCCGTCTTCGTCGCGCTGGTCGAAGACGTCCGGCGACGCGAGGACGCACTGGCCGGAGCCGACACATTTTTCCTGATCGATGAGAACCTTCATCACTGCAGTCCTTTCGCGGTTACCAGGTGACCGGGAGCTCATGCACGCCGTAGACGAGCATGTCGTGCTTGAAGTTGAGCTCCTCCAGCGGAACGGCGAGCGCCAAGGTCGGGACGCGCCGGTAGAGCGTGCTGTAGACGACCTGGAGCTCGACTCGGGCGAGCGGCTGGCCGAGGCACTGGTGAACGCCGTAGCCGAAGGCGACGTGGTGACGCGCCTTGCGGTGCACGTCGAGGGCGTCAGGGTCGGGGAAGGCCGTTTCGTCCCGGTTCGCGATGTCGGTGGCGCCGATGATGCCTTCACCCTTACGGATGAGCTGACCGCCGATCTCGAAATCCTCGAGCGCGACACGACGTCGTCCGGAATGGACGATGTTGAGGTAGCGGAGCAGTTCCTCGACGGTGTTGGCGATCAACTTCGGGTCGTCGGTGCCGCGGACGATCGCGAGCTGTTCGGGGTGCTCGATCAGCGCGACGGTGCCCAGCGCGATCATGTTCGCGGTCGTCTCGTGGCCGGCGACCAGGAGCAGTTGTCCCATGCTGGCGATCTGCTCGAGGGTCATCCCGCCGGTGCGCAGCTGCTCGACGGCAAGGCGGCTGAGCACGTCGTCGGTCGGCTCGGCGTTCTTCCGCTCGACAAGGCCGCCCAGGTAGGCGAGGAGTTCGTCGGTCGCGGCCAAGGCTTCGGCCGCGGTCGTGTCCCAGGCGATGACCTTCTTGCTCATCCGGTGGAAGAAGTCCCGATCGGCATACGGGACACCGAGCAGCTCGCAGATGACCAGCGACGGCAAGGGCAGCGCGAAGGCCTGCACGAGGTCTGTCAGTTTCGGCCCGGCGAGCATGTCGTCGATCAGCCCGTCGACGATCTCCTGGATGCGCGGACGGAGCGCTTCCACCTTTTTGACCATGAAGTCCGAGGTCAGCAGGCGGCGCTGGGCGGCGTGGTCCGGGTCGTCCATGTTGATGAACGACTTGGCGCGCTGCCGCCGGGCCGCGGAGCCCGCACTGGGGTGGGGAAAGTTCTCGAGATCGGTGTTCGAACTCACCCGGGGGTCTACGAGCATGGCGCGGACGTCGTCGTAGCGGGTCAGCAACCAGGGCGTACTGCCGTCCCACAGCTTCACCCGGGTGATCGGCTGCTCGTGCATGCGCCGGTCCAGCTCGGGCGGCGGGTCGAACGGACAGGTACCGCGGGCCATTGGGTAAGTGGATGGGTAGGCGGTCGGATAGGCGGACGTCTCAGCCAGGGTTTCCGTCATTGAAACTCCTCCAGAACGACGATTACAGATAGCTACCAAACGATCGTTCGGCGACTTACTAAACACATGTTAGGCAATCTGGTGAAGAGCTGTCCACCCGCTGCCACAAGATCACCATGTCGGCCTAGTCACACACGGGAAAGGCCACCCTCGCCGCACTTGGGCGCGGGTGGCCTCTGCGTCAGATCGGTGCTGCGCTAGACGAAAACCAGGGAGAACAGCTCGTCGACGAAGGGCCGGAGCGCCTTGGCCGACTCGTCGCTCGGGTTGCTGTGCAAGAGGGCGACTCGTCCGTGGACACCGACGAACACCAGGACGGCGGCCCTGACATTGGGCACCCGGAGCTTGTACCCCGCTTCGTCGCACCGCCCCAACGCCGCCGCGAGCATTTCGATGACGTCCATCAGCGGGCCGGCGGGGGCCTCTCCGGGCCCGGGGCGGCGCACGCCCCTGCCGAGGCTGAGCATCAGGCGATAGTGGCCAGGGTTCGCCTGCGCGAAGTCGCAGTACGCATAGATCTCGGCATGCGCGCGGCCGACGACGTCAGCGGCGGGAAGGCTGTCGTCCGCCTCCTGCATCAACGTCTTCAGCCGGCCGTATTCGTAGTCCAGCAGCCCTTGGACGAGCGCGGCGCGGTCGCTGAAGTGCTGGTAGATGCTGGCGGGGGCGATTCCGACGGCACGCGCGACCCCTCGGATCGTCAGCCCGTCCTCACCGCCGAGCTCGGACAGCAAGCGACTGGCGCCGGCCAGGATTTCGACACGAAGACGGTCCCCTTCGCCCCAGCGGTTGCGGGTGCGTTGGGGCGCGGTGTCCACCTCGTCCGGCACGCGCCCATTCTTACCCAGACCGTGCCGATCGGCGGACATCGCGCCCAAACCCGGCGCGTCCCGGACGGGTGCGGTCGCGACTCACGCGCGCAGGCTGCTCGACCTTGCTTCGTCAAGGACGGCGACGATACGCGAGAGAACCTCCTCATAACCATGTTGGGCTCGCACGTCCCGTCGCGCGGCACGCCCGAGAGCTGCCACGCGATCCGGCGCCCCGAACAACTCGATGATCGAGTCAGCCAGCGCGCTGGTACTGGCAGGCTCGATCAGCCTCCCGTTGGAGTTGTTCAGAATCTCCGGTATACCGCCGACGTTTGTGCCGATCACGGCCTGACCGCGCATCATCAGTTCAACCACCGAAGTGGGCAACCCTTCGAAGATGGACGGCTGCACGAAGATGTCATGCCGGGCAGCCACCTGGTCTATGCCCCCATGCGGCGCGAACACTCCCTCGAAGAAGATGACCTCGCTGAGCCCCAGACTGTCCCTGAGGCTGCGTAGATGCTCAAGCGCGTCGCCGTGGCCATAGATGTGCAGCGTTGCCGCGGGAAACCGGGAGTGAACCTGTTTCCAGCCGCCGATCAGGAAATCGATCCCTTTCTCCGGCGAGAGTCGGCTGATACACCCCGCGGACAGGTGAGACTGCTGCTGGGAAAAGGAGGCCTCCGCGGGTGCCGGTGGCAGAAGATGCGGGATGTGATGAATGGTTCCCCCATATCCGTGGTGCGCGCGCACGCCGTCTTCGACGACTTGGCAGTTCACGATAATCGAGGATGCTCGGCCGATGTAGCGCGACGTGTCCGCCGAAAACCAATGTGCGGTGTGCTCGCCGGGTGTCGTGTACTCGTTCGCGACAATCGGTATGCTGCTGTCGGCGTTCGGATTCTTGAGCCAGGCGATGGCCAGCTTCTTGAACGGATGCGCATAGATCACGTCCGGACTCCACTGGTTGATCCGCTCGGCATGCTCGGCGATGAAGCCGGTCTCTATCACATCGTCGCGCAGGTCCGCGTGATAGGTTTCCGGTTCGTAATGTTCGACACCCAACTCGTCGAGGACGTTGTTCCAGTATTCCAGGCGCGGCTTCTCGCCGATGTAGACCAAAACCTCGATCCCTCGCTCACGAAGCCCGCGCAGCAATGATGCGTTGTGGCACTCCACGCCCCCCACGTTGTTGAAGAAATCACAGAAGAAAACTACCCGCTTAATACCTTCCGCATCATTGCGTGACATCAGACATCTCTTCCTGGAATCAACAAGGGAGCCGAGGCGACAGCGAAACCCGGCCAACGTCAAACGCTAGCGCACCCGGGGCGACAACGTCGGGTCGTCGTCGCGAGGTGGCGGCAGCGTGCCGCGGTCACCCAGCCCCACCCCGGTGACGCCGCCCGGTTCAGCGCCGACGGTGACGGAGAGCACACGGCGCGCGGCGTCGGGGGCGGCGCGCCGGGAGCGCAACCTTGCGGGAACGTCTCACCAGTGCCGCACACATGGAATTCACAGAATCGCCGAGCGGATGCCGCCTTGCCGCACTATTGCTAAATCCGCGTGAAGCGCAGGAGCCGACTCGGGGATTTTTGTGAGAATGATTCACGCGAGAACCGCGACCAGTGTCACCCGTTCGTGTTGACACACTATTCACAGGGTTATCGTCGTCACACCAGCCGGAAGCCGTTGATCATGGGAAATGCCGAGCCGCACCTTCGAACTGTCCGGTTCGCGAGGGGTTTGGAAAATTCTTCACAGCGTTTCCCCAGCTTTCGTGGGGAGCATCGAAAACATGTCGCTCGAAGAACGCGAAAAGACCACGTACAGGGAATTCACAGAATTCCGCGCGGAACGATCCGGTGGCGCGGTATTCGCCGATGCCGGCGCGCCGCCGGCGCGGACACTCCTGCGAATACTCGACGATTCCGTCAAGCGATGGCCTGAGGCGATCGCGCTCGACGACGGCAGCCGCGCACTGTCCTATTCGGCCCTTCTCGTGGAGGTGCGGCGGCTGGCGGACCGGCTGCGCGAGGACGGGGTGGGGACCGGCGACCGGGTCGGCATCCGCGTGCCGTCGGGCACCGCCACGCTCTACCTCGCGGTGCTCGCCGTCCTTTACGCCGGAGCTGCCTACGTTCCCGTCGACGCCGACGACCCTGATGAGCGTGCTGAGCTGGTGTGGCGCGAAGCAGGCGTCTGCGCGGTGATCGGCAACAACGGCGTTGTGTCCCCCCGGCCGGAAAGCCCACCGGCAGGGCGGACGGTCCCGCTCTCCCCCGCCGACGACGCCTGGATCATCTTCACCTCGGGTTCGACCGGGAAACCCAAAGGCGTGGCAATCACCCATCGGTCCGCGGCGGCGTTCGTCGACGCCGAAACGAACCTGTTCCTGCAGGCCGATCCGATCGGCCCGGCCGACCGCGTGCTCGCCGGGCTATCCGTCGCCTTCGACGCTTCCTGTGAGGAAATGTGGCTGGCCTGGCGTAACGGCGCCTGCCTGGTCCCCGCGCCCCGCGCGTTGGTCCGCACCGGCGCCGACCTCGGCCCGTGGCTGCGGCAACGCCGCATCACCATCGTTTCGACCGTGCCCACGCTGGCCGCGCTGTGGCCGACGGAAGCGCTGGCGGCGGTGCGGTTGCTGATCGTCGGCGGCGAATCCTGCCCGCCCGAGGTGGTCCGTCGCTTCGATGACGGCCGACGCGAGCTGTGGAACACCTACGGCCCCACCGAAGCGACCGTCGTCGCCTGTGCCACCCGGCTGCGCGCCGGTGAGCCGGTGGGCATCGGCCTCCCGCTGGCCGGCTGGACGTTGGCCGTGATCGATCCGGCGGACCCCGCGGGCATTCCGGTGCGCTGGGGAGAGGTCGGCGAGCTGGTGATCGGCGGGGTGGGTCTCGGCCGCTACCTGGACCCGGTCAAAGACGCCGAGAAGTACGCGCCGATGCCCGGTCTCGACTGGCCGCGGGCGTACCGCAGCGGCGACCTGGTGCGCGCCCTGCCGACCGGCCTGGAGTTCGTCGGGCGAGCCGACAACCAGGTGAAACTGGGTGGCCGGCGCATCGAACTCGGCGAGGTCGAAGCCGCGCTGCTCGACCTCCCGTCGGTCGCCGCGGCCGCCGCGATGGTGCGCCGCACCGCCGGCGGTATCGACGTCCTCGTCGGCTACGTGATGCCGGCCCAGAGCCCCGGAACCACCGCCTTCGACCTGGCGGAGGCCGGCCGTCTCCTGCGCGACCGGTTGCCCGCGGCGCTCGTGCCGAGGCTCGCCGTGGTCGCCGACTTCCCCACCCGAGCCTCCGGCAAGGTCGACCGGGACGCACTGCCCTGGCCGCTGCCCGCGACCGGATCGGCCCGGCGCGCGGACCTCGACCCCGACCTGGAGTGGCTGCTCGGCATATGGTCGACGCTGCTGGGCGCCGACGCCGGGCCGGACGACGACTTCTTCGATCTCGGCGGCACCAGTTTGGCCGCGGCCAAACTGGTCTCCATCCTGCGTGAGCGCTATCCCCGGGTCTCCGTTGCCGACGTCTACCGCCATCCGACTCCGGCCGCGCTGCACAAGGTGACAGCGACGAAGACGACGACAACAACAACAGCGACCATCGAGCGGCCTGATCCGAAGCGCACACCACGACGTGCCGGCTGGTTCCAGGCGGGTTTCCAGCTGGTGCTCTCGATGTTCACCAGCCTGCGCTGGCTGCTGGTCGTCGCGCTGTTCGGCAACGTCGTGTCGCTTGTCCTCCCGGAAACCTGGCTGTTGCAGCTGTCTTGGTGGGCGCTCGTGCCCGCGTGGCTGCTGCTGTTCACCCCGACGAGCCGGACAGTGGTGGTCGCGCTCGGCGTCCGAGCCCTGCGAGGCCGGGTCAAACCCGGCGAGTACCCGCGAGGCGGGCGGACCCATCTGCGGATCTGGGCGGCCGAACGGTTCGTCGCCTCGTTCGGCCCCGGCTCGATCGCGGGAACTCCACTGGCCGCCCGCTACGCGCGACTGCTGGGCTGCAAGGTCGGGCGCACTGTCGACCTGCACGTGTTACCCCCGGTCACCGGGCTCGCGACCTTCGGCGACGGGAGTGCCGTCGAACCCGAGGCGGACGTGGCCGGCTGGTGGCTGGACGGCGATGTCCTGCGGGTCGGTGAAATCCGCATCGGCGAGCGGGCGCGCGTCGGCACGCGAAGCATCCTTCTGCCTGGCGCGGAGGTGGGCGACGACGCGGAACTCCTGCCAGGTGCTTGCCTCGGCACGGCCGTGCCTGCGGGCGCGAGCTGGGGTGGCTCACCGGCCTCACCCCAGGCGGCGCCGGCGGGCCAGGACTGGCCTGAGTCAGCACCTCGACGCTCACGCGTTTGGAGCTCGATCTACAGCGCCGGAGCCGCGGTTCGAGGACTGGCACTCGGCATCGCCGCGCTCCCTGCCGCAGTGATCGCCTATCTCGTGATCCCCGCAGACGCGAGCGTGCTCGCGTCCACCGAAGACGTCCTGTGGTGGGTTCCGGCTATGACACTGGCCGGCGTCCTCACCTTCGCCCTCATCATCGTGGTGTCGGTCCGGCTCGCCGGCCGCGCGATCACGCCGGGCCTGCACCCGGTGCACAGCCGCGCCGGCTGGGCCGCCTGGCTCGTGCACGACCTGATGGAGATGTCCCGCAAGACACTCTTCCCTTTCTACGCAAGCTTGTTCGCGCCGATCTGGCTGCGGTGCCTCGGCGCCCGGATCGGCCGTTCGGTGGAGCTGTCGACAGTGCTGTCGCTCCCGGGAATGCTGCGGGTCGGCGACGGCGCCTTCCTGGCGGACGACGTTCTCGCCGCGCCCTACGAACTCCGGGGCGGCTGGGTGCGCATCGGCTACGCCGACGTCGGTGACCGCGCGTTCGTCGGCAACTCGGGCATCGTGGGGCCGGGCCGCAGCGTCGGTGACGGCGCGCTGATCGGTGTCCTGTCCGACACGCCGGACGACGTCCCGGACGACAGTTCGTGGCTGGGCCGGCCGCCGTTGCGCCTGCGCCGGGAGGCGGAAGCGCACGACCCGGCGCGGACGTTCGCCCCTCGACGCGGACTGAAGTTCGCTCGCGCGGCCGTCGAGTTGTGCCGCCTGGTCCCGGTGTTCCTCGCCGGCGCGCTGGGTACGGTCACGTTCGTCGTGTTCGACTACGTGTCCGAGTCCACCGGGTTCTGGACGGCCGTCGCGGCGGGCGGCGTGCTCCTGCTCGTCGCCGGGCTGGTCGCGGGCCTGCTGACCACGGTGGCGAAATGGCTGCTGGTCGGCCGGTTCCGGGCCGGACGGCATCCGCTGTGGAGCTCGTTCGTCTGGCGCAACGAACTGTTCGACACCTTCGTCGAGATATTAGCGGTGCCGTGGCTGACCCAGGCCTGGACCGGGACGCCCGTGCTCAACTGGTGGCTGCGCAGCCTCGGCGCGCGGATCGGCGCCGGCGCCTGGTGCGAGACACACTGGCTCCCGGAGCCGGACCTGATCACCGTCGGCGCGGGCGCGAGTGTCAACCGGGGCTGCGTGCTGCAGACTCATCTGTTCCACGACCGCGTGATGCGGCTGGAACCGGTGCGGCTCGACGACGGCGCGACCCTGGGCCCGCGCACCATCGTGCTACCCGGTAGCCGCATCGGCGAGAACACCACGATCGGCGCCGGTTCGCTGGTCATGGCCGCCGAGTCGATGCCCGCCCGGACCACCTGGCAGGGCTCGCCCGTCTCCCGGACCTGACTCGACGGTCAGGACGAGCGGGCGGCCTTGGCGGCGATGCGGGCCTGGACCTCGGGCCGTCGCAGCGGCGGGACGGTCGGCGGCGGCTGGCGCCGGGCCGGGAGCTCGGCCAGCAGCCGGGTGGTGACCTCCGTGATTTCCGCGACCGCAGCCTCGAACGGGTCGCGCGTCTGGTCGGTGAGGGTCTGGACGCCGGTGACCTTGCGGACGTACTGGCGGGCGGCGGCCTCGATCTCCTCGGCCGTCGCCGCCGGTTCCAGGCCACGCAGCGTGGTGATGTTGCGGCACATAGGCCCCAGGATAGATGTCCCCCGGGTGTTCACGGGACAAAAACCCGAACGCGGCACGCGGACGCTGTAACGCCTCCGCACAGTGCCGAATCCGGACCGGACCCGTTCACCCGTTAGAACTCGAAGTAGCTGACCTGGCCGTTGCCGCGGTACCGGCCCGAATGACACCGTCGTACCTCCCCGAAGCGAACCGCGCTGGCCGGAGCACAAGGGAGCCGACACACACATGCAGGCCTTCACGCTGCCCGAGTTCTACCTGCCGCATCCGGCCAGGCTCAACCCGAACCTCGAGGCGACCCGGGCGCACAGCGCGGCGTGGGCGAAGGGCATGGGCATGGGCATGTTGGACTCGCCGAAGCCCGACGGCGGCCTCGTCTGGGACGAAGCGACGTTGGAGAAGATGGACTACGGGCTGATGTGCGCGTACACCCATCCGGACTGCGACCGGCCCACTCTCGACACCATCACCGACTGGTACGTCTGGGTGTTCTTCTTCGACGACCAGTTCCTCGAGCAGTTCAAGTACTCCCGCGACCTCCCGGCAGCGAATGCCTACCTCGGCCG
This sequence comes from Amycolatopsis sp., assembly GCF_025464955.1. Taxonomy (GTDB): domain Bacteria; phylum Actinomycetota; class Actinomycetes; order Mycobacteriales; family Pseudonocardiaceae; genus Amycolatopsis. Next base: position 2,262 of record NZ_JAODNM010000022.1, on the reverse strand, counting down.
CCTCGAACTGTTCATGACCGCAGACGGTGAAACGCCGCCGGAACCGACGAACGCGGCCGAGGCGGGATTGAAGGACCTGTGGGAGCGCACGGTCCCGGCGATGTCACACGGGTGGCTGGAACGGTTCACCACCAGCACGCACAACCTGATGGTCGAGTCGATGTGGGAGCTGGACAACATCAGCCGTGGCCGGATCGCCAACCCGATCGAGTACGTGCAGATGCGGCGAAGGGTCGGCGGCGCGCCCTGGTCGGCGAACCTCGTCGAGTACGCCGTCGGCGCGGAGGTCCCCGCCAGGCTTGCCGGGACCAGGCCGATGCGGGTCCTGTCGGACACATTCTCGGACGGGGTGCACCTGCGCAACGACCTGTTCTCCTACCAGCGTGAGGTCCAGGAGGAGGGGGAGAACGCGAACGCGGTGCTGGTTTTCGAGCGGTTCTTCGGCTGTTCGACGCAGGAGGCCGCCGAACTCGTCAACGACCTGTTGACCTCCCGGCTGCAGCAGTTCGAGAACACGGCGCTGACCGAGGTCCCTCGCCTGCTGGCCGAGCAGGCCGTGCCCGTTCACGAGCAGAGCGGGGTGGCCGCCTACGTCAAGGGCCTCCAGGACTGGCAGTCCGGCGGGCACGAGTGGCACGCCAGGTCCAGCCGGTACATGAACGACGGCGCCGTCTCCGGTCCCGCCAGTGCGTTCGGGCGTCCGACCGGCCTGGGCACCTCCGCCGCCACGTTGGTGTCCGCCCCGGCGAGCCTGGGTCTGCGGCCCAGGTCCCGGCAGCAGTCCCACACGCCGTTCCAGCCGGTGGGACATCTGCCGCTGCCGGACCTCTACATGCCCTACCCGATCCGTATCAGCCCCCACCTGGACGCCGCGCGACGCTACGCGGTCGGCTGGGCGCGGCGGATGGGCATGTTCGACTCGGTACCCGGGGTCGAACTCGGCGGGGTGTGGGACGAGCGACGCTTCATCGGCTTCGACTTCCCACTCTGCGCCGCGATGATCCACGCCGACGCGAGCCCCGAACAGCTCGACCTGTCCTCGGACTGGCTGGCCTGGGGAACCTACGGTGACGACTACTTCCCCCTGGTGTTCGGGGCGACCCGCGATCTGGCGGCGGCGAAGCTCTGCGACGAACGGCTGTCCGCGTTCATGCCACTGGACGCCGAGACCACCCCGGAGCCGACGAACCCGATCGAGCGGGGCCTGGGGGACCTGTGGCGGCGCACCGCGGGGCCGATGACGGTGCCCGCCCGGCAGCAGTTCCGCAAGGCGGTGGAGGACATGACCTCGAGCTGGCTGTGGGAGCTGGCCAACGAGGCCCAGCACCGCATCCCCGACCCGGTCGACTACATCGAGATGCGCCGCAAGACCTTCGGGTCGGAGATGACGATGAGCCTGGCCCGACTCGCACACTCAGACGTGGTACCTCCGAAGATCTACCAGACACGGGTCATGCGTGAGCTGGACACCGCGGCGCAGGACTACGCCTGTTTCACCAACGACCTGTTCTCGTACCAGAAGGAGATCGAGTTCGAGGGTGAGATCCACAACCTCGTCCTGGTCGTGGAGAACTTCCTGGACGTGGACCGATGGAAGGCCCGAGATGTGGTGGCCGATCTGATGACGGCACGGATGCGCCAATTCGAGCACATCATCGCCAACGACCTGCCGGCGCTGTTCGAGGAGTTCGCCCTGGACGAGCCGGTCCGCAGGATTCTCATCCGCCACGCCGACGACCTGAAGGAGTGGATGTCGGGAATCCTGGAATGGCACCGCAGGTGCGTGCGGTACACCGAGGCCGAACTCCGGCGCAACGGGGTCCCGGGAGCGTCGAGGAATTTCTTCTTCCTGCCCACGGGGCTGGGAACCTCGGCGGTGCGGATCGCGGCGCCGATGGGACAGGCAAGGCTTCGCTGATCAAGCGGTCGTCGGCCCACTGGGATTGAACCAATGACCTCTACCGTGTCAAGGTTGTTCCGATCATGTCCTGACCTGCGGGTCTTCGAGATGCCGCAGGTCCGCCGCGTCGGATGATGCTCGTTGGCGCTTGTTCGGGACGGTTCAGGAACCATGCGTGCTCCCGTCGCTCCCTGCTCCGGGCGGGAGCAGCGGGAGCACGAACCGGGGAGCACGGTTGTGATCTGCGGTTCTTCCGGGCGTGAGCCGACGTTCGGTCGCGATGCACGATCAGCGTCGTCCGTCGTGCAGGGGATGGCTCTGGTGAACCCCCGAGGAACTCGTTCGGTTCGGCGGTAGTGCTC
>NZ_JAODNM010000021.1 GCF_025464955.1 Amycolatopsis sp. | reverse complement strand
AGTTGTACTGATGAGTCGCCTTGATACCGTCGGTTTCGGTTTTGGTGACCACCAGACCCAGCAGCGCGGTGTACCGGTTCATCTCCCGAGTGATCGCACGCGCGTACTCGACCAGTGTCGCCGGATCCGCACGCCGGATATCGGCGGGATCGGGGAGGGTGATCGTTACGCTGGGCACTCCTTTATTCTACTACGGATCGAACGTACATTCGAAACACAGTCAGGTGATCTGAATTGTCGCGGAAAGTAGCCATCAATGTTGGCGTAGGCCACTTTCAGCGGCGAAGCTGGCCTACGCCAACAATTGCATGCCGCGCGCGTCACTCACTGATACACCAGGCCCGGGAGGCAGTTGCCCAATGTAATCGCGTTGCGGGATAACGGAACTGGCCCTCGGATCCACTCCGCGAATCCCGGCTGGCCCCGGCCCTTGCTGCAGTAAAACGGACCGTGGTCATCGGGCGAGTATCCCGCCGAGGACGACCACACCGATCCCGACCAACACCGCGGGCAGCAGGACATGTCCCCATCGCGACAGCGCACGGGTGATCACTGGCCGGGCAGCGAAAGCGTGGCCGGCCGCGCACCAGATCGCGACGAGAAGGAGGAAAACGACGGTGAAGACCACCAGGCCGCCGGTCCCCGAGGTCGCGAAGACCGGCACGTAGACACCGATGTTGTCGCCGCCATTGGCGAAGGTCGCTGCCGCCACGGCAAGCACAGTCGGTCCACCCGCACTCCCCTGCTCGACGTCGGGTGCGGAACTCCCCCGCCATGTCGTCCAGGCCGCGCGTAGCCCCAAAAACACCGGCACGAGCCCGAAATAGGCGATCACGGACTTCGGTAGCGCACCGACCCCGAGCGCGCCACCGATCGACACGGCAAGGACGGCCCCGAAACCGAGGTACTGGCCGAGCACGACGCGTCCTGGGCCCACCCCAGCGCGCCTGCTCAGAGCGAAAAACAACGACAGCACCACGAGGTCGTCGATGTTGGTGGCCGCGAACATGCCTACGGCCTCGCCGATTGTCCACACGGTATCAGCCTCGCATAGCCACCTTGAGAAGCTCGACCAGCCGGATGAGGTCGCCTTCCAGATCGATGTGGGGTCGAGGAGCCACGGGGCCTGGAGTCCATCGGAGGCGGCGATCAGGATGCGCGCGGCGAACTCCGGGTCGACCGCTTTCGGGTTCACCGTCGAGCTCCGGAACTTGCGGGACACGAGTTCGCGCAAGGCGCGGTAGCGGTCGGCGAAGTAGCTGTGCGTCGCGTGGTCCGGGTCGGACGCGGCGGCGGTCATCCCGAGGAACAGCCGGACCAGGCCGGGTATCTCGGCACTGGGGGCGGTCACCGCGGCCAGGTCGTCGAGGGGACCGTCCGGGTCGAAGGTGGCGAGATCGGCGGCGTCACGTTCGGCGAGCTGGCCTACTACGGACAAAGCGACACGACGCTCGCCGTCTGCGAACCCGGCTGCTAGCCGCTGTCCATCAGCCGCCGGGCCGAATCCACGAGTCGATCGGCGAGTGCCACGACGAGGTCGCGGAGCTCGGCCGGCCGCTCGATGACGAACGGCAGGTCCAGCGAGGCGAGAACGGCGGGCAACCAGTCGAGCCGTTCCGCCCGCAGTTCGACGCGGACCCAGGGCGCGGTCTCGGACGGCAGCTCCGCCACGGTAGCGACGCTGGCGGGAAGTCGGGTGCGGATCTGCTCGGCCGTCCCTTGGATCCGCAGGGTCACCTCATGCCGGTACGGAGCTGTGGCGAGTCCTGAAAGGACACGCTTCGCCGGATCCAGCCCAGCAGGCGGTTCGAAGGCGCCGGGCAGTGTCCTCGCGCCGGCGATGCGATCCAGCCGGAACGTCCGGTCCTCGTCGATCGCGGGATCCGCACCCGTCACGTACCACCGGCCCGCGTGGGCGACGAGTCCGTACGGGTGCAGTGTGCGTTCGCTGCGCCGACCGTCGGCGGCGGTGTACTGGATCGAAATCGGCCGATGATGGCTTACCGCGTCGGCGATCGAAAGCAGGACCTCGGTCTCCGGGGCGGCTGATTCACCGGGTGGAACCGTAAACGCGAGAGTGTCGAGCACGGCGGCGAGCTTGTGGCCGAGCCGCTCGGGCAGCACCCGCCGGATCTTGGCCGCCGCTGTTTCGCTCGCCGTGCCCGTGGCCGTCATCAAGCCAGCTCGCTGACCCGCGACCAAACCGAGCAGCACGGCGAGCGCTTCGTCGTCGCTCAGCATGAGCGGCGGCATGCGGTAACCGGAAGCAAGCCGGTAGCCGCCGTAGCGGCCGCGCACCGACTCGACGGGTACGTCGAGGTCGAGGAGGTGGTCGACATACCGCCGCACCGTGCGCTCGTCGACGGCGAGCCGGTCGGCGAGCTCGGCCACGGTCCGGATACCGCCCGACTGCAGGAGCTCCAGCAGGGCGAGCACGCGAGCAATCGGTCGGGACATGCCCAGAAGTCTCCCCTCCATACCGGGCGGATTCTGCCCGGTATCGGTCGTAGCGTGCGATCAGACGCACCGACTACGCAGGAGAGAACCCATGGACTTCGTCTCGATCCGCATCATCACCGCCGACGTCGCGCGCCTCGTCGGCTTTTACGAGCGCGCCACGGACCTGCGGGCGAACTGGTCGACTGAGGACTTCGCCGAGCTCGATACCGGCACGGCCACCCTCGCGATCGCCGGCACCCGTACCGTCCCGCTGTTCGCACCCGGCGCCGCCGGCCCGGCCGACAACCGCAGCGTCATCCTCGAGTTCCTCGTCGACGACGTGGACGGCGTGCACCGGAACCTGGCCGGGTTCGTCGAGGATTTCGTCCAGGAGCCCATCACGATGCCCTGGGGAAACCGCTCGCTCCTGCTGCGCGACCCCGACGGCAACCTCGTCAACTTCTTCACCCCGGTCACCCCGGCCGCCATCGACAAGTTCGCTCGCCGATGACGGCCGGGTGTCGGGTTCAGACCTTCGCGAGGTGGTCGCGGTAGAGCTGATCGAGCGCGGCCCAGTGGCGGGTGGCGGCTTCCGCGTCATAGGTGGCATTGTCTGCTACCGCGAAGCCGTGCTGGGCCGGGTAGAACTCGACGACGTGGTCGACTCCGGCCCCGGTGAGCGCGCCGTCCAACAGCTCTGCCTGCTCGGTGGTGAACGAGCTGTCGTCCTGCGCCCCGGCGACGTACACGCTGGCACTAATACGATCGGCGGCGAGGTGCGGGCTTGTCGGGTCGTCGACGACGGCCAGCCGGCCGCCGTGGAACGACGCCGCCGCGCCGATCGTGCCGCCCAGCTCACCCGCGGCGATCATCGACATGCGGCCGCCGAGGCAGTAGCCGGTGGTGCCGATCGCCGACCCCGCCACCTCCGGTCGCGCCAGCAGAAACTCCGCGTACGCACCGGCATCGGCGACGACCCGCTCGTTGGTGAGCACACTCATCAGGCCGAACAGCCGCCCGCGTTCCTGCTCATCGGTGAACACGGTGGCCATATCGAACGGCGCAAACCCGCCCGCCCGGTAGTAGATGTCCGGGACGAGGGCGACATAACCCAGGCTCGCGACCCGGTCCCCCATCTCCCGGAAAGTCTCCCGGGCACCTCCCGCGTCGGGAAAGACCAGCACGCCCGGCCACGGCCCGTCGCCATCCGGGAGGTGCAACGTCGCGTTGCTCTGACCGTCGGTCGTGGTGATCTGAACGTCCACGCGTGCCATGCGAGTGCCTCCACCGGTTTGCCGAAACATGATCTTTGAAACGTACCAGCCGCCGCCGACACCTCAGGTGGCTCTTCGGTCGTTGTGTGGGTCGTTGCCACCGCAACTCGCCGTCGAGTTGCGAAACGGACATCCTGTGCGTCGCTAGCCCCGATTCAAGGTGGCCTGCTCGCGAACGGTGAATCGCGCCGCTGATTGCTTCCTGAGCAGCCCGGTGCCCGCGGCCACCAGGGCCGCGGCCCCGAGCGCTGCCGCGAACGCGACCGCCGTGCCCATGGTCGTGATGGTGAGGGCGACGGTGAGGAAGAACGCCGTTCCGGACCAGACCGACTGGACCGTGCCGCGGAGGAAGGCGATGGTCGCCGGGTCACCGGCGGATCGGTGGGTGCGCAGCACCAGGATGCAGACGAACACCGGGAATGCCGCGAGCAGGCCGGCCCGCGCCGGTCCCAGCAGACTCGCGGCCCCGGCGAGACCGAGCGTGGAAACCACCGAGACCAGCATGCGCATCGGAACCTCCCAGGCAGGCGGTGGCACGACACGGACGGGCCGTTCGGCTGGGACAGGCCAGTACGACACGACCACCGCAACCACGGTGACCACAAGAATTCCCAGCAGTTGCACGGAGATTCTCAGTCCGTCGGCGACCAGCGCGCTGATGAGGTAGCAGCCCGCCGCCGCCGTGATGCACCGTTGCCGGCGGTGGCGCATCGCGGCCTGTGCGTAACCGAAGCAGAACAGCGCGACGCACGCCTGTCCAAACAGCGCGGCGGTAGCGGCCTGTGCGGCGAAGTGGGGGCCGCGTTCGAGGGAGAGCACCAACAGTAGCGGGGCGGAGGTCAGCGGAAGGCCCACCAGCAGGCCACCGACGATCGGGCCCCACCGTCGCTGAGCCAGGCTCACACAGGCGATCAAAGTCGGAGTCAGGAGCAGTTTCACCAGGATCAAGTCCATGACCACGACTCTCTCAGTGATCCCGGCGATTTTGTCACTGTCCTCACTGCACATCTCGCCCTCAGCCCGAGATAAACGCAGTGTGTGGGCTATTATCCAGTGATAACCTCAGGGAGGGTGGACGTGGACTCTGTTGATCGGGACATCCTGGCCGAGTTGACCCGCGATGGCCGGATGACCTACCAGGAACTGGGCCGCGCCGTACGCCTGAGCGCGAACGCGGTGGCCGACCGGGTCCGCCGACTACGGGCCTCCGGCCTCCTGCTGGGCTATCACGCAAAGCTGGACCTGACCGCGCTCGGTCGCACGTTGCTCATGTTCACCGAAGCGCGACTGGCCGACCCCCTGCGCGGAGCGGAGTTCGAACGAGGCCTTGCCGAGTTCCCGCAGATCATCGCGGCGGCCCACGTCACCGGTGAGTACGACTATCAGCTGCGGATCGCGTGCACTGGCACCAACGAGTTCGAAGACGTCATCGACCGACTCAAACGCGACCATGGCGTGCGCGAACTCCGCAGCAGGCTGGTGCTACGGGAGATCCCCCTCGACCCGGCCCTCGTCCTTCAGGGATAGGCGCTTCAGGGTTAGCCACTATGGCGGCTTTCTGATATTTAACTTCCGAACCGCTGGCGCGAAGGCCGGGAAGCGGCGGGGCAGTTGCGACCGGTGACCTGGTCGGACAAGACCCTCGCCTCGGCGGCCGGCATGGCGCTGGTCCGCCGTCAGCTGCGCCGGATCGCCCGCGGGCTCGATCCGGCGCTCCGCGCCCGTCCACTAAGCGCGCTGGCAGCAGACCAACTGCTGCAGCGGCGAGTGCTGCGTCGCTATCGCTCCTGGCTGCAGACGTCCTCCGGGTTTGCGTCCGCTCCCGCTCATCGGTTTCGCACGCGCAACTCGGTGTAGTCGAGCATGAACGACGTACGCCCGTTGATCAGCGGTCCCTCGGGCGTCCGCCTGACGACCCGGCGCAGGTGGGGGAAGATGATCCCGTCGACGATCTTCGGGTCGTACGTATAGTGCGCGGCAACGAAGGCAAAAGAGCGACGTAACGCTCGAATGGGTGGAACTGACACTCGTAGACCAATTCCAAGCGGTCTCCGACGGCCGGGTTGCCGACGATACCTGCCTACGAAAACGTACCCTCCGTAGTGCTGACGAAGTCCCCCACTTCTGTCCACTTTCACAACCTGAGCCCCGCAAACGAAAAGCGGGCTGCCCCACCGGTCGAAACCGGCGGGGCAGCTACGATCACGGTCAAACGGCGATCGGGACTCGGCGGGTCAGTCTGATCAGCGGCGCCGCGGCGGCGACCGTCAACAACGCCAGCACCACGCCGGCCACCGAAGGCGATGTGGCGTCGAGTACCGCACCGACACCGAGCGGACCCAACCCCGCGCCCATGGCCACGGCTCCGCTGAGGGAAGCCACCAACCGTCCGCTGGGGTCGAGTTCCGCGGCGGTGGCGAGCAGGAACATCAGGATTGCGAGCTGGCACATCTGCCACACCACAGCCGCGATCGAGTACCCCACCGCCGAATCCGTTGAGGAGACCACCAGCTTCGCCACCGCCCCGGCCACCACGAACCCGGCCAGCGTGCGACCCCGGCCCCAGCGTTTCCCCGCCCAGGAAGCAAAAACGACCCCGGCGAGCGCGCAGACCGTCGCGATCGCAAGCACGGTCGAGACGGCTGAGGACGACAGCTGCACGTTGTCCTTGCCGAACAACGCGGTGTAGGACCACGCGCCCTGGTCCGTGGCGGACAGCGTCGCGACCGCCGCCAGCAGGACGATTCCGGGCACTATCACCTTCACCACCGAGCTTTGGTGATGCTCGACGGTATTCTCAGGCAACCCACCGACCAGTGGGAAAGCCGCGAAACAACAGATCGCCAGCAGGGCGAATCCGCCGCCCTCCACGCCTTCGTCGGCCATCGGAAGCCCCACCAGCAGCACCCCGATGGCCAGCACGCTGCCGACGACCGTGACGGTCGACGCCTTCTCGGTGTCACCGCTCGAAGCCAGCGCTGCCGTCGACGCGGCGAACACCGCACCCAGCCCGGCTCCCGCCAGCAGGTTCGCGGCGATCAACACGCCGAAGTCCGGCGCCACCGCCGCGCCGAGCAAGCCGCCCGCCGCAATCAACAGCCCGAGCCGTGCCATTCGCACCCGGCCGGGCCGCGAAGCGCGGGAAGCCAGTAAAAGGGTGAACAAGGCGGTCGCCAGCAGCTGCGCGACCGCGACCAGCCCGGCATCGGTGGAGTCAAGGCCGAACCGGCGCGCGTAACCGTCCAGCAGCACTGGCATCACGGCTCCCCCGGCGTTGCCGAGCGCGCTGCCGGCGATCAGCGCCGTCGTGACGCGTGTCCCGAGTTTGCTCATCGAGCGATCCCGCCGGACCAGACGTCCTCCACATAGACACCGGATTCGATCAGTCCCGCAAGCCATTCTTCGCTCTGTGCCGCACTGGAGCCGGTGTGTGCCAGGTGGATTCGAACGAACGCCTCGCGTACCCCCGGCGCCATGCGGCCGCCATCACCACAGACGTACACCCGCCCGCCGGACTGCAGAACGTCCCAGACTTCCGCGCTTTCACGCAGTATCCGGTCCTGCACGAAGCGGGCGCCCTCCTGCGGTGCTCCGCTGAACACTGGTCGCATGCTGATCACGCCGGCAGCGTCGGCGGCCTCGAATTCACTTCGATGCAGGTAGTCCACCTCGGGGTGGTCACAGCCGAAGTAGCACAACAGGGTCCCGCTCACGTGGCGGTGCATCCGGTCGAGCACAGCCCCGCGGAACGGTGCGAGGCCGGTGCCCGCGCTGATCACGATCGCCGGGATCGTCTCGTCTTCGAGCAGGCTGAAGGAATCGCGGCCCGGGAGCACCTTGACCGGCAGTGTGTCCCCGGCTTCCACCGAGCCCAGGAAATGCGACGCGATCCCGTGGAAGAGGCCTTCGCCACTGCGGTGTGGGCCAGACAGCGCCGAGACCATCAGGTCGATCGTGTCGGGTTCGGCCAGTGCCGAGGACGAGATCGAGTAGGTCCGCGGCCGCAGGGCGGGCACGAGCTCCAAAAAGGACTCGAAGGTCAGCTCACAGGCGGGGTACTCGGTCAGCAGGTCGAGCAGGCTGCGCCCGGTCGCGGTGACCTGGCGGTGGAATTCCTCAGGTGTGGCAGCGGCGAGCGCATCGAGGGTGCGGCGCTCGGGCGGGCATGTCGTGTGCTGGGCGAGCACACTCACGTGGTCTTGGGTTGCGGGCTGCTGCAATTCCAGGAAGCTGGTCAGCAGCAGGCGAAGGGTCAGCGGCCGGTCGGTCGGGATCGCCCCCGCGCTGCGGGCCGACCTCAGGCGCACGGTCCTGGTCAGGTCGAGCTGGAATCGCGTCGCCGCGCGCCGGACGAGATCCGCAGGGTTCTCCGGCAGGACGGCGACGTGATCGCCGGTGCGGTAGGTGACGCCTTCGGGGACACGCAGCTTCAGGAACTGCTTCGGCCGCCCCAGTGGGTGTTCGAGGTCGACCAGTTGCCGTGACTCGATCACCTCGGCCGGCAGCAGCCCGTATCGCGCGGCGAGCTGGTCTGTGGCGGACGGTGCCACGTCTTCGATGGTGTACAAACCGTTGCCTGGTTTGCTATCCGGTAGTGTCGCGATTTCGGTGCCGAACTCGTCGAGCAGTGTCGTCCACAAGCTTCCGGTCCAGTCATCGACGCTCCCGGCGAAGTCGCCCGACGCGTCAGCGGCACCGCGGTCGATCAGCGCGGTGGCCCCGGCCGCAGTCAAGTAGGTATCGATGAGTGTCGGAATCCGCTGATAGGTGGCAGCCCAGTTGCGATCGCCGACACCAAGCAGTGCGTAACGCACACCGTCCAGCGATCCAGGCTCCACAGTGGACAACCATTCGACGAATTCCCTGGCGTCGTCGGTCGGCTTCCCGTTGTAGGAAGCGGCGACGATGACGACCGGCCCCTCCGGCAGCTGGTCGACTGCGTCGTTGAGCGGGCTGATCGCGGTAGTGAACCCGTGCTCGCCACCGTCTGCGGACAGGTCGCGGGCGATTCCGGCGCAGGTGCCCATGTTCGAGCCGTGCAGGAAGGTGATCCGGGTTCCGGTGGCCTTCTTCGCCGTAACAGGTTGGCTGTCTTTCGCCGGAACCGGCGCCGGGACCACGACCCGGCGGGCGATCCGCGGTCGCAGCCGCATCGTGAACCCGTCGGGCTTGAGGGTCAGCGTCTCCTTGACCTTCAGCTGATAACTGTCCTCACCGATGAGGATGAAGCGGTGTGCCAGCAGCGCCAGCATCATCGTCGCCTCGTGCAGCGCGAACTGCCTGCCGATGCACGCACGCTCTCCACTGCCGAACGCCTTGAAGGCGTGCGCCGGGCGGCTGTCCTCCCGTTCCGGGGAGAAGCGCTCCGGGTCGAACAGTTCGACGTTGTCGCCCCATACCGGATCGCGGTGCAGCTCCGGGGTGAGCACCATGATGGTCGCCCCCGCCGTCACCTCGTACCTACCGCCGATCACGGTGTCCACCAGGGGTTCTACCCCGAACCCGGGTGCGGTCGGCCACAGGCGCAGTCCCTCGTTGAGGACTTGCCGGACATACCGTAGCTTGCCGATATCGCCATAGTCCGGCTGCGGGTCGGACTCATCGCCCCACAACGCGTCGACCTCTTCCTGCACCTTCGCCAGTACCGCGGGGTTTTTGCTCAGGTAGTACAGAGCGAAGGACAGGGCTCCGCTGGTCGTCTCGTGCCCGGCGATCAGGAATGTGATGACCTGGTTGCGAATGTTGACATCGTCGAGCAGTTCACCGGTCACGGGGTCGCGGCTGTGCAGCATGCGGCCGAGCAGGTCGTCGGTGCTGGTGTCCCCGCTCGCACGGCGGCTGCGCATGACCTCGTCGACGAGGTCCGCCATCACCTTGACATCGGCGTGGAACTGCTCGGTCTTCTTGCGGTTGAGGAACCCCAGGCCAGGGATCGCGGTGCCCTGGGCCTGCGCGAATTCCAGCGAACGGACCAGCGCCACGATGAACGGCTGCTGTTCTTCGCTCTTGAACGACTCGAAATCGTGGCCGAACCCGCACAGGCCGATCGTGTCGAGGGTGAAGCGCGTCATGTCGGCGGTGACGTCTACCGAGCCATCGCCGGCCGCGTCCCATTTACCGATCAGGCTCTTCGTGACCTCGAGCATGGTCTCGTGGTAGCCGCGCATCGCGTTGAGCGAGAAGGACGGCAGCAAGATCTCGTGTGCCTTGCGCCAGTTCGGTTCATCCGAGAACGCGGTGAAGAGCCCGTCGCCACCGATCTGTCGCAGGGTAACCAGATCTTCGTGGACCTTCTTGCGGAACCGGCTCTCGTCGCACAGTTCCGAGACAAGTTCGAGGCTACTGGCCAGGATGATTTCGTTGCCGAAGATCTTCAGCTTGAACAAGGGGCCCCAAACCGAGGCCAGCTCGCTGATGTGCTCCATCATGCCGTCCGATGGCATCCCCAAAGCGTGTCCCACCAGCGGTAACGCCGGCGGTGACGGAATCGGCTCTGTCGTTGTCCTGTTCAGGGTGCTGGTCATTCGGTGCCTCCCGAAGGCGCTCGGCGGGTTGGTGAAGCCCAACATACACACGACTTGGTCAAGTGACAATGTTGGATGACCAAGTCGTATGACTTGAACATGTGACAGAGTCGGGTATAGTGGACACATGGCTCACATATCGGTCGCTGAACGCCGACCCCAGCTCGTGCGGGCGGCGATCGAACTGATGGCACGCGAAGGCGTCACCGCCGGTAGCACCCGGGCGGTCGCCGCGGAACTCGGCGTGGCGCAGGCCACGGTGCACTACACGTTCGGTACCAAGCAGGAGCTCTATCGCGCCGTGCTCGAAGAACTCACCCGGTCACTGGTCGCGCAGGTGGAACTGCTTTCACCTGTCGGGCCAGGGTTCGCAGCGACAGTGCGCTCCTGGGTCGACGTGCTCTGGCAGACCGTACTGGAACAGCGCGACCGGCATTTGCTGCTGGCGGAATTGACGACTTTCGCCCTGCGTGATCCCTACTTGCACGAGGCGATGACCGAGCACACCCGCAATATCACCGCGGTCGCTATCCGCCTCATCACCGAAGCCGCGCGAGACGACGGGCTGGATCTGGCCGTGGAACCCGAAGCCGTCGCGCGTTTTTTCCTCACTGGGTTCGACGGGCTCACTCTGCACTACCTCACCGAACGCGAAGACGAATCGGCCAACGCCCAGCTACGCCACTTGTGCGAGGCCACCATCGCTTTGGCGACGGGACGATTGAGCTGACCAGTGTCCTGCGCCGGAAAATTCGGCGGATCGCTGCACACAAGGTACCCAGCACACCGCTCAAACTCGCAGACCTCCCGCCGATCGCGCTCGACAACCAAGACAAGCCCACCACCGAAAATCTTTGGCCCACAAACGGTCGACCTATATTTCGGTTAGTTCGATCGAGTCGGCAGCGATGTCAACCCGCTCGACGTGGCGGGAGGAGAACCGAAGCCGGCCACACAGCGCCGGAATGCTCCACTCTTGGGTCCGCGGCCTCACTGCTTCGCCCCAGCGGCGCAGGTCGGCTGGTGCGCGTCACGGCCGGGTACCCACGAGAGCATTGGCCCGCGCCTCGGGAACTCCGAGCATGAGCAGGCTCGTGATTGTTGCCGCGCGGGCGCCAAGGGTCCCACGGGAAAGGTCGTTTTCCGCGATGGCGAACACGGCGGCATACGCGACCTGGCTGAGAATGCCTGCGGGCAGGTGTCGTCCGAACACCTCGCTCTTTTGGCCTCGTTCCACGAGGTCGGCAAGGGTCTTATCGACTGGTCCCAATAGGGCGTGGATCTCCTCGCCGTACTCGCCGCGCCGAAGCACCAACAGCACTCGGTAACGGCGCGCCAATGGCCACACGCGGGCAATGAAATCGACCCACACCGCGTCGGCTGCTCCCTCGGGGGTGTTGACCTCGGTGAGTACGGCAGCGATTTCGTCCACCGCCCGTTGCGCGAGGGTCCGCACGAGGTCGGCGCGGGAGGGGAAGTGGCCGTAGACGGTGCGGCGGACCACGCCGGCAGCGGAGGCGATGTCGCCCATACCGGCGTCCGGGTTTTGCCCCAAGACGTCGAGTGCGACGTCGAGGATGCGATTCCGTGTGTCGTTCACGGAGCGTGCCCGGGCGGATTCGATCTGCACAGTCAGATTATTGCACGACAGTGTGCAACGGGGCTGCTTGCACACCGACGTGCAACGGAGTAGGTTGCACACCAGTGTGCAACGAAGTGCTGCACGGTGAATCAAAGTTCAGGAGAACAAGCCAATGACCGCACCGACGTCGGCGCCCTCAACCCTCATCCGCCCATTCACTGTCGCGATCTCGGACTCCGAAATTGCGGACTTGAAGCAGCGACTGGCCAGAACTCGATGGCCGAATCCGGAAACCGTCTCCGACTGGTCGCAGGGTGTTCGCTTGCAGAACGCGAAATCGCTGATCAATTATTGGGAGCGAGAATACGACTGGCGCCGGTTCGAGTCGGAGCTCAATCGTTTCCCGCACTTCTTGACCGCGATCGACGGGCTGGATATCCACTTCATCCATGTCAAGTCCAAAAATCCGAATGCGATGCCCCTCATCTTGACGCACGGATGGCCCGGTTCGATCGCCGAATTCCTGAAACTGATTGGTCCACTAACCGATCCGGAGGCGTTCGGAGGAAACGTCGGGGATTCATTTGACGTCGTCATCCCGTCGCTGCCCGGATTCGGGTTTACCCAAAAGCCGACCGATACGGGGTGGACTGTTTCACGTATCGCAACCACGTGGGTGGAACTCATGAAGCGTCTTGGCTATAGAAACTGGGCCGCTCAAGGCGGCGATTGGGGCGCCGTCGTAACAACCGCTCTCGGGGCCATGCGGCCTGCGGGTCTTCTCGGGATTCACTTGAACACTCACTACGTTTTCCCTGCGCAGATACCCGACACGCTGTCCGCCGAAGAGCGCTACGCCATGGACACCCTCGCCCTCTACACCGGTGATCTCGGTGGATCAAACCACCTTCAGGCCACGAAGCCGGAAACCGTCGGGATCGCTCTGGCGGACTCTCCGGCCGGCCAGGCAGCCTGGATCTACGAAAAGTTTCAATCCAAGACGGACAATCACGGGCTCGCCGAGGACGCTCTCAGCACCGATGACATGCTCGACGCAATATCGCTCTACTGGTACACCAACAGTGCCGCGTCGTCCGGCCGAATCTACTGGGAGAACAAATCGGGCAGCCTAGCCGGCCCAAAGCTGGCGCTACCGGTCGCGGTGACCGTGTTCCCACGCGATGTCCCGCGCCCCCCACGAAGCTGGATCGAAGACACCTATGCGAACTTGATTCACTACGGCGAGGCCGACAAGGGCGGACACTTCGCAGCTTTCGAGCAGCCCGAGATCCTGGTCAACGAAATCCGCACCGGCCTCAGGAGTCTCCGCTCCTAAAACGAACGCAAAACGGTAGGAGTAGCCGGTTGACCGAATTGGACACAGTGAGGTGATCTCCCGGCGGCGCATCGGCCCGATAGGCACAGAAGCGCTGTCAGCTGCCGTGGAATTCGATGGGCGGACGGGGCCGACCGGCACGGAGTGCGGTGATCGTCGCCACCATCCCGGCTTTGAAATCATCGCTTTCGAACAGTGGCAGGGCGATGTCGAGCATGCTGCTGTCGGCGGCCGTCAACCCGCCGGTAGCCCAAGTCCGCAGCAACGCTTTGTGCGCGACGTGCGCGAGCGTCGGGCCTCGCGCGATTTTGCGCGCCAGCTCGGTAGCCTCTTCGAACAGCGAACCGTCGGGCACCACCCTGTTCACCACACCTGCCCCGGCGATGTCGAGTCGTGCGCCCGCGTGCCGTGGCCGGGCGGGAAGCACCCGCCGGATGGCGATGACCAGCGCGAGGATGATGGGCGGGTTGATCAGGAAGACCACCCGCCAGCCGGTGAACTCGGTGAAGACGCCGCCGAGGACGATCCCGGCGCTTGCCCCGGCCGCGGTCGCGCCTTGGAAGATCCCGAGTGCCCTGGTGCGGGCCGGACCTTCGGGGAACAGGTCGGCGAGGATGGCCAGCGCTTGGGGTGCGACGAACGCGGCGCTCGCGCCTTGGGCGAACCGGGACACGATCAGGGCCAGTGACGTCGGAGCGAGCCCGGCGGCGAGCGGGTTCCGTCAGTCACACTGGGCAGCGTCAGTGGTCGTCCTGGACGCCCCTCCGCTCAACGATGGTCAGATAGCCCACGCACGCGATGATCACGGCGGCCAACGTCAGCGTGATCGCCCCGGAACCCAGTCCGAGACCGCCCACGTCGCTGGGCAGGCCGAACCAGTCGGCGAAGGACGCGCCCAGCGGCCTTGTCGTGACATAGGCGAACCAGAACGCGAAGATCGCGTTGAGCGAGAACCATTTGTGCGCCACCAACGGCAAAGCGATGACGGCGGTGAAGACCAAGCCCGAGGACAGGTACCCCATGTGGAACGTCTTGGCGGTCAGGTCACCGGTCGCCGTGCCGAGGGCGAAGGTCGCCATCACCGTCCCCCAGTAGAAGGACTCACGGCGGCGGGTGTGGATGCTGTGGATCGACAGTGTCTTCTCGCGCCAGTACCAGGATCCGAAGATCACCGCCAGCACGGCGAGGAACAGCGGGGCCGAAACGAGGTAAGGAACCCCGGCCCCGACGTGCAGGACATCAGCGGCCATCGTGCCGAACACACTGACCATGGAGACGGCCAACCAGTAGATCCATGGCACATACCGCTGCGCCCGGAACTGAAGAACCAGCGCCGCGACCAAGCCGACCAGGCCGATACCCAAGGCGATCGGCGGAGCGAGGTTCTGGAAGAGGAAATCCGATGCGACCTCGCCCATGCCGGTCGTCAGGATCTTCGTGACCCAGAACGCGACAGTCACCTCCGGCACCTTGGACAGCGCCTTCCGCGCGCCGGATCGGGCCTGCTGCTGTGCCGCCACTACGTCCATGATCAGAACTCCTGGGTGTTGGAGATGGGCAGGTCTGCCAACGGGATGTGCTGCTGACCGGAGTGCATGTCCCGGTCGGCGAAGCTGCCTTGGACCACCGGGCGGGGGAAGGATGCCTTGAGCACCCGGATGTCCGGCAGCAGATACAGCCGCACAACAGCGGGATCGGTTCTGTACAAGCGTCCGATGGCGTCCTCGGTCACCACGCTCGCAGCCCGTGCGTAGTCCGCGTCTGTGGCGAAGAAGACGTCGAGGGTCAGCCAGAACGGGCCCGCGTTCTTCGAGCGAACCAGCGTGGCCAGTTCGCCGAGGGTGGTCTCAGCCATGGTTGACCTCACTGTGTTCGAAGCGGAACAGGTCGTCGGGCTTGTCGACGTTCACGACGTGGTTGAGGACGAACTCGTGGACTGCGCCGCGTTCGATCTCGGCGGGCGACGTGACGAACGCGAAGCTGGGCAGGTGATCCATGCCGGACAGCGGCAGGTGCAGCAGCAGCGGATTGGCGATCTTCGCGATGCTGGTTGCCACGGCTTGGGTGCTCGCCAGGACACGCACCAGCACGCCGACCTCGCGGGGCGCGGACCGTTCCGGTTCGAGGCCGCCGAGGACCGCGTTGTCGCCGTAGCGACGAACGAGGAAGTCGTAGCCGGACCCGTCCAGACCGAGCAATGTGGACACCCGATCGGCCAGCACCGCCCGGAGCCTTGCTGTCCAGGCACCGAGTTCACGCAGGATCTCCGGATCGCGGATGCCGACAAGGGAGATGGTCTCGTACCCGGTCACGGCGCTGCCTTCGAGCTTGATCGTGTACTGCTCAGCGGGCTCGAAGAGGGACCCTTCGACCCGCACCCGCCGGTCGTCGAGCGCGCGGTAGCCGGCCCTTGACGTGTCCAAGGTGCCGGCGGGCTCACGCATCCGGAACGGGTCGGCGTTTTCGTAGATCATGTGGGCCGCCACCGACGTCGGCGTGGCCGCGGAGCCGGGGTCCAGCGACTCGACAGTGAACCCGGTGTCGTCGATCTCCACTAGTACACCGGCGAGCGGGTTGGTGGTGCACTGTCCGCCACACTCGGTGGTTTTGGCGGCGTGCCAGGCCGGTCCCGCGGGCAGGCCGTGCAGGGCGGCGAGCGCGGCGACGGGCGCGGTGTCGGTGGCCCGGCCGGTCAACACGACCTGAGCCCCGTCCCGCAGCGCGTCCGAGATCGGCTCACTGCCGAGAACGCCGACGATGTGGGTGCAGGATCGCAGCGTGTCGGCGTCCAGCGGGCCGAGGGGAGCCAGTGGTGCGATGGCTCCACTGTCCAATGCGGACAGCAGGACGGAGAGGCTCTGCTCGCTGTAGATCTTGGTCAGGCGGAAGGACAAGCCTTCCAGCGCCGCGATCGAGGTCGCGAGGTCGGCGACCCAGTCGACGCCGAGATCGGTGCCGGAGGTGCCGCAGGAGCTCACGATCAGCGGAATGTCGGCGGCACGAGCGGCGATCAACAACACCCGCAGATCACGCCGGACGGCGGCCTCGCTGGTCTTGGGGGTGCCGGTGCCGAGGTAGTGCGGACCGGAATCGGTCGACCCGCCGTCGATGACGATGGCGTCCGCACCGAGTTCGATGCCGCGAGTGACGGTTTCGGCGGGGAACCCGCTGCCGAGCATGCCCGACGGGACGAGTACGCGAATCATTGGGCCCACTCCATGAGGTAGTCGGAGGCCGCGTCCAACTGCAGCCGGGTCAGCGTCTCCACTCGGTCGGCATCACGGGCGCGCAGTGCGGTCAGCAGCTCCCGGTGCGCCCGGATCCGGCTCCAGCCGAACTCGGGATCCGCGTGCATCGCCCGCACCGCTTTGACCCGCAGTGCCCAGCCGAACACCGAGATCGGGGCGATCAGCCCGGTCAACAGGTCATTGCCGGCCGCGCCGAGCAGCAGTTCGTCGAAGCGCCTGGCCAACGACAACTGGTGCTCGGGATCACCCTGTTCCGGGTTCCGCTCCAGCTCGTCGACAACCTCGCCCATCTCGTCCAGCGTTTCGGCCGTGATTTTCGCGGTCGCGAAACGGGCGGCCGCGGCGCGGATCGCCGCCTCGACGTACATCAGCTCCCGCAGCGATTCCACCGGCTGCTCGGCGATCCTGAGCTGGCGGGCGGTGACCCGCTCCACCAGGCAGTCCTGTTCCAATCGGTGGAGCGCCTCGCGGACCGGCGTGGAACTCACACCCAGCCGCACAGCAAGGCCGCGTTCGGTCACTCGCTCGCCGGGTGCAAGTCCGCCGGTCGCGATCTGCTCACGCAGCGCCCGGTAAGCCCGCTCGGCGAGCGACTCCACCCTTTCCAGGGTCATCTGGTCCGGTTCCGTACCCATTGCGCACCCTCCTCGTTCAACTCGACAAACTCACAATAGCATGTAACGTGTATGCTATAGCAAGTTGCCGAACAGAGGAGGAACCCATGGTCAGCGACGACCACCCCCCTTTCCCCACGACTTCTCCCCCGACTCACGCCGCCCACGCCACCGTCTCCAGCGGCCATACCTCGGCCTCGATCGCCGCGCGGCTCGATCGGCTGCCGCTGTCCCGATGGCACCGCCGGATGGTGGTGCTGATCGGACTCGGCTCGTTCTTCAACTTCTTCGAGGTGGCGATCGGCAGCTTCTTCGGTGTCCTGCTCGGTGCCCAGTGGCACCTCACCACCGTCGACCGGTCGATGATCATCGGTTCGGTGTTCGTCGGCGAGATGATCGGATCCCTGCTGCTGGCGCCGCTCGCGGACCGGCTTGGCCGCCGCACCCTGTTCCAGGTCAATCTGCTGTCTTACGCCGTACTGTCGCTGGCCACCGCGTTCGCTCCGAGCCTCGGGGTGTTCCTCGTCCTACGCGTGCTCACCGGCATCGGGCTCGGTGCCGAGCTGACCCTGGTGGACACCTACCTGTCCGAGCTCCTGCCCAGCAGGCGCCGAGGCCGCTACGTCGCCTGGAGCTACACCTTCGGCTTGCTCGCGGTGCCGGTGGCCGGCGGCCTCGCCAAGGCGGCGAACACCACCATCCTGGGGATGGCGGGGTGGCGTTGGCTTCTGATCGTGGCTGCCTGCGGCGGCCTCGTCGTCTGGCTGGTCCGCCGCGGCCTGCCGGAGTCTCCCCGATGGCTGGCCGCGACCGGGGCCACCGCCGAAGCCGACCGCGTACTCACCACGATCGAACGCGACGTGCGCGCGGGCGGTCCCGCACTTCCACCGGCGGAACCGGTGGTGCCGACGCACGCATCCGGCGCGACCTCGACCGAAGTGGTGTCCGGCAACCGCTACCAGCGGCGCACCATCTTGATGTGGGTGATGCAGCTCCTTGGTCCCGTCGGGTTCTACGGGTTCGCCTCCATCGCGCCGATCGTGTTGCTGGCCAAGGGATTCGACCTCTCGCACTCCTTGATGTTCTCGGCGTTGACCGCCATCGGCTACCCGCTCGGCTCGCTCCTCTCGGTGCAGCTGACCGAGCGTTTCGAGCGTCGAACCCTGCTGATCGCTTCGACGCTCACCGTCGCGGCGTTCGGCGTGGTGTTCGGCCTCGCCTCGAGCAGCGGTCTCATCATCGCCGCGGGCATCGCAACCACGATCAGCACCGTCGTGCAGTCCAACTTGACCCACATCTACCAGGCTGAGCTGTTCCACACGGCCAACCGCAGCAAGTCGATCGGCATCCCCTATGCCGCGTCCCGTCTCGTCAGTGCCCTGCTGCCACTGGGTTCGCTCACGCTACTCGCCGACCTCGGGGCAGGCGGCCTTTACGCGGTCTGCGCGCTACTACTCGTCGCCATGTGCGTCGCCGTCCGAATTCTCGGGCCACGTACCAACAACCAGCAATTGGACACCATTTGATGACAGGTCACACGCTCACGGAACGTCTTATCAACTGGGTGGTCCGGCACCGGTTGCTGGTCGGCCTCGGGTGGTTGGGGATCACGGTGGTCGGCCTCCTCGTCGCACCGCAGGTGTCCGACCGCCTGCAGTCGGGCTTGACGGTCGACAGTCCCGCCTACCATGCGAACCAGCAGATCGGCCGCCAGTACGGTCTCGCCGCGGCGAACCCGGGTGTACTGGTACTGAACCTGCCGGCAGGCAAGACAGTGGACACCCCAGGTGTCCGCCAAAAACTGGCCACAGTGGACAGTGCACTGCAGACGGCACCCGGCTACCGGGACCTGTCGTTCGCGTCGACCGGGAACCGCGGGTTGGTCGGTACCGGCGGGCACTCGACGATCGTCCTGGTGTACCCCGACAGCGAGCTACACACGGATTCCGCCGCCGCCGTGCTGACGAAGTTGGGTGCCACCGCACAGCAGGCGATCCCGGGGACAACGGCCCACGTGACCGGCATCAGCGCGTTGAGCTCCGGCGGTTCCGCGCAGGGCTCGGGGGTGTTCACCGAGATCCTCATCGGAGCCGGAGCGGCACTTCTGGTGCTGGCCTGGGTGTTCGGCTCGGTACTGGCCTTCGTGCCGTTGCTCACCGGTATCGTCTCGCTGCTGACAATGCAGCTCGCGGTCTACGGCTTGACCTACGTGACGAACATCGCCATCAATCCCGCAACGCAGTTCATCGTCGCACTACTCGGGCTCGGCATGTCGATCGACTACGGGCTGCTGGTCGTGAACCGGTGGCGGGAGGAACGGGCCCGCGGTCTTGACAACGCGGAAGCGGTACGAGAGTCGCTGCGTCGCGCCGGTCACGCCGTTGCGTTCAGTGGCATCACCGCGTCCCTCGGCCTGTTCGCACTCATCGTCGTGCCCGTGTCGCTGGTGCAGGGCATCGGGCTGGCGGGTCTGTTCATTCCGGCAACCGCGACACTGGTGTCGCTGACCCTGCTGCCCGCACTGCTCGCCTGGGCGGGTCCGCGCCTCGAGTGGCCTCGCAAACGCAAGATCCAGGCGGGCGCCAGTCGGTTCTGGGCGGGATGGGCGCGGTGGGTCGTTCGACGGCGGGTAGTCGCGACCATCGTCGGTCTTGCGGTGCTGGTACCGCTGACGGTGGTGGCACTGGGCGTGAACGTAGCTCAACCGCAGGCGACGTCGCTGTCCAGCTCGGGGCCGGCCTACGAGGGTCTGGTCGCTTTGCAGCACGACGGTTTTCCCACCGGGGTGCTGACTTCGGTACCGGTGTGGTTGCCGGCGGGAGTCGATCAGCAGTCGACCGCCACGAGTCTGGCCGACGGGAGCGGAGTGCAGGCGGCAGTGGCGTCTGCTGATCCGTCCTGGCACGTGGGCGGCAGCTCGATCGTGATGGTGCTTCCTGTCCACGAAGCGGGCACCACGTCGGCGGGATCGCTGGTCGCCGACCTGCGGGCAGCCGTGCCGCCCGGCGCGATGATCGGCGGCGAGCAAGTCCAGTCAGCCGACGTCACGGCCGCCATGTACGGCGCGTTCCCGTTGCTGCTGGCGGTGGTGGCCCTGGTGACCTTCCTGCTGATGGCTCGGGGGTTGCGGTCGTTTCTGCTGCCGCTGAAGGCTGTCCTGCTCAACATCCTGTCGGTCGGCGCCAGCATCGGCGTGCTCGTGCTGATGTGGCAGTGGGGATGGGTGGTCCCGGCGATCTGGCAGCTTCCCACCACCGGGGCCATCAGCAGCTGGGTGCCGATGCTCTTGTTCGGCCTGTTGTTCGGCGTGTCGATGGACTACGAGGTCTTCGTCCTCAGCAGGATGCGGGAGAACTACGACCGCACACACTCGACCGACGCCGCCGTCGTCGAGGGCATCGGACACACCGGACGCATGGTCACCAGCGCGGCGCTCATCCTGTTCTGCGCACTGGTCTCCTTGTCCTCGGCACCTGATCTCACCGTCAAGATGATCTCCACCGGCATGGCGGCCGGCGTGCTGCTCGACGCCACCGTCGTCCGCATGCTGCTGGTCCCGGCGCTGGTCTCACTGTTCGGTCGAGCAAACTGGTGGTTGCCGAACTGGGCGGCACGGCTGCTGCGCGTGCCATCCCGGCCGCCAGTGTCCGGTCAGGACACAGCGGATGACCGTCCGGCGCCGGTCCACGCCTGAGTCATGCGCGTCAGTCGAGGTCGCCGAGGAGCAGTTCGACGCCGGTGGTGGCGTGCCGGCGAAAGGCCTGCTCTACGGCGTCGGCGTCTCGGCTGCGCAAGGCGGCCAGGATGTCGCGGTGGCCCTGGATCCGACGCTCGCCGATCTCGGTGTGCGTGCGCATCGACACGACGGACCGGGTCCGCCGCTCGTGGCCCACGACGGACAGGCTCCCGATGATGCCGCGCAGTGTGGGATTGTCGGCCGCCTTCTCTATCTCCAGGTCGAATTCACGCGCGATGCGCAGGTAGTCGGAGTCGGTCCGGTCGTGCTCGGTGGCGAGCGTGTCGACCAAGGCGGCCATCCGGTCGAGCGCGTCGTCGGTGATCTTGCGAGTCGCGAATCGTGCCTCCATCGCCCGCAAAGCGGCGCTGGTCAACATCAGTTCACGCAAGGCATCCGGAGAGTGCTCGACGACGCGCAGCTGGCGGGCGGAGACCCGCTCGATCAGCCCCTCCTGCTCCAGGCGACGAATAGCCTCCCGGATCGGCGTCGGGCTGACGTTGAGCCGGGCGGCCAAGCCGCGCTCGGTGACACGCTCCCCCGCGTCGAACAGTCCGGTCGCGATCCCTTCGCGGATGGCCTGGTAAGCCTGCTCGGCGAGGGACTGCGCTCGCATCAGGGGAGGTAGATCCGACGTCACTGTCGTGCGACTCCTCGGGCGGGGCGATATCGACAGCCGGACACTACCATTTGGCTATGGCAAGCAGCATGAAGCGACGAGCGCCGGACTCGTGAGCGTTCCGGCCGGTTAGAACCGGACTAGCCACTCACCAGTCTTGCGGCTCACGCCTGGCCGACCCGGTGCTCATCGACGCGTTCGCGGTCAGTGTCCGGCTCGACCTCGCGGCCCTCAACAAGGTCGAAACGCTGCTGTGGGATATCCGGGGGACAGGAGCGGACAGCGAGGAGAAGATGACCGACAAGATCCGCGACCTGTACGACGAGGTCTCAGCGGTGACCAGCGGGGAAGTGACGTTCGGCATGGCACGGATGCTGTTCACGCAGAATGCGGGGCTGCGTATACCGAAGACGGTGCTGTCGCGGGCACGGTTCAACGGGCCGAGCCACGTCACACTGCGGGCATGACGGACGCTTTCCAGAACTGGAGTAGGCACTCGCTCACGGCGTTGACGAGCGAGTTTCGGTCCAGTCGACCATGAGCTTGCGCTCAGCGAAGTACCACGACCCATGCTGCTTGGCGTAGGTGTCGAGGTAGCGGATCGAGGCGATCATGAGCGTGCGCTGTCCAGCGGCCGTGGACACATGGTGGGCCAGGCAGTAGGCCTCACCGGTCGCCCGGTCTCCGTCGAGGACCGCGGTGTTCTGTCCGTTGAAGTGCGTCGTGGCGTCATAGGCGTTGAGCGCGTCGAAGACCGGGGCGAGCGATTCCCGGCCGCGCAGGTCTTGGCTGGGTTCGGCCGACTTGGGATCCATGTACACCACGAAGTGGGTGTCTTCGGCGAACAGTGCCATCTGACCGGCTGCGTCGCGCCGGTCGGCGCAGTGGGCGTAGGCGTCGACCAGCTCGCGGAGTGCGAGTCGGTCGGCCGCGTCTTGTTCGGATAGGGACGAATGCGGGCTCACGGAGCATCCTTTCGGTAGACGACCAACCCACTATTGCACAGTTGTATATTATCTTGAAGCCAGGCTGGCCGGAAGGAGCGTCACGACGTGGTCGATGCGCGAATCGTCCGCACGACACAGGCTGTCGAGCACGCTGTTGTCGAGCTTGCCGCGGAGACGCCGGTATCGCAGCTCACCGTGTCAGAACTGTGCACGAGGGCCGGGGTGACCAGGCGGACGTTCTACAACCGGTTCGACTCGCCGCAGGAGGCACTGATCCAGGCGTTGCGGCGAGATCTGGCCGAGCTCGCCGAGACCGACACTCAGCGCCGAGCGCGCGCCGGTCAACCGCCGACGGTGCTGTTGCGCATGGCCAACGCCGACATCTTCGATCATGTGTCGCGCTACCAGAACATCTATCGTCAGGCACTGGCCACGTCCGCCGATGCGGGATTGTTCGACGTTCTGGTGGACCACTTCGTCAGCTACAGCCTCGCGTTCGTCCGACGCGCCCGCTCACCGAACCTCACGGAGGAGGGAATCGAGCTGGTGGCCCAGTTCGTGGCACACGGTTTCGCCGGCGCGATCAGGACCTGGCTGCAGAATCCAGCGATAACAAGAGAAGTCCTCGAAGAGGCAGTCGCCGAAGCCGCGCCCGCATGGTGGACCTGACCCGAGTGACCGCGAGTCCCACGTCCGCGGCCGCGAGTCCCACACTCGGTGTCAGCCGAGCGGCGCGAAGAGGTCCACGTTGTTGCCGTCGGGGTCCTGGATCGTCGCGTACCGCTGACCCCAGAACGCGTCCCAGGGCTCCTTGTGCCCGCGGTATCCGGCGTCCATGAGCTCCGCGTAGGTCTGATCGACGTCTGCGGCGCTGTCACATGCGAAGGCGAGCCCAACAGCCGGCCCACCGGTCGGCACTGTCCACTCGGGATCGAAGGATCGAATGGTTTCGACCCGATCCCACGCAAACCGCAAACCGCCGGGCAGGACCGCCTCGACGTGCGGCTCGTCGTCGGACCCGGCCGGTATCTCCAACCCGAGCCGCCGGTAGAACGCCAGCGACGCGGCCATGTCCACGACGACAAGGCCGATGAGATCAAAACGAGGTGTCATGCCGCCACGTTAACGACCTCGGCGCCGGCGTGGCTTGAATGGATCGGACCTCCGGAGTCCCCAACCGGCGCCGCTCGGATTGCTAGGGTCGAAGGAGAACAACCGCGGTGACAGCAACGAAAATCGGGAGCACTGACGCCGTTTCGGCCGACTTCTCGGTCTGACCTCGGCGGTCGCGCGTTCAGCCAGTGAGCCCGAGCGAGCGCGTGAGCTCGCCCATTTCGGTGCGGTACAGCTTGGCCGGGTCGGTCACCTGCGGGCTGAGGTGTCCGTAGACCTCCAGCGCGACCAAGCCGTGCATGCGGCCCCAGATACGCAGTGAGAGCGCGGCGGCCGCCGGAATCAGGCCGACCTCGCGCGCGCGGTCGGCGAACTCGGTGTCGAAATCGGACCAGTCGTATTCGTCGAGCGCGATTGTGGTGGCCGCCTGCGGCCAGGCAGCAGCCACCAGTTCGAGCAGCGCTGCGCACAAGTTTCGCTCGGCTTCGGCGGCGGCCCCGCCCGGCGGCGGCGTGTAGTCGGGCTCCGGATCGCCGTAGAGCAGCCGGAACTCCTCAGGCCTGCTGATCGCCCACTGCCGATAGGCCGTGCCGTGCGCGCGGACCCGACCGGCTGCGTCGTCGACAGGCAGTTCGCCACGCGCGACCTTGAGTTCTTCGGCGAGCGCGGTGTACACGTCCGCGATCAACGCGCTGATGAGCACATCGCGGTTATCGTAGTAGCTGTAGATGGCACCCGCGGTCATGCCCATGTCTCTCGCGATGGCCCGCAAGGAGATGGAGGCCGTCCCGTTGGCGGCCATGTGCTTGAGCGCGACCGCCTTGATCTCGTGGGCAGTTTCCGCTCGAATCCGGGCCCGACGGCTGGTCGGTGCGTCGACTCCCATGTTTGACAGCGTACCAGTTGAACGCCGATACTAGGGTGCAGATAGTACACGCCGTGTTTTTTCTGAGCGCCGATCAAGGCAAGGAAGCACTGGTCAGCGGCATCCCTCCGGACGGCACGCGCAGTCACTATCGCAGGTAACACCACTAATGGGCTCTTGACACGGGGATCAAAGGGCTATTTGGGCCATCGTCGGCCGAATTCGACTACTGGGGAGTACCCGCCAATTCATCAGGGGGACAGACATGCTCGTCGAACGCGCCCGAGCACTGCAGGAGCTCCGAGACCTGTTCGCGGAATCCGTCGCCGGGCACAGCCGCGTCGCAGTGCTCACCGGCCCGGTCGGCAGCGGGAAAACCGCGCTGCTCCGTGCCTTCACCGAAGAGGTCGTCGCGACGGGCGCCGTGCTGTTCGACGCCGTGGGTTCCCGGTCGGAACACGAGATCCCCAACGAGATCCTCCGCCAGCTGCTTCGCAAAGCACGGCTGGCACCGCCGGTCGTCCGGCGGATCGCGCAACTGCTCGACACCTCACCCGACAACGCGGGCTTCGAGCGGATTTCCGGTTCATCACGCCGGATCGGCGACCTGCTGCTGGAGACCGCGGAGAACTCCCGGCAACCACTGGTGATCGCGGTGGACGACGCACACCACGCGGACGTCGCGTCGCTGCAGGCACTGCTGTTCCTCGTGCGGCGTTTCCAAGTCACCCCGACGTTGCTGCTGCTCACCGAGGCGACCTACCCGCACCAGTCCTATCCACACCGCTCCTATCCCCTTTTCCACGCCGAGCTTCCGCGCGCACCGGTCTGCGGGCGGATCCGGCTGCGCCCGCTGTCCGTCTCCGGGGTGGGGCACGTACTCGCGCAGGGCATGGACGTGAGCCAGGCGCGCACGCTCGCCCCGGAGGATCACGCGCTGAGCGGTGGCCTGCCGCTGCTCGTCCGCGCGCTGGCAGAGGACCACTCGACAAGCCGCCAGGCGTCCAGCGGATACGAACCCGGAGAAGCCTACGAGCGGGCGCTTTCCGACTGCCTGTACCGGTTCACTCCGTCGATGTTCGCCACCGCACGCGCCCTCGCGTTCGCCGATGTGCCCGTCGCGCCGGAGTGGCTCGGCAAGCTCGCCGGAATCCCGGCGACCACGGCTGAGCTGGCACTTGCCGCACTGGACGACACCGGGCTACTGGCGGGCGGGCGGTTCCGGGACAGCCGGACCGCCCGGCTGATCCGCGACGCCACCGACCACGAGGTACGCACTGAGCTGCACCTGCGCACGGCACGCCTGCTGCACAAGGACGGTGCGGAGGCCTCGGCCATCGCAACCCACCTGGTCGCGGCCGAGCGAGTCGACCTGACGCTGTTGCCGGTGCTGCACCAGGCGGCCGAAACCGCGATGGAGGAGGGCGGGCAAACGGCCGGACCGTACCTGCGGCTCGCCCAGCACTACGGCGCCACCGTCAGCCCTGACCTCAACGCGACCACCGAAATGCTGCTGCTGCGCGGTGAATGGCGCGTCGACCCGGCGCAGGCGAGACGGCGGCTCCCCGCATTGGCCGAAGCTGTCGGAGCCGGCCACCTCACCGGATCTGACGCCATCACACCCGTCGTCGCCCAGCTGTGGTTCGGCCAGGTCGACAACGCACTCGATGCGCTCGCCCACCTAGGGGTGTCAGCGCCGCGACCGGACGTGCCGACGCCGCTGCACGCGCTCAGTAGCCTGCTTTCCTTTCTCTATCCAGGAACCAGGAGGGAAAGTGAACCGAACCGGGTCAACCGATCAGCATCCCGGTGCAGGCCCGGTCGTCGTCAATCCTCGGCGCCTACCTTCGTACCGCGCGGGCGCTCGGCTCCGCGCTCACTCACGGTCCTGACCCCGACTCCGCAGAGCGCGCCAAGCACTTCCTCGACTCGGTCGCCCTCGGCGAACGCACCCTCGTGCCGATCCTGCTCTCACTGTTCGCGCTCGTCGCGAACGACCAGGCAGCGGTCGCGGAATCCCGGTCCGACGAGCTGATCGACCAGGCCGCCGCTGCGGGGGCACCGACCTGGCAGGCATTGCTGTGCGCGATACGCGCGGAAATCTCGTTGAGGCGGGGAAACTTCGCGGTGGCGGGGAAGTTCGCCGCCGGTGCCTTCGAACTGCTCCCGGCTGAAAGCTGGGGCGTGCTGGCGGGGTTCCCACTGGCTACCGCCATCACCGCGGCCACCTTGGCCGAAGACCGCGAAAAAGCCGGGCACTACCTACGGGTACCCGTTCCCGACGCCCTGTTCCAAACCCCCGTCGGACTGCTGTACCTGCTCGCCTGCGGCCGCTTCCAGTATGAGGCCGGGAACCACCGAGAGGCGCTGGACTGCTTCGACACCATCGGAAGGCTGACGGCGGCATGGGAGATGGACCTGCCGTCGCTGCTGCCGTGGCGCACCGCCTCGGCGCGGGTGTACCTGCGGCTGGACCAGGTCGAACGGGCAAGACTGCTGGCGACCGAGGAGATCCGCCGGTGCCCGCCGTCGGACCGGAGAACCCTCGCCTCGGCACTGCGGGCGCTCGCCGCGACACAGGACATCGACGAGCGGGCACAGTCGCTGGCACAAGCGGTGGCGATGATCGAGTTCGGCGACGACCACGCCGAACTCGCGGCCACGCTGACCGAGCTGGGCTGGGCACAGCACACGCTCGGCGAGGACAAGGTTGCCCAGCGCACCTTGCGCAAGGCCGACAGGCTGATGAAGCAGAGCGGGAGCGGGCGGGCCATCGGCATCATGTCCGATACCGAGCCCCCGGAGCCGAACTCGTCCGCGCCGGGTTCACTCGGGGAGCTGAGCCACGCCGAACGGCGGGTGGCGATGCTTGCCGCGAACGGGCATAGCAACCGCGATATCGCGAACAAGCTGTTCGTCACGGTCAGCACGGTCGAGCAGCATCTCACCCGCGCTTACCGGAAACTGAACGTGCGCCGCCGCAGCGAACTGGTTCGGGAGCTGCGACCCAGCCTTCCCCGCTCGGGCTGACCCCAGCAGTCTGCGGACCCGCCCGGCACCTGGCCGGACGGGTCCGCCGGTACTCCGTCTTCGGGACCGATTCTCCTTGCCAGGCAAGGAGAGAGCAATCACTCCGGCGAGCTGAGGGCGTGATATTGGGTGTCGGACAGGGAGAGGAGCGCGCTGGAGACGTTCTCTTCCAGGTGGGCCACCGTGGACGTGCCGGGGATAGGCACGACGACCGGGGACCGGCGCAGGAGCCAGGCGAGCGCGATCTGCGCCGGGGAGGCCGAAAGTTCGCCGGCCAGTGCGAGCAAGGGGCTGTCCTCGCGGGCGAGTTCGCCGGCGGCGATCGGGAACCACGGGATGAACGCGATTCCGGCCTGCTCCGCGTAATCGAGGACACCTTCGTACGAGCGGTCGGAGAAGTTATAGAGGTTCTGGATCGAAGCGATCTCGACGATCTCGCGGGCCTGCTCGACCTGCTCGACGGTCACCTCGGACAGCCCGATGTGCCGGATCTTTCCTTCTGCCTGAAGCAACTTCAGTTCGCCGACCTGCTCCGCCAGCGGGACGAGCGGATCGACGCGGTGCAGCTGGAACAGGTCGATGCGATCGACACCCAGGCGGCGCAGGCTCAGTTCCGCCTGCTGGCGCAGGTATTCGGGACGGCCGAGCGGACGCCAGTCGTCGGGACCGGGCCGGATCAACCCCGCCTTCGTGGCGATCACGAGGTCTTCGCGGTATGGGTGCAGCGCGGTGCGGATGACTTCCTCGGTGTCGAACGGGCCGTAGGAGTCCGCCGTGTCGATGAAGGTGACCCCGAGTTCGACGGCCCGGCGCAGTACCCGGACGGCCTCGTCGGGATCCTCGGGCGGTCCCCAGATTCCCTTGCCGCTCAGTCGCATCGAACCGTAGCCGAGCCGGTGGATCGGGAGGTCGCCGCCGAGCAGGAACGTGCCCGCCGCCGCCGCGGGACGGGTGGTCGGGGAGGTGGTGGTCATGGAGATGTGTTCCCTTCGGGAATGGTTGTCCGGGCAGGGGATGGGTATGGGTGGCCTGCGGACCGGGGGAGGGTCCGCAGGCCACCCGCAGAACCGGTCAGGAGTGGCTGGGGACCTCACTGGCCGGCACGTTTTCGGGAGTCACCGGGGCCGGCGCCGCCGGGACCCGCTTGATACCCAAGGCGAAGAACGCTCCGACGACCGTCGCCGCGCCACCGATCCAGCCCGCGAGCTGGATACCGTCGACGACGCCGGACACCTGGGTGCCCGGGGCCGCGGCGAGGCTGACCGTCGAGTTCGCGGCCGCGACCAGCCCGGCGAGGCCGATCGCGCCGCCGACCTGCTGCGAGGTCGACGCCAGTGCGGAAGCGACCCCCTGCTGCTCGGCGGCGACCCCGGTGCCCGCGGCGACGAACATCGTCACGAAGGTGACACCGCCGGCGAGGCCGAAGAACGCGATTCCGGGCAGCACCGCCCAGAAGGAGCCCCCGACGGACATGCCGGCGACCATGCCGGCGAGGCCGATGCCGGTACCGATCATCCCGACGAACAGCGTGGTGCGCACCCCCCACTTCGCGATCATCCGCGGCCCGACCTGGCCCAGCGCGTAGACGCTGATCACGGTGAGCGGCAGGAAGGCGAGCCCTGCGGTCAGCGCGCTGTAGCCGAGCACCGGCTGCAGGTAGGTGGTGAGCAGGTAGTACGCGCCGCCGAGCGCGCCCTGGTAGACGAGGATCACCAGCATCGAGGAGGTCAGGCTGCGGTTGGCGAACATTTTCAGCGGCACCAGCGGGTCCTTGGTTTTTCCCTCCACCACGAGGAAAAGACCGAGCAGGAGCAGGCCGAGCACCAACGCCCCGAGACCGCGGACCGACAGCCAGCCCGCCTCCGGCCCGCTGACCAGCCCGAAAACGACCAGCGTCGAACCGATGGTGGCGATCAACGCGCCGGGCAGGTCGAAACTGCCGCGGCCGCCCGCGCGGGGGCGGTCGGGCGCCAGCAGCTTCGGCGCGGCGATGATGGCGATCAGCGCAAGCGGGATGTTGATGAAGAAGACCCATTCCCAGCCGATGGTCGCGGTGAACAGACCGCCGAGCAGGGCTCCCGCGGACAGCCCGGCGCCGCCTGCCGAGCCCCAGACCCCGAGGGCCTTGGTCCGTGCGGGGCCCTCCGCGAAGCTGGTGTTGATCAGCGAAAGTGTTGCGGGGAAAAGGAATGCTCCGCCGACGCCCTGCAGCGCGCGGGCGGCCACGAGCAGGCCCGAGTCAGCGGCCAGCCCGCCGATGAGCGAGGCGACGGCATAGATCCCGAGCGCCATGAGGAACATCTTGCGCTGGCCGATCCGGTCGACGGCCCGGCCGCCGAGCAGCAGCAGTCCGCCGAACCCGACGGCGTAGGCACTCACGACCCACTGCAGCGACTGGGCCGAGAAGTGGAGACCCGAACCGATGTCCGGCAGTGCCACATAAACGATGTTGTAGTCGACGGCGATGATGAACTGGGTGAACGCCAACAGTGCCAGCCGGAGACCGGCGTGCTGTCGCGTCGGAGCTGAAGAGTCCACGGATGGCTCTTTCCTTGGCAGGGTTGCTCGGAGCAACGGAACGGAGATTGGGGCGCCAAGCGACCACGCCCGGTAACATTGAACAGTGTGCAGTCTTTGAACGCCGAGTGTCAATACAACGCCGTGTATTTTCTGCGCGGCCGGCGGCGCACCTGTCCAGTCAGGCGTGGCGGAGCCGCACGGGGAGTTCGCCGAGAGTGCGCAGGACGATTCCCGGGAACCGTGACGGCTCGTCGACGGCCAGGACGAAGTCGTGCTTGACCAGCTCCGTCAACGCCGCATGCGCCGTCATGCGAGCACCGCCTTGATCAGCCCGGCGATACCGGCGGCGGCTTCGAGGTGGCCGATGTTGGTCTTGACCGAACCGACCGGCAGCGGCCGGTCCCGCCCGGCCCCGCGCACCTCGCCCACCGCGTTCGCCTCGAGGGGATCGCCGATCGGTGTGCCGGTGCCGTGGAGTTCGACGAAGGTGACCTCCGCCGGGGTGACACCGGCGCGTTCGTACGCGGCGCGCAGCACACGGGCTTGGGCGGCTTGGGACGGCTGGCTGAGCTGCTCGCCACCGCCGTCGTTGTTGACCGCGCTCCCCCGGATCACCGCCAGCACCCGATCCCCGTGCGCGACGGCGTCGGACAGTCGTTTGAGGACGACGACCCCACCGCCCTCACTCCGGACGAAACCGTCCGCCCTCGCGTCGAAGGTGTAGGTGCGACCTTCCGGTATGCACCGCGGCGACGAGTTCCACCAACGGCAGCACCGGAACCGGGTTGAAGAAGTGCACACCCACGACGTGCCCGGGCCTGCCGGTCGCGCTCGCGAGCCGCGCTATGGGCAGCGACGAGGTGTTCGACGCCAGCACCGCGTCGGGGTTCTCGACGATCTTGTCCAGCGTGGCCAGCAGGTCGAGTTTGAGCGAGGCCTCCTCGCGGACCGCCTCGATGATCAGGTCGCGGTCGGCCAAGTCGTCGAGCGTGGTGGTGAAGGTGATCCGGGCGAGCGCTTCGGTGCTTTCGGACGCGGTGATCTTGCCCTTCGATCGGGCGCGGTCGAGCGAACCGGCGATCCTGTCGAATCCCCTGGCCTCGGCGTCCGGCGAGCGGACCGCCACCACAACACTCACGCGGGAGCGGGCGCAGATCTCGGCGATCCCGGCGCCCATCAGACCGCAGCCGACGACACCGATCCGGCGGAAGGCGGTCATGCCGTCACCGCCCACCGCAGCAGGCAGGAGCCGATCGACATACCGCCGCCGAAACCCGACAGCAGGACCAGGTCGCCGTCCTTGAGCAGGCCGGCGCGGTTGGCGTCGTCGAGGGCGACCGGCACCGACGCGCTGCCCATGTTGCCGTACTTCTCCACCACGCGGTGGGTCTGCGCGTTGCCAAGGCCCGCTTCGCGGACGAGGTCGGTGATCAGTACGCCGTTGGCCTGGTGCGGCACGAAATGGTCGACGCGGTCGAGCCGGGTGCCCGCGCTGGTGGCCAGCCGCGCCAACGCGGGCGGGACGTGGGTCATCACGAAGTCGCGGACGCCGCGGCCGTCCATCTTGAAGAAATGCGCGCCTTCGTCGACTGTTTCCCGCGAAGCCGGTCGCCGGCTGCCGCCCGCTTCCACTCTGATCAGGTGGTGCGCGACGCCTTGACTGGTCAGGTCCAGATCGATGATCCCGTACGGCGGCGGCACCGCGCCCACCACTGCCGCGCCCGCACCGTCGGCGAACAGTGCGGCGGTCTTCCGGTCGTCGAAATCGAGGATGCGCGAATAGAGGTCGGCCGCGACCACCAGCACCAGCGCTTCAGGATTGCGTGCAATGAGCCCCCCTGGCCATTTCCAGCGCGAAGACGAATCCGCTGCAGACCGCGTTGAGATCGAGGCAGGCGGCGTTGGTCGCGCCGATCAGTTCCTGCACCAGGGTCGAGGTAGGGGGCTGCGGAAAGTCCCCCGTTGAAGTCGAAACCAGCAGGTAGTCGAGTTGCTCGGGGTCGATACCCGCACGCTCCAGCGCTTCCATGGCGGCCTTGGCAGCCAGGTCCGAAGTGGCTTCGTCAGGCGCGGCATAACGACGGGTCCGGATCTGCGTCTTGCGCTCGATCCACTCCGAGGTCGTCCCGATCCGGAGTGCGATCTCGTCGTTCGATACTTCTTCCTTAGGCAGATAAGAACCTGTCGCGAGTATGCCGGAATGTATTTGAGGCACTGCCGAAGACCCTTCTACACGGTAGGCGCGACGCATCGATGAAAATGCGTTCGACAAGGAGTCCATCCACGATCAACGGGAGGGGGATCGCCCGACGTTGGGCAGAGAGCCAGTGGGGAAACGCTACGTCCACAGCACCCGGTAGCCAACCCCAATCCCGAACGCCGAACCCCTAATCCCCATTGTTGATCACTTCCTAGCGGACCCGGTCTTCGCCTGACCACGTGCCGCTGGCCTTGAATATCACCGGCGTACATCGCCGAGGAGCAGATGATCAATTTCGCCAGGAAATAATCGATTCCCGCACGAATGGGCAGTCTTCGGTGAAGCCGAAACATAATCCGGATTACGCCGGCGACACATCCCGGATAACACACCGGAATTCTCGAATAGTTCACGATCGTAATATCACCCTGTAAGACGCATTGCCAAAACGACCCCGGGGCAGACGACGGTCAGCGATTGCGTTAATCAACTGACCGAGTCTCGAATGCGTGCTCTAGTTGCGGGAGGACAAAGGGGGCGGCCAATTCAGTGACCCAGCTTCCCGATCCTGCCGATACCAGGCGCGCCGATCGGCTGGAAGGTGCTGAGATCGAGCCCTTGCGAGCCGTCTACGGCGCCACCACTGAGCCGGCGCCGACCGAACGTCCCTGCGCCAGCTCCGCGCTGATGTAGAGCGCGAGCACCTTTTCGTCGAAATACGAGCTGTACGACGTCCAGGTGAAGTCCCCACCCTGCTCGTACCCGCCGATGACACCGATCACTATTCCGGACCCGCGGCGGGGGTTGTATCCGATCAGGAACGGCCCGCCACTGGTACCGTCGGGAAACGGGTCGCAGTTGAATTGCAGCTGGGACGGCACCGGGGCCGCGAAACTCCGAGTGGCGCAGTGGACCGGTTCCTCGGTCGTCATCGGATGGCCGATCGCCTCGATCTGGTGATCGTAGCCGAGATCGACACCCAGCCAGTTGCCCCCGGTCACGGCCTGGACCTGCCTGCCGGTACTCGGATCCGGTGTCACGGTGAGGACAGCGAAGTCGACATTGATGTCGGCGCGCTGCTTCCAACCATCGGACACGGCAACACTCTTCCCCGGGTACACGCCGTAGGGCCGCTGACCGTCGTGGTATCCGGGTACATATTCCACAGTGGTCGCGGAGCCGGAAGTCGCGGAGTAGACGCAGTGCGCGGCCGTCAGCACCAGATTGCGGGTCAAGCTGTTCACCACACTGGCTGAGCAATAGTGATTTCCCGAGCCATCCGCGAAGAACAATGCCCCGACCGTGGGTACGCCGGTGAATTCGGTGGCGGTCGGCGTACCAGGCGGCGGTCCGCCAGCCACCGCGGCGTGACCAGAGGGCGTCGCCGCCGCCATCCTGTCCGCCGTCCAGTACCGCGCGGTCGCCGCCGAATCCAACTGGTCGACGCTCACCGCCTGCCCCTTGACCTCAACGGCCCCCGCTTGGGCGGGATAGCTACCGGCGATCGCCAGCACCACGGCAACCACGATCGCCGACCGAGAACGCAACCCCTGCATGTCCGACCCCCAGTCGCTCGCGAACGCGAGATGTAAGCCCGGCCAATCAGATCGCAGCCATCTGGCGAAGTCAATCCGTCGAAGCTTTCACCTGGCGGGCAATGTTCATATACATGAATACTGATCACATGTCTGAATCGTTATCAACCCTGCCTTGCCCGGACCGCGGAGCCATGTGACCGTGGAAACCACCTTCACTGGGAGCGCGGCGCAACGAAGCCCGCACCCGATCGGCCACGGTTCGTCGAGGAACCCTGGCCTGCCCGAAGCAATCGACTCTGAAAATCCATTGTGGACAGTAACGTCCCAGTTCCAGCCGAGCCATGGAGGCACTGTGCCCGAACGCGCGCGAATCGGATTCATCGGACTGGGGGTCATGGGCCTACCCATGGCCGCCAACCTGGTCATGAACGGCTTCGAGGTGATCGGCCACAACCGCAGCCGTTCTGCGGTCGACAAACTGGCCGCGCTGGGCGGCCGCGTCGGCCAATCCGTCGCGGACGTCACACGCAACTCCGACGTCGTCATCACGATGCTGCCGGACTCACCGGACGTGGAAGCCGTGGCTCTCGGCGAGAACGGCATCATCGACACCGCCCAGTCCGGACAGCTCTACATCGACATGAGCACCATCTCGCCGCGGACCGCGGTCGCGGTGGCGGATGCCGCCGCGACACGGGGAATCCGCGCGCTCGACGCGCCGGTGTCCGGCGGTGAGCAGGGCGCGATCGACGGCACCCTCTCGATCATGTGCGGCGGCGACGCGTCCACGGTCGAGCTGGCCCAACCGGTGTTGCGAGCACTGGGCACCACCATCGTCCACGTCGGTCCCAGCGGATCCGGGCAGATCGTCAAAGCCGCCAACCAACTCGTCGTCGCCGGCACGATCGAGCTCGTCGCGGAAGCGATCGTCCTGCTCGAAGCGTCCGGCGTCGACGCCACGGCCGGGCTCAGTGTGCTGGCGGGCGGCCTGGCCGGAAACCGCATCCTGGACCGCAAGGCCGCCAGCATGCTGGCCCGCGATTTCAGCCCGGGCTTCCGGATCGACCTGCACCACAAGGATCTTCAGATCGCCTTGGCGGTCGCCGAACAGGTGAAGGCCGTCATTCCGGTAGGTGCGCTCGTCAGCCAGCTGCTGGCTGCGGTGCGCGCGCAAGGCGACGGCGCCCTCGACCACAGCGCCCTGCTCAAACTCACCGAACGGCTGTCGGGGCGACGAAATGACTGATCTTCGACAACGCCTCGCCAACGCGGAAACCCTCTACGGAACCTTCCTCGGCCTCGGCTCCGGACTGGCGGCCGAGGCTTGCGCGCTCGCCGGGTTCGACTGGCTGCTGGTCGACCTCGAACACGGTACCGGCGGCGAAGACGCCTTGATACCGCAACAACTCGCCGCCGACGCACACCGCGTCCCACTGCTCGTCCGAGTCGAGTCCGCCGACCGCATCCGAGCCGGCCGAGTGCTGGACATGGGCGCAGCCGGCGTCATGTTCCCCCGGTTGGAAACCACCTCCCAAGCCCGGCAAGCGCTCGAGCATCTGCGCTACCCGCCGCTCGGGGACCGCGGCGTCGCCACCTACAACCGGGCCTGCGGCTTCGGGCTGCACCCTGAAGCCCTGGACACCGCAAACGACCAAATCGTCAGCGTCATCCAGATCGAGAACCGCCGAGCACTCGAACAGATCGAAGAGATCGCCCACATCCCCGGAATCGACGTCCTGTTCATCGGACCCCGAGACCTCTCACACGACCTCGGCGTCCCCGGCAACACCACCGCGCCGATCTTCCAAGCCGCCCTCGACCGCGTACTCGCCGCCGCCGACCAGACCGGCACAGCAGTAGGCATCCTCGCCCCCGACGCGACCACAGCACGTCGCTACGCCGACCGGGGCTTCCGCTTCATCGGCATCGGCTCCGACGCCACCCTGCTTACCCAGGCCGGAAAACACGCCGTCGACTTCGTGACCGAGCACCGACGCCAGGAGGTCTCCGCCCGAGCCTCCTGACGCGCAACTCGACGGCGAGTTGCGATCGTTGCGAACATCAACTACCGCAACTCGACGGCGAGTTGCGGTGCTCTCGACCGCTAGTCGTGGTCGAGGGCTTGGGCCATCGCGGCGGCGCCGAGGTCGACGGCGCGGTGCAGCAGATCGACGTCGACGGTCAGCCGCGAGACGTTGGGAGAACCGGACGGAACCAGGACCTGCGCGAGATCGCTGCCCTCGCTGGTCAGCCGCTGGTCGTCCTGCCTGCGACGCTCGGTGTGGTCACGCCACGCATCGAGCGTCGCCGGCGCGGTACGGCGGAGAAAGGCGGACACCACGAGGTTCTCCGCCCGAGACGGCGGCATGGCCGGTTCGTCCGCGCGACGGGTGCGCAGCACCAGCACATGCGTACAGCCGTCACGCAACGCCGAATGGTACGGAATCGCCTCGGCGAGCCCACCGTCCAGCAGCCGATGCCCACCGAGCCGGACGATCGGCCCCGACAGGAACGGCAGGCCGGCGGACCCGCGCAACGCGAGCTTGAGCGACTCGGCGTCGCGCAGAAACGGGGCGAGGTCCAGGGCAGCGCCGCTGTCGGCGTCGGTCGCCATCGGGTGCAGCCGCACCGGGTTCGCCAGTACCGCGCCGAAGTCGAGCTCCGCCCACCGCTGGTAGACCTCCTCCATGAGGAACTCCAGGTCCACCACCGGCTTCCGCCGCAATACCGCCCGCGGGCGGACGACGTTCGGCATCACCTCGGGATGCCACCAGAACGACACGCCGTGCTCGACCTTCCCGGACAGCAGCCAGGCTGCAGTGATCGCGCCCATCGACGAGCCGTAGACGTCGTCAAAGACCGACACGAGCCCACGCCGCTCCAACTCGACGGCCATCCCGCTCGAGTAAGTCCCGCGGCTGCCGCCCCCTTCGATCGCCAGCGCCAGCCGGAAGGGATCTCCACGTTCACCGGGAACGCTCGACCCCTTCGCGCGGCGTTCGATCAACTCGAGTACCGAATCTCCCACCGCACGAGAATAGTCCCGGCTGTTCTCGCGCGCTCTAAACGGGATCCACGCGGAAGACGGCGATGCGCCCGGCAGCCGCGGCAACCCCGTCCGGGGTGGGCGTGTCGGCCAGCCCGGTGGTCACGTAGCGATTGCCGACGCTCGCCGGACCGGTTTCCACCACCTCGCGCAGCAGCGGCCCGCGGTCTTCGACCGGCACCTCGGCCAGCCGGACGACCGAGGAGCGCCGTCCCCGCGTCAGGGTGACCGTGTCCGCGGCCCGCACGTTGGCCACCCACGCGGCTTTCGGGTACGCCTGGATGATGTAGCGCCCGCCGGCGAGCGGGAGCACCGCGATCGGGAACGTGCGCGGCTCCCCGCTGCGCCGTCCCGCGACCGTGAGCAACTGCATCGGCCCGAAGGCGATGCCGAACCGCTGAAGCCGGACGACCACCTTGTTGAAGGCGTTGACCCTCCGGCGGTACTTCTCTGCGTTCGTCATGCACGAAGCCTACCGCAAGTCGTACGAGTTTCATACGATACGAAGTCCGTACCTTTAAGGACGGTAGGACTCGTGAGCGTTCCGTCCGGTTGGAACCGGCCGGAACGCTCACGAGCCCTGGGGCCGACTACTTGGTGAAGTACCACTCCTCCGGCGAGCGCGCGGTCTGCACCGGGGGGTACGCCACGCCTCCGAGGTTCTTGGCGACGACCTCCATGTAGGTCCGCAGCGGCATGTTGATCTGCCCTGGCAGCGTCTTGACGGCGTAGTCTTCGTAGTTCGCGAAGGCCGACTTGTCGTCGCTGCGCAGTGTCGCGTTGATCAGCGAGTTGAGCTGCGGGTCGTTGTAGTTCCCGAGGTTGCCGCTGGACCCCGGCAGCAGCAGCTGGTCACCGGTCGGGACCGCGTTGTACTGCTGGTAGCCGAAGAAACCGATCTGCCAGTTGCAGGCCGGGCCCGAACCGTGGCAGCTGCTGATGTCGTTGATCAGCTGATTGAACTCCAGCGGCTTCATGTCGAACACGATCCCGGCCGAGGCCGCGTCGGTCTTCCACTGCTGCATGATCCGGGCGTAGGCGGGGTTCCCGTTGGAGTACTGGAAGTTGAACTCCAGTTTCGCGCCCGCCGCGACGCCGTCACCGCACTGGTTGGCCGCGCCGCCCGGGCTGGTGCAGACCATCACCCCATTCTGCAAGGTCCAGCCGTGGGCGGTCAGCAGGCCCTTGGCCTTGGCGATGTCGAACGGGTACGGGCCGGCACCGCGTTCGGCCGCGGTGATGTACTCGTTGTCCGGGTTCACCGGAACCGGGCCCGTCGTCGGCGCGCCGTAGCCGAGGAAGGCCACGTCAACGTCGGTTACCTGGTCGAGGGTCTGCTGCATCGCCTGCCGGATGTAGAGCTGCTTGAACACCGAGCCGTAGATCGGGTTGTCCATGTTCAGCAGGGACGTGCTCCAGCCCCAGCCGTAGGCGGGCACGAGGTTGTAGTTCGCGCTGAGGGGGTTGGTCTTGGGCACCGCCTCGCCGGTGGTCTTCTTCGGCAGCTGGGTGCCCTGCACCGAGCCGACGTCCACGGTCTTGCCGCTCTGCAGCGCGTTGAACTCGGCGGTGGTGCTGGTGAACGGCTGCATCTTGTAGTGCGCAAGGTGCGGCTTGTCCGGCCCGCTGTACTTCGGGTTCGGGTCATAGCTGATGTTGCCGTCGGAGTCGAACGCGGTCAGGTGCCACGGACCGTCGACGACCTGCCAGAGCGGGTCCTTGGCGTAAGTCGACTCGTCCTTGCTCTTGTCGAACAGGTACTTGTAAACAGCGTCGCACTTGCTCCGGTCGTCCGCGCAGCCGCCGCTGCCGGCCGCCGCCGCGTCGGAGGTCTTGTCCCAGGCCATCGGCATCGGGGCGATCTGCGTGAGCTCGTCACCGGTGAACCAGGTCGGCGAGTACGAGCCGGTCAGCTGCAGGGTGACCTGCTGCGGCCCGGTCGCGGTGGCCAACTTGACGTTGTCCGGGAACTCCCCGGGCACGTACGCGAACCAGTTGGCCTTCTCGGTGAACATCATGTTCATCCAGAACACGACGTCCTTGGCGTTCACATCCTCGCCGTTGGACCACTTGTACAGCTTGAGGTTGATGACGACCTTGCTGTTGTTGTCGCTGTAGATCGGCGCGTCGGCGAGGCTCTTGGTGAGGTTCAGCCCGTTGCCGCCCTTGTTGTCGCCGTACCAGTACAGCTCGCGGTACATCAGCTGCTCGAGGTCGCCGGTCGCGTAGCCGCTGTTGTGCGCGGAATCGACGAACGGGAAGATCCAGTTCGGCTGCGTACCAGGTGACTCGGCGAACGTGGCGGTGCCACCCTCCTGCGGAGTCCCGCCCGAACTCGTACTGCCCCCGGTACAGGCGACCAGCAGGCCCGCGCCCGCCACCACCGCAAAGGTGAACGCCAACAACTTCCGCAGCCGCATCAAGCGACTCCCCTCAACCAGGTGACCGGCGGCTTTGGCCGCCAGGCCACGCTCTGCAGCGATCGAAATTCCACCGATCGGGTGACGCGAACATCCTTCACGTCGGCCACCGAATCAACGACTCATCCCACATCTTGGTAGAAACTGACTGACTGGTCTAGACCGACGAGCTTTCCGCCGCCGATCCCGCCGATCCCGACGGCGCACCGGCCCCCACCGCTTCCAGGGGGAAGTGGCAGGCGGCCTCGTGCCCGTTCTCACCGAACCACCGCATCGCGGGCTCTTCGGTGGCGCAAATGTCCTGCGCGATCGGACAACGGGTACGAAACCGGCATCCCGAAGGTGGGGTGATCGCGGACGGCAACTCGCCGCGGATGCCCTCGGTGTCCCGGCCCTTGCCTGCCCACGGATCCGCCACCGGGATCGTGTCGATCAGTCCGCGCGTGTACGGGTGCCGCGGCGCCTGGTAGACGTCGGCGGCCGGACCGCTCTCGACGAGCTTGCCCAGGTACATCACGCCAATCCGGTCGGCAAGGTAGCGCACCACGGACAGGTCGTGGGAAATGAACACGTAGGTCAGGCCGTGCCGCTTCTGCAGGTCGCCCATCAGGTTCAAGATCTGTGCCTGGATGGAGACGTCCAACGCGGACACCGGCTCGTCGGCCACGATCAGCTTCGGCTTGAGCGCGAGTGCCCTGGCCAGGCCGATGCGCTGGCGCTGGCCGCCGGAGAACTCGTGCGGATACCGCTCGGCCGCCGAAGCCGGCAGCCCGACTTCGGCCAGCAGCTCACCAACGGCGGCGGTGCGCTGGGCCCGATTGCCGATGCCGTGGATGGCCAGCGGTTCGGCGAGGATCGCGCCGACCCTCATCCGGGGGTCCAGCGAGGCGTACGGGTCCTGGAACACCAGCTGGGTCTCCTGGCGTCGCCGCCGCAATGCCTTGCCCCGCAACGAAGTCAGCTCGGTCCCGTTGATCCGGATGTGCCCGCTGTCGGGTGTCTCCAGTCCGACGATGGTGCGCCCGATGGTGGTCTTGCCGCACCCGGACTCACCGACCAGGCCGTAGGTCTCCCCCACGCCCACCGAGAAGCTCACGTCGGCGATCGCGGAGACCGAGCCCGCCTTGCGGCGCAGGATCGCGCCGACGGTGACCGGGAAGTTCTTGACCAGGTTCTCGACGACCAGCAACGGTTTCGGTTCGCTGTCGGTGACCGGACCTGCCTCCGCGGGTGCCGTGCCGGGCTCGCGCACGGTCGTGACGCGGGTGACCTCGAGCAGCTCGGGGTCACCGACCGGGTGGAAGCACGCGTACTCGTGGCCGTCGACATCCCCTC
Organism: Amycolatopsis sp.; assembly: GCF_025464955.1. Taxonomy (GTDB): domain Bacteria; phylum Actinomycetota; class Actinomycetes; order Mycobacteriales; family Pseudonocardiaceae; genus Amycolatopsis. The sequence goes on along the minus strand of NZ_JAODNM010000021.1, from coordinate 13,330 downwards.
GCGGGACAGGGTCGTTGTCGACGCATTCCGGTGTCGCGTAACGGCATCGCGCCGCGAACCGGCACCCCGCGGCCGGCTTGACGAGGTCCGGCGGCAGCCCCGGGATGCTGTACAGCTTCTGGCCGCTCTCCGCCGAGTTCTCCGGCAGCGACTCGAACAGTGCCTCGGTGTACGGGTGCCGCGGATTGCCGAACAGCGACCGCGTGTCGGTGACCTCGGCGACCCGGCCGGCGTACATCACCGCGACCCGGTCCGCCCGGCCCGCGACCACGCCGAGATCGTGCGTGACCAGGATGACGGCCATCCCGATCCGCTCCCGCAGGTCGTCGATGAGCTCGAGGATCTGCTGCTGGATGGTGACGTCCAGCGCGGTGGTCGGCTCGTCGGCGATCAGCAGCTCCGGGTCGCAGATCAGGGCCCTGGCGATCACGACCCGCTGCCGCATCCCGCCGGAAAGCTGGTGCGGGTAGTCGTTCAGCCGCTCGGACGCCCTGGGCAGGCCGACCAGGTTCAGCACCTCGGTCGCCCGCTCGCGCAGTTCCTTCGCGGACAGCGTGGAATGCAGCTCCAGCGGTTCGGCGACCTGCTTGCCGATTTGGATGGTCGGGTTCAGCGAGGTCATCGGGTCCTGGAAGACCATCCCGATGCGCCCGCCGCGCACCGCGCGCAGCTCCGGCTCGGTCATCTGCGCGATGTCCTCGCCGCCGAGCAGCATGCGTCCGGACGCGATCTTGCCACCCTCGGGCAGCAGCCGCATGATCGACAACGCCGTCATCGTCTTGCCACAGCCCGATTCGCCGACGATGCCGAGCATTTCACCGCGATCGACGTGCAGGCTCACGCCGTCGACCGGGTGCACCACGCCACCTCGGACGTCGATGGTGGTGTGGAGGTCTTCCAGGCGCAGTACCGGGCCGGTTCCGTTGAGGTCAGTCATTTCAGCGCTTCCGGAGTCGTACTTCGAGGGCGTCCCGCAGCGCGTCGCCGAGGAAGTTGAACGCGATGACGGCGAGCATGATCGCGATACCCGGCGGCAGGATCATCCACCAGTACCCGTTCTGCACGAAGTTGGTGCCGTTGGACAGCATGTTGCCCCAGTCCGCGTGCGGCGGCGAAATCCCGAGGCCGAGGTAGCTCAGCGCGGCGACGACCAGAATCGCGTCGGCCACCTGGAAGGTCGCGTTGACCACGATGGTGCCGATCGCGTTGGGCGCGATGTGACGCAGGATCGCGCGTCTGTTACCGCCGCCCATCATCTTGACCGCCTGCACGTACTCCCTGGTGCGCAAGGACAACGTCTCACCGCGGACGAGCCGCGCCGGGGTCAGCCAGGCACCGAAGGAGACCACCAGGATCAGCAGGCCCACACTCGGCGAGAAGATCGCCGCGAGGATCAGCAGCAGGAAGAGCGTCGGGATCGCGAGGAAGGTGTCGACGATGCGCATCATCACCGAGTCGACGAAGCCGCCGACGTACCCGGCGACCGCGCCCCACAGCGTCCCGAAAACGGTCGCGATGATGGCCGCGGCGACGCCGATCTCCAGCGAGGACTGTCCGCCGGCCATCAGCCTGCCGAGTTCGTCGTAGCCGACGTCGTCGGTGCCGAGCGGATGGCCGCCGCCGGGCCCGAGGTCCGCGCCCTTGAGGTCCGTCTGGATCTGCTCGGTGTGGTAGAGCAGCGGACCGAGGAAGCAGAACAGCACCAGCAGCACGATCAGGACCAGGCCCGCGATCGCCAGCTTGTTCTCGAGGAACGCCTGCAACGTCATGCGCAGCGCGGACTTGGGCGGCTTGGCCGGGCCCGCTACCGGCGCGTCGGCCGGGGTCAGGTCGACGGGGCCGTGTTCGGCCTCGGCCACGATCTGTTCGTTCGACAGTGGGTTCATCAGTATTTCACCCTCGGGTCCAGCACGGCGTAGGCGATGTCCGCGAGCAGCGAACCGACCACGGTCGCCAGCGCGACGACCAGGCCGATGCCGAGCAAAGTGGGGTAGTCGCGGACCTGGGCCTCCTGCACGAAGATGAAGCCCATCCCGGGATAGTTGAACACCTGCTCGGTGATCAGCGCGCCGGCAAACAGGCTCGGCAGCGAAAGGCCGAGCAGGGTCGCGATCGGGATCATCGAATTGCGCAGGACGTGGCGCCGCATGACGCGGCCGTCACTCGCCCCGCCCGCCAACGCCGTGCGCACGTAGTCCTGGCTGAGGTTCTCCATCACCGAGGACCGCATGTACCGGCTGAACGAGGCGATCGTGATCAGGGCCAGCGTGATCACCGGCAGGATCAGGGCCGGGGTCTGGCTCAGGATGTCGGCGATCGAGTCGCCGTTCGGCCCGACCGGGGAGAACCAGTGCAGGTCGATCGCGAAGACCAGGATCAGGATCTCGCCGAGGAAGAAGCTGGGCATCGAATAGAACGCGAACGACAGCGTGGTGACCGTGTAGTCGCCGATGCTGTTGCGCTTACGCGCCTGGTAGACGCCGACCGGGATCGCGATGATCAGCGCCACCAGGGTGGAGATGAACATCAGCAGGATCGTCTTCGGCAGGTGGTCGGCGATCACCCCGGTAACCGTCTGGTTCAGGTGGTAGGAGTACCCGAGGTCCCCGTGCAGGACGTTGCCCGCCCAGCTGAAGAACTGGGTGAGCAGCGGCTTGTCGAGGCCGTTCTCATGGATGAACTGGTCCAGCTGGACCTGGTTCGCCTTCGGCCCGAGGATCGCCCGTGCCTCTCCGCCCGGCAGCAGGTGCAGCAGGATGAAGGTGAGAATGCCGACCAGGACCACGACCACAATGGACTGCAGGATGCGGCGAATCAGGTAACCCGTCATCGCCGCGCCCCGCCCTGCGTGGTCGCGACCCTCGTCATGATTGGCGAGTGGCGCATGTCTTCCTCTACTTGGTGAAGTACCAGGTCTCCGGCAGCAAACCGCCGAGCGGGCTGAACGGTGCGAAACCGTGCAGGTTCGACGAGTACGCGTAGACCTTATAACTGTCCGCGGCGTTGAACTCCCCGGGCAGGTTCTGCGATACATAGTCGGAGTAGGTGTTGAAGGCGTCCGATGCGTCACTGTGCAAGGTGGCCTGGACCAGCTGGGTCAGCTTCGGGTCGTTGACGCTGCTGTAGTTGGCAGCCGCGCCGGGGAGGAAGAACCCGTCACCGGTCGGGTTGGGACCGCTATAGGTCTCGTACCCGAACTCGCCCATCTCCCAGTTGCAAGTGGACGGTTGGCTGCTGCAGCTGGTGATGTCGGAGATGACGGTGTTGAACGGCTGCTGCTTGAGGTTGAGCTGGATGCCCGCCTTGGACGCGTCCGACTTGAACTGCTGCTCGGTCTCGTCCAGCGACGGGACGCCGCTTTCGTATTCGAGCGTCGGGTTCAGCTTCTGGCCCGCGGGGATTCCGGTGCCGCACTGGTTCGGTGCGGTACCCGCACTGGTGCAGACCATCACACCGCCTTGCAGGGTCCAGCCGTGACTGGTGAGCAACTGCTTCGCCTTGTCCACGTCGAACGGGTTTGCACCTTGGCCCTGCGCGCCCTTGGCATTGGGCGAAAGGTACTTCGTCTGCGGCTGCGTCGGGATCGGACCCACGGCCGGGGTCGCATACCCCCGCCACGCTACCGCGCTGTCCGTTTCCTGGTCGATCGTGGCCTGGATCGCCTGCCGGATGTACAGCTGTTGGAAAACCGGTCCGAAAGTCGGGTTCTTGTAGTTCTCCAGGCCGTAGGACCAGCCCCAGACGTACTCGGGTGTCAGGTCGTAGCCGGACGCGCTGAGCGGGTTGGTCGCGGGCAGCGGGCTCGAACTGGTGACGTCACGCTTGGGCAAGCTGGTTCGGTCGACCGAGCCGATGTTCACGATCTTCCCGGCGCGCAGTTCGTTGTACAGGGCCGCGGACGATGTCGTCGGGACCTCTTTGAAGGCGTCCAGCTTCGGCTTGGCCGACCCGCTGTAGGTCGGGTTCGGCTTCATCGTGAGCGTGCCGTCGGAGGAGTACTGCGTCAGGTGCCACGGACCGTCGACAACCTGCCACACGGGGTCGGCCTGATAGGTGCTGAGGTCCTTGCTCTTGGCGAACAGGTACTTGTACACGGCGTCGCATTTGGACTTGTCCGCCGTGCAGCCGCCGGAGCCGGCCGCGGCCGAGTCGGAGGTCTTGTCCCACGCCATCGGCATGGGCGTGATCAGCGTCAGCTCGTCCTTGAGGATCCAGTCCGCCGAGTAGCTGTCGTTGAAGGTCAAGGTGACCTGGGAAGCACCGGTGGCGGCGACCGACTTCACGTTGTCCGGAAACTCGTTCGGCACGTAGTTCGCGAAGTTGGCCTTCTCCGCGAACATCATGTTGGTCCAGAACACGACGTCCTGCGGGGTGAGCTTCTCGCCGTTGGACCAGGTGTAGGGCTTGAGATCGATAACGACCTTGGTGTTGTTGTCGCTGAACTTGGGCAGCTCTGCCACGCTGACGTCGGGGTTGATGTCCGGTTGGTCACCAAGGCCGACGTAGTACAGCGGCCGGTACATCAGGTCCTCGAACTGCAGGATCGTGTTGGTGCTGTTGTGTGCCGAGTCGATGAACGGGAAGATCCAGCTCGGCGTCGCGCCGGAGTCCTCGCCGTAGACCGCGGTGCCGCCCTGCTGCGCGGCTCCCCCACTGCCGCTGCTGCCGCTGCAGGCCGCCGCCAACAGGCCGAAGGCCGCGAGCGCGGCCCCCACTACGACACGTTTCCGCCGCCCGGCCATGCACGTCACCTCTTCTTGTTCTGGCAGTACGCCCGCGTCCACGAGCTAGCCCACCGTGATCACTGCGACCCGACGATCACCCGTCTCAGCTACAAGAGAGGTACACGGCCAACTGTGCGTTGTCTATGAAGTGTGCGTAATTCACCGCCCGCGACCGTGGTCGGAAATAAGACCGTTATCCATTCAAGCGGAAAACGTTCTTATGCACCATATAGCTATTTTTGCCGTCAACCGGACATCGATTGGGCGAACAACGCGGGATTGCTGCCGACAAAGTCGGCGATGCCCGAAGCGGGCCTGCCCAGAATCGCCTCGATGTCCCCGGAGGCGCGGTCGTACCGGTTGTCCGCGTGCAGGCGCGCCATCGTGGAGATGTGGTCGAAAACGTGCTCCGGCAGACCCAGGCCGCCGAGTTCGCGTAACCAGTCCTCATAGGACATATCGACATAGGTGATTTTCCGGCCCAGCGCCGCAGAAAACTCCGCGGCGATCGCGGCCAGATCCCGAGAGGTCGACCCCGTCAGTTCGTAGACCCGTCCGGCGCTGTTCGCGGGATGGGCCAGCAGTGTGGAAACGACCTCGGCGACGTCGGACGCCGCAACCGGAGACGTGCGCGCCGAACCGAACGGCAGCCGGATGGTGTCCTCGCGCCGGATCGAGTCGGCGGCCAGCATCTTGAACAGCGGGTTCTCCAGGAACGTGGTCGGCCGGACGTGGGCGACCGGCAGCCCGGACCAGTTCAGGATCTGCTCGCCGAGCCAGTGCAGCCGCTGCTGGTTCGACTCGGCCGAGCTGTTCAGGCTCATCTGGGAAACCGTCATCTGCGACATGTTGACGAAGATCTCCAACTGCCCGTGGTCGAGCGCGGCGGCCGCGGCAGCAGCGGTGGCTTCGACGTACTGCGCAGACACGCTCATACCGAAGTACATACCGCGGCAGCCGTCGAGCGCGCCGGCGATGTCGCCGGCCCGGGTGAGGTCGGCTACAACGACCTCGGCCCCCTGGGCCCGAAGGGCGTCCGCCCGTTCGTCGGAGCGCCGGACCAGCGCACGCACCGGCAGACCGCGCGACAGCAGGTTCGCCACTACCAGGCCGCCGACTCCGCCGGTCGTACCAGCGGCGCCAGTGACGAGCACCGGCCTGACGGCGGACGTCACTGGCACAGCAGAACGTCGAAAAACACGCCGAAGAAGTCTTCGAAAGGCTCGGTGGTCTTGACGACCTTGACCCGCATGAGTGTCCCCTCGAACGCGTTGAGCATGAACCGGCCGAGGCGCTCCGGTTCCTGTCCGGCGGCGATGTCGCCCTCGGCCTGTCCGGTGAGAATCAGTTCCCCGATGCTCTCCGACCAGCCCTTCAGGCTCACGTCGACCTGGGCGCGAATGACCGCGCTGTGGTCGGCCTGCTCGGCGCCCATGTTGCCGATCAGGCAACCGCGGGTGAACTCGTGCTCGATCACCACGTCCCGCATCAGTTCGAAGCGGTGACGCAGCCGTTCGACGGCGCGCATGTCCGCGGGCTCCCCGTCGCCCCAGCCGGATCCCTCGGCGTACCGGGCGACGGCCTCGGCGCCGAGAGCTTCCTTGCTCTTGAAATGGTTGTAAAATGAGCCCTTCGGCACTCCTGCGGCCTTGGTGATGGTGTCGACCGAACAGGCGGCGAAGCCGGTGCGGTGGAGTTCCGCGACAGCTGTATCGAGGATGACTTCACGAACGCTGGGCCTAGGCATCCTTCCAATATGACCAGTCGTCTCCCAACTGTCAAGTAGCACTCTGTCAAGTGACACAGAAGTCGCGAATCACCTGGGCGACGGCCTCCGGCACTTCCAGCGGCGAAAAGTGACCGGTCCCCGGAAGGACCTCCAGCCTGCTCCGCGGGAGGTACGCGACCACGAGAACGGGAACGTCGATCGTACCGACGTCACCGGAGATGTCCTCCACGACGACGCCCGCCGGCCACGCGTCGCGGGCACGGGGATTGCCGCGCAGGCTGTCCTCGACGACCTGCTCGCGGATCTCCGCGCTGAGCGGAAGAACGGTCAGAACCTGCTCGATCGCGGCGAGCACGCTGTCGCGCGACAGGTAAGCCTGTGCCATCGACTGCCGGACCTCCGCGGGAATGTCCGCGGGCTTCGGCGGCGCCGGTGCGACCAGGATCACCCCAGCGAGACCGGCAGGCCGGTGCGCGGCCACCAGTGCCGCCACCTCCCAAGCCCTCAGCTTCGATCTGAGCACACCTTCGGTAGTCTTCGCGCTGGCGAACCGGGCGGGCAAAGGGCTTTACGACGTCCGGATGTGCCTGCTGCGGCAGAACCTCCCGGTTAGTGCCTCGCTTTACCAGGAGGACATGCTCACCGTGCGGTCGCGGTGGACCGCCGCCGACGCGGTGGCGGCGGACACCGTGGTCGTGCCCGGCTCGACGCGGTACGCCGAGCCGCTGCCGGACCTCGCGCGGGACGTCTTGCGCCAGGCCCACGACAACGGCGCGCGGATAGCCGCAATCGGCGTCGGCGTGTTCGCCCTCGCCGACGCCGGCCGCCCGCAAACTGGTGATGCCGCCACATCACGACGGCGGCCAGGTGCAGTACATCGATCACGGGGAGCTCGAAACCGGCACTGGCCCGCTCGACGACGTGGCCACCTGGATGCTCGAAAACCTGCACCGCCCGCTGACGCTGGCCGAAATCGGGCGCCAGGCGGCGCTGAGCACACGGACGCTCAACCGCCGGTTCCATGCGGCGACCGGGTTCACCCCGCTGCACTGGCTCCGCGTCCAACGGGTGGTGATGGCGCAGAGCCTGCTGGAGCAGACCGACCTGCCGATCGACCACGTCGCCGAACGGGTCGGCTTCGGCTCCGCACTCACCCTGCGTCAGCACTTCGCCCGGCAACTCGGGACCACCCCGCAGGCCTACCGAGCCGCGTTCGGGATGACGTGACTGCATGCTCGCGCCCGCCATACCAGGCGCAGGGCCGCCCGGTGTAGCGCTGCGCGCTCGACGTTCTTGATCTCTTGCCAGCCCTGGACGCTGTTCCACCAGGGCGCTGTTGTGCAGGGCATCGCCGCCTGAACGTGCGCAGCACTCCGGCACGCGTCGGTCAAGGGCTTTCCCCGCGCTGACCGGAGTGTGGGAGTCGGTACCAGCGGGTGGGAGAGGGTTCAGCTCGTGGTTAGCGTGGCTGTGTTGCCTCATGTGCCAGCGCTGGCTCACGTAACAGCGCTGCCTCATGTAACGGTGCTGGCACATGTAACGGTGCTGGCTCAACAGCTTCGGCGCGACGACCGCGCCACCACCCCCACCGCAGGAGGCCATCGAGTGTTCGGCCACGACAAGTCCCGCATCCCCCGCGTCGCCGTCCTGGCGCTCGCGCTGCCGTTGCTGCTCGCCGCCTGCTCCTCGGCCGTCGGCGCCGGAGCGACCGACGCCGGCCCGCCGAAACCCGGCGGCACGCTGCGACTGGGCATCTCGTCCAATCCGGACTGCCTCGATCCGCAGCAGATCAGCATCAACGCGGCACTCAACGTCGGGCGTCAGCTCGTCGACTCCCTCACCGACCAGGACCCGACAAGCGGGAAGATCACCCCGTGGCTCGCCGAGAAATGGGAGGTCAACCCGGATTCGACGAGCTTCAGCTTCCACCTCAGGTCCGGCGCCACGTTCTCCGACGGCACCCCTGTCGACGCCGCGGCGGTCAAGTCCAGCTTCGACGGGATCAAGGCGCTCGGGGCGAAAGCTCTGCTCGGCGCCAGCTACCTCGCCACCTACAAGAGCTCGACAGTCGTCGACCCGAACACCGTGCGTATCGACTTCACCGCCCCGAGCGCGCAGTTCCTGCAGGCGAGTTCGACCATGTCGCTCGGCATCCTGGCCCCGGCGACGTACACGAAGTCCGCCGAACAGCGCTGCCAGGGCAACGGCTTGATCGGCTCCGGACCGTTCGTCTTCACCAGCTTCAAGCCGAACCAGGACGTCATCCTCAGCAAGCGCAAGGGCTACAGCTGGGGTTCCCCGCTGTGGAAACACCAGGGTGAGGCCTATCTGGACAAGATCGACTACAAGATCGTGCCGGAGCCCGCGGTCCGGACCGGAAGCCTCGCTTCGGGGCAGCTCGACGCGATCACCGACGTGCAGCCGGTCGACGAGCCGCAGTTCACCGGCAACGGCTTCAGCGAGCCCGTCCGGCCGAACCCCGGCATCGTGTTCAACCTGCACGCGAACACCACCCGCGGTGTCCTCGCCGACGAAAAGGTGCGCCAAGCGGTGTCCAAGGGCATCAACCGGCAAGAAGTGACCAGCACCGTGCTGACACCGAACTACAAGCCCGCGACCAGTATTCTCGGCTCGGCGACGCCGCTGTACACCGACCTCTCCGCGGAATTGGCGTTCGACCCGGCGGGTGCCGAAGCCCTCCTCCAGGCGGATGGCTGGCTTCCCGGCAGTGACGGGATCCGCACGAAGGCCGGCCAGCGGCTCAGCGCCAGTGTCGTGTTCTCCGCGGTGTTCAACCAGAACCAGAGCGTGCTCGAGCTCATCCAGCAGCAACTGCGCAAGATCGGCTTCGACCTCCGGATCGAACTGCACACCAACGCCGAGGCCACGCAACTGCAGCAGGCGGGCAACTACGACTTCCTCTGGTACAACGTAACCAGGGCCGACCCGGACATCCTGCGCCAGCAGTTCTCCACCAAGGCGGGCAACCGCAGCAGGCTGGCGCCGGGCAACGCGCTCGACACGGCGCTCGACCAGCAATCGGCCACTGTGGACGTCGCCATCCGGAAACCGGCCGCGGAGCAGGCACAACGGCTCATCATCGATCATGCCTACGCCATCCCGGTGTTCGAACTGACCCAGGTCCTCGCACTCGGACCCACCACCCACGCGGTCAATTTTGAAGCGTCCTCCCGGTTGCAGCTGTTCGACACCTGGGTTTCCGGGTCATGAGGCGCGCCGTACTGCGACGGCTGGCGCAAGCTGTAGTCGTCCTGTGGGCTGCGTTCACGCTGTCGTTCCTGATCCTCTACCTGCTCCCGGGCGACGCCGTATTGACGAAGCTCGGCGGCGCGGACGGCGGAGTCACCGCGTCGCCGGAGCAAATCGCTCAGGCCAGGGCCGAATACGGGCTGAACGACCCGCTGTACGAGCAGTACGGCAAGCGCCTCGTGGCCGCGCTGCACGGCGACTTCGGGAAGTCGATCTCGACCGGGGACGACGCCACGCACATGGTCCTGTCCGCGCTGCCGCCGACGCTGGCGGTGACCGGGCTCGCGCTGGTGCTCGCGGTGCTGTTCGGGGGCGGGATCGCCGTAGTCGGCACCTACACCCGCGCGAGATGGCTCAGCCAGGCATTGCTTTCCCTGCCGCCGCTGGGGATCTCGCTGCCGTCGTTCTGGGTGGGGCTCCTGCTGATCCAGGTTTTCTCGTTCCAGTTGCGGCTGCTGCCGGCACTGGGTTCGACCGGGTTCGCCTCGACGATCCTGCCCGCGATCACCTTGGCGCTGCCGACGAGCGCGATCATCGGGCAGGTCCTCGCGAAGAGTCTGCGCACCCAGCTCGCTGAGCCCTACATCGAGATCGCCAGGGCGAAAGGGGCGAGCCGGTTGAGAGTCCACTTCGGACACGCGTTGCGCAACGCGGCCTTGCCGGCGCTGACCCTGGTCGGGGTCGTGGCCGGGAACCTGCTCGCCGGGTCGGTGGTGACCGAGACGGTGTTCTCCCGTGACGGTGTCGGCCGGGTGACGTCGGCAGCAGTCACCGCGCAGGACATCCCGGTCGTGCAAGCGGTGATCGTGCTCTCCGCGTTCTTCTTCGTGACCGTGAACCTGATCGTCGATCTGCTCTATCCCCTGCTCGATCCACGCCTGGCCGGCGTAAAGAGCGGTCCGCGGAAGGTGACGGCCGATGTCTGACCTCCTGCTCCGCCGCAACACCCGGTTCCTCATCCGCCGCCCGGGATTGGTGCTCGCGGCGGCGGTCATCGTGTTCGTCCTGCTGGCCGCGGTCACCCCGGACCTGTTCACCGGGTACGACCCGATCTCCGGCGTTCCGGCGGAACGACTGCACGGTCCTTCGGCCGCGCACCTGTTCGGTACGGATGAAACCGGTCGCGACGTGTTCTCCCGAGTCGTCCATGGGGCATCTTTGTCGTTGCGAGCCACGGTGATCGCGGTACTGGTCGCGCTCGTCGCAGGCTCGGCGCTCGGACTGGTGGCGGGTTTCCGCGGCGGCTGGCTGGACTCGGTGATCATGCGTGTCGTCGATGTCCTGCAGGCTGTTCCCGCCATCCTGTTGTCGCTCGCGCTGGTCACCGCGCTCGGCTTCGGCACCACGAACGTGGCGATCGCGGTGGGGATCGCCAACCTCGCCGCGTTCGCCAGGCTCATGCGCGCCGAGGTGCTCCGGGTCCGGACAGCGGTGTTCGTCGAGGCCGCGCGTGCCAGCGGTGTCCGCTGGCGTGGGGTGCTCGGCAGGCACGTCCTCCCGAACGCGATGGGACCGGTGCTGGTGTTGGCCACCCTGACGTTCGGCACCGCGGTGCTGGAAGTCTCCGCGTTGAGTTTCCTCGGCTTCGGCGCTCCCCCACCGACACCCGAGTGGGGTGCGCTCGTCGCCGGCGGCCGCAACTTCCTCGCCACCGCCTGGTGGATGACGACCTTTCCGGGGCTGACCGTCGCGGCCGTCGTGCTGGCGACCAACAGGCTTTCCCGTGCGTTCGACGGAGAACGGAGTGAGCGCTGATGAGCGGCGAGCTGCTGGAGATCCATGACTTGGCCGTTTCCTACCACACGAAGTCCAGGCTCATCCGCGCTGTCGACGGGGTGAACCTCACCGTCGCGGCCGGGCAGATCGTGGCTGTCGTCGGTGAATCGGGCTCGGGCAAGAGCACGACGGGACATGCCGCGATCGGCCTGCTGCCACGCGGTGGCCGGGTGGACGCGGGCAGGATCACCTTCGCCGGGACGGACCTCACCAAGCTTTCGGAAAGGGGCTGGCAGGCGATCCGGGGCGCCGAGATCGCGCTGGTCCCGCAGGACCCGACCGTCTCGCTGAACCCCGTACGCCGGATCGGTGACCAGGTCGCCGAAGTCCTGACGATCCATCGGCTGGCGACCAGGCGGGCGGCAGCCACCGACGCTGTCGAACTGCTGCGGCGGGCGGGGATCGACCGGCCGGAAGCACGGGCGCGCCAGTATCCGCACGAGTTGTCCGGCGGGTTGCGGCAGCGTGTACTGATCGCGATCGCCTTGGCCGGCCAGCCGAAGCTGATCATCGCCGACGAGCCGACCAGCGCACTCGACGTCACCGTGCAGCGCGAGATCCTCGATCATCTCGAACACCTCGCGGTCGAGTCGAACACCGCGGTCCTGCTGATCACGCACGACCTCGGGGTAGCCGCCGACCGCGCGTCGAAGATCGTGGTGATGTCGGATGGCGGGGTGGTCGAAGTCGGGCCGACACGGGAAATCCTGGCCGCTCCGGAACAGCCATACACCCGGAGGCTGCTGGCCGCCGCGCCGAGCCTGTCCCGCACCCCGCTGCGGCCACGACGGGATACCGGATCGGAGGTGCTCGTCGCCGCAGAGGGCCTGTCGAAGTCGTTCTCGCCGCACGACGGTTCGGTGCCGCGTGCCGTGGACGACGTGACGTTCACCCTGACTCGCGGTCGGACACTCGCTCTTGTCGGCGAATCCGGTTCGGGCAAGACGACCACCGCGCGAATGGTGGTGGGCCTCGAAACCCCGTCCGCGGGCAAAGTCACCTTCGATGGCCACGACCTCACGCGGGTGGACGGCGAGGAGTTGCGCAAACTGCGACGCCGGTTCCAGCTGGTGTACCAGAACCCGTACTCCTCCTTGAACCCCCGGTTCAACATCGAGGAAGTCGTGTCGGAACCGCTGCGAGCATTCGGTCTCGGCGGCAAGGCCGAGCGGCGTGCCAAGGCGGCGGCGCTGATCGACCAGGTCGCGTTGCCGGCGTCCGTGCTGACCCGTAAACCCGCGGAACTGTCCGGCGGACAGCGCCAGCGTGCGGCGATAGCGAGGGCGCTGGCGCTGAACCCGGACCTCGTTGTCTGCGACGAACCCGTTTCGGCACTGGACGTCTCCGTCCAGGCACAGATACTGGAACTACTGGTACGGCTACAGGACGAACTCGGCCTGACGTACCTGTTCATCACCCACGACCTCGCCGTGGTGCGCGAAATCGCCGACCACGTCGGCGTGATGCGCGCCGGCCGGCTCGTCGAACTCGGACCGGCCGACGAGGTCCTCAACCACCCCCGCGATGAATACACCCAAGCGCTGCTCGCGTCGATCCCCGGCCAGGACTGGGCGAGGTCGGACTCGTAGGTCCCACCCATGTCGACCTCACTTTCGTTGCTCTATCGGATTGTCTTCACGGCACCACGCGAATCCCGCCGACCGTGGTGACTGTTACGTCACCACGGTCACCAGGCGAGCCGAGTCAGGCCGCGTGCTCGTAGGGCCGGTCGTGTGCGGTGTTGTGGATCGGTTTCTGTTCCTGATCCAGCCATTTCGGCGGGATGAACTCCGGCACCCCGTCCACCATCCGCATCGACCAATCCGAATGA
>NZ_JAODNM010000178.1 GCF_025464955.1 Amycolatopsis sp. | reverse complement strand
GCCCTCGCGCGGTGAAACGCTTACGGCACAACGCTTACCGTGTCAAGAAACGCACAGAACCGGCAAGCACACGCCACCCCAGCCCACCCACGATCGTGCTGCACAGCCTCACCCACACAGCAAGATCGACTTAAGCTACGTGGCATTGCCTGCAGATGTGTACCTGCTTCTCCGGAAAATACGACTGCCCACGCGGCGCTCCGCCCGCTGTGCGGCGATACTCGAATAGCGCATTTCCTGACAACTCTTGGTCATCCGACGTTGGTGTACATTTCGTCGGGCCTTGCCGTCATGAGCGGCGTTGTGTCGCTGATTGTGCCGTATGTCCCCGGATTTGTTCAACTGCCACCCCTGAACGGCATAGCAGTCCGTCCGTGTTTGAACTGGTCGAGGGTGACTCGTTTCCTGGGGCCTTATTCCCGTGTTAGTCCAGGTTGTGATCATGGCGGCCAGGTCGGCGACAGTGGTGAACACGTCTCGGCAGAGGCGTTTGCCGATGGGTTCCGTGACACGGGGTCCCGTCCCCTTTCGTGCCGCGTCGAGGCAGTGACCAAGGTGACGTCTTCTCAGTCTGGGTTGCTATTTCCAACTCAGATGGCTAAGTTGGAAAAGACAACTTAGAGGACAGGAGCTACGACATGGACATCAAGAACTCGGTAGTGGTCGTCACCGGAGCCAACCGGGGCCTTGGCCGGCAGTTCGCGGCGGCGCTGCTCGAACGCGGCGCGGCGAAGGTCTACGCGGCGGCTCGCAAGCCCGAGGCCGTCGACCTGCCCGGGGTCGTTCCCCTCGCGCTCGACATCACCGACCCGGCCTCGGTGGCCGCCGCGGCCGCGATCGCCTCCGACGCGACGCTGCTCATCAACAACGCCGGTTCGTCCACCCGCGCGACACTGCTCGACGGCGACTTCGACGACATCCGGCTGGAGATGGAGACCCACTACTTCGGCACCTTGCGCGCGACGCGTGCCTTCGCGCCCATCATCGCCGCGAACGGCGGCGGCGCGATCCTGAACGTCCTGTCTGTTCTGTCCTGGACCCATCCGGCGGCCGCGGGTGCGTACGGCGGCGCGAAGGCGGCCGCGTGGGCGCAGACGGACGCCGTCCGCCTCGAGCTCGCACCGAAGGGCATCGACGTCACGGCTCTGCACGTCGGGTACATGGACACCGACATGGCCGCCCATATCGACGCCCCGAAGTCCTCGCCGGCTGCAATCGCTTCAGCCGCGCTTGACGCCGTCGAAGCGCGTGCCTACGAGATCCTCGCCGACGACCTCAGCAAGCACGTCAAGGCCACCCTGTCCGCCGGCGTGGACGTGCAGTACCCGCAGCTCGCCACCGCTCGGGTCTGACCTGCAGCCGGGAGGAATTCCCTTGGCGGGTAAGGGAGTTCTTGTCGGCTACGGGTTTCCTCCGGCGGAAAGTCGTTCGCGCAGCACGAACCGCTGGATCTTGCCGCTCGGCGTCTTCGGTAGCGACTCGACGAACTCGATCGCGCGCGGGTACTTGTACGGCGCGATTACGCTCTTCGCGAACGACTGCAGCTCGGTCACTTTCGCGGCGTCACCCACTACGCCCGGTGCGAGGACAACAGTGGCGTGCACGATGAAACCGCGGCTCGGATCGGCGGCGGCGACGACCGCGGCCTCCACCACGTCCGGGTGGTCGAGCAGGGCCTGCTCGACCTCGGGACCGGCAATGTTGTAACCGGACGAGACGATCATGTCGTCTCCGCGGGCCTGGTACCAGAAGTAGCCGTCGGCGTCGCGCGTGTAGACGTCGCCGGTCAGGTTCCAGCCGTTCTGGACGTAGACCCGCTGCCGGTCGTCGGCCAGGTAGCGGCAGCCCGTCGGGCCCTTCACCGCGAGTCGGCCGCTGACGCCGTCGGGGACGGGATATCCGTCGTCGTCGAGGATCGCGGCCTGGAAACCGGGTACCGCGCGCCCGGTGGACCCAGGGCGGATGTCGTCGCCGGCGGCGGAGATGAACACGTGCAGCAGCTCGGTCCCGCCGATCCCGTCGACGATGCGGAGCCCGGTGGCCGCGTTGAAGGCCTCCCAGACAGACTGTGGCAGATGCTCGCCGGCGGAAACGCAGCGGCGGACATTCCGCAGCGAGGAGGCTTTGCCGGCGGCCAGCATGGCTTTGTACGCCGTGGGTGCGGTACAGAGCACGCTGACGTCGTGGCGTTCGACGGCCTCGGCCAGCTCCGTGGCGTCGGCGCGTTCCAGCAGCAGCGTGGACGCGCCGGCGCGCAGGGGGAACACGACCAGCCCGCCGAGCCCGAAGGTGAATCCGATCGGCGGGGTTCCGGTGAACACGTCGTCCGGCCGGGTTTCGAGGATGTGCCTGCCGAAGGTGTCGGCGATGGCGAGCACGTCGCGGTGGAAGTGCATGGTGGCCTTGGGTTTCCCGGTGGTGCCCGAGGTCGGGGCGAGGATCGCCACGTCGTCGGCTGCGGTGTCGACGCAGGGGAAGGCACCTGTTTCGCGGGCCGCACGGGCGACGAGGTCTTCGGGGTTGTCGGGGTTGTCGGAGTCGCCGCCGTAGCAGAGCACGGGCAGTGCCGTCCCGGCCGCCAGTCGCAGGTCTTCGGCGAACCGGTGATCGGTCACCGCGAGGCTGGGCTCGGTGAGGTCGATGAGCGAGCGGAGCTCCTTGGCGCGCAGCAACGGCATGGTCGTGACGACGACTCCGCCCGCTTTGAGGACGGCGAACCAGGTCGCGACCAGCCAAGGGTCGTTGGGGCCGCGCAGTAGCACGCGGTTTCCCGGCACCAGGCCGAAATCCCGTGTCAGTACGTGCGCGACCTGGTCGCTGCGCCGCTCGAGGTCGGCGTAGGTCCAGGTTTCGGTGGCGGTGAGCAGACACGGGCGGTCGGCACCGGTGCGCGCGATCGTCCCGGCCAGCAGTTCGGTGGCGCAGTTCAGTCGCTCGGGATAACGCAGCTCAGGCAGGTCGAAGCGGAACTCGGGCCAGTCCTGGACCGGTGGCAGGCTGTCACGGCAGAACGGGTCGAGATGACCGGACGGCGACAGCGGCAGCGGCGACGGGGGTGGGGGCGGGGATTCGGGCACTGGCACTCCTCTCCGGAGCGTCCGGAACGCGAGTCGTCCTGCCAGTATGCCCTCTCCGTGACGACAGTCAAGGACACGCCATATCGGGTCGGGTCACGAGAAGACACAGCCCGCCGTGGTGCAGGCGACGAGGTTTCGACCGTGTTCGGCAAACTGGTTCATGATATTAGGGGTAAACTGGACCACGAATATGGTCCAGTTTTGGCTAGTCTGGAACACGTGACGAAACGAATCCAGCTCAGCCCGGGTATCCCGGGTGCGTTCAAGTCCCTGATCGCGATGTCGACCGAAGTCGAGCGGGCGGCCATCGAGGCCGGCCTCGACCAGAAGCTCCTCGAACTGGTCAAGACCCGCGCGTCGCAGCTCAACGGCTGCGCGTACTGCCTCGACATGCACACCACGGACGCCGTCAAGCACGGCGAAAACCCGCGCCGCCTCTTCCTGCTCGACGCGTGGCGCGAGACGGACCTGTTCACCGAACACGAGCGCGCCGCCCTCGAGGTCACCGAAGCGCTGACGCGGCTTTCGCAGACCCAGGATCTCCCTGACGACGTCTACGAGCGGGCGACGAACGTGTTCACCGAAGCGCAGTACAAGGCGGTGGTCTGGGAGGTGGTGGTGATCAACAGCTTCAACCGGCTCGCCGTGCCGGGCCACGCGGAGCTGCCGCACCGCGACTGAACACCGACTGTTCGTGAAGGCCGCATCTGCCGCGCATTGTGCGGCCAATGCGGCCTTTGTGCAGTCTGGATGCCCCGGTTCTCCGATGACCTACCCCTGGATGACCCGGCACTCAGCGGGGTTGGAAAGATACGCCCGGCGACGGTGCCAGATTGCGTGCGGTGCGGGGACGAAAGGACTTTCGGTGAACACGGAGACCTCTCAGGTGGATGACCTTCGCCTCGTCGCGGTGCAGAGCGCCGTGAGCTGCGCCGCGCTGTTCGTGCGGTTCACCGTGGCCGAATGGTCGCTGCCGTCCATGCTCGACGACGTGCTGCGGATCGTGGGGCACCGGGTCTCCGCGATCGTCGACCACTCGGACCCGAGGGTGCCGGGATTCATCACGCTGCGGCTGGGCCTGCGCGGGGACTGCTTCATCGTCGAGGTGCAGGACGACCTCAACGGCGAGCTGTCGGCCGGGTCGGCGTTGCGCGGGGTGAAGACGGTCGTCGTGCCGCTGGCCGGACGCGGGAACCTGATGCGCTCGGAGCTGGCGCTGCCTACCGGACTGTCCGCGCAGGAGGTGTCGCTGCCGCGCCGCGGCAGCCGCCGGTCACTGGTCGACGAGCAGTTCGACGGCGCCCAGGGGCCGGTGGAACCCGCTGTGCTGCAACGCGTCCTGTCCAGCCTGACGCAGTGGTCGCCCGAGGGTTAACCGAGTTCCTCGGTCGCCGCGATGACTTTGGTCAGCGTGGTGTGCAGGTTCTTCAGGTCGTCGAGGCTCATGCCGAGCCTGTCGACGACGGCGGGCGGGATCCGCAGTGCTTGCTCGCGCAGCTTGGCGCCTTCGGTGGTCAGCCGGACCGAGAGCAGCCGCTCGTCGTCGGAATTGCGTTGGCGTACCAGCAAACCGGCGGTTTCGAGCCGTTTCAGCATGGGTGACAACGTGCCGGGGTCGAGTTGGAGCAGCCGGCTGAGTTCCTTGACCGACAACGGCGCGCGCCCCCACAGCGCCAGCATGACCAGGTACTGGGTGTGGGTCAGGCCCATCGGCTCCAGCAGGGGTTTGTAGACGCCGACGACATTGCGCGCGGCGACCACCAGCGCGAAGCACACCTGCTGCTCCAGCGCGAGCGGATCCCCGGATTCCCAGTCTGTCATCGGTGCCTCAGCCACGCCTTCCGTTCGGGAGAAGCCCAAGGTACCAAGACGTCGATCACTGCCTGCGGTACATCGCGAGGTAGCGCTCGCGGGCCGGGGCGTCGGCGGCTTCCCTGGCCTCCTCGCGCACGCGCTTCGCAGTTCCAGGCGGGAAACCGTTCTTGACCAGTCGGCTATCGCCGCTCTCCTCGGCGTAGACCAACGAGTAGAAGTAGCCGACCAGTGCGGCCATCACGCAGAGCGCGACGCGCAGCAGCAGTGGGCCGGGGAGGAGCAGCCAGACCAGGATCAGCGGCGCCAGCATCACGCTCGACCGCGCGACGTGCCGCCAGAACCACGTGTGGCCGGTGACGTCGTTCAGTACCCAGGCCTGGTGCTTCTCGGGCAGTTTGCCGCCGACGGCGTACCACAGCCAGCGAACCGGATTGGGCCTTACTCGCTCGATCATACGTCGAGTGTACACCAACGCTTGGTGTACAAAACGTTGGTGTGCACGAAGTCGCGGCGGTCGAAGCGTCGGCGTTTCCTGCGGGATCCCTGGTACGAATGATTCGTACCGGGGATCCCCCGATTCGAATTGGTCGAAGAGTATTTCCCCAAGGTGGCTTGTGTTGCCGGCAAGAATTGCGAAGAAAACAAATTCTGCGGTGTTCAAATGTACGACGACGGGCGAGAGGGAATTCGCTTTGGTCGTCGCCAAATGCACCTGTTCCCGGACCGCATTCGCTTCGCGGCCGACACTCCAGGCAGGGAAACTCCAGTTCCGGCGCCTGCAAGGCCGTCAATATGGATGAACCGGAGGGCGCCACATGAGGCGGGCAGACTGGACAATTTTGTCACCAGTTTTGTCAAATTCTCTCCCGATGACACCTGTTTTCCGTCCCGATCGCACCTATGCCTGTGCGGTGCCGTTGTTGGCACGCCCGGTTCTCCATAGCCTGTTACTGCCCATTCGGCTGCTTGTCCCGAACGAAAGTGGGAACAATCCGTGAAGGTGTCCTTCCGATCGGCGGGTGTTTGGGTGATTGCCGCCACGGCGGCCCTCGTCCTTCCCTCTGCCGTGGTTAGCCCGGAGGCGACGGCGTCCGCCGGGCCCGCGGATCCGCAGGCTGTGATCGTGGTACTCCGCGACCAGCTGGCTGGGCTGCCCGTGAACAAGACGGCCAGCGCAGTCCGGCGAAGAACCGCGGACTCGGCACAGAACGCCGTGCTCGGCGGACTGACCGGTGCCGCGCCGAAGGACGTGAAGCACTTCTCGCTTGGCAACGCGTTCTCGGCGACGGTCACCGCGGCGCAGGCCGCCGAATTGGCAGCGAACCCCGGGGTGGCCGAAGTGCTTCCCGACCGCAAGCTCATGGCACCCGTGCCGGTGACCCCGAAACCGCAGATAGCGCCCGCTCCCTCCTCAACACAGCACGGTCCTTCGACCGGCGGCAACGCGCCAGGGGCGATCTGCCCCAGCGACCCGGCCAAGCCACTGCTGGAACCGGAAGCGCTGAGCACCATCCACGCGGCGAGCACGGACGGTTCCCCCAGCGCCGCCCAGTTGGCCACTGGTGCCGGGGTCAAGGTCGCGGTCATCGAGGACACCCTCGATCCGAACGCCCCTGACTTCATCCGGCCGGACGGTTCCAAGGTCTTCACCGATTACCAGGACTTCACCGGTGACGGCATCAACTCTGTCGGCTTCGGCGGCGAAGGGTTCGGCGACTCGTCCGCGATCGCGGCCCAGGGCACAGTTGTGCACGACCTGTCGAAGTTCGTCAACCCGGTACACCCGCTGCCCGACGGCTGCAACATCGCGATCAAGGGTGTCGCCCCGGGGGTCAGCCTGGTCGGACTGACGGTTTACGGTGCGAAAGCTTCGGACTCGAGCGCGTTGGCCGCACTCGACTACGCGGTCAACGTCGACCATGTCGACGTGATCAACGAGTCCGCGGGCGAAGCCGAGATCCCGGACTTCGGCACACGTGACCTCCTCCGGAGCTTCAACGAGCAGGCAGTGGCGGCAGGGGTGAGCGTGGTCGTCTCCAGTGGGGACGCCGGGGCGTCCTCGACGATCCAGTCACCCGGGTCGGGTCCCTCGGTGATCCTGGTCGGTGCCAGCACAGACGGCAGGGTCTACCAGCAGACCGGCATCGCGGCGACCGCACTGTCCAACGGGAAATGGCTCAACAACAACGTTTCCAGCCTTTCGTCGGGGGGGATCACCCAGGATGGGCACACCCTCGACCTGGTCGCGCCGGGTGAGGAGGACTGGTCGACGTGTGCCCCGGGCTACGGCGACTGCCTTGACCTGCACTCCCCTCCGAGGCCGTCCGACGTGTTCGAATTCGGTGGCACGAGCCAATCGGCGCCGTTCACCGCGGGTGCGGCGGCGCTGGTCATCCAGGCGTATCGGAACGCCCACGGCGGCAGCACCCCTGCTCCAGCACTGGTCAAGAGCCTGCTCACCAGCACGGCCCAGGACCTCGGACTTCCCGCCGACGAACAAGGCAGTGGGCTGCTCGACGCACGTGCGGCAGTTGAGGCGGCGACGACCGCTCCGGGCGCGACGGGCACTGCCCCCGCCGGGACCACATCCAACATCGCGCTCTCCACGGACCAGATCAGTCTCGACGGCGCACCGGGGCGCACCCAGACCGCCACGGTGCGGGTTACCGACGTCGGTGCCCGGCCGCTCACCGTGTCCACCGGCACCAGGACGTTCGTCCCCCAGTTTTCGCAGACCCACCATCTCGCGTTCGATTCCACCGCGTTGCCCACGTTCCTGAACTTCGCCGGGGTGCCCCAGTCCTTCCTGAAGGTCCCGATCGCCGTGCCGCCCGGTGCCGACCGGCTGGCGGCGCGGATAGCCTGGCAGGGCACGGTGAACCCGACCGTCAAGCTCACGATGCTCGCCCCGGACGGCACTTACGTCGCGGACAGCTTCCCGCAAGGTGGCGCCGTATCCCCGAACTACGGCAACCTCGACGTCCGTCAGCCGGTGGCGGGCACCTGGACCGCGATCGTCTATTCCAAGGCGGGCGCGGGCAGCTTCACCGGTGCGGTGGATCTGGACGCCAGCACCCAGCGTGCGGTCCCCGTCCCCGGAAGCAAGGTCGGCCCGCAGGCGCTCCACCTCGCCCCGGGACAGTCCGAACCGGTGATGATCGCCCTGCCGACCCCGTCGAGCAGCGGGGACCAGGCTTACTCCGTCACCTTTGCCGGCTCCGACGGTCACCAGACGGCGGTATCCGCGGTCGTCCGCACGCTGATCCCGACCGACCGCGGAATCGGGTATTTCAGCGGCACCATCACCGGTGGCAACGCGCGGCCGGCCGCGCCGGCGCAGACGTTCACCTACGGGTTCGATGTGCCCGGCGGCAAGAAGGATCTCGACGTCGGTCTCACCCGGCTGGACCCTGCCGACGTCGTGCGGCTGGCACTGGTCGACCCCAACGGTGAACTCGCCGACATGACCGACAACGCCGCGCCTTCCGGCCACGGACTCGTCCAGGGTGACGCCGCGCAGCTGGTCACCGCGAATCCCCAGCGGGGCCGCTGGGAGATGGTGGTCGCGGTGGAGAACCCGGTGAGCGGCAAGGAACTCGAATCGCCGTTCACCGGAACGGTCAGGTTCGACCAGGCCGGGGTCAGCGCGTCCGGTCTGCCCACCGCGTCGGGAACCACCATCAGGCCCGGTAGCCCGCTGCGGGTTCCGGTCACGGTGCACAACACCGGCGTCGAGGCGATAGCCGTCGGGGTGGACCCGAGGACCGACTCGGTGGAGACACTGCATCCGGTTCCGTTCTCCGGCTCCAGTGCGGTCACGCTGCCCCAGACCTTCGACGCGGCGCAGGTGCCCATTTTCCGGGTGCCGCCCGACACCAGCTCGTTCAGCGTGACCGGCTCCGCGACCGTTCCTATCATCACCTCGATCCAGGGCGACACATCCGGGCTTGACCAGGGTGGAGACCTGAAAGGTGCACAGAACGGCAGTACGGTCTCGGTGGCCACGGTCAGCGAGCAGCACGGTTACGTCGGCATCGGTGCCGAGGTCGCGTTGGCCCAGGAGGTCGGGCCGTTCGGGCCGAACGGGGCTGCCGCAGGCAACGTGAACTTCACGTCGTCGGTCCAGACGGCCGGTTTCGACCGGAGCGTGACCTCATCGACCGGCGACCCCTTCGCCGGGCCCTTCGAACCGGACGCGCCCGCTACCGCGCCGGCGGTGATCCAGCCTGGCGGGACAGCCACGATCATGGTGACCTTCACCCCGTATACCGCGACGAACACTGTCGTCACGGGGCACCTGAACCTGGTGACCGTGCCCGAGCAGCCGAGCGGTTTGGCCTGGTTCAGCACACCCGGTCTCAGTAGCGGTGAGGTGCTCGCGAACCTGTCCTATTCGTACCGGGTCGGGTGAAGCACGACGCCGCGTCGGAGGTAGCGCATCAAAACCCTCAGGGCCACCCTCATGGCATTGAACGCCACGTGTGTCGTATGTGTGGGTCCGCGACGCCTCAGTGGGTGCCGGGTGAGGTTCTTGAGGTCAGCGGGTGTGGTCGGCTGGTGGTGACTGTGGGACTCGTCGGTTTGAACGTGGGACTCGCCGCGCTGGAGTGTGGGACTCGCCGATGGGCTGTGCGAGTCCCACATTCAGCGAGGGCGAGTCCCACAGTTCAGACCGGCGAGTCCCACACCCAGCTCCGGACACCGGCATTCGCCGTACACGACCCGGCCCTTGCTGCGG
>NZ_JAODNM010000098.1 GCF_025464955.1 Amycolatopsis sp. | reverse complement strand
GACGGATAGTCCGGACGCGATGAGGTGGTCCACCCAGGCCTTGACGCTGCTGGGGGGTCCGAAGTTGTACAGCGGAAGTCCGAGCAGGACGGTGTCTGCTGCCTTGATCTCGTTGACCAGTTCTTCGCTGAGCGCCCACGATGCGGCCTGGGCCGAGTCGTGCTGCTCCGCGGGCAGTAGCCGGGCCGGGCCGGTGATCGCGTCGAGGTGTGGGACGGGGTTGGTGCCCAGGTCCCGGTAGGTGAAGGTGCCTCGGGGGTGCGCGGTGCGCCAGACGTCCGCGGCGCGCGCGGTGAGCTTGCGGGTGACGGACCGGTTGCCCTGGATGCTCGAGTCGATGTGCAGGAGGTGCATCACTTCACTGCCCCTTCATAGAAGGTTTGTGTATCATAAACCATTTATCGCATAGTTACAGCAGTAAATCGCATATACAAGTCAATTGCAAGTCCATCATAGTAGCGTATTGACGCGATGGCTCGTCGCGTCGCTCTGCTGTCGTTGCTGAGGCTTTGGCCGCTGCGATCTCGACTGCCGCCGACCACATGGACGTTGAGCTGGACCGCGACGGTCGCTCGTACCTGCTCGCCCGGCCGGCCAGCCGGCCTGGCCTCGCGCAGTGTTGCCAAGCGAGGTTGGGGTCCCGCCGCGCCGCTCACCCCAATCATGCAATTAACTCTTGACTGCTAGTTAATAGCATGAGTAAGTTAATTGCATGTCAATTGCACTGTCTGAGCGCGAGGAGATCGAGCAGAGGATGATCGTTCGTCTCGCGTTGCGCACGATCACACCCGTCATCGGCGCGCGGGCGGCCTGACCCCATGCAACTCTTCCAGACGACTTTGGGTGCGGCCCGCCGCGAGGGCGACGAGCTGGTCATCCTCGACGGGACGGCCGACGTCGTCGAGTGGGCCATGGCCGGTAACGCCGCCGACGCACCGGAGCGGGAGCGTCTCGCCCTGTCCGACGCGGTGCTGCTCGCCCCGACTGTGCCAGCGCAGATCATTCTCGCCGGGCGCAACAACCGCTCGCATCTTGAGGAGATCGGGCAGCCAGCCCCCAAGGCGCTCGTGTTCCTCGTCAGCGATCGCGTCGAGGCGGCCGGGGGACCGGGGACCCCGATCGTGCTGCCGGCCGAGGCGCCGGCGCAGGTGGACTACGAGGGCGAGGTCGCCATCGTCATCGGGCGAGAGGCCCACGACATCGACCCGGCGTCGGCCTGGAACTTCATCGCTGGGGTCACAGCGGCCAATGACGTGAGCGCTCGGGACGTGCAGATGGAGAAGCGGCCCAACAAGGACTACGCGGCCGCCAAGACTTTCCCCTCGTTCAAGCCGCTGGGTCCCGGACTGATCAGCGGTGACGAGGCGCGCGGGACGTTGTCGATCAGGACGACGGTCAACGGCGAGGTGCGCCAGGATGCAGACACCGACGAGCTGATCTTCGGGCTACCCGAGATCGTCGCTACCATTTCCAAGACGGTCGTGCTGCATCCCGGCGACGTGATTCTCACCGGGTCACCCGCGGGCGTCGGATTCGTCAGCGGCCGCTTCCTTTCCCCCGGCGACGTCGTCGAGATCACCGTCGGCGCACTACCCCCACTTCGGAACGTAGTCGCCGCCGCACCGCCCAACGAAAAGCATCCGTGACCATGGCGAGCCCTGCGGCGGAGCCGCACAGCACCGGCTGACGTTCACCATCGACACCGCCGCCGGCGCCGCACTGGAAGCCGAGGTGTTCGGCAAACGGGTCCTCATCATCGACCGCGAGGACTGGCCCGTGGCCGAGGTCGTGGCCGGCTACCGTTCCCAATCCGATGCCGAGTTTTCCTTCAGCCAGCTCAAAGACCGCCACGTCGTGTCATACGCACCGATGCACCACTGGACCGACCACACCATCCGGGTGCACCTGTTCGCCCGCGTCCCCGGCCTGCAGCTGGCCCACCTGATGCGCCGCGAAGCCCGCCGTGGCGGCCTGCGCTTGTCGGTGCGTGAACTTCTGAGCCAGCTGGCCGGCATCGAAGAAAGCGTGCTGATCTACCCGTCCGCCGGCGGGCGACCCACAGTGCGCTGCATGCTCACCGCGACCGCTCCCTAGCAACATCAGCTCGCAGCGATTTTCCACCTAGACCGCTGGGCTCTACAGACTTAGGTCATAGAAAACTTCATGATCAATATGCATCATGACCTGCGCATACACTCAGGAAGATCAACTTATCCAGGAAACTCCGACTAGTTCTGCGTAGCTGTTCAGGCCACCACGGCGATGAAATTCTGAACAAGGTCGGTGACTCGATCGACTGCCTCGTCGGCGGAGCCGGGCGCGTCACCGGTCTGCATGACATGGCGGCGATACCAGTTGGCGGCCAGGATCCAGGATGCGGCGAGCAGGTACGGGCGGCCGTCACGGGCAGGGTCAACGGCCATGCGGTCGGCGACGGCCAGCGTCATCTCCTCGATCAGCGCCTCGCGAACCACGAGCCCCTGGGCCCGGACGCTGGGCGTGGACTCGATGAGTTCGGCGCGGCGGCGCTCGATGCCGATGTCGAGCAGCAGCATCGCGGCGAGGTCCTTGCCGCCGGCGCGCAGGGTCTCCAGCAGGGGCCGGCCGACCGGTTGGGCGCGGATAGCGTCGCCGATCCGGCCTGTCCTGTCGCCGAGGTCCGCGAAAATCACCGCTTCCTTGGTGGTGAAGTGGCGGTAGAAGGTCGAGGGGTCGACATCGGCTCGATCGGCGATGTCGTTCACGGTGACCGCGTCGAAACCCCGTTCGGCAAAGAGTTCGAGTGCCACTGCCGCCAAGACGTTTCGCGTCTCGAGGCGCTTTCGGTCACGCCGGCCCAATGCCGGTCGGACATCGGTATTCTCGGCCACTGCGGACTCCTGCCTCTCAGACTTGCAGATGTTAGTCTCTCGCATAGTCTACTCACCGCGGGCTTCGGTCGGCCTGCTCGACACGATGCGCGCCAGTGCCCAACACCTCGCCGGTCTGCTGATGATCTCGGCACCGAACGCAGGGGGCAGCGTCGTGGATCCTCGCTGCCAAGCGGTTGTCGTGTGGGGGCAGCTCCCGCTCCTCCAGGAACGATCACCGGCCAGGAGCGTGAGTTCCATGCCCACTTGACAGCCAGCCCGACACCGCGCCGACAATTGGCACGTCAGCGCGCAGCAGCGCGTCGGCGGCCAGGGTGAACAGCGGCGCGGGCCTCGGGGCCACGCCCTCGCCGCCGTTCATCAGTTCCGGCGCATCGCCGCCCGAGCAGAACGACCGGTCACCCCCCGACGTGGCCTTCCTCGGGAATGGCATCCATCTTGTCGCTCATCGCGGCCTCACCTGCGCTGCGAGCACAGAACGCAGCTCGTGTTTGAGCACCTTGCCGGTCTGCGTGCGCGGCAGGGGTTCGGACCGGAAAACGACGTGGGCGGGGACCTTGAACGATGCCAGCTGGTTGGCGACATGTTGCTGGACGTCCTCGGCCGTGAGGGTCGCGCCCTCACGCGGGACGACGATCGCGACCGCCTCCTCGCCGAGCGACTCGTGCGGTACACCGACGATCGTCGCGTCCTCGATCGCCGGATGCTCGAAGAGCGCGGCCTCGACCTCGGCGCAGTAGATGTTCTCCCCGCCGCGGATGAGCATGTCCTTCATCCGGTCCATGACATAGACCCAGCCGTCGGTGACCCGGCCGAGATCCCCAGTGCGGAACCAGCCGTCGGTGAAGGCCGCGGCGGTCGCCTCAGGGTTGTTCCAGTAGCCGCGGACGATGCTCGGGCCACGGAACCACAGCTCGCCGACCTCGCCCTCCGCCATATCCTCGCTGGTGGCCGGATCGACGACCCGCATATCGGTCCCGGGGAGGCAGCGTCCGACGCTGTCCGGCCTGGACAGGTAGTCGGAGCCGGAGTGGGCCACGACGGCCGAGGTGGTCTCGGTGAGCCCGTAGCTGTTGCCAGGGGCGACCGGCCGGTCGAAGGTCGCATTCACCCGGTCGACAAGGACCGGGGGGATAGGGGCGCCGCCCATGGCGATTCCGGTCACGCTCGCGTAGTCCTCAGGGTGGGCGGCGGCATCCTCGATGAGCTGACGGATCACGGTGGGCACGCCGGCTACGTTGGTCAGCTGCTCGCGCCGGACCAGTGCGCGGGCCTCCTCGCGGTCCCACTTGTACTGCGTGGCGAGCTTCGCTCCGGTCAACGGCGCAACGCTGATGGCTGTGATGCCAGCGATATGGAAGAGCGGGAACGTGCACAGCGTTCCCGGTTGCGGGGCGTCCGGATCCGGCGCCGGCGGTTCGCCGCCGGCGCCGATCGTGGCGCTCACGAACGCGTTGAGCAGCACGTTGCGCACGTTCGTGCAGTGGTTGCGATGGGTACCGATTGCGCCCTTGGGCTGGCCTGTTGTTCCCGAGGTGTAGAGGATGGTCGAGTCGTCGTCGGGATTGACCTCGACGTCCGGCGGTGTTGCCGCCAGGTCGAGCGAGGCGAGCAGGTTGTCCCACTTCCGCACGCCCGGCGCGGGCCGTCCGCTCCCGCGCACCTCGATCAACGGGATGTGGCCGAGCTCTTCGAGGTGGGGCGCGAGCAACGCGGCCCGTTCGGCGTCGCCTATGAAGAACCTAGCGCCGGCGTCGGCGAGCGCGTAGCGCAGCTCCGCCGCCGTCCCCCAAGCATTGAGCGGCACCAGCACGAGTCCGAGGACCTGCGTGGCCCAGAAGACCGGCGTCCACTCCGGGTAGTTGCGCATGGAGATGGCCACCCGGTCGCCCTTACGCAGGCCGTACTCCTCCTCCAGGCACCGCGCGAGTCCGGCGATGATCCCGGCCTGTTCGGCATAGGTCCAGCGCTCGTCCCGGTAGACGAGGAACGGTCGATCCCCGAACGCCCTGCTTGCCAGCGCGATCTCACGTAGCGTCTGCGGCCCCGTCGTATAGACCCGCATCGGGACGCCGCGGACCATCCGCTCGCCGATCTCGAACCGCTGGCCAGGCGCCGTGAACCTCTCGAGCAACGCGGACCGTTGGGAGACCGCGGATGCGTTCGTCATCGCCCTGCCCCCTCTGGCCGCGCAGCTGGTGGCAGCGATGGCCACCAGCTGAACCAGCGGCAGAGTGCCTCGCCCATGATGAGGGTCTTGTCGGTATCCGACAGCCACGGCAGCTCTTCGGTGAACATGGTGACAGCCTGGCGCCAGGTGCAATTGTCCAGGCGGGTGATGTCGGTTCCCCAGAACAGACGCTCGGGACCGTAAGCGTCGTAGAGGAGACGGATAGTATCGTGCATGCTTTTGAACGGGTATTCATCTTCACGCGCATAGTCTGGTGCCCCCGACATCTTGACGGAGACATTGGGAAAGCGGCTCCATGACAGCAGGTCGTCGTGCTGTATCAATCCCCGGCTTGGCGTGAGACCGACAATGCCAAAGTGGTCGATGGTCAACTTGAGGTCCGGGTACTGAGCGGCCCACCGCTCGACGTGAGGCAGCACGAACGGGCCGCCAAGCGCGACCGGCAGACCCAGTTCCTGGGCGAGCGGCAAGAACCAATCCATGGTCCCGTCTGTCGGCCAACTCCGTTCGTCCTCGAGGCCGCAGAGGAACCTGAAACCGATCATGCCGGGCTGTGAGCGCCAGCGCCGCACCAGGTCGGGAGCCTCGGCGCGGCTTAGGTCGAGCGAGCCGGTCGTCGCAAAACGGTCGGGAAAGCGTCGCGCGGATTCAATCGCATAGCGGGAGTTCACATCGAATGGGGGAGGGGAGTTGATCGCGGCGGTGACGCCCGCCGCATTCATGTCATCGAGGGCCACCTCTGCGAGATGCGGCGTTTGACGATGATGCGGCGGCGGCTGGCCAGAGTCCCAGAGATGGATCTGCGAATCGATGATCAACATTGGCGGCCTCAATTTCAGGCAGGTGGAAAGCGGGATGTCCTGGCGTGGTCGGTTGTGCCGAACTCGGCGGTCGGGTCGTCGGCGGCGACGGCGTTGGATAAAGGCGGTAGGTCGCCGAGCGGACTTCGTTGATGTTGCCCGGCGCGAGGAACTTCGCCTTCGCCATCCCGGATCGACAGCGTGTCGCGGGCCTCACACCCGGTGATGAGTCCAGGCCCCTGCATGCTGGCGACGTGTGGCCAAGCCTCGGCGGTGTCGACGTTGATCGCTTCTCGACCGATCACGACGGCAACCACGCGACGTCGTCATCGGCATGGAAGAACACAATGCTCCGGGCCTCGGCGGTAGCGGTCATCTTGCCTCTCCGAACTGTGACAGTTCCGGTCGGTGTCGGCTTGTCCGGTCGCGGCGCCGCCGAACTAGAACGCGCCGATGGTCGGGGGAGGCGCTGCGGTCGCACCTGAGACGACGACGATCGGTACGCAGCTCAAGATAATTGTGCCCTGCACTTGCAGTCAACACTTACTTGGATTATAGTTGCACAGGCACATTCAAGTGACTGGCAGGTTGTTGGCCGAGCTGCTTGAGGGACTTCTTACGAGGAAGTGTCAATGAAGACGCAGACTGGTATCGCCTACGCCCTCCCGGAGACGCCGGAGCTTCTGGATGTCTACCAACCCGATGACTCCGGCAAGCGCGCCGCGGTGCTCATGCTTCACGGCGGTGGCTGGCGGGTTGGCTCGCGCTCGGACCTCGCGCCGCACGCTGAGGCGCTTGTCAAACGTGGATTCACCGCGGTGGTCGCCGACTACCGGCTGATCCCCGACCACCCGTGGCCTGCCCAAATCCGCGACGTCCGCGCGGCAATCAAGTGGGTCCGGGACAACGCGGACGCTTTGGGGATCGAGCCCGATCGTATCGCTGCATTGGGCTATTCCGCCGGTGCGCATCTGGCGGCGTTGGCGGCGGGCGATCCGGACGGCGCCGCCGCCAAGGACAACTTGGGTCGGGTGCCGCTCAATGCGGTGGTCCCGTGTGAACCGATAATTGGGGTCCAGGCCGGCCAGTACGAGCGGGGCTACACGCCGGCATGGAGCCTATTTGGACCGGAGCCCGTGCCGACGCAGGACCTCCGCGACGCCAGCCCGATAACCTTTGTGCACCCCGGCTTCCCGCCATCATGCTTCTGCCACGGCGTAGAAGATATCCAGCTATCTTGCGTCGGCAGCATCACCATACAGCAGGCTCTGTCCAGGGTCGGCGCCGTCTCGGACCTGCACCTGTTCTCGACTTACTCGCACGCGCTTTGGAGAATAAAGAGTCTCATAGAGCCGCTAATGGACGTCGTGGCGCCGTTCCTCGATCGGACCATGGTGGATCCCAAGCCCTATGCCGCCGAGATCGTCGATTTCTGGGCCTCGCTGCCCCCCGGCTTCGGCCATGCCGTGCCGGCGGAATACACGGAAGTCAAGATCCCGGGCCGGTCGGGCTGACGACCGTCAACGCTCGCGGCAACTGGCGCCCTTCGGGAAATCTCAGCCGGTTCATGATTTTCGGACGAACCGGCCTCACCCATTGGCCGGAGAATACAACCGAGGACGGTTATGACGCCCCACTCCACCACCGAGGTATTGATCTGCGGCGCCGGTGCCGCCGGACTGACCCTGGGCATCGAGCTTGCCCGGCGTGGCGTCGACTTCCGGCTCGTCGAAATGCTGGACGCACCGTTCCCCGGCTCGCGGGGCAAGGGCGTCCAGCCGCGCAGTCAGGAAATCTTCGAGGACCTTGGAATCCTCGAGCGCGTCGTCGCGAACGGCGGGAGCTATCCCCCGTTGTTCGAATATCGCGCTGACGGGAGCACCGGGCTGATGCAGATGCCACCCGCCGGGGAGCCGACGGCAGCTGAGCCTTATCACATGAGGCTGATGTCGCCGCAGTTCCTGACCGAGGCCGCGATGCGCGAACGTCTGGCAGAGTCTGGCCGCCGCGTCGAGTTCGGCCGCGAACTCAAGGAGTTCGATCAGGACGCGGAGGGCGTCACCGCCCGCCTCGCTGGCGCGAACGGTGAAGAGATTGTCAGAGCCCGTTACCTGGTTGGCTCGGACGGAGGCCGCAGCTTCGTGCGGCGCACGCTCGACCTGGGGTTCCCCGGCGAGAGCCTGGGCGTTGCCTTCTTCTGCGCGGACGTCATGCTGGAGGGACTTGACAGGAGCGTCTGGCACCAGTTCAACATCCTGGGACCAAGCGAGTTCCTGGCGGTGGCGCCCCTCATGGGAACGGACATGTTCCAGTTGCAGGGGCCCGTTCCGGTCGAGGGCGAGACGGACGTTTCCCTGGAAGGCCTATCGAAACTTGTTGCGGAGCGGAGCCGGCGGGACGACATCGCGCTGCGATCAGTCTCGTGGGCTTCGGTGTACGCCACGAACGCCCGCATCGTCGATCACTACCAAGTCGGCCGCGTGTTCCTGGCGGGGGACGCGGCGCATATACATCCGCCCACCGGTGGTCAGGGTCTGAACACCAGCGTGCAGGACGCGTACAACCTTGGCTGGAAGCTGGCCGCGGTTTTGGGCGGTGCGCCTGAGGCGCTGCTGGCGACCTACGAGGAGGAGCGCCGTCCGATCGCCGCCGGGATGCTAACCCTTGCGACGAACCTGCTCCGGGGAGGCGTAAGCAATCGCGGCCGCACGACCCAGCAGCTAGACCTCGGCTACCGCTCATCCTCGCTGTGCTTGGAGAGGCCGCAACGCTCCGCAGGCATCGCCGCAGGCGACCGTGCGCCTGATGCGCCGATTCTCGGCGCCGCGGGGCAGTCGATCAGGCTCTTCAACCTGTTCCACGGCGCGCACTGGACGCTGCTGGGGTATGAAACCGACCGCCGATCGCCGATCGCACCGCGCGTAGGCCTTCGCACCCACTTCGTCGGCCCGTGCGCGGACTTCATCGACAATGGCGGCCATGTGCGCGACGCCTATGGCCTCTCGCCTGGCGACTGGATGGTGGTCCGGCCGGACGGCTATGTGGGCGCCATCGTCTCGGCTGCCGAAGTCTCAGCCCTCGATCCTTACCTAGCGGGCGTTGGGCTGACGGCGAACCCTTCCTGAGGTGGTGTCCATGCCGGCCGTACGGCCTTACCGTGCCGGTGTACTGCCGCGCCACACACGGCGAGGCTGGCCCGTCCTCGCCCGCGAAGTCTTCCAGGCGGGCGCGAACAGCATCCAACTCTGGCTGGGTCACGCCAAGATCATCTTGGTTCTGGTATCTGAGGCCATGCGCAGAGTTCTGGGCAGTACAGGGATAGTTGACGCGCGCGCTCCGCCGAGTCGAGCGCCGAGGACTGCCATCACGAACGGGGCCGCACGGGTCGGTAGGGCGGGATCGGGCGATGGTGCGCATGGCCATGGTGAAAGTCGCTCGCGTAAGTTAGTGTCTGGCATTTTTGAGCGCGGGCATGTAGTGTTGTGCTATGAAGTTCGGGATCATGGCAGCCAGCTTCCTCTTTGGCGACGGGGAGAAAGGGGCCGAGCATTTCGATCCCGGGCTGCTTTTTCACCTGGCTGGCGTACATCGCCGCGGTCACTAAAGCAGATCAAGCCGGCGACCGGTGTGGCGATCCTCCCGCAGCGCAACGTGCTACACCACCATGGATATGGCGACGCTCGGTCAGTTCAGCGGCGGCCGCGTCTTTCTCGGTGCAGGCGCCGGCTGGATGAAGAAGGAGTTCGACATGCTCGGCGTGCCGTTCCAGCGGCGGGTGAGCGCGTGGACGAGTACATCCGGGCGCTATGCGTCCTGCGAGGCGACGAGACGCCGACGTTTGATGGTGAGTTCGCGAGCCTGAAGAGACATCACAGAAAGGGATGCGCGTCATGACGGTCGGATCGCTCATTGGCGAGATGCCACTGAAGGACAAGGTCAGTGCGGAGGAATGGCAGCGGCGAGTGGAGCTTGCAGCGCTCTATCGACTGGTGGCCATGAACGGTTGGGACGACCTCATTTACACGCACATTTCCGCCCGCATTCCGGGGCCGGAGCACCATTTCCTGATCAACCCCTACGGACTGCTGTTCGAAGAGATTACCGCCTCATCGCTGATCAAAGTCGATCTCGACGCCAACATCCTTCAGGAGACGCCGCACAGGGTCAATCCGGCGGGTTTTATGCCTCACTCGGCGATCCATGGGGGGCGTGAGGACGCCCAGTTCGTCATGCACCTGCACACCGATCATGGAGTGGCGGTTGCCTCGCAGAAGGAGGGCCTGCTGCCGCTGTCGATACAGGCCCTGGTTGTGCTGCCAAGGCTGGCCTACCACGACTTCGAGGGGATTACCGTGAGTCCCGAAGAGCGCGAGCACATGGTGGCGCACCTGGGCGACAAGACCGTCATGCTGCTGCGCAATCACGGAACCTTTGCGGTCGGCAAGACGGCCGCCGAATGCTGGATGGAAATGTATCTTCTGGAAAACGCCTGCAAGAAGCAGGTGATGGCGCTTTCGGCCGGGCGGGAGAACGTGTTGCTCGCTCCAGACGCTTCGATGGATGTGGTCAGGAGTCAGGTTGCTCGCGGGGTTGGCGGAGCGTTGGCCTGGCCTGGATGCCTGCGTAAGCTCGATCGAACGCTACCAGGATATGACGCCTAGTCAGGGAGCGCAGTGTTGGAGGTGACCTACGACCCCGGCGTCAAGTTCGAGTACGAAGTGAGCGAGGTCGAGTACCGCCGTACGGCGCAGGGGCGATCGCTGACGGCGCGCAGCTAGCAGCCCGCAGGGCGGGACCGTTCCCCGTGGTGCCGGGACCTCGACCGTGTCCCCGCCTCGGTCGGCGCCCTCGTCGTGGCCGTGGACCTGACACTCGCGCCCGAGGCACCCGCATCCGGCAAGCGTGCAGGATGCATCTCGGATCGGGGTCTTCGGCAGCTTCACGGGCGGCCACCTGGCGGAGTTCGTGGCGATGCGGCCGCACGACCCTCGCTACAACGTCCAGCCATGGCAGGAGAATCCGGCTCTCGATGCGACGGTCGACTACGTCCTCGCATGCTCGCCGATCAGCAGTACGATCGAACGGCCAGGCGATGGAGCAGGCTACCTTGGCCAAGTTCCACGAGAGCTACTTCGTTCCTTGGGAAACCTTCCACGAGGCCAACCCGCAAGAGCTCCTGGATCGACGCGAGGCGATCGCTCTGACGCATCTCCTGATCATGCAGGGGGCCGCGACGAGAACCGTCCGCTCCTGCCTTGCAAATCATTCCAGGTTCGGCCGCTCGGGATCGCCGAGGTGTTCGGTGGTATCGCCCTGGTCGTCCTGCCGGCGGCCGACGTTCTCCTGATCGCACTGGCGATTGCCGTGGTCGCCACCCCCTGATCCGTGACCGTAGGAGGACGGGGGCGATCGCGCCGTCGTCCGTACCGACCAGGGTTAGCTGCCCATGACGGGCAGGGCAATGAGATCGCGACGGACGTCATCCGGTTCGCGTTATTGCGATTTCGGTGTCGGTGTGCGTGCCGCTCCAGACCTTGCAGATGCCGCCCCGGCGGAGCATAAGACCTTGATGCCGCGGATGGCGAGCAGTCCTTTGAGTCCTGTCGCAGGCGACCATCGAGGCGGCCTGGACGTCTCGAGCCGCGCCGGTCGATCGGTCGGGAGCACCCGCCTGCGATCTGGGTGAAGTCTGCTGCGACTTGGAGAAAATATGCGAGTAGGTCGCTATTGCCTGTGACTTGAGTCATGCTGTAGCTTGCATGTACGAGGCACCCGGCTCGACGCTCCCAGCTGCGGATCGAAACCTACAACGACGACCGTCTCCGCTGCCACGAGATCGACGCTCCTCACTGCGAGGTGATGTTCATGAGCACTGGCCAGGCCACGCGCGAGCTAGAGAATCTGCGCGCCAGCGAGCAGGTGTCTCACTCGACGTGCCTGGCGAAGGCCGGTCGGCGCTCGCGCTGGCGGTCGGCAGGACCGCTTCGCCGAGCCCATCGCGATGGTGGGGACGTATTCGTAGCTGGGAACATCGCCGTTCCCGCTGGTCAAAGGAGACACAGCAGATGAAGACCAGGTCAAAGTTCGCTGCGCTCTGCGTGGCATTGCTGTTCATAACCGCGGCGTGCGGTTCCGGCGGCAAGCCGTCGGCCAACTCAGGCTCCTCGGCAGGAACCCCAGTCGTGATCGGAGTTGTCGGTAGCTTCACTGGTGCTGCGGCGTCCGCGTCGGGCGTGTTTCAACCGGCGATCAACGCGTGGGCCAAGAGTGTGAACGATGCGGGCGGGATTCACGGCTCCCAGGTCAATCTCATCGTGAAGGATGTCGGTTCGACCGGCGGCCCGGCGGGGTTGACCGCGGTCAAGGAGTTGATCGGCCAGGACCATGTCGTCGCGGTCATCAGCGCCGATGTCAGCCAGGAAACGTGGCTTCCCTACGCCAGCGCCCACAATGTGCCTGTCATTGTCGGTGGCGTGGGCGACAGCGCGGGCCCAGGCCGCTTCCAGACATCGGCGTCGGAGATCGCCGCGGGCTACGAAATCGCTCGGGAGGCGAAGACCGCCGGTCCGAGTTTCGGCTTCGGTTTCTGCGTCGAGGTTCCTGACTGTGGATCGCTGGCCGATGTGCTGAAGGCGTTCGCGAAGGACCTTGGCGGGGTGCAGGTCGGGTTCGTCGCGCAGCTGTCGGCCGCTCAGCCGGATTTCACTGCGTTCTGTCAGCAGCTCAAAAACTCCGGGGTCGCGAGTTACTACATAGCGGACGCCAATGCCGTGATCTCGCGGGTTATCGACGATTGCGCTGCGCAGGGGGTGCGCGCGGTTCCGCTTCTGGCGGGAGCGAACGGAACTGCATCGTGGGTGACTGACCCCGCTTACGAGGGTGCTCTGGTCAACGATTTTGATGCGCCGTATTTCGACACGGCGAACCCCGCGATCAAGGTGTATCGGGATGCGATGGCGAAGTACGCTCCGGACATCTCGGCTGCCGTCGGCAGCGACACGTTTCCGTTGCTCGCTTGGGTGGCGGGGCAGGCCATCGTGACGGCGGCGAGCAAGGTCGACGGGCCGATCACGTCGGCGTCGTTGACGAAGGCGCTGTACACGTTCAGGGACGAGACGCTTGGCGGCTTGAGTGTGCCCTTGACGTTTGACGAGTCGCACCCGTCGATATCGACGTGCACCTTCGAATGGACGATCAGTCATGGTCAGCGGGTCGTTTTGAACGGCGGCAAGGCGCGGTGCGCGCCGGAGACCGCGCTTGCCCCGTTCCTTCCCAAGGCCGGCTGACCGCTGGCGAAAGTCGGTGGCAGCGCGTCTGCTGCTGGTGGCAGTTCGCGAGGAGTCCGCCGCTCGGAGCCTGCTGCTCGGATGTGATTGGCAGTCCTCGTCCCCACACGCTGTGTGCCGCCCTGCGGGGCGGCACACAGTGAGTTTGTTCTTAGAGAGGAGAGGTAGTGCTCCCGTTCATCATTGCCGGTCTCACGACAGGGTCGATCTTTGCCCTGGCGGCAACTGGGTTGGTACTGACGTACAAGACGTCAGGGATCTTCAACCTGGCTCACGGGGCACAGGCCACCGCGTCAGCATTCTTGTTCTACTTCCTGCACGAGCAGAGGGGCATGCCGTGGCCCCTCGCGGCAGTCATCTGCGTCGGCGTCGCCGGCCCGATTATGGGTGTGCTGCTGGAGCTCGTCGCTCGTCGGCTACAGGGAGCAACGCTGGCCGCGAAGGTGCTGGCCACTGTTGGCGTGCTGCTGGTGATCCAGGGCGCCGTGCAGTTGCTGTACCCGCCGGGCTCCGACCGCGAAGTCAAAAGCTTCCTGCCCGCGCACCCGTTCACGATCTGGGGCGTGCGAATCACCGCGTCGCAGGTGATCATCTTTGCGCTCGGCGCGGTCGCCGTCGTGACGTTGACATTGTTCTTGCGATACGCGCGCAACGGGCTGGCGATGCGCGCCGTTGTCGACGACCCCGAACTGCTGGATGTGGTGGGCACCTCGCCGGCTCGAGTGCGCCGTCTGGCGTGGGTCATCGGTTCGTCCATGGCCGCCGCGTCCGGAGTGCTCCTCGCGCCGTTGCTGCCACTGGATGCGATCGGACTCACGTTCTTGGTCGTGACCGCTTTCGGTGCTGCCGCAGTTGGTGCGTTCACGAGCCTGCCGTTGACCTACCTTGGCGCTCTCGGCATCGGCGTGGGTCAGGCATTCCTGCAGAAGTACTTCGTATCGTCGACCGGTCTCGTCGTTGGGCTCTCGCCGAGTCTTCCGTTCTTGATCCTGTTCGCCTTGCTGATAGCCGCGCCGCGGTTGCGGCGTCCGAGTGGAAATAGCTTCCTCATCCGGAGACCGCGGTCCTCCTGGCCGGCACCGTGGCAGCTGCGGGCTGGTGCGAGTGTTGCTGTCCTCGCGCTCCTGGCCGCGGTCCCGCAGTTTGCCGGGTACGATCTCGCCTACTGGACGATCTTTCTCGCCTACGTCGTGCTGTTCCTGTCTCTCGGGTTGCTCGTGCGTCTGTCGGGGCAGGTGTCGTTGGCCCATGTCAGCTTTATGGCCATCGGCGTCGTTGCCTTCTCGCACCTGGCGGTCGACCAACATTGGCCGTGGCCGGTGGCGCTGGTCGGGGCAGCACTGATCACGGCGCCGGTCGGCGCGCTGCTTGCCATTCCGGCGATCCGCTTTCCGGGTCTCTACCTCGCGCTGGCCACGATGGGCTTCGGCATCGTGCTGCAGCAGATGTTCTACCGCCGGCCCTACATGTTCGGCGCGTCGTACCCGTTGAGCGTCCCACGGCCGCACCTGAGCTGGGTCGACCTTGAAAGCGACTCAGGTTACTACTACGTCG
Organism: Amycolatopsis sp.; assembly: GCF_025464955.1. Taxonomy (GTDB): domain Bacteria; phylum Actinomycetota; class Actinomycetes; order Mycobacteriales; family Pseudonocardiaceae; genus Amycolatopsis. Next base: position 54,157 of record NZ_JAODNM010000098.1, on the reverse strand, counting down.
TCCTTGCGATCGTGGTGGCCGTCGCGATCCTCGTCGGGTTCATCACCCGTAGTCGCCTCGGTCGTCTTCTCTCAGCCATGTCCGACAGCCCGACCGGCCTCGCCGCCTCGGGTGCATCGATCAACATCAGTCTGGTGCTGGTGTTCTGCGTGTCGGCGTCGTTGGCGGCGGTGGCCGGGGTGCTCGCGGGCGGGACCCTTTCGCTTGCGGGGGGCGCGGACTACCTGCCGTTTCTCTCGGTGCAGTTGTTTGCGGTGGCCATGATCATGCCCGGCGGCGCACCCTGGTATGCCCTGTTGGCTGCCGCCGCGCAGACACTGGTACCGGCGTACGTCACGCAGGATGCAGCGATAACGAACCTGTTGACGCTGCTGTTCGGCGTCGCCGCCGTTGTGTTCGCGATACGGCTGTGGAGCGCGCGCCAGGCGCCGGCGCCGATACGTCGGTTGCTCCATCGGCTCAACGGCGACGAGAAGCCAGCAGCTCATGACCTCGTACCGGCGCCGCCACTCGTACCGGTTCGGAATCTCACACAGTCGGTTCGACCGAGTGCTGCCGGTCTGAAGGTGGAAGACGTGACCGTGCGGTTCGGGGGCCTGGTCGCCAACGACCGGATCAATCTGGAGGTTCCGGTCGGGACGATCACCGGACTGATCGGTCCGAACGGCGCCGGCAAGTCGACGTTGTTCAATGTCTGTTCCGGCCTCGTGCGTCCAAGCTCGGGAACGGTGTGGATGGACGGCCGCCGGCTCGATCATCTGGGGCCGCCGGCGCGAGCCCGACGTGGTCTCGGACGCACCTTCCAGCAGATGGAGCTGTTCGAGTCGCTGACGGTCCGCCAAAACATCGCGATGGGATGCGAGGCGGCCTTGGCCGGATGGAACCCGCTCGGCCACATCCTCACTGGTGCCCGTCAACGCAGGACCATCCGCGAACGGACCGATGAGTCGATTGCGTTGTGTGGCCTTACCGAGCTCGCGGATGCGCATGTCGGGACGTTGTCAACGGGCTGGCGGCGGCACGTCGAGTTGGCTCGTTGTGTCGCGGGCACGTTCGAGGTGTTGCTGCTCGATGAACCGTCTTCAGGTTTGGATCGCCGAGAGACGCAGCACCTCGGTGAGATCCTGGAGCGTGTCGTCCGCGAGCGCGGCGTCGGCATTCTGCTCGTCGAGCACGACATGGCGTTGGTGAACCAGGTGTGCGACCACGTCTACGTGATCGACTTCGGCAAGCAGATCTTCGACGGCACAACTCAGGAGATCAGGGCTTCCGAGATTGTCCGACACGCCTATCTCGGTGAGGACCTCGGTGAGGTCGAAGGACGCAACGGGAGACCCTCGAGCCCCGGCATGACTCGGACGAACGTCCGGACGCGGTCGCCGGGTCCGATGTTCGCCGACGACCCGAGCGCCGACGCGGCGCCGGTGCTCGAACTCGCGGGGGTGACGGCGGGGTACGGGTCGACGACCGTCTTGCGGGACGTCGACATCCGTGTGCGGGCCGGCGAAGTCGTTGCCCTGCTGGGTCCGAACGGGGCGGGAAAGACGACGGCTCTGCGCTGCGCGTCTGGCAGTGTGCGCCCATCGAGGGGACGGATCCTGGTCGATGGACGGGACGTAACCAAGGTTCCACCTCATCGCAGGACGGAGCTGGGACTGTGCCTCATTCCAGAAGGGCGCGGCATCTTTCGAAGTCTCACGGTCGCCGAGAACCTGCGGCTGTCCGTGCCGAGCTCCAGCGGCAACCCGGGCGAGGCACTTGATCGAGCGCTCGCGATCTTTCCAGCGCTGCAATCCCGCCTGAACGAGGTTGCGGGTCATCTGTCCGGTGGCCAGCAGCAGATGCTCAGTGTCGCCCGGGCCTACGTCGGGAATGCCAAGATCATCATGCTCGACGAGGTCTCCTTGGGACTCGCACCGCTCGTTGTCGACGAGATCTACCAAGCACTCGACGCGCTGGCCAAGACCGGCGTGGCGATGCTGCTCGTCGAGCAGTACGTCTCCAGGGCGTTGCACATGTGCGATTCCGTCGTGCTCCTGAGCAAGGGCGGGGTGGCCTACTCCGGTCCGCCGAGCGATCTGGACGAGCGGTCCTTCCTGCGCGATTACCTCGCGGTTGATTTCGAGGAAGCCGCCGGTTCCTAAACACACGACGACTGCTAGAACGGAGAGGGAGTGACATGCCAGCGGACCCGGAGACCCCGTTGCGGGTCGACGCGCGCCGGAATCGGGACCAGATCATCGCGGCAGCTAGGGAGATCTTCGCCCGCCAGGGCCTGGACGTGTCGATGGAGGAGATCGCGCGGGCCGCGGGCGTCGGGGTCGGCACCCTCTATCGCCGTTTCCCTGATCGCGATGCGCTCGTCGCCGCGGTCGCCCGGGACAACTTCACCCGCGTCCTGACGGAGGCGCGGGCCTCGATCGCCGAGGAGCCGACGGCCTGGGACGCGCTGGTCCGGTTCTTGCGGCATTCGCAGGAGCTGAAGCTGAGCGTCCAGCTAGCGATGGTGTCCCCGGCGGCCGCGTCGGTGATGGCCGGGGACGTGCTGACCGACGAGTTCCGCGACGCGCTGCTCCGGGAACTCGACGCCGTTGTCCACCAGGCGCAGGCCGAGGGCGTGCTCCGCAAGGACATCGACACCGGTGACGTCGCGATGCTGTTCGCGCTGCTCCTGCGGCAACTCCCCAGTACCGACGACGAAGTCGCACGCGTTGGCCCGGACCGCTGCATGGCGCTCATGCTCGACGGACTCCGCGCCCAGCCCGGCAGCCCGCTCTCCGGCCGCCCCCTGACCAGCGCGGACCTGAACTGGTCCGCCAAGCGCCAGTGCCCTTCGGCGTAGGTGTGCGCGGCGTTCCAGACCTCGCTGATCCTGCCGTCGACAACGCGGAAGACCTCAATGCTGCCGATGGCGATCTCGTTGCCGTCACGAGTGCGCGATTGGCATTGATACAAGATGGAGACGAGCTCACCTTCGGCGATCACGTGAAGCAGAGTGAATTCGAGGTGTGCCACCCTGCTCCAGACATCGACGGCCCGTTGTAGCGATTGTTCGCGAGTGAGGGTTTCGACGGTCCCGATCTCGTCACGGATGACGACGTCGGCAATGAGCTCGTCAGCGAGCTCGTAGCGCCGCTTATTCCACAGCTCGACGTTGTAGGTCTCCACGACCTGCCGAGGTATCCCTATGACGCCAGCGCCGTGGCCCATACGGGCGCGGACGTAGCGGCCGACCAACTCGCGGTCGTGCCCGCGACGGACGGTCGTGTCCAGGCCCTGGGAGAGTAGGTAGGCGACGTCGTAGATGCCGCTGGCCCGCTTGTGGTGATCGTGTCATGCTCTCCGATCGTGCTGTTTCGACTGACGTACTTAATCACGGTTCGGTTGTTTGGCTGGTTGTGTCGGCTCGTCCGGCGCTCGGGGACGAAGGATGTTGAGATCCGGCTGCTGCGGCACGAGGTTTTCGCGGACTCGTCGTCGGCGAAGCGGCGGCCCTGCTCGAGCACGCCGATCCGGTAGCCCCTTTCCGGTCGGCACGTCGTAATGGGTCATCCGACGGTCTCATCGCTGTTCAGCGCCCTTGCCAACGCGGTGATCTGGGATTGCGAGAAGGCCCGTGACACGGGCGCTTTCGGTTCGATCACGTTGAATCCGTGATATGCGCCAGGTGTGACGTGGAGGGTGCAGTCGACTCCGGCTTGTTCGAGGCGTTTGGCGTAGGCGAGATTCTCGTCATGGAACAGATCGCAGGTGCCGACACCGAGCCAGGTCGGTGGAAGACCGGAGAGGTCGTCGGATCGTGCGGGTGCGGCCAGTGGCGACACGTCGCCGCCGTACGCCGGGCCGAGGTAGGACCGCCACCCGAATCGGTTGCTCTTGGCGCTCCATATGAGGTGGGAACGTTGGTCGATGTCCAAGCGCGTCGTGGTCCGGTCATCGAGCATGGGATAGGTCAACAACTGAAGGACCGGCTGGATCTCGCCGCGTTCCTTGGCGAGCAGCGCCAGCGCCGCGGCGAGGCCGCCACCCGAGCTCGCGCCGCCGATCGCAATACGCTGCGGATCGACGTCGGGCTGGCCCGCGAGCCAGCTCAACGCGGCGTAACAGTCGTGCAGCGGCGTCGGGAAGGGGTATTCGGGCGCAACGCGGTACTCCACCGAGGCGACGACGATATCCAGCTGGTCGGCGATCCGGCGGCAGAATGGATCTTCTTGTGCTGCAAGACCCACGACGTACCCGCCACCGTGCATCCACAGCAATGCCGGTGTCCGGGACTGGTCTTTCGCGGGTCGGAAGACGCGCACCGACACCCCTGGCTCGACCGGGACCACGACGGCGTCAGGCCGCGGCCTGACGCCGGCAGCCACCAACAGCCGGGCTAACCGCAGGCTCCGCGGACCAACCGTGATACGCGGCAGGAAGCGGGTGGCGCGCAAATCGGGGTGAAACTGCTGACTCGGCATTCACTTCTCCCTGGTTATGCGGGTTCCGGTAGCGCGCCGGAAGCTGTGATCGTGCGTACCGCGAGACCGGCGCACGGCGACTCCGAATCCGACGCCTACGACAGCGTGATCCGATCGGCCTCGGCCATCTCGGCGTCGGTCAGAACCCAGCCGGCGGCACTAGCGTTGGCCTTCACCGGCGTCGACGAGGTCGCCCCGGCGATCACAGTTGCCACCTTGGGCAGGCAGGCCAGCCACGACATCGCCAGTTCGAGCGGCGTGTGCCCACGCTCGGTGGCGAACGCCTCGAGTGATGATCGCTAGGTTGGTCCACTGACGCCGCGGCTCGAAGGGCCCATACAACTCGAACCCTTCAGTGCACAGCTTCACGATCCAATCGGCGGGCTCGTCATGGTCGCCTTGTGCGAGCCAATCACTGAGGAGCTCCTCGATCTCAATGCGGTCGGATGGTCCAGATGACATGCACGTCTACGCTACTTGTGCAAGTCACCTGCAGTCAATAGTAACTTGCACGATGTTCGCTGGGTGTCCGGTCGCCCGGAATCGTGCCGTGATTCGGCCTTCGGGGAGTGCGGCACGAAGTTGCTGGCAGTCCGACGGGGGGTTGGTCAGATACCGGCCGATGAGCCGTTCGCAACGGAACTTGTGAAGCGTCGCCGCGGTGCCGCGCTCGCTCCGGTGCTGAGCGGAACTCGCGCCAAGGACGCGCGGAAGGTGCGCTCGCCCCATGCGGTTCCGGGTTCAGCGGTAGATGACACAGGTCGTGGTGGCGTGTGCGACCAGGCGCCCTTGGTCGTCGACAACCCGCCCCTCAGCAGTCGCGATGGTGCGGCCGACGTGGATCGTGGTGCCGGTCGCGGTCAATCGGTGACCATCGGTCGGGACTGCGCGGATGTAATTGATCTTCAGCTCGAGTGTGGCGCAACCCACCCCGGCGTCCATCGTCGTGTGTACGGCACAGCCCATCACCGAATCCAGCAGCGTCGCGCAGATGCCGCCATGCGTCGTGCCCATCGAATTGGCGAAGACAGGACGGGTCTGCAGCGCGAATACCACCCTGCCGTACTCGAGCAGTTCTAACTCCATACCGAGCAGGTCGCCGAAGAACGGCAGGCCCGCCTCCTTCGACATCGCGGTGCGTAGCAGCTCTAGCCCCGACAGCTGGGTCGGATTGGTCTGGGTAGGGTCGTCCGACTCTGCTGAAGTTTGCGAGCTCATGATTTCGGTCCTTTCGCACGCCGCAAACACTAGCTGCACTACTGGAGTCAGTCATGCCTCGCGCACTCGCAGTACCAGCAATCCGCGTCCAGCAGGAGTGAGCCAGGAGTTTTCACTTTAAGGAAATCGGGACTCCCGAGGGTCGTTTTCTCGGCCGGGTGATTCCTCGGAAAGCCATCGCTTCAGACGTCGCATTTCCGATCGGCGTCGAGAGGAACGCCAGGCTGAATCGATTGCGCGGCCGATTAGGTCGCCGGATTGGCAGATGGCGGAGAATGAATCACAGACTACAATCGGGATTGCTGATGGAGTGGCGTGCCCATCGTTTCGATCGACGGGGGAGTACATATTCATGTTTCATCACCAGGCGGCGTTAAGTGGTCGTGTTCGACGGCGGGAAGCATTAAATTGTCGGCGATCCGGCCGTCGTGGACGGATGGTCGACGCATGTTTCGTCGCATTGCCGGTCTCCATAGTCGGAATCGTTCGGTGCTACTGGATGCTGCGGCCGCCGTCGACGTCCAGGCAGACGCCGGTCAGGAAGCTCGAGCGTGGAGAGGACAGAAACAGCACGGCCGATGCCACGTCTGCAGGCTCGGCTATGCGTCCCATCGGAATGCCGCCAACGATCTTGTCGAACATGTCACCGGTGAGCCCGCCGTCGCCGAATGCGTTCGTCATGAAGTTCGTCTGCGCGGCGACTGGGCAGACTGCATTTACCCGAATCCGGGGCGCGAGTTCGTTGGCCAGTCCACGCGTGAGGGTGAGGACCGCACCCTTGGTTGCGTTGTAGGTGACGACGCCGGGCCGAGGGCGTTTTCCGGCGATCGAAGCAGTGTTGACAATCACCGAACCGTCTTCCATGTGCGGGACGGCGTATTTCGCACCGAGAAAGACACTGCGAACATTCAGTGCAACCTGAGCGTCGAAGGTCCTGACGTCTAGATCGACCGTGGGGCCGGACCGATGCGTTGTGCCGGCGTTGTTGATCAGAATATCGATGCCGCCGAATGCGTCCATCGCGGTCGAAACCATGGTCTGAATCTGCAGCGATGACGTGACATCCACCTGGAGTGGAACGGCGCCCTCGATAGTTCCGGCGACATCGCGTGCGCCGACTCCGTCGAGATCAGCGACCAGGACCCGGGCTCCGGCCGCACCGAATTTCCGGGCGATTGCCGCACCGAAGCCGCCGGCGGCGCCGGTCACGATCACTCGCTTGCCCTCGAGGCCTTCCGCAACACTCATTCTTCTCCCTAACCTGCTGATCAAGCCCTGCACAGAACGGCTCACTGGATACTGCGGCCGCCATCGACGTCGATACACACACCGGTCAGAAAGCTGGCCTCTGGCGAGGCTAGGTATTCCACGGCTGAGGCGACGTCCTCGGGCACGGCCAGCCTTGCCATCGGTATGCCGTTGACAAATGCGGCAAGGGTCTCGCCGGTGAGCTTGTCCACTCCGTGCGAGGTGCGGATGAACCCGGTCTGAGCGCCCACGGGATTGACGGCACAGACTCGGATTCGAGGCGCCAGCTCCGCGGCGAGCCCGCGGGTGAAGGTGATGACGCCCCCTTTGGCCGCGTTGTAGACAGTCAGCCCTGGGCGTGGCCGGCGTCCGCCGATCGAGGCCGTATTGACGATCACGGACCCGTCGGGCATATGGGGGACGGCATACTTGACACCGAGGAACACACTTCGCAGGTTCAGTGCGAACTGTGCGTCGAAGACCTCCGGTTCGAGATCGATCATCGGCCCCGCGCGATGCGCTGCTCCCGCATTGTTGACCAGTACGTCGATACCGCCGAGGACGTCCACGCTCTTGTTGATCATCGCTTGAACTTGTTCGGGCACGGTGACGTCCACGGCGATCGCGACCGCATCGGGGAGTTCCGCGGCGACCTGTTTGGCCCCGTCTTCGTCGAGGTCGGCGACGACCACTCGCGCCCCCGAGACGCTGAATCGGCGTGCAATCGCGGCTCCGAAGCCTGATGCGGCCCCCGTCACCACGACTCTGCGGCCGTTCTGGGAACTATCGGACTCTGGCACCATTGCCCTCTTCCGCGATCTCTGTCATATTTTGGCACGCCGTTCTACCTTGCGGCACGATCGTAGTGTCGTTCGCGTCTCGTTGAATGTCAAGGACGGTCGAGGATCCGCGTCTGCCGGGGCTCTTCGTGCTCCTCCGCGGCTCGCTAGCCCTCTTGACGTAGCAGCCCGCAGCCTGTCACTCTGAAAATGGCACGATGTGTCAAAGTTCGGCACGATCTCGGCAACGCAGGGCGGTGGAAGACGTCAACGCCCGCATATCATTGGTAGGAGACCGTCGACGATGACGACGCAACAAGTACCCCGCTACGGTCATTGGATCAATGGTGCAGATGTGCCACCTGACACTGGCGAGTATCTGACCTCTGCCCGCCCGGGCAGTGGGCTTCCCGTGTGTGAGATCGCCGTCGGGAGCACCGCAGACGTTGATCAGGCCGTGCGCGCGGCCGCCGCGGCGTTCCCCGCCTGGCGGGATCGTAAGCCGATCGAACGGGGTCGCGTTCTCGCCGACATTGCTGCGCGGATTCGTGCGGATGCCGACCGTCTCGGGGCGTTGGAGGCGGCGGAGGCCGGCAAGATTCCCGATCAAGCCAACTGGGAAATGGAAGGCGCTGCCGCGTACTTCGAGTTCTACGCTGGGCTTGTCAATCTGCCTGCCGGGGAGGTGATCGATCTCGGTGCAGCATTCCATTCGTATGCCAGACGGGAGCCCTTCGGTGTCATCGGAGTCATTACCCCATGGAACGGTCCGCTCAACCAAGCGGCACGGGCCATCGCGCCCGCGCTGGCTTCCGGGAATGTCGTCGTTTGTAAGCCGTCGGAGTTCACCTCGGTGACCACACTCGAACTGGCCCGGATCGCTCGAGACGCGGGCGCGCCTTCCGGTGTGCTCAACGTCGTGACCGGCGTAGGGATAAAGACCGGCCGGGCGTTGGTCGAGCATCCAGGAATTCGCAAGATCGCGTTTACGGGGTCTGTTCGGGCAGGGCGGGAGATCGGCAAGATCGCCGGGGAGCGACTCATTCCGGTGTCTCTCGAACTCGGCGGAAAGTCGCCGAACATCGTATTTGCCGACGCTGACTTCGATGCTGCGGTGGCGGGCTCGATCAAAGCCTTCACGACACTCGCCGGGCAGATCTGTTCGAGCGGAACCCGATTGTTGGTCGCGGAAGAGATTCACGACAAGTTCGTCGAAGCACTGAAAGTTGCACTGAACGAGGTCATACCCGGAAAGAGCTACGGATCTCTCACAACCGAGGACCAGTTCCACAAGGTGCTGTCGTACTTCGCCATCGCCGCCGAGGACGGGGCCACGCTGGCCGTCGGCGGGCGCGCGACGGGCGAAGACTGGCTGATCGAGCCGACCGTCTACACCGGTGTCACCAACGATATGCGGGTCGCACGGGAGGAGATCTTCGGACCTGTCCTCGTTGTGATCTCGTTTCCTGGAGACGAGGACTCAGCGGTTGCCTTGGCCAACGACAGCGAATTCGGACTCGCGGCTGGTATCTGGACCAGAGATATCACTTGTGCACATCGTGTTGCAGCGAAACTTGAGGCCGGGCAAGTCTACGTCAACGGCTGGCAGGCAGGAATGCTCGAGGGGCCGTTCGGCGGCTTCAAGAACAGTGGCTTCGGCCGCGAGAAGGGTGTGGAAGCCCTGCACCACTACACGCAGACCAAGTTCGTGGTTGTCACTCTCTGAGCCACCGCTCTTCGAACAGTCTGCGGACCAGCGGTTCCGAACACTGAGAATGCTCACAGCGCTGCCCGCCAGCACGGCTCGGCCTCGCGAGTTCCATCGCTCCCGCGGTGCTCCCAGCCGCACTGGGTCGTCGCGGTGCTGCTCGCGCTGGTGGTCGGACGTTGGGGTGCGCGGCACCGGCCCCCCGCCGCCGGGCAACTGCAGGCAGCACAAGACTCGACCGCCATGCTGGCCCGATCCCGGCTGATCGTGGCGACAGCTATCGCCCGGAATTGGGGATTGGCCTTATGGGGGCTGGGTAGGGCGTGTCCCACAGACCACGAACCGCCTCCATCGTCACACCATTAACCGGCAGCGAAGTCGGAATTCGTGAACATCGACTTGCCCGGCACGCCAGTATCGTCGACGTTCATGCGCAGTTGCCGTCACCGATGGTGAGCGGAGCCAGACCCGGGTCGCCCGACCTGTCGCCGCAGCGAACCTCCTATCCGCCGCGTCCTAGCGGACCAAACCTGGTTCCCCGCACTATCGGCGCAGAATGCAGACATAGCGTAAGTGCCGCCGCCGGCGGCTTCCCTCGCCAAGCCGGCGACCGCACGTCTACAGACAGTGACTCTGCCTGGTTCGACGCCGCCATCGCTCGACGCTATTGACAGCACTGCGACGAGTGGCCATCATGAAAAATGGCACGCCGTTCCGCCAAGTGGTACGGCACGTGCCAGGGGTCGCGAAGAGCGTCCCGAACCGAGAGGACGATCGTGGGGCTTACGGCTGCGGAACTGCACGCACGGGCCGTTCCATGGCCTAAAGGCAATTATTACGAGGATTTCACTCCTGGGCGCGAGTTCGACCATCACTGGGGTCGAACGTTGAGCGAATCGGACAACATCCTGTTTTCGACCTTGACGTCGTTCTACAACCCGTTGTACTTCAACTCTGCGTATGCCCGAGCGGAGGGCTACGAACGTGGGATCGTCAATCCGATGCTGTTGTTTCTCACGGTATTCGGGCTTTCGGTCGAAGATCTCAGCGAGGCTGGGGTGGCATTTCTCGGCGTCGACGACCTTACTTTCCATCGCTCGGTCAGTCCAGGCGATACGGTCACGGCTCGCAGTACCGTGCACTCGGCGCGCCGGTCGTCAAAGGATCCGCGTCAAGCGATCGTGACGTGGCGGACCGAGGGTTTCGATCAGGAGGGGCGGCTGGTTGTCGACTTTCTACGGACGAACCTCGTCAATTCCCGGGAGGGGGTCTCGTGAGCAGCACTCTCGAACAGGGTACCGGAAGTTCGTGGTACCTGAGCGATGATCGACGTGGCCTCCAAGCGCTTGCCCGCGAGTTCACGGCCAAAGAAGTTTTGCCGTTGGCCAATGAACTCGACCCAGTGCAGGGAATTATACCAAATTCGCTCCGTGACAAGATGGCCGCGATGGGATTCTTCGGCATCTTGATACCCGAAGAGTTGGGCGGACTCGGTTTGGGGGCCGTCGAGTACTGCCTGATCACCGAAGAACTTGCCCGCGGCTGGATGAGTGTGGCGAGCCTCATCTCCCGCGGCAACGGCCTTGCCTCCTCAGGGTTCAGCCTCGAACAGAAGAAGCGATTTCTTCCGCAAGCAGCATCTGGAGACTTCCTGGGCGCCTTCGCATTGTCCGAGGCAGAGGCCGGCTCCGACGTCGCCAACCTTCGTTGCAATGCCCGCCGTGACGGCAAAGAATGGGTGATCAACGGATCGAAGATGTGGTGCACGTTCGCGGACGGTGCTGACTACATCACGCTGTTCGCCCGGACGGAACCTGTGATCGACCCCGCACGAAAACATCTGGGCATCAGCGCCTTCCTGATCGAAAAGGAACGGGGCACCTTCCCCGACGGGATCCTCGCTACGCCGGTCAGAAAAATCGGATATCACGGATGGAAGACGTGGGACCTGTTCTTCGAAGATTTCCGTCTCCCTGCCGAAACGCTGTTGGGGGAGGAAGGTCGCGGTTTCTATGCGGCGCTGACACATCTAGACATCGCACGCGTCCATACTGCTGCGCGATCGATTGGTCTCGCCCGCGCTGCGCTTGAAGACTCGATCGCCTATGCGCACAATCGCAAGCAGTTCGGTTCACCCATCGCAGAGTTCCAATCGCTTCGTTTCAGGATCGCGAACATGGCTACGAAAATAGAGGCGGCACGATCGCTGATGTACCAAGTAGCCGACGATATCGACAACGAGCGGCCTTGTAGCACTCGGGCATCCATGGTGAAACTCTTCGCGAGCGAAATGGCCGAACGAGTCACCAGCGACGGCCTGCAGATCCATGGCGGCGCAGGTTACACCAACGACTTCGCGGTCGAGCGGCACTGGCGGGACGCCCGATTGACCAAGATATTCGAGGGGACTTCTGAGATTCAGCTACGCATTATCTCCGACGCGCTCCTGGGAAGGCCCTGATGGCCATCACTGCAACGGACAACTACTTTGACGACTTCGAAGTCGGGGCGCTGTTCGAGCATTCCCGCGGACGGACCGTGACCGAAATGGATAATGTGCTCCTCACGCTCATGGTGATGAACACTGCGCAAGGGCATTTCAATGAAGAATTCATGGCCGGCACTAAGTTCGGGAAAAGAATCGTCTTCGGGGGTATTACCGCCTCCATGATTATCGGGTTGGCATCTCAAGACACCGCCGAAAATGCCATCGCGGAGTTAAAGTTGGACAAGGTTCGGTTTTCCACGCCTGTCTTTCACGGAGATACGTTGTATGCGTTTACCGAGGTTCTCGACGCGTGGCCAGACGGCATTCGCGCGGATGCCGGCATCGTGCGGTTCCGACACTACGGCGTCAATCAGCGCGACCAGGTGGTCTTCGAGGGTGAACGTACCGTGCTGATCAAACGTCGGCTCCACGAAGTCGAAACTCCTTCGACATGAGCAGGGGCTCTCTCGACGGACTTCGGGTCATCGACTTGACGACCCAACTCTCGGGCCCATACTGCACAATGGTCCTGTCCGACCTCGGCGCCGATGTCATCAAGGTTGAATCGCCTGACGGCGACTCGGTTCGTCAGCAGGGCCCGTACCACAGTCAAGATGTCACACGGGCATTCGGCGGCTACTTCCAGAGCATCAACAGAAACAAGCGAAGCCTGGTAGTGGACCTGAAAACGGAAGCAGGAAGGGATATCCTGCTGAGGCTGGTGGAAACAGCCGACGTTTTGGTGGAGAACTTTCGGGTCGGTGTCATGGAACGCCTGGGGTTGCCGTACGAGCGCCTCTCAGCGGTGAATCCGAAACTGGTGTATGCGGCACTGCGGGGTTTCGGCGATCCACGTACCGGTGAAAGCCCGTATTCGACGTGGCCCTCGTACGACGTTGTCGCCCAAGCGATGGGCGGGTTGATGGGGATTACCGGTCCCGATGCCGATCATCCGACGAAGGTGGGGCCGGGCGCTGGTGACATATTCCCGGGCATCTTCACTGCGGTGGCCGTGCTCGCTGCGCTACGGCACGCGGAGAGGACCGGCGAAGGCCAATTCGTCGACGTGTCGATGTACGACTCGGTCGTTGCATTGTGTGAACGGATCATCTATCAACATTCTTATACCGGTGTAGTGCCGAAACCACAGGGCAACGGCAATCCTCAACTCTGCCCGTTCGACTTGTTCCCCGCCGCAGACGGTCACGTGACGATCGCGACTCCTCGTGACCATCAGTGGGACCTGTTGTGCAGGTTGATCGGTAGACCCGAACTGAGCGCCGACGAGCGATACGTCACCAACACCGCCCGAGTGCGGCACGCCGAAGATGTTCGAAATCTTCTCTCCGAGTGGACAGGCAGCCGAACAGTCACCCAGATCCTCGACACCCTGGGCGGACACGTGGCGGTGGGCGCTGTACATGATGCGGCCGACCTGTTCGAGGATCAGCATATCGCGGCCAGAAATATGATCGTCGAGGTGGAACATCCCGGCTGCCCGGAACCTCTCGCAGTGGTAGGACGACCGATGAAGTTCACCCGGACGCCGGGGCCACAGACACGCCGCGCACCATTGTTAGGTGAGCATGGCGACGAAGTACTCACCTCGCTCGGGTATTCCGCCACTCAGATCTCGGAACTGCACCGTGCGGGCGTGCTGGGCACCCAGAGCAATGGGAGCGGGGAACCAGACCGCGTCACTGTGGGTTGAACGCGCGGCGGTCGGCTTATCGGGCCGTCAGCGGTTCCCGCGGATCGGCTGAAATACCTCTGCCGCAATCACATCGGGCCGGCGTGAGTTCGTCTTAACCGGTCCGTGCCGATGAACGCAAGGCGTTGCCCGATCTCAGCCGGAGTGGCGACTGGAACGACGAAGGCCACTCCGGCCGAGCAATGTTTGGCCGGCTGTCGTAACCGGCAACCAATCAGGACCTCATCGAGGCGGGCGGTGTGAAACGCTCGCCGTACTTCTCGGCCAGGTAGTCGGCGCGCTCCACGAAGGCCTCCTGGCCACCTGGGTAGCCGACGATGAACTGGTGTACACCACCGGTCCAGGCCGGGTAGCCAATGCCGAGGATCGAGCCGATGTTGGCGTCGGCGGTGGTCATCAGCACGCCCTCGTCGAAGCACTTCTGGGTCTCGATGGCCTCGATGAACAGCATGCGATCGATCAGGTCCTGGAACGGAACCCTCAGTTCGGTGCTGGTCTTGAAGGTGTCGCGCAGACCCTGCCACAGGCCGATGCGCTTGCCGTCTTCGTCGTAGTCGTAGAAGCCGGCCTTCTCGAGGCGACCGGGGCGACCCGCCTCGACGAGCGTGTCGATCACCGCGAACGCCGCGTGTTCGGTTGCGGACCTACCCGCGTCCACGTCCGCCTTCGCCATTTCCGCCCGAACCTTCTGACTGAGCTTCAGGTTCAGTTCATCGGAGAGCTGCAGCGGCGCGGCCGGGTAACCGGCCTGCAGACCGGCCTGCTCGATGGTGGCGGGCTCGATGCCCTCGGCCAGCATGCCGACGGCTTCGTTGACGAAGGTGCCGATGACGCGCGAGGTGAAGAAGCCATGGCCGTCGTTGACGACGATTGGAGTCTTCTTGATGGCGAGGGTGTAATCGAACACCCGGGCCAGTGCCTCGTCGGAGGTCTTCTCACCCTTGATGATCTCCACCAGCGGCATCTTGTCGACCGGCGAGAAGAAGTGGATACCAATGAAGTCCTCCTGGCGCTTCACGCCGGTCGCGAGACCGGTGATCGGCAGGGTTGAGGTGTTGGACCCGAGCAGTGCGTCGGCATCGACGATGTCCTCGATCTCCTGGAACACCTTGTGCTTGAGCTCGGTGTTCTCGAAGACGGCCTCGATGACGAAGTCGACACCGGCGAAGTCGGCCGCGTCCGCTGACGGCTTGATCCGGTCCAGCAACGCCTTCGACTTCTCCTCGGTGGTCTTGCCACGCGAGAGGGCCTTGGCCTCGATCTTCGCGGAGTAATTCTTGCCGCGCTCGGCCGCCTCGATGGTGACGTCCTTAAGCACGACCTCGTAGCCGGCCTTGGCCGAGACGTAGGCGATGCCCGCGCCCATCATGCCCGCGCCGAGCACGCCGACCTTGCGGATCTCCCTCTTCGGGACATCCTTGGGCCGCGAGCCACCGTTGTTGACGGCCTGCAGGTCGAAGAAGAACGCCTGGATCATGTTCTTCGCGACCGGGCCGGTCAGCAGCGAAACGAAGTAGCGCGACTCGATCAGCGACGCGTTGTCGATATCAACCTGCGCGCCTTCGACCGCGGCGGCCATGATGGCGCGCGGCGCCGGCATGTTCGCGCCCTTGATCTGCTTACGCAGGTTCGCCGGGAACGCGGGCAGGTTCGCCGCGAACGCCGGGGTGGAGGGGGTGCCACCGGGGATCTTGTAGCCCTTCTTGTCCCAGGGCTGCACGCCACCCTCGGGGTTGGCCTTGATCCACGTTTTGGCGGCGGGCACCAGCTCCTCGACCGAACCGACGAGCTCGTTCACGAGGCCGATGGCCTTGGCCTTGGCCGGGTTGTTGCGCTGGCCTTGGAGCAGCACACCCATCAGCGCGCCCTGCACACCGAGCAAACGCACGGTGCGGACGATACCGCCGCCGGCGGGCAGCAGGCCCAGGCTGACTTCGGGCAGGCCCAGCTGCACACCCGGCACGTCCGCGGTGATGCGGTAGTGAGTGGCGAGCGCGATCTCCAGACCACCACCGAGCGCGGCACCGTTGATTGCGGCGACGACCGGCTTGCCCAGCGTCTCCAAGCGACGTAGATCGCCCTTGAGCTGACCCAGGTCGTTCATGATCGTTTGGCCGTCTTCCGGGGTGACCTTCTTCATGTCCTTGAGGTCGCCACCCGCGAAGAACGTCTTCTTCGCCGACGTGATGACGACACCGGTGATGCTGTCCCGTTCTGCCTCGAGACGGTCCACAGTCGCCGCCATCGAGGCCTTGTAGGCCTCGTTTATCGTGTTGGCGCTTTGGTTCGGGTCGTCGATGGTGAGGACGACGATGCCGTCTGCGTCCTGCTCCCAACCGATGATGTTGTTCAGTTCAGTCGTTGTCACTGCTCGGTGCCTCCTTGAATTCTCAGCGGCCGGTCGGTGTCAGACGCGCTCGATGATGGTGGCAACGCCCATGCCGCCACCGATACACAGGTTGATCAGGGCGTAGCGCCCGTTACGGCGTTCCAGCTCGTCGACCATGGTGCCGATGATCATCGCGCCGGTCGCACCGAGCGGGTGGCCCATCGCGATTGCGCCACCGTTGACGTTCAGCTTCTCATCAGGGATGTTGAGGTCCTTCTGGAACTTCAGGACGACCGAGGCAAAGGCTTCGTTCAGTTCGAAGAGGTCGATTTCGTCGACTGTCAGGCCAGCGACCTTGAGCGCTTTCAGGGCGGATGGCGTCGGTCCAGTCAGCATGATCGTCGGGTCGGCGCCAGTGGTTGCGGTAGCGACGATCCGGGCGCGCGGGATCAGCCCGGAGGCTTTTCCGGCATCCTCCGAGCCGATCAGTACGAGTGCTGCGCCATCGACGATGCCCGAGCTGTTGCCGCCGTGGTGAACGTGATTGATCTTCTCCACGAAGTGGTACTTCTGCAGTGCTACCGCGTCGAATCCGGCCATCTCACCGCTCATGGCGAACGACGGCTTGAGCTTGGCCAGGTCATCCACCGTGGTGCCGGGGCGCATGTGCTCGTCGTGGTCGAGGACGACGAGGCCGTTGATGTCTGTCACCGGCACAATAGACTTGGCGAAGTACCCGCCCGACCAGGCGGCCGCGGCGAGCCCCTGCGAACGGACCGCATAGGCGTCGACGTCGTCGCGGCTGAAGCCCTCTATCGTGGCGATCAGATCCGCGCCGATGCCCTGCGGAACGAAGAAACTGTCGTAGCTGGTGGCCGGATCCATGGCCATGGCGCCGCCGTCGGAGGCCATCGGGACGCGCGACATCGACTCGACGCCACCCGCGATCACGAGATCCTCGAAGCCCGACCGGACCTTCTGCGCGGCGATGTTCACGGCCTCGAGGCCGGACGCGCAGAAGCGGTTGAGCTGGACGCCACCGACGGTGTCCGGCAGGCCGGCCACGATGACAGCGGTGCGTGCGATGTCCATGCCCTGGTCACCGACCGGGGTGACCACGCCGAGGACCACGTCGGAGATACGATCTTCCTCCAGGTCGGGGAACCTGGTGCGCAACTCCTGGATCAGACCGACGATGAGGTCGGTCGGCTTAATGGAATGCAGCGAACCGATCTTCTTCCCGCGCCCGCGCGGGGTCCGAATGGCCTCATAGATGAACGCCTCCGTCGTCACTGCGACTTCCTTCCTGTTCGCGTGCCGGCAATCGGCTGACGCGCGGTCGTTCGAACCTGTTTGAAGGCTCTGTTGAGTAGGCCGGCGTTCAGGCGCGGAAATTCGCGGCCGAGCAGGAAATCTCATTCCGTCTGACAGGGCTACTGCCGCCGGTGGAGCGAACGCAGTTGGACGCCTCTGTCGATCGCCGCAGTGCCTCCGCGGACAGCCATCGCTCCAGTCGGTGTATTTCCGGTCTGCGCCGAGCTGCTACCAATCCTTCATCTCCGCCGACTCGATGCTACGCGAGAGTCGATAGGAATAGCAAGTGACTTGTGTGATCGACCGCAGTCATCTGACCGGCGACGGGACCATCGGGTGGTTGCGGCATGATCGCAGCTTGTGAGGGTGGTGATCATGGTGTCGTCTTGGGGCCGAACGATCCGTGTGTAGATGAGGGCGGCAGTCAACGCGAGTAGCGCGCCGCACTGATCCGGGCAGTCACCGGGATCGCCCGAGACGGGTCCTCGCCACGGTAGGTGATGTGACGGTGCGCGTGTCAGTTCGCGTTGGATGAGACCCAGGCGCTTTCGATCTTTTTGGCGGCCGCGATCAGCTGCTCACCCCACTTCGGAACATGGCGCCAGTCGTAGCGGTCCTGCGGCATGGAAATGCCGACGGACGCGACGGCATAACCGTCTCGTTCCAGGATCGGACATCCGATCGCGCATACTCCTGGCCGGTTCTCCGCCGTATTGAGTGCATATCCACGCTGACGGACCTCGTCCAGCTCGATCCGCAATGCTTCGGGATCGGTAGTCGTGCGGTCTGTCATCTTGAGCAGCGGGCGCGACAGGACCTCGTCGACACGCTGTTGCGGCCAGAATGCCAAGATCGACTTTCCGGAGGCGCACGAGTGGAACGGAAAGGTCGCACCGATCGGGTTGTAGACGCGAACGGGTTGTGTCGAATCCACCCGATCCAGCGTGACCACACCCTGTGTGCCACCGGGCACCGCCAAGTGAATAGTTTCAGCGGTCGTTGCGCCGAGCTCTCTCATCAGAGGCATCGCGACATCTCGTAGGAGTGTGTTTTTCCTGGCGCGCTGACCGATCATCCACACGTGCTGCGTCAATTCCCAGCGGGTTCGTTCGGAGCCCGCGGGTTCCAGCCATCCAGCTTGAGCCAACGAAACCAGAGTCCTTTGGACGGTCGACTTCGGTAGCTTGAGCATCTTGGTAAGCTCGCCAACGCCAATGGGCTGGTGTTCTGAGATAACCTCCAGCATTTGAAGTCCCCGAAGGAGACTTCTCATGCCGCCGCCGTCGGCCGCAGTTCCGTCGTCGGCACGCAACTCCTCCATGCCTGTTTGTACCACATAATGGCACGCCAGTCCAGTGAGCGGTCGGATCCTGACGTGGCGGGGTCAGTGGTGTCGACGTAGAGCAGGTGTAGCTCGGCCGTTGACACCGCCCGGAGCCGATGACAACCTCAAGTGTGCCGAACTGCGGTCTGCTATGCCACTATATGGCATGTCGTAGTCGGAGTGTGGCCCGCTGCCCATCGGTTCTTCAGCGCAATCGAAAAGAGGATTCCATGCCACGCCCCTATCGGCCCCGGCGCTCCTGCCTCGCCGTTCCTGGCAGCAGCGAGAAGATGCTCAAGAAAGCGCAGACCCTGCAGGCAGATCAGGTATTCCTCGATCTCGAAGACTCGGTTGCCCCTACGGCCAAGCCCGGCTCGCGCGCAAATATTATCGCTGCTCTCCGCGACGGAGTTTGGACAGGGAAGACGCGGGCCGTGCGTATCAACGACGCGGACACGAGGTGGGCCTACGACGACGTGATCAGTGTCGTGACCCATGCGGGGGAGCACCTCGATTGCATCATGTTGCCCAAGGTCGAGAAGATCGCACACATCCTGTGGCTGGACGTACTCCTCAATCAGCTTGAGATGTCGTTGGGCCTTCCTCAGGGTGGTATCGGTATCGAGGCGCAGATCGAAGGCCCCGGTGGGCTCAGTGACATCGACGCGATCGCCGCGGCGACGCCCCGCCTCGAGACGATCATCTTCGGCCCGGGAGATTTCGGTGCGGCAATGCACATGCCACAACTCACCATCGGGGGAGGGGATCTCGACCACGGCCCCAATCCGTTCGATCACGTGCTGATGGATATCGCCGTTGCTGCACGCAAGCACGGGGTTCAAGCCATTGATGGTCCGTTCGCAAAGATTCACGACCTCGACGGATATCGCAGCTATTGCGAACGCGCCGCCGCATACGGATTCGACGGAAAGTGGGTTCTCCATCCCGGTCAGATCGGTGTAGCCAATGCGGTGTTCTCTCCACCCCAAGAGTCGTACGACAAGGCGGAGCTGATTCTCGACGCCTACGCGTACTACACCTCCGATGCCGGCGGATCGGTGGGTGCTGTCATGCTCGGTGACGAGATGATAGACGAGGCCAGCGCGAAGATCGCTCGGTCGATGGCTGTACGTGGACGACGACTGGCGATGAAGCGAACCAGTGTCTTCTCACCGCCAGCGCCCTCTGTCTAGACGCATGTGCGTCGTAGGCCTCTGTCGAGGCGAAGTCCGCTGGTGGTCGCCTAGGACGCGGCGCCCGGCTGAGCGGGTGGGCCTGCTCGCGCCAACCTGCCCTAATGCTCGGCCGCGGCTGCTTCTCGTGTTCGCCTCGTCAAAAGTTGCGGCGCAGCACGTCTGCGGCGTCGGGCCAACTCAGGTCCATGATCGCCGCGGCACGCGCGTGGCCGACGCAGCTCGTCACCTTCGCGGAGAGGTCGTCGGCGCTGGCGGGCAGTTCAGGGTGGCCGTACGGTAGATCGAGCGCAGACTCGGTAACCGTCCCGTCCGTCCATTCGATCTCGATTCGCGTTTCGCCATCCATCACGCCTTCAGCGGGTCCAGGTGTGGCGGCAACCTCAACTCGATTCATCAAGGCGCGAATCGAGGCTCGGTTTACTGAGGCGTCGGTGAACTCCGCTATTCCGGGAAACTCGTCGACCAGCGTGGTCGCCACTGCGTATTCCATACTGAACTTGGCTTCCAACCCCGTGCTCGGGTTGTGGTGGATGAGCGGTTGCATACCAGTCTGAGGGGTATGTACCCGAATTCTCTCGATGAGACTCAGATCCTTGCCCGGTCGTGACAGTCCTCGGACAGCGCTGATCGGACGTTGCATGGCGTAACAGCAGGGATGTAACTTGATTGCAAAACCTCCCGGTATGGTCGGCCCGGACAGGTCCAGATCCGCCCTTCCTCCCATTAGTCGAAACCAATCATCGAGGACGGCGGGAGCAGCGGTCGCGCCAGCCGCTGCCAGTCGCGCGGCTCGGACTCCAGCGTCGGTGGCGAATCCCACCTGCAGGGCTTTGCCGGCTGTGCCGAATGCTCGTTGAAGCCCTCCCGCACCGGGTATCGCCAGTGCCATCGCTCGGGCCAATCCGGCAACGTCGAGCCCCAGGGTGAGGCCGGCTGCTATGGCAGCCGCCGGTGCGCCCGCTGTACAGGTGGTATGCCAACCCTGCGAGTAATGCCGCCAACCCAACGCCGTTCCGATCCTCGCCATGGCGCCCGCCGCTGCGAGGTATTCCCGCGCGCCACCTCCGACCGACAGCGTCGCGTTGACGCACACGACACTCACATGGGAACTCGATGGCAAGTGCACATCGTCGAAATCCAACGCGTGCCCGATTGCGGCCCAACGCAGGGGTTCCGGGAGACCCGTTGTCATCTGTACGACAGGCTCGTCGGACGCCGCCAACGTCACCGCGACGGTGTCGACCAGCGCCTTGTGAGCAAGCTCGAGGTCGCTGTCGTCCGGGCGTAGCTGGAAGGCCCAATCGGCGATATCCGCGATCATGCGCTCACGTCCGAGCGTTGCGCCGCGTGAGCGGCCCGCGCAGGCGTGCGATGCGCACGGTCCGACCATCGTGCCCGAAGCCCAGTTCGGCGACTGTCCATCTACACCGTCCTGCGTCGTGTCGTATTCGGAATGCAGTGCTATTCACCGGTACGAACATCGGCGTCGCGCCAAGATCGTGCGCGGTACTGCGTCCCGACACGTTTCGGGGCGCCAATAGGAGTCAACGGTCAGACTGTTTCTTTCACGCAGCCGATGAATCGGGGCGCAAGTGGAAAATTGCATTGGCGGATTGAACGATATCCACTATTTCATTGACCGCTGTGACCGTACTCTTAACTCGCCGATGTGTCGATACTTTCCGGTGGCGGTACCATCCGAATGCCGATTCCCAGACAGTGGCCGCGAGATAAGGCCTCGGATCACTTTGTGAGTCGATGCCCAGACGTTCTCCGATCAGTTGGGTAAGGGCGACAACCATTCGCTCGCGATGAATGACGACTTGTGCGTGCAATTCTGCTGATGACTCGCTCAGTTCGGCTCGCAGGTTTTCTAGGTCATAGTCGTAGTTTTCGGAGAGGTGAAGGTTGACGGCTCGCAAGCTCTCGATCAAAGATTCGTCGGCCGGTCTTTCGTTAAGTAATGGCCGAGCAGTCTCGACGTAGCTGTCCATGTCGGTGAAGAGCAAGGATTCTTTTGAGCGAAAGTGCCGAAAGAACGTCGAGGGATCTACATCCGAACGGTTGGCGATGTCGACGACCGTTACCGCGTCGAACCCGCGTTCTGCGAACAGTTCCAGCGCAGAGCGGGTGAGCGAAGATCGCGTCTGCTGTAATTTACGCTCACGCCTGCCGACTGGCTGCTCTTCTGTCAACTCGTCCGCCATTATCCTCTGCACCTCTTGTCTCGTCCAACCGTCAGCATGCTATCAGTCGACCCGAGCCGTTGTGATCGATCACTGCGTTGTGCCGACGAGACCACCGGGCGGATGAAAGCTCGGATGCTCATTGGATCTCTCCCGCTGTCGGGCTGCCGCGTCGCAGTCTGAAGCTCAGTGAAACCCAACTCACCGTTCCCAGAAAGCCTCACCAATTCACGTCACCGACGGTGACGTGCAGCTACCGAACCCGCTCGGCGCGGCACCGCTGCCTGCATGGGGCTCGTGAGGCGAGGTTCCCGCAGGATGAACATCTTACAAGGAGGAGCATGGGGCCTGCAAATGCCGATCACTTGTTTTAGCCGGTCGTGCTGCGCGACTGCGACCAGACACGGGGCAGCTTTTGTGCTGCCCGCGCCCGCCGACACTGCCGAACGTTGGCGCTCTGGCTGCTTATTCGGTGGGGGATGAGTGTCTCGGTGATCCCCGTCACCCTGGGCGGGCTGCTGTACCGGGCGCATCCTTGCTGGTCGCACAGGCCTGGCCAAGCGCTGACGGCGGGTCATGCCGACCCGGCGCCGTCGTGGCGTAGAGCCCGTCAAAGCCTCGACAGTGCCACGAGTGCGACGCGAGGAGAGTCCGTGTCATCGCACGGTTGGGAAGCACTTGCTATTGACTCTTATATGCGATTTACTTCTGTGACTATGAGTGACGACCCGCGCAACCCCAACCACACCGGTCACCTGCTGGCCGCCGCGCTGAGGCGCCACCGGGACAAGCCGGTGCTGTTCCTTGGCGACACCACGCTGACCGGCGGCCAGCTCGCTGACCGGATCAGCCAGTACATACAGGCCTTTGAGGCGCTCGGCGCGGGGACAGGCGCCGCCGTCGCGCTGCTCTCGCTCAACCGTCCCGAGGTGCTGATGATGGCCGGCGCCAGCCAGACCCAAGGTTTCCGGCGGACACCGCTGCACCCGCTGGGTTCGTTTGATGACCACGCCTATGCGCTGTCCGACGCCGGGGTCACCACGCTGGTCATCGACCCCAATCCGATGTTCGTCGAGCGCGCACGGCGCCTGGTGGACAAGGTCGACTCGCTCAGCCAGATCCTCACGATCGGCCCAGTGCCTGCCCAGCTCGGCGACGTCGGCACCGATATCTCTGCAGCAGCGGCCGGCTTCAGTCCGCGCACGCTCGTCGCCGCCGACCTGCGACCCGATCATGTCATCGGCCTTTCCTACACCGGCGGAACCACTGGCAAGCCGAAGGGTGTCGTCGGCACGGCGAGGGAAATGGCGACCATGACCGCCATCCAGCTCGCCGAATGGGAGTGGCCGGCCAACCCACGGTTCCTGATGTGCGCACCGCTGTCGCATGCCGGTGGGACGTTCTTTACCCCAGTCGTCGTCAAGGGCGGCGAGATGATCGTCCTGAAGAGATTCGACCCGGCTGAGGTGCTGAAAACCATTGAGGAGCAGCACATCACGGCGACGATGCTGGTCCCGTCGATGCTGTATGCGCTGCTGGACCACCCTGACTCGCGGACCCGTGATCTGTCATCGCTGGAAACCGTCTACTACGGCGCATCGGCCATCAATCCGGTGCGTCTGGCCGAGGCGATCGAGCGGTTCGGCCCGATCTTCGCGCAGTTCTACGGGCAGTCCGAGGCGCCGATGGTCATCACGTATCTGGCCAAGGCCGATCATGACGAGAAGCGGCTGGCCTCGTGCGGGCGACCCACTCCGCTGGCACGGACTGCGCTGCTCGGCGAGGACGGCGAGCCGGTGCGGCAGGGCGAGCCGGGCGAGATCTGTGTCAGCGGCCCCCTGTTGTCAGCGGGCTACTGGAACCTGCCCCAGGTCACTGCCGAGACATTCAGGGACGGTTGGCTGCACACCGGTGACATAGCCCGCGAGGACGAGGACGGTTTCTGGTTCATCGTCGACCGCGTGAAGGACATGATCGTCACCGGTGGCTTCAACGTGTTTCCGCGGGAGGTCGAAGACGTGGTGGCCGAGCATTCGGCGGTCGCGCAGGTCTGCGTGATCGGGACACCTGACGAGCAGTGGGGCGAGGCGGTCACTGCGGTCGTCGTGCTGCGGCCGGGCGCTCCGGACGACGGTAGGGCGATCGCGACCATGACCTCCGAGATCCAGGCTGCGGTCAAGACACGCAAGGGTTCGGTGCAGTCGCCCAAGCAGGTCGTGGTGGTGGACTCATTGCCGCTGACCGCGTTGGGCAAGCCGGACAAGAAGGCGGTACGCGCCAGGTTCTGGGAAGGGGCGGACAGGGCGATCGGCTGAATTCCGCTGCCCACCCCGGCGCGAAGGCATCGTGCGTCGCTACGCCGATAGCGGCAGCGAGGGCCACACGCTTGAAGGTGTTGTCGCGGGACAAGGCCCACTGAATCGAGGAAAGCATGACCGACGGCAATCCTCCGAATCAAGAGACCCGTTCTCACATCGAAGTCAGGAAACGCAAAATGGCAACCGCTACCACCGCAGCAAGCGTCGGCTCTTACCTGGCGACGCGGCTGGTGCAGCTCGGTGTCACCCACCTATTCGGGCTGCCCGGTGATTTCAACCTGACGCTTCTCGACGAATTGCTCGCCGTGGAGGGCATCGAGTGGTCGGGATCGACGAACGAGCTCAATGCCGCCTACACCGCGGACGGATATGCCCGGGTGGGCCGCCGTCCGGGCGCTCTCCTCACTACCCACGGGGTAGGCGAGTTGTCAGCAATCAACGGTATCGCCGGCAGCTACGCCGAAGACGTACCCGTCGTGCACATAGTCGGCATGCCCCCTCGCGCGGCGATAGCGCGCCGCTCCCCGCTGCACCACACCCTGCTCGACGGTGATTTCCTGCGGTTCGAACGGATGTCCCGCGAAGTCACCGCGGCCCAGGCTATCCTGGATCCACGCACCGCAGCACAGGAAATCGACCGAGTCCTGCTAACCGCCCTGAACACGAGCAAACCCGTCTACCTCGGTGTACCGCTGGACGTAGCAAACGCACCCATCCCCAGCGAACCCTTGCGGACCCCTCTACGAGCCATAGACAGTGAGCCTGCCGCGGTCGAGATGTTCCACAAAGCCCTCGAACGCCGTTTCGCCGGCCAACAGAAGCTCACCATGCTGGCCGGGCCACGCATACATCGCCGGGGCCTGGAAACGACGGTGGCCGAACTCGCCGAACTGCCCGGAGTCCAGGTGGCATTCCAGCCCGGATCGAAACCGCTGCTAGATGCCGACCACCCGGCCAGTCTGGGCACCTACTTCGGCACAGCCACCCGGTCAGACGAAGCCCGGGAAGCGATCGACAACGCTTCTCTGCTGGTCATGGCCGGAACAGTGGAGAATGACTTCACCACCGGAGCCTTCACCCACCGCTACGACTCCGCACTCGCAGTGGAGCTGACGATCGACCACGCGCGGATCGGACGGACAATATACCCGGGTGTGCGGCTGGAGGACTCACTGCAGGTCCTACACCAACTGGTGAGCAAGCACCAGTTCACCGACGCCAGCCCGATCGCGCCTACCACGCCCGCGTCCGACCCCGGGGGGAACCTCGACGAACCGCTGAACCACGCACGATTCTGGGCAGGAGTGCAGGACTGGCTTCCGCCGTCAACGACAGTGGCCGCCGACATCGGGACAGCGTTGTACGGCGCGCTCGATCTCCAACTCCCACCCGAATGCGAACTGCTCGACCAGCCAGTGTGGTCATCGATCGGATTCACCCTCCCGGCCATACTCGGCGCCGCGTTGGCCCGGCCCGATCGACGACCAGTCCTGTTCATCGGGGACGGCTCAGCACAGCTGACCGTGCAGGAACTCGGTACGTTCTATGCCCGCGGTATCCGACCCGTTGTGTTCGTGCTCAACAACGACGGCTACACGGTCGAACGGATCCTCCAGAACCCGAAGGCCGACTACCACGCCATCGTCCAATGGAACTGGACCGAGCTGCCCTCCGCGCTCGGTGGCACGAATGTACGCACCGCGAAGGTCCGTACCATCCGCGAACTGCGGAACGCACTCCAAGGCGCCTCGGACCCCGAACACGCATGGCTCATCGAAGTAATGCTGCCGCCGATGGACATACCACATCTACTTGTAGAACTCGCCCGCAGGAAAAGACCCACCAATTCGACAGCCTTGAAGCACTGATCGGCTGGGCGGGCTGTCTCTATGGTTTCGCAAGCTCGGCTCGCAGTAGCTGTGGGGCGTTGTCGCTGGACGACCGGCTCCCCCTAGAGCACCTGGCCCGGTTCCTCGCCGGCGTCTTCGACGGGTCACTCGACCCCAGACCCGCCAGTTACCCGTTACCGAGACAACGCTCCCAGCAGTCATCCGGGCCTCGCACCTGGGCTGTCGGTCGACGCGGAGACGCATACCGGTTTGCTCGGACGCCGGGAGTTCATCGTGCTCGCCTCACGCGGTGGCGGTTACAACGAAGGAACGCCTCGCGAAGGCTGGGACCACGCAGAGGCGTGGCTCCCGCACGGCGTATCGGGGATGGGCCTGGAACCGCGCTTCATCACGGCCCAACTCACCCTGGCCGAGGTGAACCCGGCCATGGCCGAACTGATCCCGCTCGCGAAGGAGAGCCTGGCGGCAGTCGAGCGAGAGATCGACGCTCTGTGGTCACCAGTTCCCGCCGAGGTCTGACCCCAATCCCCGCCGCGCGCGACCGCGATGCGTGACCGGGTAGGGCGGAGCCAGGCGGCGAGACCTGTCGGCGCGAGGCGCGGTAGGCACAGGCAGCGCGCGAATCGGCTCTGTGCGTGCGGGTGTCAGAAGCGGCGACTGGCCCGATGGAGGGCAAGGCGGCCCGCTAAGGGCGTCGCGGCACTGCCGCGGCCATCGCTCCCGGTCGGGTCGGACGCGATCGACCATATTTCACCGGATTCCGCGCGGTGTCCACTACTCGACCGTGATCGCCCCCGCTGTTCGTGAGTGGTGTCGCCGGCCCGGTGATCCGTAGATCAGATAGCGTCGGACAGCGCCTTGAACTCCTCGTTGGTGAGGGTGATGGTCGCGGCTGCGGTGTTCTCCTCGACGTGCGCGACGCGCGAGGTGCCCGGAATCGGGAGGAGCACCGGGGAGCGCCGCAGCAGCCAGGCAAGGGCCAACTGGGAAGGGCTGACGCCACGCTGACTGGCGAAGGTGTCTAGCGGCCCGCCGGCGCGGGCGAGTTGGCCGGTGGCAATGGGAAACCAGGGCACGAAGGCGATGTTGTTGGCCTCGGCGTAATCGAGGACGTCGTCGGCCTTACGCATGACGAGGTTGTAGAGGTTTTGCACCGAGACGATATCAGCGATCTCGCGCGCCTGCTGCACCTGTTCGATGCTCACCTCGGAGAGGCCGATATGGCGAATCTTGCCCTCCTGCTGCAATTCGACGAGCGCGCCGAGCTGATCGGCCAGTGGTACGGCGGAGTCGATGCGGTGCAACTGGTAGAGGTCGATCCGTTCGAGCCCGAGGTGGCGCAGGCTCAAATGCAGCTGCTGGCGCAGGTATTCGGGCCTGCCGAGCGGACGCCAGTCGCCCGGGCCGGAGCAGCGGGTGAGACCGCCCTTGGTGGCGATGACGATATCGTCGGCATAAGGATGCAGCGCGACGCGGATGAGGCTCTCGCTGACGAACGGGCCGTAGGAGTCCGCGGTGTCGATGAAGTTGACGCCCAGTTCCACCGCGCGGCGCAGTACACGAACGGCTTCGGCGGGATCCTTGGGATCGCCCCAGACACCGGGGCCGGTGAGTTGCATCGTGCCGTAACCGAGACGGTTGACAGGCACGTCGCCGCCGAGGGCGAAGGTGCCCGAGGCGTCGGCGGGTCGAGAGGCGGTCGATGTGGTCATACAGTCACTCCATAAGCGAGTAGGTGGTCGGTCGTGACGTCGTAGTGCGAGCGTGACCCGGCAGCCAACCGCGGGCTGACTCGCAACGACTGAAGTGCGCCGTCTGCGGATGCCGGTTACCTCAGGCCGTCGTCATGCCACGGGCGGCCGTGATCTTGCCGATGAGCTCCGCCAACTGTCCTTCTCCATGCGAGAGCGTCGCCGCGACGGGGTGACTGGTCGGGATCGAGCGGGCGGGCATGGCGATCTCTCCTTGCTCGGGTGACGGCGGCTCGGATGGTTAAGTCTGCGCCGGGCGAGCCTGACATGCAAGCCGCTTGCATAATCGTTTCACTTGCAGTATGACTGGGAGGGTGACGAAGAACAAGGCACGTGTACTGGGCGTGGGGATGGTTCCCTTCGCGACCCCGAGTCGAAGCGAGTCCTACGACGTGATGGGCGAGAAGGCGGCAATAGCGGCCCTCGCCGACGCCGGTATCGACTATGGCCAGGTTCAGCACGCATACGTCGGCTATGTCTACGGCGACTCGACCTCTGGGCAAGCCGCCCTCTACGGGGTGGGCCAGACCGGTATCCCGATCGTCAACGTCAACAACGCCTGCGCGACAGGCTCCACCGCGCTCTTCCTCGCCCGGCAGGCCGTGGAGAGCGGTGCTGTTGATTGTGTGCTCGCTCTGGGCTTCGAGCAGATGCAGCGCGGCGCACTGGGCACGCACTGGTCGGACCGGCCGACACCTTTCGACCGGTTCGACGCAGTGAGGCACGCGGTCCAAGGTCAGGACGAATCCCCGTTCGCGGCACAGTATTTCGGTGGCGCGGGACGGCAGTACGCCGAGAAGTATGGCATTGCGCGAGAGGTCTTCGCCAAGATCTCTGTCAAGGCACGCCGGCATGCCGCCAACAACCCGTATGCCGTCTTCCGTGACCAGGTCACTGTCGAGGAAGTACTGGCGTCGCCGCATATCTACGGCCCTCTGACGCGCCTGCAGTGTTGCCCGCCCACCTGCGGTGCGGCGGCAGCGGTGATCTGCAGCGAGGAGTTCGCTCGCAAGCACGGCCTCGATGCATCGGTCGTCATCAAAGCGCAAGCGATGACGACCGACTTCGCGTCGACATTCGACAGTGCGGACATGATGAACTTGGTCGGGTACGACATGGCCAGAGCGGCGGCGGACCAGGTCTACGAAGCAGCTGGCGTCGACCCGGGGGACATTCGAGTTGTCGAGCTGCATGACTGTTTCACCACCAACGAATTGATCACCTACGAAGGGCTCGGGCTCACGCCGGAGGGCACTGCCGAGAAGTTCATCGCCGACGGCGACAACACCTATGGCGGACGGGTGGTCACCAACCCGTCGGGTGGTCTGCTCTCGAAGGGGCATCCACTCGGCGCGACCGGCCTTGCCCAGTGCGCCGAGCTCGTGTGGCAGCTGCGTGGGCAGGCCGAGGCCCGCCAGGTCGAGGGCGTCAAACTTGCGCTGCAGCACAACATCGGAGTCGGTGGGGCAGCGGTCGTGACACTGTATGAGAAGGTGAGCTGAGTGGCTGTAGACCCCGCGTTCATCGGAACACAGCTTCCGGTAACAACGCTCGCCATCGACGCCGGGCGCCTTCGCTTTTTCGCGAAGGCGATCGGCGAGACCAACCCGCTGTATACCGATATCGATGCGGCGAAAGCCGCTGGCCACGCTGATTTGCCCGCACCGCCGACTTTTCTGTTCTCCATCGAGCTGGAAAATCCAGATCAGTTCGGATGGGTCACCGATCAGGGCATCGACCCGCGCTTCCTACTACATGGCGAGCAGTCGTTCACCTATCACTCCACGGCATACGCGGGTGACACGCTCACGGCGGCCCCACGGATCGTCGACGTCTACAGCAAGAAGGGCGGAGCGCTGGAGTTCATTGTCAAGAACACCGCGATCACCCGCGCCGACGGGTCAGCGGTTGCCGACCTGGAGACGGTAATCGTCGTCCGCAACCCCGGAGCAGTCACATGACATGGACTCAGCAGACCGAGGTCGGCACCGAACTTCCGGCATTGAAGATCGGTTCGATCTCGCGCACCACTCTGGCGTTGTTCGCCGGCGCCTCCGGCGACCACAACCGGATGCACATTGACATCGACGTGGCCAGGTCCGCGGGTCTGGACGATGTGTTCGCGCACGGCATGCTGTCGATGGCCTACCTCGGGCGACTGTTGACCGATTGGGTGCCGCAGCAGCGGATCCGGTCCTACCGAGTGCGGTTCGCGGCGATCACGCCGGTGCTGGGCCAGCCGACTGCCACCGGGAAAGTCGTCTCGATCGATGAGGTGGACGGCGAACGCCGGGCCACCTTGGCGCTCGCCGTCACTCTCGCCGACGGCACCGTCACCCTGACCGGCGACGCCGTCGTCGCACTCTGAAAGGTATTGCAGAACATGGGAACTCTTGATGGCAAGGTTGCCATTGTCTCCGGTTCGGGTCGTGGCATCGGCCGCGAGATCGCATTGAAGCTCGCCGCCGAGGGCGCTTCGGTCGTGGTCAATGACCTCGATGTCGAACCTGCCAAGGATACTGTCGCGGCGATCGAGGCCGCGGGCGGAACGGCGGTCGTGTGTGCGGGCAGCGTGACCGAGGAGGGGTTCGCCGAGCGCTTCGTGCAGGCCGCCGTCGAGTCGTTCGGCGGCCTGGACATCATCATCAACAACGCGGGCTACACGTGGGATTCGGTGATTCAGAAGATGACCGACGAGCAGTGGGATGCCATCCTCGACGTGCACCTCAAGGCGCCGTTTCGGATCCTGCGCGCCGCCCAACCGGTGATCTCCGCGGCGGTCAAGAAGGCAAAGCAAGCCGGCGAGCCGATCCCCTGCCGCAAGGTCGTCAACATCTCCTCACTCTCGGGGACGGGTGGCAGCGTCGGGCAGGCGAACTACTCGGCGGCCAAGGCCGGTGTCACTGGTTTGTCCAAGACCCTCGCGAAGGAGTGGGGCCGCTATAACGTCACCGTCAACTCCGTTGCCTTTGGCATGATCAAAACCCGCCTCACCGAGGCGCCCGCCGGCGCGGGCGCCACGATCGACATAGATGGCAGGGCAATCAAGGTCGGCGTGAACCCGGACGTGGTTACGGCGATGGAGACGTCGATTCCCCTCGGCCGCGGTGGCACAGCCGTCGAAGCGGCCGGCGCCGTCTACCTCCTGTGCACGCCCGAATCCAACTATGTCAGCGGGCAGACTCTGGTCTGCGGCGGCGGCCTCAACTTCTGAGGGAACCACAATGTATCGCTCGCTTTGGGTCGACGACGAGGTCGCCGCGCTAAAGGACATGGCTCGTAAGTTCTTCGACACCGAGGGAGCTCCGAACCGGGAGCGCTGGGAACAGCAGCAGCATATCGACCGGGAGTTCTGGCTTAAGGCTGGGAAGCTCGGCTTGCTGTGTGCGGCGATACCCGTCGAATATGGCGGCGGCGGCGGCTCGATCGCGCACGACCTGGCGATCTTCGAGGCGGCGTCGGCCAGCGGCGAAACCGGCTTCGGCAATCACGCGCACAGCGGGGTCGTCGCGCATTACTTGGCGACGTACGGCACCGAGGAGCAGAAGCGGCGCTGGCTTCCCAGGATGGCGACAGGCGAGCTGCTCGGCGCAGTCGCCATGACCGAGCCGGGTGCCGGGTCTGACCTCAAAGCTCTGCGCACCACGGCGATCCGCGACGGCGACCATTACCGACTCAACGGCGCGAAGACGTTCATCACGAACGGCGCCACCGCTGACATCGTCGTGCTTGTAGTCAAGACCAACCCTGCGGCCGCGTCGGTCCACGGCATCTCGTTGTTGGTCTTGGAGACAGCGGATGCTGCCGGATTCAAGGTCGGCAGGAAGTTGAAGAAGGTTGGCATGAAGGCGGCGGACACCGCCGAGCTGTTCTTCGACGACGTTCGAGTGCCGGTAGCGAACCTGCTCGGCAAGGAAGGCAAGGGATTCAGCTACTCGATGGCCAAGCTCCCCTGGGAGCGGCTGATTATCGCCATCATGGGAATCGCCGCGCTGGAGCGAGCCGTCGAGGAAACCGTTGCTTACACAAAACAGCGCAAGGCATTCGGGCAGACACTGTTCGACATGCAGAACACCCGATTCGAGCTCGCCGAATGTGCCACAGTCGCTCACATCGCGCGCGTCTTCGTTGACAGCTGCATCGACCGCCACCTGCGCGGCGAACTCGACCCGGCCGCCGCCTCCATGGCCAAGTACTGGGTCACCGACATACAGTGCCAGGTCGTCGACCGGTGTGTGCAGCTGTTCGGCGGCTACGGCTACATGCTGGAATACCCGATCGCTCAGATGTTCATCGACGGACGCGCGCAGCGAATCTATGGCGGCGCCAATGAAGTCATGAAAGAACTCATCGCTCGCTCGCTGTAGCCGGATAGAAGGACGAAATGCAGATCACCCCGACCGAAAACCTGCGAGTCGACCGTGATGGAGGTCTCCTGCGTCTCACCATCACCCGGCCGGCCCGGATGAACGCCATCGACCTGGCCAGCATGATCGAGATCGGCGACGTCTTGACCGAGGCGGCAACCGACTCGTCGGTCCGCGTCGTAGTGCTGACCGGCGAGGGCAAGGCGTTTTGCACCGGCGCCGACGTGTCCTCGCCCGTCCACGACGCGGGCGGCCGGAAGGGATCAGAAATCGTGATGGATGCGGCTAATCGCATGATCCGGTCGGTGGTCACGGTGCCGGTCCCAGTGATTACCAGGATCAACGGACCCGTCGCCGGCGTCGGACTGTCCCTCGCCTTGGCCGCCGATCTCATCTACGCCGCCGAAAGTACCTATCTGCTCATGCCGTTCATCAATATCGGCTTGATGCCGGACGGCGGCGCCACCGCGCTCGTCGCGGCCGCTGTCGGCCGCGTGCGGGCAGCGGCGCTGGCCCTCTTGGGCGAGCGGCTCCCGGTCGCAGAGGCCGCTGCCGCCGGGCTCATCACCAAGGCGCTACCCGACGACCAACTCGACGCGCACGTCGACGCCGTCGCGGGCAAGCTCGCCAGAGGACCGCGCCGCGCGCTGGAACTGACCAAGGCATCCCTCAACGCCGCCACCCTCACCGAACTCGATGCGGCCCTGGAACGCGAAACGGTAGGCCAGATCGAGCTGATGACCACGTCCGATTTCATCGAAGGGGCGACGGCGATGCTCACCCGCCGGCAGCCCAACTTCGGGTCTTGAACTTGCAAGGAGAGTCGATGTCCCCATTTCCACCCTCGAGCCACCTGGAGCACCCTCATGGGCGTTGAGTTCAGCTCGGAACAACAGGAATTCGCTAAGGCCATTGCCAACTTCGCCAAGCGCGAGGCAGGCACTCGCGAGCAGCGAGACCAGCTCACCAATCATGATGAGCAGGGGCACAATCAGGCCCTCTACGAGAAGATGGCTGCGCTGGGTTGGCTCGGCTTGACTGTGTCGGAGGCGTACGGTGGCTCGGGCGCAACCATGGTGGACATGTGCATCCTGCTCGAGGAGACCGCGCGCGGCATGCTGCCGATCAGTGCGATCGGCCCGACATTGATCACTGGCGGCCCGTACCAGAAATTCGGCACCGAAGCGCAGAAGGACAATGTGCTGCGCGGCATCGTGCGGGGTGTGTCCCAGTCGATTTCGATGTCCGAGCCCGAGGCGGGCTCCGACGTCGGCAACCTCAGCACCAAAGCTGAGAAGACCTCGGACGGTTGGCTCATCAACGGCCAGAAGAGCTGGTGTTCCAACGCACACATCTCCGAGAACATCCTGCTCGTCGCGCGCACCGACCGCAGCGGCGGAAAGCACGAGGGACTCACTATGTTCCACGTGCCAGCCAAAACCCATGGCCTCAAGATCAGCCCGATCGAGCTGATGGGCGGTTTGAACGAAACCAACGACCTCTACTTCACCGACGTCCTGCTGCCCGCCGACGCGGTGATCGGCGAAGTCGGTAACGGCTGGCGTCAACTCATGGCCGGGCTCAACTTCGAGCGCCTCATCATCGCGGCCCAGGGCATCGGGACTGCCCGCCGCGCGTTCGACGACACCCTGCAGTTCGTCAGTCAGCGTAAGCAATTCGGCCGTCCGATCGGTTCATTCCAGGCTCTGCGGCACCGTCTCGCCGACCTCGCCACCGAGATCGAATGCACCAAGCTCCTGGTCTACAGCGTCGCCCGCGAAGCCGACGCCCACCCCGACAAGATGCTTGCCCGTGAAGCCTCGATGGCTAAACTGAAAGCCACCGAGACCGCGAAACAGGTTGCACTGGCTGGCATGCAAATGATGGGTGCCTGCGGCTATGCCAGAGAGTTCGACATGGAAAAGCATGTTCGTAGCACCCTGGTCACCACGATCCTGGGTGGTACCAGCGAAATCCAACGTGACATCATCGGCAAAACCTACGGCTTGTAGGACAGCGGCCGGACCCTGCGGTCAGTCATCCCTGTTCTCCGACTCGTCCTGCTCGGCCGCACCAGAAGCGAGCAGCGGCTCCGGGTCCACGCCCCACTCGGAGATTACTTCTCTGGTGTGCAGGCCAGGAGTCGGCGGCGCGGTCGGCACGACCGCAGGGTGGGCGGGGAACCGGGGTGCCGGGGCCGGTTGGAAGAGCCCGTCGCGGGTGAAAACCGCACCTCGGTCTTTCATATGCGGGTGTTCGGCAGCCTCATGCATAGTCAGCACCGGTGAGACACATGCGTCCGTACCTTCGAACACCGCCGTCCACTCGGCCTGCGTGCGCGCGCCGAAGGCCTCCGCGATGGCTTTACGGGTGCCTGCCCATGTCGCGCGGTCATTCTGCTGTTTCAGATCTACGGTTATCCCCAGTCTCGCGACCAGCTGCGCGTAGAACTTAGCCTCGATCGCACCAACGGCCATGTGCCGGCCGCCGGCCGTTTCGTAGACTGAGTAGAACGGGGCACCGCCGTCGAGCAGATTGACCCCGCGCTTCTCGGCCCAGGTGCCGGTATTGACTAGGGCGTGGGTGGCGGCGAGCAGGTGAGCGACACCGTCGACGATCGCCGCATCGACCACCTGTCCAAGCCCGGTCAGCGCGGCCTCGCGCAGGGCCGCGAGGACACCCGCGACGAGGTACATTCCCCCGCCGCCGTAATCGCCAACGATGTTGAGCGGGATCTGGGGCGGCCCTCCGGCCTGGCCGATCGCGTGGAGGGCTCCGGTGATCGCGATGTAGGTGAGGTCGTGACCGGCTGTCTGCGCGAGCGGCCCCTCCTGCCCCCACCCGGTCATCCGGCCATAGACGAGCTTGGGGTTGTGCACCCGGCACTCTTCGGGCCCGATGCCGAGCCGTTCGGCCACTCCCGGGCGGTGGCCCTCGATCAGGACATCTGCTCGCTCAACCATCTCGAGCAGCGCTTCGACCGCCTCGGGTCGCTTCAGATCGAGGATCACGCCGCGCTTGCCGCGGTTGAGCACGTCCTGCTCGGGCTTGCCAGGAAAGACCCCGAGGCCACCGGGGCGTTCAACCCGGACGACCTCGGCGCCCATATCGGCCAGGGTCATGCCGGCGAACGGCGCGGGTCCCATGCCGCCGACCTCGAGGACCTTGACCCCAGCCAGCGGGCCCTTCCCAGTCGAGTGAGTCATGCATCTCCTATCGATCTGCGCACCGGCCAGCTCCACTAGTAGGGCAGCCCGCCAACGTAAGCTGACCGCAAAAATTTTCACTCGCCCAACTGGCCCCGCGGAGCGGCAAGAGACCTGACCACCACTTTGGTTCGATTAGATCGAACCAAAGTGGTGGTCAGGTCGTTGAGGATCTGGGAACCATTCATTAGCAACCTGGTTCGGCCCAAAGCAAGAATGTCGTCAGTCGGTCGCTTTGAGGATTAGTTCTTCGGAGAATGTCCACAGTCGGTCGGCGGTCGCAGGGTCGAGAGCGTCTTGCGCCACGCCCGCAGGCGCGCTGCCGGGAGCGCGCTTGGTGGCACGGTCGACGGCCTCGGCTTCGTTGCAGTCTTCGAAATAGCGGCCGCCGATACCCTCCAGCAGTGGCGACACGGCGAGTAGCACCGATGTGGCCGAACCCTGCGCCGCGGATTTGAGCAGATCTTCTGAGAACGCGTTGTTGTTCGCGTCACCGATGTGGCGCAGCAGGTTGGTGATAATGACACCGGGCATAAGGGCATTGGCGGTGATGCCGTCGCGGGCCCATCGACGAGTCGCTTCTACCGCGAACAGCACGTTGGCGGTTTTTGACTGTCCGTAGGCCAGCCACGGGTTGTAGGGCCGCGTCGTGAAGTGCGGGTCGTCGAAGATCACGGGAGAGATCAGGTGACCGGTGGAGCTCACCGACACGATCCTGGCGGCGCCGTCGGCGGCGAGCGCATTGTGGAGTCCAGTGGCGAGCGCGAAATGGCCTAGGTGGTTGGTCGCGAACTGCAGTTCCCATCCGTACGCAGTCCGGGTTTCGGGGCTGGCCATCACTCCGGCATTGTTCACCAGCACGTGAAGAGGTCCGTCCCAGGACTCGACGAACGCCGTGATTGAGGCCAGGTCGGTGAGGTCGAGCGCTGCGACGTGCAGTGCGTCGTTGCCAGTGGAGGTGGCGATGTCCTTGGCGACACGTTCACCGTCCGCAGTGTTTCGCACAGCCAGGGTGACTTCGGCGCCGGTGCCTGCGAGTGCGCGAGCGGTCTCAATGCCGAGGCCGGATGACGCACCGGTGACCACGACGCGACGACCGGACAAGTCGACGCCGGCTGCGACCTCTCCGGCGGTGCTGGAAAAGCCGAAGCTGGTTTTGATGGCACTCACGAAGGGTTCTCCTTATCGACTATGGATTGGCAATAATCAATTGCCTGAAGACCGCGTTTCACGTCATGTGGACCCTGAGCTGTCGACCTGTCCATTGCACCTCAACAGAATCAACCCCGAACGACGCGACCCCACCTGCCTCGCGCCGTCAAGCGCGCCCGCCACAACAGCTACCGCGTCAAGAAACCCCATGAACCCAGCAGTACCCGCCGCCCCTGGTCACCCACCCTCACCTTCCACACCAGCACCCCACGCGCAGCATGATTAACGTAAGCTACGTGGCATTGAGCCTAGGGCGCCCAATGCGGCGTAACAAGCGCGCAGCGTGTGCATCTGGGGCGACGTCGACGGGCGCCTGCCGGTCCAACTCCAGATCGGGAGCTTCTCGTCGATTGCATGACGTGGTGATCGGCACCCGGAGTCGTTGATGGCATAGCGCGATCGGCCGAGGCCGACACATCCAAGGTGAAGATTGCGAAGTCTGACAGAAGAGGTATGTGAGCCTTTCTGTCAGACTTCGCTGGTGTAGTAGGGAATCGCTAAGACGTGGCCGGTTCGGGCTGGCGCCACGCTTCCCAGGTCACCAGTGTCTGTACCGGTTCTCCCGCTTCGTAGCGCCGCAGCAGCTCTTCGGGATCGATGGGGATACCGACCATGTTCGTCTGAGAGTCAACAAATTCTTGAGCGGTACCCATCGGCAGGTTGTCGATCTGAAGTTCCACTCGGAAGCCGTCGGGATCGCTGTAGTAGAGCGACGTCGTCGGGCCATGATTGATGGAGAGGATCGGCTTGATGTCATGGTCGCGCAGCCGCACGTAGGTGTTGAGAAGGCCACCGAGGCTGTCGTAGGTGAACGCGACGTGTTCGAGTCCGGGTTCGGTGGAGAACTGTATGGCGTCGGCGCCGGCCGCGGCGGCGCGCTCGGCCTCATCTTCCACCACGGCGCTGGCGCCGAAGGTCTCCGTCTCGCGGGCGGTTCCGGCTACTTCGATGAAGGCGATCCGGTGGTGCTCCTCGTCGTAGGTGAGTCCGGCGAAAAAGCCACCGGAACCCACCACACGCGCACCGAGCACTTCGGAATACCACGCGACGCTGCGCTCCAGGCTGGACACCCGCAACACCAAGTGCGCGAGTCGGTATGGGCTCACCTGATCGCCATCGACGGTCCTGTTCGTCATGGTTGCCTCCCTCTGACGTGTTGTTCGTGCACCAAGGCTATCGAATCACGATCAATTACGCAAGTCGCTGGTATATCCGTGTCACATGCACCTCGTCACGCATGGAGACCCTGCCGGCCGCGCCCCCTCCCGCTCACTGTTGAACGAGATTGAGAGTGCCACTAGTATACGCAAGCGACTTGCGTATACGATACGGCGGCGTTGTCCAGCTGCTGAGGCAGTGCTGCCCGCGACCGAAGGATCCCTTCGATGACACCGATGTTCGATCTCAGTGGCCATGTCGCCGTCATCACCGGCGGCAACTCCGGAATCGGCCTGGGCTTTGCCCGCGGGCTGGCGAAGGCGGGCGCCGACGTCTGCATCCTTGGTCGCAATACGGAGCGGAACGACGCGGCGGCCGCTCAACTGGGCGGTCACGGCGGTCGAGTGCTGGCTCTGCGCTGCGATGTCGGCGACGAACAACAGGTTGTCGAGGCGATCGGGCGCACCGCCGCTGAATTGGGACGCATTGATTCGTGTTTCGTCAATGCTGGTGTAGCCCAAGGGGCCGCGTCGTTCGCGGAGACGAGTCTCGCGGACTTCCGTCGGGTCACCTCCATCAACCTCGAGGGTTCCTTCGTCACCCTGCGCGAGGCCGCGAAGGTCATGATCGCGCAGGGCGACGGCGGCAGCCTGGTGGCCACCGCGAGTCTCGCTGCCCGCCAAGGTGTTCCGCGCGGCCAGGCCTACGGGGCCAGCAAGGCTGGGCTGATCGCCATCATGAACTCGATCGCCGTCGAACTCGCCAAATACCGCATCCGCGCCAACTCGGTGTTGCCCGGCTGGATCGAAACCCCCATGACCGACGGGCTGTTCGCGAGGGAGCGGTTCAGTGAGGTGGTCCAAGCGCGCATTCCCGCCCGCCGTTGGGGACAGCCGGACGACTTCGAAGCCGTTGCGGCCTACCTGGCCAGCCCCGCCAGTGCTTATCACACCGGAGACACCCTGACGATCGATGGCGGCTACAGCTTGTTCTGACATCACCGTACCCCGCCAATAGGCCTCCGACATCACATAAGAATGGAAGAAGGGCAGACTTCATGGACACTCCCCGATGGGTCGAGAAGATCGGAGTGCGGGTTCTACGCATACACAACGCAGTCTACAAGGGCACCAATGGACGGATCGGGCATCGGTTCATACCGGGCACACCGCCGAACCTGTTGTTGCACACGATCGGCGCGAAGACCGGCCAGGCGCGATCCACGTCGCTCGTCTATTTTCGCGACGATGACACCTACCTGCTCGTGGCGTCGAACGGTGGCAATCCCCGGTCCCCGGGCTGGTATCACAATCTGAAGGCCAACCCCGACGTTGAGGTCAACGTCGGCCCGAAGCGGTTCGGGGTTACCGCCAGGCAGGTGCTGCCCGACGACCCGGACTATGCCCGGCTGTGGCAGATCGCCAACACGAACTTCCGCGGGCAGTACGAGATTTACCAGCGTAGGGTTTCGCGACAGATCCCGATGCTGGTACTGACTCCCCGCTAGGCCTGCTGACGAGGGCGATCTGGCTCAACCTGGTCCGCCGGAGGTCGCGGAGCCAGCGGCCTGATCGGCGTCCTGGATCACACCCCGGTTGACCCCCCGCCGGGCGCGCAGTTAGCTGGGTACCTCGGAAGATCGACGGCTAGTCGGGTCTTGGCGTGTGCGCGTAGGAAGGCCAGGTCTGGTCGGTACTGCGCGTGGGTGCGGGTGGCAGTCGGTGCTGTCGGAGGGTCTTGCGGATCGTCGCGGCTACGACCCGGTCCGGGCCGCCGACCAGTGCCCGGCCGCCCCTGTCGGGTTTCGGAAGTCAGCCTGGGCCTGTGAGCTGCGATGATCGGTGCGCTCCGGCGGCGGGGCATGATCGCGGGTGTGTCGTACCGCCTACTGTATTTGCTCTTTGTCCGGATTCTCGGCTGGCTGTTGCTACGAGGCCGCGGGTCGGCGTCCAAAGACATTGAGCTGCCTATCCTGCGTCACGAGGTCGCCGTTCCTCGCAGAGCCACCCCGAAGCCACGCCTGGATTGGGCCGATCGGGCGGTGTTCGCGGCGCTGGTCCGGCTGTCGCTTGCGCCGACCCGTTCCTCGCACTTGTGAGACAGCATCGAGGTCAGAGAACACCCGCTCCGACAAGAGGCTGACAGCGTAGCAGTCGGAGAAGGCACTTTTCGGCGCCTTGCGAGCGGTGCAGTCGATGACGGCCTGTGGAACCCAACGCGGCGCAAACGCGCTGGTGGAGTGGGAGAGGTTCGGCTACTCGAGCATGAGCTCGACGACCAGGTCTTCCCACGGTTCGGTCCGTGGCGCAAAGAAGATGCGAAGCTCGGGACAGAACCAGCACAGCTCGTCGAGCTGCGGCGCCATCCGGACACTCGGTTCAGGCACGACAGCTGCGGCGGCCCTTCGGGGGCATCGGCGCGCTGCGGGTGAGATCGTACGTGGATGCTAGGCGCTTCGTGAAAGAACTGCATCGGCGATGTCTTGGTAGAGGCGTCGCTCGCCGGCCATGTACGACTGTAGAGACATGGCTCGTTTGTAAAGTCGGTGGGCGATGTGGTCCCAGGTCATGCCGAGACCGCCGGTGATTTGGATCGCCGCCTCGCAGGCGTGAACGGCCGCGGCAGTCGCGGCCACCTTCGCGGCGGCGCATGCCGTCGCGCGGTTGTTGTTGCCTGTCTGCAGGCTGTGTACCGCCCAATAGGTCAGTGATCGTGCGAGTTCAAGTTCGGCGTATGCATCGACCAGCCGGTGCGACACCGCTTGGTAGGCGCCGATGGGCTTACCGAATTGGCTCCGCTCGCGCGCCTGAGTTAATCCTAGGTCGAGCGCTGACCGTCCGACGCCGAGGGACTCGGCGGCGGCCAGCGCATACGCCCGATGTTCCATGGAGGCGACCGCGTCCACGACATCTGCCGACGGGATCAGCCGGAGTGGTGATGCGCCAGCCAGTTCGATGTCGGCGAGCGGCCTCGACCGGTCCAAGGTCGACTGGGGGCGGACACGGACATCGGACGCGTCGACGTAGACCAACTGCGGGCCATCATGATCGTGCGCTACGACTACGAATCCGCTGACCTTGGCAGCGTCGGTGACGAGCGTCTTGCCGCCCGTGATCGTCGCGTCGCTGACGACTGTCGCGCCTGAGGACAGGGCGTCGGTAAGGCCGAATCCGCGCCCCTTCTCTGCCCAGGCGAGGGTCAATCCTCCTTCTCGGGCCATGCCGCGTTGCCGCAGGGGTGATTCGACACCGGCCAACATCGCGACAAACGTGGAGAAGAGCGGCGCAGGTAGCAGCACAGCGCCGCATTCTTCGACCAGCACGGCTTGGTCCAGCAGGTCGAGTTCATCGTCGAGCCAACCGAGTGCCGTAATCTCGCGCCAGATGGCGGGATCCCAGCCGGCCCCGTCGTCATCGATGAACAGTATCGATCTTTCGACCGGAGCTCGCTTTGCGAGGAATTCGGCAGCAGATTTGCGCAGCAGTTCTTGCTCTTCGGACAGTGTGAAGTCCACGATGGCTCCTGGTTGGTCGGTCGCCGCGTCAGCGGCCGCGCGGCAGATTCAGAACTCGCTCGGCGACGATGTTCCGCAGGATTTCTGAGGTGCCGCCCTCAATACTGTTTCCGCGACTACGTAATTGTTGCTGCTGCCAGAAGCCATTCCAGGCCGCAGATTCGTCGGCCAGTCCTCCTGCCATGCCTTGCAACCGGGTTGCCAACGTGGTTATCCGCTGGTTCGACTCTGCCCAGGCGATTTTGGTAATCGACGACTCCGGGCCAGGAATCCCCGTCTCGAGCAATCGACTGAGCGACCGGTAATTCGTGAACTTGAGCGCCTGGACCGCAACCCATTCGCGTGCCACCTCGATGCGGACCGTGGGGTCGGCGGCGGGAGTGCTGCCGTCGGCGGCGGTCTCCGCCACGAATTCGACCAACCGGGAGAGATTGGACTGCAGTCCCGCGGCGAAGAGGAAACCCAAAGTGCCACGCTCGTGCATCAGTGTGGTCATCGCGACGTCCCAGCCATCACCGGGTTGTCCGAGCATCGACTCACGCGGGATCCGAACATCAGTAAAGAAGATTTCGTTGAACTCCGGTTCGCCGGTCAACTGCCGCAGC
The DNA here is from genome assembly GCF_025464955.1 of Amycolatopsis sp. GTDB lineage: Bacteria > Actinomycetota > Actinomycetes > Mycobacteriales > Pseudonocardiaceae > Amycolatopsis. The sequence goes on along the minus strand of NZ_JAODNM010000098.1, from coordinate 12,212 downwards.
GGCCGCACTTCGATTCCTGCCGAATGCATATCGACGAGAAGAAACGAAAGTCCCTTGTGCTTAGGAACGGTCGTGTCGGTGCGGACCAGCAGGATGCACCAGTCTGCGATGTGCGCGTGTGAGGACCACACCTTCTGTCCGTTGATCACCCAGTGATCGCCGTCGAGTACGGCGCGCGTTGCCGCACCTGCCAGATCGGATCCGCTGCCAGGTTCGGAGAAGCCCTGGCACCAGAGCTCCTGGGCGGCGAGCAGGGGCGCCAAGAAGCGCTCTTTCTGTTGGGCGGTGCCCCACGCGATGATGGTCGGCCCTGCCATGTTGAGTCCGATTATGCCGACATGCACGGGGGCGCGCTCCGCCACCATTTCGTCGTAAAAGATCGCCTGATAAGTCGGGTCGAGCCCGCGACCGCCGTACTCGACAGGCCACGTCAGCCCGGCATACCCTGCATCGTGCAACGAGCTGCTCCAAGCTCGTGCTGCCACGACGTCGGCTGGAACGTTCAGGTCCCACCTTTCGCCGTTCGATCCGTCGCTCCGAAACCAGGCGCGCAGGTCGGACCGAAAAGCGGCTTCGGCGGGTGTATCTCGAAAATCCACTGGCCCTCGCTTCGCTTGAGGCTCGCCTTGACTACGCGCATAAAACTTTATGCGGGGTTATCTGATTGCCACCGACGGTTCTGCTCGTCATTGTCGTTTCCCTCTGACGTGCTGTCCGTGCCAAGGCTATCGCGTTATGACCAGTGATGCAAGTCACTAGTATATTCATGTCGCCTGCAAGCGTGCGTATCACTGTGTTCGGCTGATGGGGAAGGGTGGATCTGGACCTCAACCGTCGACTTCGTCGCCGTGAACCCGATCAGCTGTCACCCTGGGTAAAGCCCAGGCCCTGTTCTTCCTCGAGAGTGGCAGAAGGAACACGGCGCCTGCAACGGCGCCCCCGGCGCGTGCCTGGTCAGCGGCCAACGAAGGTCGGCACCTGACGCTCCCGAGCACTCTGAATCCCGATCGCACAATCCTCGGTCCGCCAGAGCTGGGCTTGCTCGTCAAGTTCATGCTCCAGGACCTTGTCGAGCTGTGTGATGAGGTCCTGGCGCAATGTGCGTCGCATCGATTTCACAGCCAGCGGCGCGCGGGCAGCTATCTCCTGCGCAAGATCGATCGCCTGGTCCCGTATGTCACCATGGGCGACGAGGCGATCAGCCAGGCCTATTCGATGCGCTTGCTCGCCCCTGACCTCAGCACCGCTGTACAGCATGAAGGCGGCGTGCTGATTCCCGACGATCCGCGGAAGGCTGACACTCAGTGCGAATCCGTGATGAAAGCCGACCCGTGCGAAGTTGGCTTCGAACCGCGTCTCGGGACTGGCGACCCGGAAGTCGGCAGCGCATGCGAGTCCGAGACCGCCTCCGAGGGCGGTCCCCTGGACAGCTGCGATCACGGGCAGCTCGAGCGCGAAGATCCGCATTCCCTGGTGATAGACAGCCGCTGCGGCATCGCGGGGATCGACTTGGCCGGACCTGTCGCTGAGGTTCAGTCCAGCACAGAAGTGGCGACCCTCCGCGCACAGCACGATCGCGCGGGCCCCAGCGGATTGAGCCTCCTCGCCTGCGTCCGCGATCGCTGCGAGCACGTCGCGATTCAAGAAGTTCGCGGGTGGACTATGCGTCTCCACGACCGCAACGTGATCGTCGATCGACAGTGTTACTTTATCGGCACTCATACGACTGTGACCCTTCGTCCCTGGTGATTCGAGTCGAAAACTGAGCTTTGCAGCACGCTCCGCACACACGTTCGTCAAGGTTCAAGGTTCCTGGTTCGGCGAGGCCGGTCGGCTCCTCGTCATGTGCGTCAACGCCCCTCGAACACGGGTTTGCGTTTTTCCCGGAACGCGACCAGCGCCTCCATGGTGTCGCGAGTCCCCATCAGCGTGCGCTGATCGATGCCTTCTTGCGCGAGCGCATCGCGATGAGACAACTGGCCCCGAGCAAAAACACGCTTCAAGTTTCCGACGGCGAGCGGAGCGCGCGAGGACCAGAGCTTGGCCACTTCGAGTGCGCGGCGCTCCGCCTCCCCGTCTCCGACGATCTCGTCGACGAGCCCCCAAGAATGGGCCGTAGTCGCATCCAGACTCTCACCGCTCAGGACCATCCTGCGAGCCCGCGCAACGCCGATGCGCTGCGGCAGAGACCAGGACAGCCCTGCGTCAGCCGTCAATCCCAGTTTGACGAACGAAGCCGCCAGCGCGGCGCTTTCGCCGCATACCACATAGTCGCTCGCGGCGACCAGACCAAGGCCCGCTCCTTGGGCGCCGCCCTCCACGGCCGCGATAACCGGACGGTTCCCGGCGACCATCATGTCGATGATGGCCGTGAAGTGTTCGAAACGCTCGCGCTCGGCCTCGGGCCCTCGTCTGTCGCTGAAGTCGCCTCCGGGGCTGAAGTAGCTTTCGGCACCCGTCAGGACGATCGCGCGGACATCCGGCTCCGCCCGGTTGAGGTGGTCGCGGAGCGCCGCCCGCATCGCCAGACTGATCGCGTTGCGTTTCGAAGGGTTGTTCAGGGTCAAGACCTGTACCGCCTCTTCGCGACGTGACAACACAGGTTCGTTTTGGTTAGACACCTTTTCGACTCCTTCTGGATCGCACGGTTCGGTCAGCGGGGCGGGTCGAGGAAGATGTCGTACACGAGGCCGGTGGTTGGCCCATAGCCGGACAGGTCGGTGACACCGTGTGCGGCAAGGACGTCGACGTCGACGTAGGTGTTACCAGTGTGTTCGGCAGCCGGACGGGTGAGGATGAGCATCGCGGCGTCGGCGACGATCTCGGGGCGGCGCGCGGTGCTCATCGCCCGGTCTCCGCCGAATAGATTCTGCACGGCGGCGGTGGCGATGAGACTCTGTGGCCACAGGCAATTCGCGGCCACCCGCGCATCGCGGTACTCCTCGGCCCAACCGAGAGTAAGGATGGTCATACCGTATTTCGCTACGGTGTAGGCCGGGTGCGCGCCGAGCCACTTGGGATCGAGGTTCAGTGGCGGCGACAGCGAAAGGATGTGCGGGTTGGGGGATTTGCGGAGATAGGGGAGGGCTGCGCGGGTGAGCAGGTAGGTGCCGCGCAGCTGGATCTGCTGCATCAGGTCGAATTTCTTCACCGCGAGGTTTTCGGTGCCGAGCAGATCGATCGCGCTGGCGTTGTTGAGGCAGATGTCGATGCCGCCGAATCGGTCGATGGTCTGGGCGACTGCCGCCTGGACAGATGTTTCGTCGCGTACGTCGCCGACGACAGCCAGCGCGGACCCGCCCGCCGCCTCGATTTCGGCGGCCGCTGTGTGCACGGTGCCTGGAAGCTTTGGATTCGGCGTGTCGGTCTTGGCCAGCAGCACGACATTGGCTCCGAGGCGCCCTGCCGCGATGCCGATGGCCAGTCCGATGCCGCGGCTGCCCCCGGACATGAGCAGTGTGTGCCCAGCGAGAGTGGTCTTCATCGGTGTGGGTTTCCCTTCGGCAGATGGGTCGGGATGATGGCGGACAAGCCTGTAGCACAACAGATGAGCTACTGCTGGGGGCCTGGTTGGCTGTCGGTGCCGACAGCCAACAAATATTGCCTCAGCCGGAGTGCTCTTCGTCGTTCCGGCCGCCACTCGGGCTGAGATCGGGCAACGCCTTGCCGTTCATAGGCACGGACCGGATTAAGACGGGCTCGGGCCGGCTCGATGTGATTGCGGCAGCGGCGCTTCAGCCGATCCGTGGGAACTGCTGACGGCATTCTGCATGCGGCCACGGCTTACTACCTCCGCCCGCCGGTCGGCGACTCGCGAAGGTTCGAAATCCTTCATCCAGTTCTGTGCGGTCTCGTCCTCGACCTGTAGCGCGGGATCGACCATATGCTCTTCGGCACGGCGGTACGACGAGAGCAGAGTGCGGACGCCAGGTTGGTCGTTGCCGACTATCGACAACACGGCCTCGACCGTCGCAGCCAATAGGGTTTCGTGCTCGACCACCTGCGTCACCAGCCCCACCCGCAGAGCCTCCGCCGCGGTGACGAAGTCGCCGGAAAGGCTCATGCGTCGCGCGAACCCCCGGCCCACCGCGGCGGGAAGCCGTGACGTCAGACCCCACCTGGGTACTAGCCCGACCCGGGCGTGGGTGTCGGCGAACCGAGCACGGTCCGAGGCGATGAGGAAGTCGCAGGCCAGTGCGAGTTCGAGGCCGCCGGTGACTGCGGCACCGTTGATCGCGCCGATCACAGGTTTGGCCAGCGGACGCCACGGGTGTCCGGTGGGTACGCCGTCATCTGATGTCTTGACATCGTCGCCGATGTTAGCGAACTCCCGCAGGTCGACTCCGGCACAGAACGCGGGGTCGGAGCCGGTGAGGATGACGGCGTCGGTCTTCTCGTCGGCGTCGGCGGCAGCGAGTTCAGTGCGGAGCCTGCCGATAAGGGCTGGGTTCAGCGCGTTGCGCGATTTGGGCCGATTGAACGTGAGGATCCGCACACTTCCTCGCTGCTCGATGAGCAGTACCGGATCAATCGTCGAAGTTGAGTTGCTCATCGAGAACTTTCTCGTAGAAGAGTGCCGCGAATTTCCTGATTGTCAGGAAGGGTGGACGGAGAGTGCGAACTTGCCGGGGGGCAGAGCGGATTTCGAGCGCCCGCAGTGCCTCGATGGCGTGTTCGAACAACTGGGTCGCGTGGATTCGGCGAGGTGCAGCGCGCCAGATTCGAGGAGTCGCTCGACGGCCGCCCACTGGCGGGCCGGGTAGCGGCGATCGGTATGCATGTACGCGCCCCAATCCGCAGCGTGAACCGACACCTTGCGCAGGGGAGGCGATTGACCTTGACGGTGGGGGTTTCACCGCCGGTGAACCGAGAACGGCGACCCGCCCGTTGGGTGCGAGACGGCGCGGACTGTCGGTGAGGCGGTCGCCGCCCACCGAGTCCAGGATGATGTCGACTCCCCGGCCACTCGGGATCTCGTGGACCCGGTCCTTGCATCCCGCCACGAGAACGACGTGGGAAACGCGAAGCCGCCATGCTCCGGGCTCTCATTCGCTATACCGCGAATGATTCATCGGTGGTGGGATCAGCGGAGTTGAACGGGTTGGCGAGTTGGCCCACTTGGCGCATGTTCGACCACCGGGAAATCGCGGACGGCCGTGGGCTCACCGGACCCATGCACGAGTCGATTTTGATCTGCGCATGGTCGGTGATGATCGAACCATGCGCTCCGGCAAGTGCTGTGATGCTGAACGGAATCGTGGTGATGATGCCCGGCTTCAGCGTCGTGGATATGCTCGGTAGGACAGCGGCATCGCCGCCGACGCTCAATCCCGGTGCCGGCGCGACCACTACATTCACGCTCGGATCGATCGAGGCCGCGAGTCCTGCCGACTGACCGTTGGACACATTGCCCCCATAGGTCCTCCCCGGGCGTGCGCAGCCTGGCGCTCTCCCACGTATCGGTTGACGACACATGATCTGCGCCTCCCTGCTCAGGTTGCCGCCCGCTGGCTATCGGCGGGCTAGGCCCAGCCAACGACGTCGGACGCAACGCACGTGCCGACGTTTGTTGTCCGTTCGATGCGAGCCTGAGGGAGCGCCAGCCCGGCCGTGTGTCAACCACGTCTGGCACTCACCGGATGCTCGGCATCCACATGTCAGGCTAGCCGTAGAGCATGCAACCGTCAAGCGTATGCGAGTGACTTGTAAATCCTATCCAAGTGCGCTAATAATCGTAGGGTGACTATTCCTATGGAGCTCCGTGGTCAGCTCGAACAGCTCGTGGCGGAGGGTTTCGCGGCCGTCGACACCGGCCATGCCACCGACTCGCTTGGGCAGCTGACCGCCGATTTCGCTATCGGCCAGGGGGAGAAGCGGGTCGGTCGACCGGTGTACGACCAACTGATGGCCGTCCGGGAGAAGGCCGGTTACACCACACGCCACGTGCCGACGAACCTCCGCATCGCCGCCCGTGATCAGGAGTCGTTTCAAGCCGACTTCGTTGTGACGGTGCACCGCATCGAGCCCGAACCAGGTGGATACGCCATGTCGATCTTCGACTGCCGCGACACGTGGGTGCGCGACGGCGCAGGTGGTTTGCTGCTTCGCCGGCGTGAGATGACCACGGTCATCGACACAGTCACCTCACGCCCGACTGTCTCCGAAATGTTGAGTCAGGAGTCCTGAATGCAGGTTTTCACTACGACCGATGGTGTCGTCCGCGTCGACAATCGCGGCGCGACTCTGCTGGTCGGCCTCAAGAGTCTCGACGACGTCCTGGCCGCGGGAGAATGGGACCAGTTGACTCGGCATCCAGCCGGACCGTCGGTGAATCTCGACGCACTCACTCTCAGACCACCGGTGCTACCCGCGAATATCGTGCTCGTCGGACTCAATTACCGCTCCCACGCCGACGAAATCGGACAGCCGGTGCCTGAAACCCCACTATTCCTCCCGATCGCGAGCGACGGAGTGCTCGCGAGTGGTGAGGTCATTCCGCCGCCACCGTCGGCACCGAACAAGGTGGACTACGAGGGTGAAATCGGAGTAGTCATATCTCGACCTGCCTACCAGGTCGCTGCCGCCGACGCCTGGTCCTACGTTGCGGGCTTGACAGCGGTCAACGACGTGACCGCGCGTGATGTGCAGAAGGCCGCTGCCGCGCAACGCGATATGGCCGGCATGTTGGTCTCGAAGGGCTTTCCGGGATTCAAACCACTCGGTCCCGGAATTTTGACGACTGGTCACGACCACGCCGATCTCCAATTGACGACGTCTGTAAACGGCGAACTGCGACAGCAGGCCACTCTCGGAGACCTTCTTTTCGATGTGCCGACGTTGATCGAAGCAATCAGCGCCAGCATCGAACTTCAGCCCGGCGATGTCATCTGCACGGGCTCGCCCTCAGGAGTCGGGTTCGTGAGCGAACGTTTTCTCGTTCCCGGCGACCTCATAGAAATCACGCTCGGCGACTTGCCGCCACTGCGCAACGTATTCGGCCAGAGCTGAGCCGCCGGCCAGCGGCTCCACCGCACACCTCTCGATCATCTGGAGCAGACATGTCCACCGCTTACGGCGTCATCGCGATCCTGCTGGCCCTGCTTCTGCTGGTCTCGGCAGCCAGCAAACTCACCCGCCGCCCCAAAGGCGTCGTCGAAGGCTTTGTTGAGCTCGGCGTGCCGCTGTGGGGACTCCCGCTCCTGGCCGCATGCGAGATCGCCGGCGCGTTCGGCCTTGTACTCGGGCTCTGGTACCCGCCGCTGGGCATCGCGGCCGCCATCGGCGTGGTGCTCTATTTCGTCGGCGCAGTCGGCGCCCACCTGCGCAAGAATGATTTCAAGGGCCTGCCGAGCCCAAGCGTGCTGCTGGCCATCGCGACTGCCGCGCTGGTCCTGCGGGTGGTCTCGACCTGACCGTATGCGACACCGCGGTGTCCAGGGTGAGGCGCTCCAGCGAGATGCTCCGCCGTCGCCGACGGTTGCGCGCATCGAGGTTGTGCGCGGTCTCGTGGCGGCAGAAGTTCGGGCGCGAGGTTGGCGGGCGGGCGGCCGCGTACCGGCAACGCGCGGCGGGTGCGACAACTCGTGCAAGCGACCGAAAAATGGGATCAACATACCGAGTCCAGAGAGGAAGCCGATGGCGTACGCATTCGACCCCGAGCTCGCCGCCGCTGTTCTGATGCTCCCCGAGAACGATTTCACGGATCTGCCCACCACGCGCGCGCGGATGAAGGACGCGTTCAACGACATTTTCGGCGAGCCGGATACCACTGGGGTCTCCGTCCGCGACGAGTTCGTGCCCGGTCCTGACGGCGCGCCCGATGTCCGGGTGCGCGTCTACACGCCGGACCGGATCGCGGCGCCTGCCGCGATCGTCGACGTGCACGGTGGCGGGTTCATCGTCGGTAGCATCGAGGCAGATGCGCCGCGCGATCTCGCATTCGCCCGCGAGCTGGGCGTTGTTGTGCTGTCGGTGGATTACCGGCTCGCACCGGAGGCGCCGTTCCCCGCCGGGCTGGAGGACTGCTACGCGGCGCTGTCCTGGACCGCGAAGCACGCCGCGGAGCTGGGTGTCGACCCGGCCAGGATCGCGATCCACGGCACGAGCGCGGGCGGCGGGTTGTGTGCGGCGCTCGCCCTGCTGGCCCGGGACCGGGGTGGACCGGCGATCGCGTTCCAGTACCTCGGCGTTCCCGAGATCGACGACCGGCTGGAGACGCCGAGCATGCGCGCGTTCGTCGACACTCCGCTGTGGAACCGGCCGCTGGCGGAGCTCAGCTGGGACCGCTACCTCGGCGCGGGTGTCCGGGGCACCGAGAACGTCCCGGTCTACGCGGCCCCGGCCAGGGCGACCGACCTCGGGAACCTGCCGCCTGCCTACATCTCGGCGATGGAGTTCGACCCGCTGCGCGACGAGGGAATCGCCTACGCCCAGGCGCTGCTGGCCGCCGGGGTGACCGTGGAGCTGCACCTATTCCCCGGCACGTTCCACGGCTCGCGCATGGTGCAGCAGGCGACGTTGACCAGGCGGGAAACCGCCGAGGCAACCGCCGTGCTCGCCCGCGCGCTGGGCATGGAACCGGGCTGATCAGCCGTGGTCGGCGAGGCGGCGGGCGAGCAGCGCGAGCCGGGCACGGAACGGGTCACCGGCTCGTCCAGCCGCCGGCCCAGCGCGTCCTCGAAGTGCGCCAGCCTGTCGGCCAGCGAGCTGTGGTGCCGGTGCAGCGCGACGGCTGCCTGGCGCAGCGGACCGGGGCGGCAGAACGCTTCCAGCGTTGCCACGTCGGCTGATCGAGCGGCGCAGACCTCGTCATTCGGGGGAAGTGTCGCCGCTGATGCGGACCGCGCCGACAACGGAGCCAATGCGGTCGCGCGGATGAGGACCCCGCCGGGGGCCGGTGCGATCCGTCCGTCGGAAAATGGCGCCCAGCGCGGTGAAGACGGCCGTGTCACGCCGAAGGAGTGCTGCGGGGACTGAGAGCAGGTGGTGGGTCAGACAGTAGTGCAGCGGCACGATCACCCGTTCCTGATCTCAGCTCGCCTGGAGAACCCTGACCTGCGACGATATGCCTTCGAGTGGCAGGCTTGGTCAGCGTGTCCTGCCTGCGCTTCAGGAGGAGCTGCGCACGCCGGTCAGCTGCGCGGAGCGCTCCCACAATGGACTGCGCGGCTCGACGAAAGAGAAGGAGGATCATGGCGTTCCTGGCCGCTATCGCGATTTATCTCGCCCGGATCCTGCGCCGGCCGATGGACGTCCGCCTGAAGCTGCGGCACGTCGGCCCGGTGGCGGTCGTGGTCGGCGCGGTCGCGCTGGTGCTGGCCTGGGACTGGCTCAGGCCGGCCGACATCGCCACCTCGTATCTCTTCGGCGAAGTACTCGGCGTCCTCGCCGTCTACCTGATGACCTGGACCACGATTCTGGCCACTCGTCTCACCTCGCTCGAACGGTGGTTCGGTGGCCTGGACCGAATGTACTTCTGGCACCGCCTGTATGCCATCTCGGCCATGCTGTTGTTCATTCCGCACGTGCTCGTCACCGGGCGCGGAAACGCCCGCACCAACACCCCGCAGGACCTCACCTTCTCCGAGCAGGCGGGCAGGGCCCTCGGCGTCCTCGCCTTTTTCGGACTGATCGCGTTCATTCTGATTTCGCTGGCCAGGGTCAGCCGCGTGCTGCGCGTCAACTACCGGCTCTGGCTAATCCTGCACCGGTTCATCGGCCTGCTGCTGCTCGCCGCCGTGCTGCACGGCTTCGCGCTGGACCGGGTGATCGGGGGATCGGTCTCGCTGAAGACGATCTACCTGATCATCAGCGGTGCCGGCGTGCTGGCCTACGGCTACGACGAACTCGTCCTGCGGCGCCGGGCGCCGATGGCCGACTACCTGGTCGATGCCGTGCTCCGGCCGTCGCCGGAGGTCACCGACATCGTGCTGACTCCGACCGGCGATCGCCCGCCGTTGCGGGGCGGTCAGTTCGTCTATCTGAGCGTTGGCGGGGAGCACCGTTGGCGGGAACACCCGTTCAGCGTCGCCGGGACGTCGCCGGACGGATCGGTCCGGCTCACCGTCCGCTCGCTCGGCCGGGACACCCGACGCATGCACGAAAACCTGCATCCGGGGCTGCCTGCGGTGATCACCGGTCCCTACGGCATGTTCGACCACACGGTCGGTGGTCCGCGCCAGATCTGGATCGCCGGCGGCATCGGGGTCGCGCCGTTCCTTGGTTGGCTGACGACCGAGCGGGTGCCCGAGCCGGAGCGCATCGATCTGTTCTACAGCACCACGACCGAGGCCGACGCGGTGTTCCTGCCCGATCTGGGCGCGGCCGCCGAGCGGCTGCCCAACCTGACCCTGCACCCGGTCTTCACCCGAGACCACGGCCGGCTCACGGTCGACCGGATCAGCGCCCTGGCGGGCACCCTGGACGCTGACACGCATGTGTTCCTGTGCGGACCGGCCGCGATGGTCGACGCGCTTGGGCGCGACCTGCGCCGGCACGGCATACCGCGCGACTACATCCACGCCGAGCACTTCGCGTTCCGTTAGCGATTTCCGGTCGGACCGTGGGCGCGGGCGCGGGCCTGGCACCATCACCGACCAGCGGGCACGGGCTCTTGCCGGTTGTCATCGACTGCATTGCCCGACCACTGGCCACATATCGTGAACTCGTCGGGAGCGTCGGCGAGACGGTGCGCTGAGCAAGCAGCTCGCGGCATGAGCGAGCGTTCCGTGCCCGCCGTCACCGAGTGACTCTTCTCGTGCCAGAGTCGAAATAAGTTAGCGCCGACAGGCCCGGTAGATCAAACTAACGGTCGGGGTCCAAACTGATCGATGGGGGCCGCTGCTGATTCAGCGTCGGCCCCATCGCAACGAGCTATCGAGCTATCGACCTGTCGAGCATGGTCGAGTTGTCGCAGGAACGGACTCAGAAGGCGGCGAGTCCGTTCGGGGTGCCGTTGCCGGTGGGACCGTCATAGCCCGGTCCGGCGTTGCACTGGTAGTCACCATCACAGTCCTGGGCTTCAATGTTGTTCCCGGTCAGCACATCGTTGAGACCACTGGTGCGCCCGTAGAACGAGGACGCGTCGGGGAACTGGCCGGGATTGCCGGCCAGACCGATCACCCCGGTGATGAACGGGGAGGACACGCTGGTGCCACGGACGATGGTCCAGGTGTGTCCGTCGTGGCTGTCGTACACCGCTGGCCCGGTGTTCGGGTCGGCGTCCGCGGCGATGTCGGCGACCATCCGGCCCGGACAGTTTGCATCAGTCTGCCAGGCCGGCTTGGCGATCCACGCCGAACAGCCGCTGCCCGCGGCCCCGCCGTGGGAGTTCCACGCCGATTCGGTCCAGCCACGGGCATTGTTGGCCTTGGTCAGGGCACGGACCATATCGATCTCTATTACCTGCACACAGCCGACGCGAGGTTGCCGATCGAGGAGGCCGTCGGCGCGCTCGATGAGTTGATCAAGGCCGGCGAGGTGCGCGAGATCGCGTGCTCCAACTTCTCGGCCGGCCGGATCGATGAGGTGACGAAGCTGGCTGCGAGTCAGGGGACAGCGCGGTTCGTGGCGGTGGAGAACGAGCTCATCCTGCTTCGGTGCGAAAGTTCCGGTGCACACGCCAGTACGCTCCCTGAGCGGCCCGCCCGTGGTGCCGAGCTGATCGCCGTAGTCGAGCGCAACGACATGGCGGTCCTTCCGTACTTCCCACTGGCGAGCGGCATGCTCGCCGGTAAGTACCGACGGGGCGTCGAGCCTGCCACCGGCACCCGGATGGGCACGCCGCCGAGGAGCGCCGGGCCGAAATGTTCAAGGCATTCAAAGACTCGCTTCTCAACGACAAGAACTTCGCGCGCTATTGCTATTGAGTCGCGGCTGGGGAACGCGTATCAGCTCGGTGGTACGCCGCGTTCGGTGAACGTCGTGCGACGCGCTCGTGGCGGGGAGCTTGGTGCTGGCGGAGGCGGGCAGAGCGAGTGCCAGCAGGACCGCGATGACCGCGTAGGCCACGAACATGATCACTCCAGGTGGTGGCACCGAGGTTCTGCCGAGTGGGACCCCCGTGCCTCAAACCAGTGCGGGTGCGGGGGTCCACAGTTCGTCGATGGCGCGTTCGGCCTCGGCGAGACTCTGCTCGGCCAGCGGGATCAGTTCTGCCATGGCGGGGTTGGTGTGGGCGAGGGTGAGCTGGGCGGTGATGAAGCGCAGTTCCA
>NZ_JAODNM010000097.1 GCF_025464955.1 Amycolatopsis sp. | reverse complement strand
CACGCCGACGCTCTCGGTGGCCCGCCGCCGCAGCGCCTCGATCAGCGCCGTGGGCCCGGTGTCCACCCGCACGCTGACCCGCCGCGACTGCTCGTCCACCACCGGCTCGTCCGAACCGACCTCGGCCAGCACCTGCCGGGCCAGCTGTAGCTCGCTCGGCTCAGCGACCACCAGTTCCAGCCGCTCGCCGCCGGTCTGCGCTTTCAACTCGTCCGCGGTGCCCTGGGCGATGAGCTTGCCCCGGTCGATCACCGCGATGGTGTCCGCGAGCCGGTCGGCCTCCTCCAGGTACTGCGTGGTCAGCAGCACGGTGGACCCCTCGGCCACCAGCCGCCGGACCACGGCCCACACCTCGTTGCGGGCGTGCGGGTCGAGCCCGGTCGTGGGCTCGTCCAGGTAGAGCACTTGAGGGCGGCCGACCAGACTGGCGGCGAGGTCGATGCGCCGCCGCATCCCGCCGGAGTACGTCTTGACCGCGCGCCCCGCCGCGTCGGTCAGTTCGAACTGTTCCATCAGCTCGGCCGCGCGTGCCTTGGCGTCGGGCCTCGACAGGTCCAGCAACCGGCCGATGAGGACCAGGTTCTCGGTCCCGGACAGGTCCTCGTCGACCGAGGCGTACTGCCCGGTCAGCCCGATCATGCCGCGCACCCGCACCGGGTCCTTGACGACGTCGTAACCCCCGACCGTCGCGTGCCCGGCGTCCGGGCGCAGCAGCGTCGCGAGGATCCGGACGGCGGTGGTCTTGCCGGCGCCGTTGGGCCCCAGTACCCCGACGACCTGCCCCTCCGGCACCTCCAGGTCGACCCCGCCGAGCGCGACGGTGTCCCCGAACCTCTTCACCAGGCCTTCGGCCCTGATCGCATGTGACATGGTTCCTCCTCCTCTTCGGCTCAAACTCTGGAGGAGTGCGCTGCCAGCCCGCGCACAGCGCGCTGTCAGCTCCGGAGAGTGCGCTGGCAGCCGCGCTCAGTGAACGGGAATCGTGGTAGAAATCGGACTATGACCAGGCGTGTGGTTGCTCGGGAGCTGCGGAATCTTCACGCCCTCTGGCTCTTCCTGCGGCGCGGGAGCGATGTTCCCGAAGATGGTGCCGCCATCCACTACAGCGCGCAGATGCGGCCGATCTTCTGGGTCTTCCTGGTGCTCAACCCGCTCGAGCTCGTGCTGGTCGAGTTCCTGGTCACGAACACCGTGGCGCGTCTGGTTCTCCTCGTGGCGGGAGTCCTCGGCACTGTCTGGTACGTCTCGCTGCTCGCTTCGCTCTACAAGTGCCCGCACTCCATCGACCCGCGAGTCCTGCGGCTGCGCTATCTGACGTCGTTCGACCGGGCGATCCCGCTCGGGGCGATCGAGTCGGTCAAGCCAGTGCTCAGGTCGTATGAGCAGGCCAAGACCGCAGCCATCGTCGACGGCGGTCTCGTGCTGCAGATCGACAAGTCGACGAACGTGTCGATCACCTTGACCGAGCCGCTGGCGGTCGATCTCGGTCGGCATGGAAAGCATTCGGTGGTACAGATCGACTTCTGGGCAGATGACCAGTACGGCGCCGTCCGGCTTGTCCACGAACGGCTGGCTGTCCACTGACCCGAATGCCAGGGTGTCAGGTGTCGGCACCTTCGCCAACGGGTACCGCGACGTCGGTGGCGTGGGTGTCCGACGACAACGGCGTCACCGAACGGACCGTCGTCCTGCCGCAGGCACCGGGCGAGAACGGCGCGGAAGGCCCGCATTCGGTCGCGGCCGACGGCGACAACCTGCTCGCGGTCGCGTATTCGGGGCGGTACCCCGCAGGTCTGGGCCTCCGTGGACGGCGGTGGCAGTTGGACGTTCTCAGCGTTGCCGACGCTGCCCGTCGATTCCGAAATCAACGGAATCCAGTGGGTCGCCGGCCATTGGCTGCTCTACGGCATGTCGCAGGACGGACTCGCGCCGAACGCGCCACTGCTGCTGACCGGTTTGCCCGGGAAATGGACCATCGAGAACCGGCGGAGTTCGGCAAGGGCGGCATCACGGGAGGAACGGTCGACCGGGCGGGGAACCCGGTCCTGATCGGGAAGACCTACGAGCCGCACATCGAGAAACAACGCACGCGGTACTGCTCGGTCGTGTGGACCCGCGATGGCAGCGTCTGGAAACGCGGCGATCTCGGCTGCGGCGAGAGCCCCGCGACCGTGGTCACCACCCTCGAGGACGGCCGTGTGCTCGTCGCCGGGAACCGGGACTTGTGGCTGCGTCCATAAGATCGCGGTATGACAGAGCCAGTCGTCCGGACTCGCCGCCGCTGGGTCACCGTGGTGCTGGCGGTGGTCGCGGTGCCGTTCGCGCTGCTCACCGCGTCGCGGCTGCTAGGGATCGACGTCGATCGCGAGGTTCTCGCCGCGCTGGCTTTGACGCCGTATGCGGCCGTGGGCGTGCTCGTTCTCGCGGTGGTGACGCTGGTGTTGCGTCGATGGTGGACGGGCGCTGTCGCGGGGTTGCTGGCGGTCACGTTGACCGTCCTGGTCGCGCCGCGCCTGTTCGCCGCTGACCAGCCGCAGGTGTCAGGGCAGCGGTTGCGAATACTCGCGGCCAACCTGTACACCGGCCAGGCGGATCCGACGGCGCTGGTGAACCTGGTGCGGGACAACAAGGTTGACGTCGTGAGCCTGGTCGAGCTCACGTCGCGGGAGGTCGCCGCGCTGGGCACGGCAGGCATGTTCGCGCTGCTGCCGTACCGGGTGTTGCATCCGGGGCCAGGCAACACCGGCTCGGGCCTCGCTTCGAAGTACCCGTTGACCGAGCTCGCGCTGTCCGGCGCGTCGACGGCGAAGGAACCGAGCGCGCAGCTCACGATCGGCACCGCCAACGTGGAGATCGTCGCCGCTCACCCCGTCGCGCCGACCTGGAGCGTGCCGATGTGGCGTTCGCAGTTCGCGGACCTGCCGAAGGCCGATTCCGCGACTCTGCGCATCGTCGCCGGCGACTTCAACGCCACGTTGGACACTCCTGAGCTGCGCAAACTGCTCGATTCGGGGTACGTCGACGCGGCCGACCAGCGCGGCGACGGGCTACTGCCCACCTGGCCGGACGGGCTGTTCCCGCCGCCGGTGACCCTCGACCACGTACTCGCTGATCATCGGATCGCGGTCACCGGCTTCCGAGTTTTCGATGTTCCCGGATCCGACCACGACGCCGTCTACGCCGAGCTGACGTTGCCCTAGTGCAGCACGGCGTCCAGCGCGGTCAACGTTTCGAGCGCGCCGCCGGTGAACGAGACACCGCGGCCGTGCCGGACGTCGGCTTCCCTCGGGTTGATGCGGATGAGCGCGCCGGTCGCCGCGGCCGACAGTTCGGCTTGCCGACGTACGGTGGGCACGGCCAGTCCGGCGCCGATTTCGACGACTACCAGGTCGCGATGGGCGCGCCGCCACGAGTTCAGCTCGTCGAGCTGCGCCTGGCTGCGGCTCGGTGCCCAGTCGTAGTCGTCGAACATGAGGATGTTCGGGCGGGCCAGCCCGCCGCAGTTCGGGCAGGACGGCAGCGGCCGGTGGGCGCGCAAGGACTCGGCGTCGAACAGGACGATGACGTCGTCGGCGGACCAGATCGCGCCCGTGCAGCGGTTCGCGCACTGGAGGTGGTGGATCGATCCGTGCACCTCGGCCACGTCGGAGAACCCGGCACGCTGGAACTGACCGTCTACATTGGATGTGAACACCCGGGTGCCGCCGGGCATCGACGCGCCCCAAGCGTGCAGCAGGGAAAAACCCTTGTGGGGAACGGTTTCGCGATACAGCGCGAGGCGGTGACCGTAGAAACCCCAGGCAAGTTCGGGATCCTGGGCGAAATGCCGCGGGTCGGCGAGCTCCTCGAAGCTCACGCCGAGCCGCTCGTACGGCGGGTACGCGCGCCAGAAGCCTTCGGTGCCGCGGAAATCCGGCAGGCCGGAATCGACACCCATGCCGGCCCCGGCGCACACCAGCAACGCGCCCGCCGAGGAGATCAGCTCGGCGGCGCGGTCAAGCTCGGTTTTCACCCAGCTTTGGGACTGCTGCTTTGGACGACCTCGAACTCCAGCAAGCCCGACCCGGTGCCCACCGGCTTCGCCCGCTCGCCCGAGTGCGCCTCGCGTGCGGAGCCCTTCAGCCAGTTCTGGAAGTCCTCGTCGGTCTCCCAGCGCGTGTAGACGAAGTAGCGCGTCTCGCCGGCCACCGGCTTGAGCAGCTCGAACCCGAGAAAGCCCGGCTCCGCGTCCACCGCGCCGAGTCGTGCGGCGAACCGCTTCTCCAACTCTGGGCCGGACCCGTCGGGAACCTCGATTGCGTTGATCTTCACGACTGCCATGCCCCCAGCGTACGTCTGGTCCCCGAGCTACGAGAACCAGCTGGCGGCGTCGAGGCGGTAGCCGTTGACGGGGGCCATCGTGCGCAGTGCGTCTTCCAGGTCACCCAGCCGTTTCGAGCCCAGCGACTCGGCCCAGCGCGCTCTCAGGTGGTCGAAGATCGCGGCCGACCGGAGTAGCGAGTCGACGCCGCGAGGGGTGAGGCGCACGACTTTGCGTCTGGCGTCGGACGTGTCGTCGATGCGCTCGGCGTAACCGAGGTCCTCCAGCTTGTCCACGGTCTTGCCCGCCGCCTGCTTGGAGACGCCGAGCCGACGCCCGATCTCGCTGGCCGTCGCCCCTTCGCGGCCGATCGCCTGCATGGCGAAGCCGTAAGCCGGGCGCACGTCGGGGTGTCCCTGGCGGGCGAGCTCGGCGTGTAGCTCGTCGATGAGCGTGCGGAAGCCGCCGAACAGCAGCAGCGGTAGCTCGAAGCCGTTTACGGGCTTGCCAAAATCGACAACCTGGTTTACCTTTTCGCTAGCCTTTCCGTCAATCACGTTGTCGAGTTTACCCAAGGAGACCTTCAGATGTTCGTCGACCACACCGTTGAATCCGCACCAGCCGCCGCCCGCCGCTCGATGGAGGCCACGATCAGGCACCGGGGCTACCTTCCGGCCGCGGTGGCGCGGCTGGCGACCTCGCCGCACCTGCTGGACGGCTTCCTGAAGATCAGCGGGATCTTCGAGACCACCACGCTGGACCCGGTCGCCCGCGAGGTTGTCATCATGACCATCGCGACCCGCAACGAATGTCACCTCTGCGTCGCGATGCACACGGCGAAGCTGACGTCGCTGGGAGCGGCTCCGGAACTGGTCGAGGCCCTGCGTGAGCAGCGTCCGCTCGGGGACGGGCGGCTGGAGGCGATCCGGGTGTTCACGCTCGACGTCGTCGCGGCCGCCGGCGATGTCGGTGACGACAGGCTGCGGGCGTTCCTGGCGCACGGTTACACCACGCAGAACGCGCTCGAAGTCGTTCTGGGCATCGGCGCCTACACGATGTCTACGCTGGCCAACCGGCTGACGAAGGCGCCGATCGATGAGGAACTGGCCTCGCCGGTGCCCGCGAACGGCTAAGTTCGGGACCATGACTCGTCCGGTACGCGAACTCGCCGACGCCTACGTCGAAGCGCTCGTTGAACTCGATCCGCTGGCTGCCACCTATCTCGGACGCAGGTCCGATCGGATGCCGGACCTCTCCCCGGCAGGCCAGGAGGCGCGGGACGCGCTAGCGCGCGAGACGCTGACGCGGCTGGCGTCGGTCGAGCCGTCGGATGAGGACGACCGCCGGTGCGCGCGCCTGCTGCGGGAGCGGTTGGAATCCGGGCTGGCCGTCAGTGAGTCCGGCGAGCACCTGCGGCTCGTCCGGAACCTCATCGGCCCGGTGCAGGGCGTGCGCGGGGTCTTCATGGCCATGCCGGCGGAGACCGCCGACGACTGGGCCGACATCGCGCGGCGGATGGCGGCCGTCCCACAGTCGTTGGCCGGCTACACGGACTCCCTGCGTGAAGGTGCCCGTCGCGGCCTGTTCGCCGCGCCGCGCCAGGTCGAGACCAACATCGAACAGTTCCGCGAATGGGGCGCCGGAGCTGGTTGGTTCGCCGATTTCGTCGCGAAGGCAATGGTTTCCCCAGGCCTGCGTGGCGAACTCGACAAGGCGGCGGCCTTGGCGAACCAGGCCGTCGACGACCTGCAACAGTGGATGGCCGAGGAGTATTTGCCGCTCGCCGAGGGAACTCCAGACGCTGTCGGCGAGGAGCGATACCGGCTGCTCGCGCGGCAGTGGACGGGTAGTGACCTGGATCTGCGGACGACCTACGAGTGGGGTTGGGCGGAGTTCCGGCGGATCGAGCGCGAAATGCGCGAGCAGGCCGAGCGTGTCCTGCCCGGCGCGTCGGTGTCGGAAGCCATGCGACACCTGGATCAGCACGGCGAGGTCGTCGAGGGAGTCGAGGAGATCCGCCTGCGGCTGCAGCAGATGATCGACCAGGCCATGACCGACCTCGACGGCACGCACTTCGACCTCGCCGATCCGGTAAAGGTCCTGGAAGCGCGGATCGCTCCGGCAGGCTCGGCCGCCGCGCCGTATTACATGGCGCCCGCAGCCGACTTTTCGCGCCCGGGCCGCACCTGGCTGCCGACACAGGGGAAGACCAGGTTTCCACTGTGGACACTCGTGAGCACCTGGTACCACGAGGGTGTGCCCGGACACCATCTCCAGCTCGCGCAGTGGGCGTACGTGTCCGAGCAGCTGTCGATCTACCAGACCGCCGTGGGCAAGATCAGCGCCGCGACCGAAGGCTGGGCGCTGTACGCCGAGCGCCTGATGGACGAACTCGGCTACCTCACCGACCCCGGTTCGCGGCTCGGTTACCTGGAAGGGCAGTCCATGCGGGCTGTACGGGTGATCATCGACATTGGCATGCACCTGAAACTGGCCCTACCCGACGACGCGCCGCTGGCGCCCGGCGAGACCTGGACACCCGAGCTCGGCACCGCGTTCTTCCTGGCCAACTCCGGCCGCGACGAGGCATTCGTGACCAGCGAGATCACCCGCTACCTCGGCATGCCGGGCCAGGCCATCAGCTACAAACTCGGCGAACGCGCCTGGCTTGCCGGCCGCGATGCCGCCAGCGCGAAGCCGGGCTTCGACCTGAAGTCCTGGCACATGGCCGCGCTTTCGCAGGGCTCCCTGGGCCTCGACGACCTGACCGAGGAACTCGGCCGGCTCTAGGCAGCCTTGCTGCGGTTCGGCGGCTGATGGCCGACCTGGACCTGGTCTACGGTGCGCTCGACTTCGTCGTGCGGCCGGACGGGGAATGGGTCTTCCTCGAAATCAACGCGGGCGGCCAGTATGGGTGGATCGAAGACGAGACCGGTGCCCCGCTGACCGGCCAGCTCGCCGACCTGCTCGCCAAGGGGGAACTGTGAAGTGGGAATCCCATGCGCTGGGAGCGCCTCGGCCTGACAGGGCTGCCGGACGGCTTCCACCGCCTCTGGCTCGACGACCCAGACGGGGATTTCCGCTGGACTTTGCCGAGGCGCTGAAGGTCGACGTCTCGGTAGGCTCGCAACTCGACGGCGAGTTGCGGTAGTTAGGGGTTGCAACGATCGCAACTCGACGGCGAGTTGCGGTGGGTATGGCTTGAGCGGGAGGGAGTCGGGGTGAGTGAGCGCGAGGGTGTGGTCTCGTTCGGGGGTGAGGGGCCGCCGATCGTGGTGCTGCACGGGTTGATGGGCCGCGCGCGGACGTGGTGGTCGGTGTCGCGCTGGTTGACGTCGTACGGGCACGTCGTCGGGCTCGACGCGCGCGGGCACGGGCGGGGGCCGAAGGTGGGGCCGTGGAACACCGAGCAGTTCGTCGAGGACCTCGCTGACCTGGTCAAATCGCTCGACGCGGGGCCGGCGGTGCTCATCGGGCATTCGATGGGCGGGCTGCACGCGTTGGCGACGGCGGCGACGTATCCGGAACTGGCTCGCGCGGTGGTCACCGAGGACATCGCCCCGGACCAGCGCGGCCGGACGGTCGACACCTGGCGGGCGTACTTCGATTCCTGGCCGCCCGCGTTCGATTCGCTCGCCCACGTCCGTGAGTTTTTCGGCGGTACCGGCGACTACTTCACGGAGTGCGTCGAGGAACGCGCCGACGGATACCACCTGATGGCGAATCTTGAGGACCTGTACCAGATAGCCGCCGAATGGGGACTGCGGGACTACTGGTCCTTTGTGGACAAATTGAGTTGCCCGCTGTTGGTCGTCGAAGGCGAGCACACCGCGATGCCGGCCGGTCAGCAGGCGGAAATGGCCTCGAGGGCGGCCGGTGGACGGCACTTGATCGTCGCTGGTGCCGGGCACGTAGTCCACGAGGACGCGCCCCAGGAGTACCGAGGCGCTGTCGAGGCTTTTCTCAGCGACGTCCTGAAGCGCTGAGCTTGTACTTCCAGGCCTGGGTACTCTGCGTCGTCGGTGTGATCAACGGCCAGATGTCCGAGCCGAGGAAGCCGGTTTCGTCGGTTTGAGTAGTCGCGTAGCACGGTTGCGGGACAACGCCCAGTGCGCTTACGGCATCCTTTGTGGACTGTCCAAACACGCCATCCGTCGGGACGTTGAGGCCCTGTGCGCGCAGTAGACGTTGCGCGGTAAGCACGTTCTGGCCGGTGTCGCCCGGCTTGAGCAGAGGCCACTCTGCCTGGTCAGTCACGGCGACGCCGAGTTGCTTGCCGACGGCCGTCCGCAGTTCCGGCAGCCGGTTGTAGAGGACCTGGCCGCAGCATTCCGTCGAGTTGAAGTCCCGGTGTCCCTTGATGAACGCCGGCGCGATCCTGTACTGGTGCGCGATATAGGTGACCAGTTGCACCAGCGAGTTCCACAGCGCCACCGGGACGTCGACCGTGCTGTACAGGCCTTCGTTCTCGATTCCGAGGCATTCGCTGTTGTGGTTGGCGACGTTCGCGCCCTGGACGTGCTGCGTGCCGCCGCGCAGGATTTCGAGGCTGCGGTGCCTGCCTTCGGTGACGAACCCGCCGCGGCTGTTGGTGAACTGCTGGCCCGTGTCGATCCAGCCGTTGGTGTCCATGTGCAGGTTCTGGATGTCGCGCGAGATCTGCAGCGCGTGGGCGAGCGAGTAGTCGGTGTTGTTGCCGGGGTCGACAGTGTGGTGCACCACGATGTACGTCGGTTTGTGGTTCTCGACGACGATCGCGGCCGTCGCCGTCCGCGCGCCCCACTCCGCCGTGCTGTAGATGCGCGGTGTGGTGACGGCACTGGCCGTCCCCGCTGTCAACGTCCCGAGCGCGCCTGCCGCCGTCACGGTGAGCCCGGCGCGGAACAGTGTGCGGCGATCAAACCCCAGTTCGGCCATCCGCAGAAATTACGCTCGCGTCCCCCGTTTCGCCAGACCTCCACCAACTTTCGTCGTAACCCGTTAGTGTTCCCCGGGGAGAGCGAAGAGGTCGTGCGGGGTTTGCTCGACCAGGCCGTCGGCGAGCAGGGAGTCGAGGCAGCGGTCCCGCTGGCCAGGCTCGTGCCAGACCAGGTCCAGCCTCGCCTTTTCCACCGGGCCCGACGTCCCGCGGAGCACGTCCAGCAGCAGCCCGCGGACCTGTCGATCGGTCCCGGCGAACTTCTGCACTACCTTGGCCGGACCCGCGTACTCGGGACGGCCGGCGTGCTGCCACGCACAGTCGGCGTAGATCGGGCAGTCCGCGCAACGTGGTGAGCGCGCGGTGCAGACCAACGCGCCGAGCTCCATCAGCGCCGCCGAGAACCTTGCCGCGCGGGCGTTTTCGAGCGGCAGCATGACCTCGACGTCGGCCATGTCGCGGGTGTTCGACGGCGGCCCGGCATCCCCGGCGCCGTGCACCGCGCGCGCCACCACGCGCCGGACGTTGGTGTCGACGACCGGAGCCCGCTGGCCGTAGGCGAACGCGACGATCGCGCGAGCCGTGTACGCGCCGATGCCCGGCAGCGCGAGCAGGGTGTCGACATCGGACGGGACGACGTCGCCGTGCTCGGTGGCGATGACCGTCGCGGCGGCGTGCAGGCGAAGCGCGCGTCGCGGGTAGCCGAGCTTGCCCCAGGCGCGCAAGACCTCGCCCTGGCTCGCGGCCGCCAGCGCGGACGGCATGGGCCAGCGTTCGAGCCATTCGTGCCAAATCGGCTGAACTCGAGCCACCGGAGTCTGCTGCAGCATGATCTCGCTGACCAGCACGCCCCAGCCGGTGCATTCCGGCTCCCGCCACGGCAGCTCGCGGCCGTGCGTATCGAACCAATCGAGAAGGATTTCAGGGGAAACGGGCACCCGCAAGAGACTAACTCGTGAGTGTTCCGGCTCGGCCGGGTGCGGGTGTCCAGCAGGGCACAGTTAGGCGCCGGAACACTTACGAGTCCTACTCGACCTCGGTCAGCTCGCCGGTTTTGACGTCGTAGACGAAGCCGCGGACGTTCTCCGTGTGCGGCAGGAAGTCGCTCCGGCGCACCCGCCGCATCGACGTCCGGACGCTGTCCTCGACGTCGCGGAACGCCTCGACCGACCAGGTCGGCCGCAGCCCGGTGGCCGCTTCCAACTCGTCCTTGAAGTCGTCCTCGGTGACGAGCGAAAGCCCGCAGTTCGTGTGCTGGACGATCATCACCTCGCGCGTCCCGAGCTTCCGCTGGCTGAGCGCGAGCGACCGGATCACGTCGTCGGTGACGACTCCGCCGGCGTTACGCAGCACGTGCGACTCGCCCTGGATCAGCCCGAAGAGCTCGAACACCCGGACCCGGGCATCCATGCAGGTCAGAATCGACACGTGCAGTGACGGCTGCGGGGAGGACCGGTCGCCCGGGACGACGTTGCCGAGTGCCTGGTTCCGTTTGATCAGTACGTCGATGGCGGTCATGGATCACCCTTCGGCGTTGGACGGCTGGTCACCCATTGGAACCGGTGTCCTGCCCTCCGGACAACACCTATCGCCCGATTAAGGGGTAGATCACGGTCCGAACCAGCGTTCTTCCACCGTTCTGGGGGGTCCTGACGTGTGCCCGAGCCGCAGTTCGGTCGGCAGTGTGATGACCTTCGACGTCACCCGTTCGGCGGCACCGAGCAGCAGTTTGCCCGCCACTTTGCCCTTCTCGAGCACCGGCTGGTGCACCGTGGTGAGCCCAGCGCGCTCGGCTTCGGTGATGCCGTCGAAGCCGGTGACCGTCAGGTCTGCCGGGACCCTCAGCCCGCGGCGGCTCGCCTCGGCGAGCGCACCGAGCGCGAGGATGTCGGACGTGCAGATGATCGCGGTGATCTGCGGCTGCGAGTCGAGCAGCTGACGTGCGGCGGACGCGCCGTCGTCCACGGTGTGGTCGAAGCGCTCGACGACCGGCACTGTCGACCAGTCGACGCCGACCGCTTCGAAGGCGGCGGCGAGTGCGCCGAGCCGGGTGCGCTGGACGTGGAAATGGGCCTCACGCTGGCGCGGGATCGCGGCGAAGTCGTCGTTGCGCTCGCGGGCGAGCCGCATGCACAGCACGCCGACCTGCCGATGTCCCAGCTGGACCAGGTGGTTCGCGAGGCCGGTGATGGCGGCCGCGTCGTCCGGGCCGACGCGGTCGACGCCGTCGACGCGCGGTTGGTCGATGATCACCGTCGGCACCGGCCGCTGGAGCACCGCCGCGAGGTGCGGGTCGTCGTCGGGGACCGAATACACCACGAACCCGTCGACGCCGGCGCGATGTACGGCGGCGACGTCCTCCTGACCAGGGCTCGCGGGCACCAGATGGAGGCCGACCCCGGCGTCCTCGCACGCGAGCGCGAGGCCTTCGAGCACGCCGATGGCAGCCGGGTCGCGGAAGGCATAGGAAAGGTTCTCGGTCAGCAGCAGACCCACGGCGCCGGCCTTACGCGTCCTCAGGGAGCGCGCGACCGGGTCCGGCCCGGGGTAGCCGAGCCGGCGGGCTGTCTCCAGTACACGGCGACGCAGTTCCGGCGAAAGCTGGTCCGGCCGGTTGTAGGCGTTGGACACCGTGGTCCTGGACACGCCGAGCTCGGCGGCGAGCGACGCCAATGTCGCTTGCCTCCTGGTGCGGATAGGACGGCCCATCGCTGAACCGTAACGGTTCAGAAGGTGTTCGGGTAAGGGACACCCCACGTGTGCAGTATCTCGATCTCGCTGTGACCGTCGGTAGGTCGAGGTGCGCTCGATTTCCGGGTCATCCCACCTTCGGGGTAAAGTGAATCTGACAACGGTTACCATTACGGACAACAGTGATCAAATAACTACGGAGTGCTCCCTATGAACCCCCGTCGTTTCCCCCGCGCGCTGGTCGCTGGTTCCGCGCTGGCCGTGCTCGCCCTCGGCCTGGCCGCGTGCTCCGGCGGCGCGTCCGCGAACCCAGGGGACGACGGCAAGCTCAAGGTCGTCGCGTCGACGGACGTCTGGGGCAGCGTGCTGAGCGCGGTCGGCGGGGACAAGGTGCAGGTCAGCTCGATCATCCACAGCCCGACCGCCGACCCGCACTCCTACGAGACCACCGCCGCGGACGCGCTCACCGTGCAGAACGCGAAGCTGCTGCTGGGCAACGGCGGCGGGTACGACAACTTCTTCTCGAAGCTGGTCGGCCAAGCCGCGGGGGCGAAGAACCTGGTCGCCTACGACATCTTTAAGGGCACAGCCGCGACTCCGGATGCCAATGAGCACGTCTGGTACAGCCTGCCGGGCGTCGAAAAGGTGGCTGACCAGGTCGCGGCCCAGCTCGGCGACATCGAGCCCGCGTCGAAGGCGGTCTTCACCGCCAACGCGACGGCGTTCAAGGGCAAGGTCGAGGACCTGTTCAAGCGCGTCACCCAATTGGGGGTCGCCCACCCCGGTAGCAAGGTCGTGATGACCGAGCCGGTCGCGCATTACCTGCTCGAAGCCGCGAAGGTCACCGATTCGACGCCGCCGGCGTTCTCCAAGGCCATCGAGTCCGAGACGGACGTGCCGGTCGCCGCGCTCGAGCAGGTCAAGCAGCTGATCACCGGCAAGCAGGTGAAGGCGCTGGTCAACAACGCACAGACGACCACCTCGATCACCGAGCAGCTCGTCGCCGGCGCGCACGCCGCCGGGGTGCCGGTGATCGACGTGACCGAGACGCTGCCCGCGGATGTCACGGACTACATTGGCTGGATGAGCAAGGAAGTAGACGTGCTGGCAGGAGCCCTGAACTCCTGATGCCCGTTTCGATCGCCGGTACCCGCGAGGGCGTCCACATCCGCGGGGCGAGCCTGGCTTTCGGCAGCCGTACCTTGTGGTCCGGACTCGATCTCGACGTCGAGCCTGGCGAGTTCCTGGCCGTCCTAGGTCCGAACGGCTCCGGGAAGACCAGCCTGCTCAAGGTCCTGCTCGGTCTGCAGCCGCTGTCGGCGGGTTCGGTCCGCATCGCCGGGCGCGCGCCGGGCAGCGGAAACCGGAAGATCGGCTATATCCCCCAGCAACGGGCCATGGAAGAGGCGCTCACGCTGCGCGGCACTGACCTGGTTGGGCTGGGCGTCGACGGGCACCGGTGGGGGCTCGGCCTGAGGCGGATCGGCGAGCGCCGCCGCATGGTTGCCGAGGCGGTCGCGTCCGTCGGTGCCGAGTCGTACGCGAAGCAGCCGGTCGGCCTGCTTTCCGGAGGCGAGCAGCAGCGGCTCCGCGTCGCGCAGGCGTTGATCGGCGACCCGGACGTGCTGCTGTGCGACGAACCGCTGCTTTCGCTCGACCTGGCACACCAGCGCGCGGTCAGCGGCTTGATCAACGCGCGCCGCCGCTCGGCGGGCACCGCGGTCCTGTTCGTGACGCACGAGATCAACCCGATCCTGTCCTATGTGGACAGAGTGCTGTACCTGGTCAACGGCTCGTTCCGGATCGGGTCCGCGGACGAGGTGATGAACTCGAAGACGTTGTCCGAGCTGTACGGGACGAAGATCGAGGTCTTCAAGGTCGGCGGCCAGATCCACGTCGCCGGCGCGCAGAGCGCCCTGTGCGAGGACGAGCCGCACCACCTCGACGAGCGGGTCGGCTGACTCGTGGGCACGTACTTCTCCGAAACCTGGTCCTACCTCACTCTGCCGTTCGTGCGTACGGCGTTGCTGGCGGCCGGGGTCCTCGGGCTCGTCGCCGGCGCGCTCGGGCCGCTGATTGTCATGCGCCGCATGGCTTTCGCGGTGCACGGGACGGCCGAGCTCGCGTTCACCGGTGCCGCCGGCGCGCTGCTGCTCGGCATCGGGCTGCAGTACGGCGCGCTCGCGGGCGCGGTGATCGCCGCGCTGCTGCTCGCGCTGCTCGGCTCGCGGGAGTCCGATCGGGACTCGGTGATCGGCGCGATCCTCGCCTTCGGGCTGGGGATGGGCGTGCTGCTGCTGTCGTTCTACGACGGCCGGACGGTCAACAAGTTCGGCATCCTCATCGGCCAGATCGTCGCGGTCGACTCCACCGACCTCAACCTGCTGATGATCGCCGCGCTGCTGGTGCTGGTGGTGCTCGCGCTGATCTACCGGCCGCTGCTGTTCGCCAGCGTCGACCCGGCGGTCGCGACCGCCCGCGGGGTCCCGGTCCGGTTGCTGGCGCTGGTGTTCTCGGTGCTGGTCGGCGTCGCGACGGCGTTGGGCGTGCAGATCGTCGGCTCGCTGCTGGTCGTCGCGCTGATGGTCACCCCGGCTGCGGCCGCCGCGCGCGTCACGGCGAGCCCGTGGAAGGCGACCGTGCTAGCGGTGGTGTTCGCCGAAGTGTCGGCGCTCGGCGGGATCGTCGTCTCGCTCGTGCCGGGCAAGCCGATCAGTGCCTTCGTCACGGCGATCTCGTTCGTGATCTACCTGGTCTGCCGGCTGATCGCCGTCGTCCGCAACCGCCGCACCAAACTCCGACCCAGCCCCACTTCCCCAGCCACCGCGGACCCCACCCCCGTCACCCTCTAACTCCGCACGCCGGTGCCCGGAGCTGGGTGTGGGACTCGCCGGTCTGAACGTGGGACTCGCCCTCGCTGAACGTGGGACTCGCACAGCACATCGGCGAGTCCCCCACTCCGGCCCGGCGAGTCCCACGTTCACGCCGACGAGTCCCACATTCACCACCAGCCGACCACACCCACTGACCTCAAGAACCTCACCAGCCACTGAGGCGTCGCGGACCCACACATACGACACAAGAACCACAAAAGTGCCCTCAGTGGAGCATGACGAGGACTTGGAGTTCACCGACGAGGAAGCCGATGACCCCGCCGACGAGGATCAGCTTCCACTCGTCCTGGCGGAACGCCGGGCGGAGCAGGCCTTCGAACTCGATCGGCGTGAGGTCGTTCATCCGCTGCTCGACCATCTTCGCGACGTCCATCGCTTCGGTCAGGTAGCCCTCGGCCTGCCGCACGGTGTCCGGGAACTGCGCGAGCGCCTTGGTCGCCGCCGCCTGCTTCATCTCCTGGAGCCGCTTGCCGCCGACGGCCATCGCGACGACCGGTTTCGCCACGCTCGCCTGCTGGTCGATCGCCTTGGCGACGGTGCGCTGGACCATCGCGAGCAGCCTGTCCGACCGGGGGCCGCGCAGGATCGCGTCCATCAGGTTCGGCACGGTCAACACCTCGTGCGCGATCATCTCGCCGTATTGCCGCGCGACTTCCGCCCGCCGGCGCTGGAACTTCCCCTGCACGGTGAACCGACGGAACAGCCGGATCGGCTCGCGCGGGACGAAGATGAGCTTGATCGCCAGCCAGTCGGTGAACAGGCCGATGCAGCCGCCGAAGATCGGCAGTACCAGCGGCTGCTTCGTGAGCGCCCAGGTGATCGCCTGGATCAGGCCGAGAGTGAAGCCGAACACGATGCCCGCCCGCGCGATGAACGTCATCTCCGGGCGTGACGTCTCGCGGATGAGCCGGACCAGCAGCGCCTTGTCCTTGGTGAGGTTCTGGACGGTCATGTCCTTGACGTCGAGCACCTCGTCGAGGTTGTCGCGGACCTCGTCCATCAGTTCCCGCACGAGCCGCGGGGTCGACGCCTGGACCTGCTTGATCAGCAGTTCCTGCGCCATCGAGGGCAGTACCTCCCACATCCGCGGGTGGTACTCCTCGAGCACTTCGCGCGCGATGCCGTCGACGGCCCGCAGCAGCGGCTGCTCGATCCGCCGCGTGATCAGGTCCGGGTCGATCTTGCCGAAGATCTCCTGGAGGTCGATCAGGTTCGAGGTCAGCAGGTCCGTGGCGACCGCGGCCATCCGGCCGCCGTGTTTCGGGACGACGCCCTGCCAGCCGAGAAGTGGTGGGATACCGACGAATTCGAGCGGCCGGAACATCATCTCGATCGCGACGCGCTTGGTGACGTACCCGATCAGCGCGGCTATGAACGGGATCGCGGCGTACAGCGGCCAATGGCGCGCGAGGTCGTCCAGGACAGCGTCCACAGGCGGCCTCCCTCACGATCGGTTGTCCGGAACGGTATCGGTGCCGGGTCAGTGCAGCAGCAGGAGGACCTGCAGTTCCCCGACCAGTCCGCCGATGATCGCACCGACGGCGATCAGCTTCCATTCGTCCTGCCGGAAAGCGGGCCGCAGCAGGCCCTCGAATTCCATCGGGCTCAGCAGCCGCATGCGGTCGACGATGGTGTTGCGGACGTCGAGGGCGTTGATCGCGTAGTCCTCGGCGTGCCGGACCGTCTCGGGTATCCGTTCGGCGGCTTTCACCGCGGCGGTCTGCTTCATTTCCTGGAACCGCCTCGTGCCGACGGCGACCGCCACGAACGGCTTGACGACGCTCGCCTGCAGGTCGATGGAACGCTGGACTTCCCGGGTGATCAGTCCGAACAGCTTGTCCGACTTGGGACCGCGCAGGATCGCTTCGAGCAGGTTCGGAATCGTGATGATTTCGCGGGCGATCATGTCGCCGTAGTCGGCCGCGACCTGGTGACGGCGTTTTTGGAACACGCCCTGCCAGGTGTAGAAACCGAGGAAGTTCCGCGGTTCGCGAGGCAGGAAGATCATTTTCAGGGCCAGCCAGTCGGTCAACCAGCCGATTCCGATGCCGAACAGCGGGAGCACGATCGGCGATTTCGTCAGCGCCCAGACCAGCAGCTGCACACAGCCGAGATAGCACCCGAAGACTATTCCGGAGCGCGCGATGAACCGCATTTCCGGCCGCGAGATGTCTCGGATCAACCGATTGAGCAGCGCTTTGTCTCGGACCAGGTTCGTCACGACCATCTCTTTGAGGTCGAGGACGTCCTCGATGTTTTCGGAGATCTCGCGCATGATCTTCGTGATCGCGCGCGGCGCATCGGCCTGGACGCGTTTCAGGAGCAACTGCTGCGCGGTGTTCGGCAGCGCTTCCCAGAGCCTGGGCTGGTATTCCTCCATCACCTCGCGCGTGACGTCCTCGACGATCCGGAGCAGCGGTTGTTCGATTTCCTTGGCCACCCGTGCCGGATCGAGCCTGGCGAAGATCTCCTTCGGGTCCACCAGGTTGCTGGTGAGCATTTCGGTGGCCGTCCTCGCCATCCTGCCCGCGTTCGCCGGTAGCACCCCCTGCCAGCCGAGAAACGGTTTGATACCCACGAATTCGACCGGCCGGAACATCATTTCGATGGCGACGCGCTTGGTGACGTACCCGATCAGCGCGGCGACGAACGGCATGGTGGCGTAGATCTGCCAGTGCGTGCCGATGTCGGCGACGATCCCCTCCACCGGCCCCTCCCGAGCTGACTGTGACTTCCCGGCACCAGACTCCCGGTACCAACGGTATCCGGAGTGCTCAGTGCAGGATGAGGAGGACCTGTAGTTCGCCGACGAGGCCGCCGATGATCGCGCCGACGGCGATCAGCTTCCATTCGTCCTGCTGGAACGCCGGCCGCAGAATGCCTTCGAACTCCAGCGGGGTCAGTTGCCGCATCTTGCTGACGATCGTGTTGCGGACGTCGAGGGCGCCGGTGGCGTAACCCTCGACGTGTTTCACGGTCTCCGGCAGGTAGTCGATGGCCTTCGCCGCCGCGGCCTTCTTTATCTCCTGGTACTGCTTGCCGCCGACGGTCAGCGCGACGAGCGGTTTCGCGATGCTGGCCTGCTGGTCGATGGTCCGCTGGATCTCGCGCTGGATCATCGCGAACAACCTGTCCGACTTGGGCCCGGTCAGCACGGCTTCCATCACGTTCCGGACGGTCAGTACCTCTTCGGCGATCAGGGCGCCGTAGTCCATCGCGACCTGCTCGCGGCGTTTCTGGAACATGCCCTGCCAGCGGAAGAGCCCGAAACCGCGCGGCTCGCGCGGGTAGAAGATCATCTTCAGGGCGAGCCAGTCGGTGACGAACCCGGTGACGAAGCCGAAGATCGGCATGATCAGCGGCTGCTTCGTCAGCGCCCAGGCGACGAACTGCACGAGCCCGATGATGAATCCGAAGTAGATCCCCGAGCGCGCGATGAACCGCAGTTCCGGCTGCGCGATCTCCTTGATCAGCCGGACGGTCAGCGCCTTGTCCCGAACCATGCACTCGATCAGCATCGAGTTGACGTCGAGCACCTCGTCGATATTGGTCGACACCTCGCGCATCAACCGCCCGACGACCTTCGGCGCCTGCGCGCGGACCTGGTTGATCAGCATCCGCTGCGCCTGGGACGGCAGGACCTCCCATAACCGCGGCTGGAACTGCTCCATCACCTCGCGGGTCACTTCCTCGACGGCTTTGAGCAGCGGCTCTTCGAGTTCGACGACCATCTGTTCGGGGTCGAGCCGGGAGAAGATCTCCTGCGGGTCGACGAGGTGGTGGGTGAGCAGTTCGACGGCGGTGGTCGCCATGCGCCGGGCGTTCGCCGGGATGATGCCCTGCCAGCCGAAGATCGGCCGGATCCCGCGGAACTCCAGCGGTTTGAACATCATCTCGATGGCGACCCGCTTGGTCACGTACCCGATCAGCGCGGCGATGAACGGCATCGTGGCGTAGACGTGCCAGTGGGCCGAAATGTCGGTGAGGATGGCCTGGATGTTCAAGGCGGACCTCCAGGCGTCGTTGCTAACACGTCGTCAACAGGCCAGCATGCCACGTTCGGGGCGGGCGAGCAGCCGTTTGGCGGTATGGATTGCGGCACCTGAACTCACTAGAGTTGGCGAATGGTTGCCCCCGACAAGGTTGATTCCGTCGCCCCCACCGACTCCCACTTCGCCATCGCCGTCCGCGGCTACAACCAGCGCCAGGTCGATGAGCGGCTGACCAGGCTGGCTGATGACCTTAAGGCCGCCGCGCGCGGCCGTGACGAGGCTGTCGCGACGTCGGCCGAGCTCACGAAGGCGTTGAGCTACGCGCAGCAGGAACTGTCCGACGCCAAGGCCGGCCTGGTCAGGATGACCGCGAGCCCGTCCGGCGCCGGCGCGATGGCCGAGCGTGTCCGCATGATGATGCAGCTGGCCGAGGAGGAGATCGCCGAGCTCAAGACCAAGGCCGGAGAGGACGCGCAGGCCACCCGCGACGACGCGGACAAGTTCGCCCACAGCACGCGCCGCGCTGCCGAAAAGGAGGCGAAGGACCGCCAAGCGGAGCACGAAGCGGAGATCGCGGCGGCCCGCGCCGAGTCCGGACGCCTTGATGCCGACGCCGCCGCTGCCCGCGCGAAGCTGGATGCCGAGGCCAAGGAGCGTCGCGAGGCCGCGGACAAGAAGGCCGAGGACACCATCGCGGCGAAGAAGGCCGAGGCCGAGAAGGCCGCGTCCGGCGCCGAGTTCGAGGCGAAGGACCGTCTGGGCAAGATCGTCTCCGACGCCGAGAAGCGCCGGTCCGACGCCGAAGCGCAGGCGAAGCAGGCGCTGGAGTTCCGTCGTAAGGTCACCGAGCGGATGACGGCCACGAACGTCGCCCTGCAGGAAGCGCTGAAGCACCTCACCCCCGACGCCGCGCCCGCCGTACCCGCCACCCCGGACTCCGCCCAGTCCAAGTAAGCCACTTTTGAGACGTCCGCAACCATCGCAACTCGACGGCGAGTTGCGATGGTTGCGGACGTCAACTACCGCAACTCGACGGCGAGTTGCGGTAAGGGGTTAGGAGGCGGCGGCGATGTCGACGGCATGGACGGCGTCGAGGAGTTCCGCGACGCTCGGGTCGTCGACCGCTTGCTTGATGCACTGCCAGAGTTCGAGGTTCGCCGTCGCCCAGCGCGAGTAGGTGGCGGCGGCCTCGGGGTTGTAGAAGTAGTAGCCGTCGTCGTGGACGTCGACCTGCTCGCCGACGATCTTGTCCGCCAGCTCGCGCAGGCTTAGCCCGTTCTCCGTGAGGTACTTGTGGGCGAGCACGACCGGCGTCACCGGCAGCGCCTTGAACAACGTGTCCGCGTCGCTGAGCGCCTGGGCCTCGAGCGAGATGTGCCGTCCGCGGCTGGCCATCTCGGCCTCTTCGATGATGTCGTCGATCCATCGGGCGACAGTCTCGTCGACCCCCGCGTCGGCCAGCATGCCGAGCCGCAGGTCCTTCCCGGCGGCGGCGGGGGAATTGCGCAGGACGAGGTAGTTGACGTCGTGAACCAGCGCCGCCACCTCCACGACCGCGGCGTCGGCACCGTTGTGGCCGGCGAATCCGACGGCTTTCGTGCGCACGAAACTCACGTGGTGCCAGCCGTGGAACGGCAGAGTGCGGGCATTGCGCCAGCACAGCTGCCGGACCCGCTGCTCGACGTCTTCGATGACCGATTGTCCGACCGAATTCTGCTGGACGCGCATACACCTCTCCGATCCCGGCGGTGAGACGGGTGGAGTAATGGTATGCGGCTCAGACGCCGCTGTGTAGCTAAATGCGGTCGGCCAGTTCCCCCAATCGGACCTCGACCGGAACGTGACGATGCCCGATTCCGGTGGCCGGATCGAAGGAAACACTGGATTCGGTCACCGCCCGTGACTTGACCAGGAAAGTCATGGTCCCGGTTCCGGCCGACGGAATGCGGTGGAACTCGTCGGCGAGCAGCCTGCCGGACGACCCCGTCGCGCACTGCGTCTGCGAACGCAGCCGTACCGAACTGATCAGGCCGGTATCCGGATCGAGGTGCGCGTGGTAACGCTCGTGCAGGTAATGCCCGCGCAGGAGCGTGGTGCAGAAATGGTAGCGGTGGTTGTGCACGGAATCGGCGTATCCCTGCCGCCAGTCCCGCTGCGGTTTGTATTCGTGCAGCCAGAAAGAGAACTCGTCGTCCGGTGAATCGAGCAGGCACCAGGCAAAATGCGTGGTCGTCTCGCGTGACGCCTTGATCAGTGCCGCCGCCTCGGCTGGTGCCAAAGTGTGCAGGTGGTTCTTGAGTTCGGCGCGCAACTCCGGCAGCGCGGCCCAGCGGCCGAACCAGTCGTTGACGGTTTCCCAGTCCGCGGCGAGCGGAAAGTCGGCCGTGCGCAACCGCTCGGCCAGCGCGTTCAGCGCGGATGTCTTCAGTGCGGATACCCTGGTGGGCATTCCGATCAGCCCCCCAACTCGGCGACCGCGGAGAACTCTCTGCGGAAGGCGTGGAATTTACCTTCGAGTTCGCCGAATTGCTCCTCCGACAATCGGGAACCGGTGATCTTCTCGAACAGCGCGAGGAAATCCTGTCTGGTCGAGTCGGGCATGATCTGGAAGTGCCGTCCGGAACGCGAATTGCAGACGCGCAGGAACTCAGCGCGCTCCATGTTGTACATGAACGAGCCTTCGGTGAAACGTAGGGTTCGCGGATAGAGGGTCGTTGCGCCGCCGATATCACTGTACAACGTGAGCCACACGCTGTCGTCGAACATTTCCAGTCGGTCCAGCGGCGGGTCGGACACCACGGTGATGTCCACCTGCGCGCAATGGCTTCTGGCCAGGTACAGCCCGACCAGGCCGATCCAGATTTCGTTGTGCAGGCGGTTTTGGATGGTCTCGTAGTCGACGCCTGACTCCTCCCGGCGGAGCAGATAACGCGCGCGCCCGCTGATCGCGCTGGCGTCGCGCGGATCGGCGATCACCGCGCGGAGTTCGCGCTCGGTATGGGAAAGCAGCAGTCTCGCGGCCGCGTGACGAGCGGAAAAACCCCTGAAGAAACATTGCCTGGTCGCGTTGAGGTCGGCCATCATCAACCGGTTGAACGCGGGGTCCGGATCGGTGGTGGCCTCGAAGACATGCGTCGGAAAGAATTCCCGGTTCAACGACCGGTATTCGGCGCTGAGCTCCTGCAGTGCGCGCCGGCTTTCCTCGATCACCGGTGCGACGAGTGCTTTTTGGGAAGCAGTGGCGGTGATCAGGGTTTGACCGAAGCCCACGACCGCAGAGATCAAGGTTCCGGTGCCCAGCGCGCTGACGAGCGTTTTCCCGGTGCCCGGGCTCATCGCGCTGGAGATCAGCAGGCTGACACCCGCGACCACGATCAGGATCAGCAGTAACAGGCTGGTCCTGGTCCAGAAGATCTCTTGCAGTGGGTTACTGCGGAGCCGCTTGGCATCCGCGGACAAAGCCTCACCTCCTGGTGTCACCCGATCAGCCGAGTGCGCTACGTATCGGTTTGAGTGCGGAGAGCTACTCTACGCGCCTTGGGTGAACGGGGAAATAAGAAATTTGGGGGACCCTGGATGGCCCTGAAGGTGACAGAAGGCGACGACGATCTTTAATCGGATGTTGACCATCTTGGCACCGGCTTAGGCTGCGGGGTATGCGTTCCGAAGACGAAATCTTTGGTGACCAGGTCGCCGCCGGGCTGGCCGGGCCGCACCACGTTCAGGCCGTGACCCTCGGCGGTTCCCGCGCCACCCGCACCCATCGGCCGGACAGCGACTGGGATTTCGCCGTCTACTACCGGGGTGCTTTCAACCCGGAGAACCTGCGCGAACTTGGTTGGCCTGGCGGGCATTCCGACCTACTCGTGGTCGCGGAACCGGCCGTCAACCGCATCCTGCGCGGCGCCCTGCCGCAGCCGGATTATCCCGACGCGCTAAGGGAATCCGGTCCGGCACGGTGGTGGGGCGACGCATGCGTCACGCTCGACTACGCTCGCGGCGCGCACGCCGAGCGAGGCCATGTGACCGACGTCGTCGGAGTGATCGCCACGGCCGCATGCCAGACCGCGCACGCCGTGGCGGCGGTGCGCGGCGAATGGGTGACCAACGAAAAGACTTTTGCTGGACCGGACGGGGCTGCGGGTAATCGATGACACCCTCGCGAGGATTACCCCGGGCACTTTGGTGCGAGCCCTAGACGACGTGCTGGAAATCCTGCGGAATTCCCTTTCGGAAACGGGGTTCGCGCCCTGAATTATCGTCGATTAAGCGCGAAAAAACTCAGAACTGGTAGTACAGGAAAGGGCTGAAGGTGCCGGTGGCGACGAGGATCGCCGAGTAGGTGAGACCCACCGTCATGACCCCGATACGCAGGGCTGTTGCCGGCTTGCTCCGCGAGGATTCCAGCAGTGGGCCAGTCACTGGGTGTGATGGGAGGACGAAGATCGCCAGCGCCGCCAAAAGTACGACGAGCCGCTGGTTGGTGAGCGCCGTGTCCACGACGTCGCCGAGGCCGCTGAAGTCCGGCAGCAGCATGTGGCCGAGCATCCCGAGCGCGTGCCCGAGGTCGGGCGACCGGAAGAACACCCAGCCGAACACCACCAGCACCAGGGTCAGCGCCCGGCGCGCGATGCGGGCGGCGGTGCCGGACGGCGTGGTGTCGAACCCGAACGCGCGCTCGATGATCAGCATCGCGCCGTGGAACAGCCCCCAGATCAGGAACGTCCACTGCGCGCCGTGCCAGAAGCCGGTCAGGACGAACACGATGCAGAGGTTGCGGTAGGTGTGCCCGGTACCCGCGCGGTTGCCGCCGAGCGGGATGTAGACGTAGTCGCGGAACCACCGCGACAGCGACATGTGCCAGCGGCGCCAGAACTCGGTGATGGTCACCGAGGCGTACGGCCGCGCGAAGTTCTCCGGCAGCCGGAAGCCGAACATGCGGCCGAGTCCGATCGCCATGTCGGAGTAACCGGAGAAGTCGAAGAACAGTTGGAGGGTGTACCCGACCGCGCCGAGCCAGGCGGTGCCGAAGGTCATCTCGGACGGAGGCGTCGCGAAACAGGCTTCGACCATGGGGCTCAGCGTGTCCGCGATGATCGTCTTCTTGCACAGCCCGAGCGCGAACCGCGGGAAACCGGCGGCGATGTCGTCGAGGCGGTGCAGACGCTGCTGGGGGAGCTGGTCGGCGATCTCGCGGTAGCGCACGATCGGGCCGGCCACCAGCTGGGGGAACATCGCGATGTACGCGGCGAACGAGACCGGGTTGCGCAGGGCATGGCGTTCGCCGCGGTAGATGTCGACGGTGTACGAAATATGGTGGAACGTGAAGAACGAGATGCCGATCGGGAGCACCAGGTTCGCCACCGGGAAACCGCCGCCGAACAGATGCGCGATGGCGGCGATCTGTTGCGTGGCGAACCCGGCGTACTTCCAGATCACCAGCATCACGACGTCGAAGGAGACGACGCCGATGAGGATCCGGCGACGTCTCGTCTGCCGCATGTCCCACTCGTTGGGCTCCAGCAACGGCCCGGCGAGGAAGTTGACCAGCATGCAGCCCAGCAGGAGCAGCACGTACGGGCCGGCGCCGGTGGCGTAGAAGACCAGGCTCGCGGCCGCGATGACCCCGTTGCGCCAGCTGCGCGGGCATACCAGCACGGCGAGCAGAACCGCCGGCAGGAAGTACCACACGAACAACGGCGAAATGAACGACATCGGTGTGTAGCCCCCTTGATCGGCGGTCATGACCCTAACCGAGGGGTTGCCGAGCCGGGTCGAAGGTTGGAGTCTTGGAGGCAACGCCACAGGTGAGAGAAGGGAAGGCCGATGAACGGTCCATCGACGCCTGAACTGGATTGGTGGCGGGACGACCGGCAGCGCTGGTCCGCGCTCGCCTTCGCCGCGTCCCCCGAGGACTCCTCCATCGACGCCAACGCCGAGGCCAGGGCAGGCACGCTCGGGCAGTTGTTCGCCGCCTGCGGCGACACGGACGCCGACTTCCTGGTGTTCCTGCTCGCTCAGGAGACGCTGATGCACCAGCGCGGAGCGTCACTGACGGAAAGCATGTGCCTCGCCGCGCTGCTTGTTGCCGAGCGGGCGCGACTCGACGACGTCTTCGCGCTGTGGAACGCGAAGAACGCCAATTTCGACACGATGTTCGGGCTGGACTCGGAACTGCTGTTCGGCGCCGGGGTCGACGAGACGGTGACTTTCGTCGAGGCTTCGGACGACCCGGCCCGCGACGGCATCATGCGCTACGTCTCGGGCACTTCGCTGCCGACCAACGCCGAGGTCCGCCGACGGCTCACCGGCCTGCGGGAGTATCACGCTGCGTAGCGGCGGTCACGCTGGGTGCGCGGACCCCTCGGGGCCACCCCTGTGGCCTTGAACGCCACGAGGGTGGCCCCGAGGGGTCTTTGAAGCGGTCACATACGGCCGGCCAGGCGGCGACGTCGTGCCACCTCGGCCAGCAGGACGCCCGCGGCGACGGAGGCGTTGAGCGACTCGACGCCGTGCGCCATCGGAATCGACACCGTCGCATCGCAGGTCTCGCCGACGAGGCGGGTCAGGCCCTTGCCCTCGCCGCCGAGCACGATGACGACCGGGTCCGTGGCGACGTCGAGCTGGTCGATGTCGACCGAGCCCTCGGCGTCGAGGCCGACGATCATCAGGCCCTTCTCGGCCCACGCCTTGAGCTGACGCGTCAGGTTCGTGGCCAGCGCGACCGGCAGCTTCGCGGCCGTTCCGGCGCTTGTCCGCCACGCCACGGCCGTCATGCCGGCACTACGCCGCTCCTGCAGGAGGACGCCGTGTGCGCCGAACGCGGCCGCGGAGCGGATGACCGCGCCGAGGTTGCGGGGGTCGGTGACGCCGTCGAGCGCGACGAACAGGGCGGGCTCGCCGGAGTCACGGGCGGCCTGCATCAGCTCGTCGGGGTGGGCGTAGTCGAACGGCGGCACCTGCAGGCCGAGGCCCTGGTGCACCGCGCGGTTCGTCTTGCGATCGAGCTCCTCGCGCGGGATCTCCAGG
Source organism: Amycolatopsis sp. (assembly GCF_025464955.1). Lineage (GTDB taxonomy): Bacteria > Actinomycetota > Actinomycetes > Mycobacteriales > Pseudonocardiaceae > Amycolatopsis. The sequence goes on along the minus strand of NZ_JAODNM010000097.1, from coordinate 57,607 downwards.
ATCGAGATGCCCCGGTCCGCGGCCATGCGGACCGCGTCGGTCACGCGGTCGTCGGCCTCGATGTTGATCGCGACGTACAGCGCGGTCGCCGGAATCGCGGCGCGTAGCGCCTCGACGACCGGGTTGCGGCCGGCGATCAGCTCGGGCCGCTCGGCCTTCTTGGTCCGTGACTGGTCGCGCTTGTCGGCGCCCGGCTTCCGGTAGTTCTTGTGGTTCGGCCGGTCCTCCGCCTTGGGCGTCGGACCCCTGCCTTCGAGCGCCGCGCGCCGCTGGCCGCCGGAGCCGACAACCGGGCCCTTCTTCGTGCCGACCTTGCGGATCGCGCCTTGACGCCGGGAATTGCCTGCCATGTCTATCAGTCTCTAACTGTGTTGGTGTGAAGCCGTGCGCGGCTGCTGCCACGCCTGTCTGCCCGCGCCCCGCTAGGCGTCCCGCACCGTCCACATCGGACCTTGGGGGGTGTCCTCCACCGCGATGCCCGCCTCGGCGAGGCGGTCACGCACGGCGTCCGAGCGGGCGAAATCCCGCTCGGCTCGTGCCAGTTGGCGCTCCTTGAGCAGGCCTTCGACCAGGTCGGTCAGCGCCTGCCGGGTGGGTGTCTGCCCAGTGGACGTCTCCGCCCAGCGCTCCGAAAGCGGGTCCAGCCCGAGCACGGCCGTCATCGCGCGCACCGACGCGGCGATTTCGAGTGCCCCTTTAGTGTCGGCCGCGTCGAGCGCGGCGTTACCTTCGCGGACCGTGTTGTGCAGCACTGCGAAGGCCTGAGGGGTGGCGAGGTCTTCGTCCAGCGCGGCCGCGAACTCTCTCCGGATGGTGCCGACGTGGACGTCGCCGACGATGGCGGCCACGCGGCGGAGGAACTGCTCGATCCGCTGGTAGGCCTGCGCGGCCTCGGTGACCGCGCCGTCGGAGTACTCGATCGTCGACCGGTAGTGCGGTTGGATGAGGTAGTACCGCAGCTCCGGCGCGCGGTACTTCCGCAGCATCTCCGGGATCGACACAGTATTGCCGAGCGACTTCGACATTTTCTCGCCGGACAGCGTCACCCAGGCGTTGTGCAGCCAGAACCGGGCGAACGGGTCGCCGACGGCGTTGGACTGCGCGCGCTCGTTCTCATGGTGCGGGAAAACCAGGTCGACGCCGCCGCCGTGGATGTCGAACTCGCTGCCGAGGTACGCCGTCGCCATCGCGGAGCACTCGAGGTGCCAGCCGGGCCTGCCGTCGCCCCACGGCGTCGGCCAGGACGGCTCGCCGGGCTTCGTGCTCTTCCACAGCGTGAAGTCGCGCGGGTCGCGCTTGCCCCTGGTCGGGGTCTCGCCCTGCTGGACCTCGTCGAGCCGGTGGCCGGACAGTTCGCCGTACGCGCGGAACGACTCGACGGAGAAGTAGACGTCACCGTCGGCGGCGTACGCGTGGCCGCTGTCGATCAGCCGCTGCATCAAGTCGACCATCTGGGTGACATGCCCGGTCGCGCGCGGCGCGATCGACGGCGCCAGGCAGCCGAGCGCCTCGTAGGCGTCCTCGAAGGCGCGCTCGTGTGTCGCGGCCCACTCCCACCACGGCCGATCGGCGTCGGCGGCTTTGGCGAGGATCTTGTCGTCGATGTCCGTGACGTTGCGGACGAGCCGCACGTCGAGTCCATTGTGGACAAGCCAGCGCCGGAGAACGTCGTAGTTCAGCGCACCCCGGACGTGCCCGATATGGGGGATGCCCTGCACGGTGGCCCCACACACGTAGATGGACGCCGTTCCACTCTGCGCGGGATGGAACTCCCGCGAGCTGCGCGTCGCCGTGTCGAAGAGGTGTAAGACCACCCGGAAAGGGTACGGGTACCGCGTGAGCGATGGCTCACCGGAGCCCGCATGCTAGCCGACGCCGTGTGCTCGCAGCGCCGCCAGGAGGGCATCGGGGCGGCCGGTGGTCGGCAGTGGGTCGACCAGGGCGAACGCGCAGCCCAGGGCCCTGGCGCCGCCGTCGGCCTCCTCGCTGTCACCCACCATCAGCGTATCTTCGGCGGGCACGCCGAGCCGGTCGACGGCGATCTGGAAGATCGCCGGGTCGGGTTTGATCACGCCCTCCTCGAACGAGAGGACGAACGCGTCGACGTAGGCGTCCCAGCCGCGCGACGCGAACGCCGGCCGGATGTCGAACGCGATGTTGCTCAGCACCCCGACGCGCAGCCCCCGGCCGGACGGCCCCTTGAGCGCGGCCTCGGTGTCCGGGTACGGCGTCCACTGCGTCGGCGTGATCAGCCGGTCGTAGAGCGCGCGCGCCTGCTCGGCACGGGGCACCCCCGACTGTTTGAGGACCTCGAGGTAGACCTTCTTGTGCAGGCCGGGGTCGAGGTCGCGGTTCTCCCAGGCGTGCCGGTGTTCGTCGTCGAGGTCGACCACTTGGCCGACGGGGGCGGTCATCCGTCGCATCAGTTCGGTCTGGGCCTCGAAGTCGAGCCTGTCCCCGCCGTGGTCGGTGAGGTCGGCCAGCCAGGATTCATCCTGCTCGAGGCGGAACAAGGTACCGGAGAAGTCGAACAGCACAGCCCGTATCGTCACTTGCCCAATTCTAGCGTGGAGTTACCGGTCACTGGGGAGCTAAGTGGTTTAAACCATCTACTCGTGAGTGTTCAGGCCGGTTCTAGCCGGTTGGAACGCTCACGAGTCAGGAGCAGTGCCGTCGCGATCGCCGCGACGCCCTCGCCTCGGCCGGTCAGGCCGAGTCCGTCCGACGTCGTGCCGGAGACGCTGACCGGGCCGCCGACGGCCTCGCTGAGCACACGTTGGGCCTCTTCGCGGCGGGTGCCGATGCGGGGCGCGTTGCCGACGATCTGCACGGTCGCGTTGCCGACCCGCCAACCGGCGGCTTCGAGCAGGCCCCGGACCTCGGCGAGCATCTCGGCGCCGTGGGCGCCCACCATGCGCGGGTCGCCGGTGCCGAAGACCGAGCCGAGGTCGCCGAGCCCGGCGGCGGAGAGCAGCGCGTCACACAGCGCGTGTGCCGCGACGTCGCCGTCGGAGTGCCCGGCGCAGCCGTCGACGCCGGGCCACTCGAGGCCCGCCATCCAGCACACCCGACCTGGCTCGATCGGGTGAACATCGACGCCGTTACCGACTCTCACAGGCTTTTCTCGTCTTCCTTCGCCGCCAGGACGGCGTCGGCCAGCACTAGGCCGAACGGGGTGGTGACGCGCATCGCGTTGGGATGGCCTTCGACGACCCGCATTTCGAGGGTGGTGAGGTCCACTTCGCCGGTTTCGACGGCGGCCCGCAGCGCGGCAGGTGTGAAGCCGAGCGGGGTCTGAGCGGTTCGCAGGAGCTCGCGGTCTTGAGTGGCGACAATCACGCCGGTTTCGTCGACGAGCTTCACGGTGTCTGCCATCGGCAGGACGGGGACGACCGCGGGCGCCCCGGCGCGGACGGCGTCGACGACGGTCCGGACCACCGACGGCGGCGTGAACGCCCGGTCGCCGTCGTGGACCAGAGCGACATCAAAGGCGGCAACGGTGATTTCGGGAATTTCGGTGGCTTCGATCGCAAGCCAGAGGGATGCTGCTTCCACCACCCGGCAGGCGTCGCCGCGTGCGCCGAGCTCCCGCAGCGCGGCGGTGAACATGACAGCGCGCCGCGGGGGAGCCACCACGACCACCAGATCCACGTATCCGGCGTCGAGCAGCCCCCGCACGGCGTGCGTCAGGAGCGTTTGACCATGTACCGGTGAAAGTACGTCGAGCTCACCAGGGGCACGATCGGCAGCGGTAACGAACGCGACGACGTTCATCGTCGTGGACGAATCCCTTTCCCGGGGTCAGACCGCCGCGGTTTCCAGAACCTCGTCGAGGAGGACTCCAGCCTTGTCCTCGTCTGTTCCTTCGGCGAGTGCGAGTTCGCTGACCAGGATCTGCCGAGCCTTGGCCAGCATGCGCTTCTCGCCCGCGGACAGGCCGCGGTCCTTCTCTCGCCGCCAAAGGTCGCGCACCACTTCAGCCACCTTGTTCACATCGCCGGAGGCGAGTTTCTCGAGGTTGGCCTTGTACCGACGAGACCAGTTCGTGGGCTCTTCGGTGTGGGGAGCACGCAGTACGTCGAAAACCTTGTCCAGTCCTTCTTGCCCGACCACGTCACGAACGCCTACGATCTCAGCGTTGTCAGCGGGCACTCGAACCGTGAGATCCCCTTGCGCGACTTTGAGGACGAGGTACTTCTTTTCCTCGCCCTTGATCACGCGGGTTTCGATGGCCTCGATGAGTGCGGCACCGTGGTGCGGGTAGACGACGGTCTCTCCGACCTTGAAAACCATGTGTCCTCTGCCCCTTTCGCTAACGCCATCTTAGCACGACGCGCGCGGGGGCACCTACCGGCCCGGATCCGTCGTCGCAGGTCAGCGGCCCTTTGTCACGGCGGACGGGGGTTGACAAACGTGCGTTTCCCATGCTCATGCAGGTGACGGCAAACTGGTTCGCGAATAATCGCAAATCCACTATGGACGGTGGATCTCGCGTTGATCTTCGCCGGGCCCGGCCTGGGGCGGCGCGCCCAACCCACACCAGGTTCTCCCGTGGGCGAGGCGCCCGGCTAGTCTTCGCGGTGTTGAGGCGACAAGCTGGGAAGGACTCGGACGTGAGGCTGCAGAATCGTCGCGTGCTCGGCTCTACCGGGATGGTCGCGCTGACCGCTGGAGCAGCACTGCTGCTCGCCGGTTGCGGGGCAGGCCAGATCACTCAGACGGCCACCCAGCAGCCCGCGGTGAACGGCGCGTATGCGCAGGTCAAGACCCTGGTGCTGCGAGATGCCGCGCTGGAGTTCCCGCCGACCGGGCAGGCTTACACGGCCGGTTCCCCGGCGTCGCTGACACTGCGGATCATCAACCAGGGCGCCCAGGACGACGAGCTGCTCTCGGTGTCCTCCCCGGCCGCCGATAGCGCCACCGTGACCGGCTCCAACGTGATCGTCGCCGGGCACACGCTCGTCATCGGCCCGGTGGACCAGCCCGAGGCGACCGGTGACTCGAACGCGCCGGTGGCACCGTCGACCACTCTGGCTGCGCCGTCGACCACGCCGACCACCCCGGGCACCGGCACGTCGTCCTCGTCCTCGGACAGCTCGTCCGCGACTTCTCCTTCTTCTTCTCCGGCGTCGTCGATCAGCGCCGCGCCGATCACCGTCGGCAAGGCCACGGTCGTGCTGCAGGGGCTCAAGCAGGCGGTGTGGTCCGGTCAGACGATCAACGTCGTCTTCACCTTCCGCGACGCCGGCCCGGTCACCGTGGCCATGCCGATCGCCGCGCCGACCGCCGCGGCTTCGTAAGCGGGAATTGTCGGACCTCGCGGCTAGCCTCTGCTGGTGGTCAAAAAGGTGCTTTCCTCGTACCGCTGCGGCGAGTGCGGGTACGAGGCGGCCAAGTGGGTCGGTCGCTGTCCCGAGTGCCAGGCCTGGGGAACGCTCGAGGAACGCGGTGACTCCCGCCCGGCGATAGCCAGGGTGGCGGCCGGGGCGCCTTCGTCGCCCGCCAGGCCGATCGGCGAGGTCGACATCGAGACGGCCCGCGCGAAGGCGACGGGTGTATCCGAGCTGGACAGGGTGCTCGGCGGCGGGCTGGTCCCCGGCGCGGTGATCCTGCTGGCCGGCGAGCCGGGGGTCGGCAAGTCGACGTTGCTGCTCGAAGTCGCCTATCAGTGGGCCCTGACGACCAGTCGGTCGCTGTATGTGACAGGCGAGGAGTCCGCGGGGCAGGTTCGGCTGCGCGCCGAGCGCACCGGCAACGTCCATGACGACATGTACTTGGCCGCGGAGAGCGACCTCGCGTCCATTTTCGGCCACGTCGACGCCGTCCAGCCCGGGGTGCTGATCGTCGATTCCGTGCAGACCATGGCTTCACCATTGGTCGAGGGCGCGCCCGGCGGGGTCACGCAGGTACGTGCGGTGGCCGCGGGCCTGATCGCGATGGCCAAGGAGCGCGGGCTGCCGGTCGTGCTGGTCGGGCACGTGACGAAGGACGGCTCGGTCGCCGGGCCGCGGGTGCTGGAGCACCTGGTCGATGTCGTGCTGCAGTTCGAGGGGGACAAGCACTCGACGTTGAGGCTGCTTCGTGGGGTGAAGAACCGCTTCGGCGCCGCCGACGAGATCGGCTGTTTCGAGCTACGGGAGGACGGCATCGTTGGGGTGCCGGATCCGTCCGGGCTGTTCATGAGCCGGACCAGCGAGCCGGTGTCCGGCACGGCGATCACCGTCGCCGTCGAGGGGAAGCGGCCATTGCTCGGCGAGGTGCAGGCGCTCGTCGCGCAGTCGAACATGCCCCAGCCGCGGCGCGCGGTCAGCGGACTGGACTCGGCGCGGGTCGGCATGGTGCTCGCGGTGCTGGAGAAGCGCGGCGGACTGAAGCTCGGCGACAAGGACGTCTACACAGCCACGGTCGGCGGCATGAAGATCACGGAGCCCGCGATCGACCTGGCCGTGGTGCTTGCGATCGCGTCTTCGGTCGAGGACCTCCCGTTGTCGCCGCGCTTGGTGTCCGTCGGCGAGGTCGGCTTGGCCGGCGAGATCCGGCGCGTCGCCGGCGTCGGCAGGCGGCTGGCCGAGGCGCAACGGCTCGGCTTCACCCACGCCCTCGTCCCACCGGATTCCGGCAAGCTCCCCGACGGCATCCGCGTCCTCGAAGTCGGCGACGTCGCCAGCGCCCTCACCGCCGCCAACTACGCCCGCTGAGTTCGCGAGTCCCACGTTCGCGACGCCGAGTCCCACGTTCAAGCATGGGGAATCGCACTTTCGTCGTAGGCCATTCAGGGATGGCTGGTGCAATAGTTATCGAATTTCGTGACGATTCCGGTGTCTGGCGGTGATTACCCGCCGGCCACCACTGGGGAAGGATCTGTCATGCGTGGAAGAAAACTCCTGACGGTCGCGGCCGTCTTGATGGCCGGCTTGCTCGCTTTACCAGGCCTGGCGCAGGCCTCGCCCAAGGTCGTGGCGCCCGCGCCGGCCTTCGTCAACGCGCTCGCCGCGCCGGCCAAGGTCGACGGAAACCTCAAACCCAACGCTGTGCTCGGCATCTCGTACCAGGTTCAGGTGACGAGCTACTGGTGTGGCCCCGCGGCGACGCGGATCGCGATGTCCGCGCGGACGTCCAACCTGCCGAGTCAGTCCACTTTGGCCTCTCAGCTCGGCACCACGACCAACGGCACCGACTACATCGGACAGGTCACCGGCGTACTCAACAGCGACCTAGGAACCGGTTGGTACGAAACGAAGAACATGCCCAACGACCCGCCGACGCAAGCCCAGCGCGACTTGTTGTGGCGGGACATCACCCTCGACGTCAACAATGGTTACGCGATCGTCGCGAACATCGTCGCCCCGGCCAACAACCACCCGCCGGGTTACCCGAACTACACGATTTACCACTACTTCACCGTGATCGGGTACGACAGCTCCGACATGACCGTCAAGATCGCGGACCCGGCGAACTTCGGCGGCAACCAGATCTACTGGCTCACCTTCAACCAGCTCGCGACCCTGATCCCGCCGAAGGGGTACTCGGCTTAGGTGCCGGTCAGATCGCCGGTGGTCTGACTAAGTTCCTCGAAGGCTCGGCGGCCGGTCGGAAGATCATCGACGCCGCCGGTGAGCTCGTCCAGAAGCTCAAGAGTGCTTGCGGTGCCAACAGCTTCACGCCGGACACACCGGTGTTGATGGCAGACGGGTCGTGGACACCGATCAAGAACGTCGCCATCGGTGTGGCCGTACTCGTGCACAACGTCAACTGCGTCGACGCCATGCTTGACAACGCGTCCGAGGACAAAGTGCTCAATGTGCACGTAGCGGGCGGAAAATCCATCGACGAGACAAAGGGAGTATTCGACGCTGGGAGCGATTTGGACGCGCTGGTGGACAAGGCCAACAAATGTGACTGCCGTGGCCCCAACCAGAACGGAAACTTCGAACGTCTTGTGGATGCGGGAAGGCCTGTTGGGAATGTTTCAAGGAGCATTGGCGGTCTGCCAACCAACTGGTACATGCTGGTGCAGGATAAATACGGCGGCATCATGACGATGTATCCGATTCCCAAGCCCATCGCGGTGCCGAAATAGGCGCGAGAGGCTAGAATCCAGGGAACCGAGTTGCAGCAGAGGGGCGCGTTGTGGGTATCTCCGTTTACTTGAGGAACCAGGTCCACGCGCAGACGTACGCGGGAACCGAGGTCTCGTTGCAGTTCGAGCGGGTGGTTGCCCAAGCCCAGCAGGATGAGCTCCTGGCCGGTGTCCACCCGCACGCGGACACGATGTTCAACGTCGCGCAGCTGTCCAAGATATCCGAGGAACTGACGACAGTTCAAGAAAGGTGTCCGGAACTGGCGGATGACATTGCCGCGCTGCGGGTGATCTTCGAGACCATTGAACGTCAACGCGGGTATCTCTGGGTTCTCGGGGACTGACCGGAAAAGCCGAAAGCGGCGCTGGGGCCGTCTTCGTTACTGGGGTTGTACGGAAGAGAAAGAACAGGTGTATCCGTCATGTCAAGAAACAGACACCCTCGGGATCACCTGGACCGACAGCTGGCTGATCCTGCCGGACCGCGACTTCGTCTTCAAGATCTTCGACACCGTCGACGACGTGAAGAGCCCGCTGGTCAAGGCCGCCGCGTTGCAGGCTTACCGTGACGGCGCCGCGGCGTCCACACTGTTCGTCCGCACCAGCGTCTTCGATCTCGACAAACGCGACAAGGACAACTACGCGCTGGCGAAGCTCGAACGCGACCAGGCTCGGAAGCTGAAGCAGTCCGCGTCGGCGCTGATGGCGATGCCGGTCACCGACCAGCAGCTCGACCTCGGCTACCGCGACTTCATCTACGACCTCTACCGCTTCATCACCGGCTACCCGAAGGCGAAGGCCGCTGCGCTCGACGCGTTCGGCGCGGGGGAGCCGGACCAGAAGATCTTCCTCAGCAACGGTCTGCTCGCCGCCAAGCGGCAGGACCAGCAGGACGCCATCGCGGCCGACCAGGCCAAGAGTGAGGAAGAGAAGGCGCGTATCGCCGCCCGCAACGCGCGGGCGAACGCGGCCACGGTCGTCCTGCTGACGACCACGGACGCCATGCTCGACCTGCCGGACGACTTCTTCATCCGCAAGCTGCTGGAGAAGGCCACCCCGGGCAGCGAGGTCGCCACGGCCGCGCAGACCGCGTTGAACAGCACCAACCCGGCTGACTGGAAGGCTTACATCGCCACCGGGATCTTCGCCGCCGACAAGCGCGACGTCGACATCGCGAAGGCCAAGAAGGCTGCCGAGGACCGCCGGATCACCGGTGAGATCAAGGCGAAGGCCGAGCACGGGCTCATGCGCCCGCGTCTCGCCGCTGCCGCTGCGGCCGCACTCGCCGGCTCCAACGACGACGTCGCGGCGTTCCTGAAGGACGGTCAGTACGCCGTCTCCGAGCAGTCCATCCGGGCCACGACGCCGGGGCTCAAGGCCTGGTACGTCAGCAGCGCGGGCGGCACCGCGTGGATCACCCCCGGCGACGCCGGCACCAGTGGTACCGTCGCGCTCGCCTCCGCGACCTGGAAGGTCGACGACGGACTCGCCGACCCGAACTGCTTCTCGCTCGAGTCGGCCCAGTTCGCGGGCAGCTACCTACGCCAGAGCGGTCTCCACGTGGCGCTCGACGCGAACGATGGCACCGCGCAGTTCAAGAACGACGCCACGTGGTGCGCGCACGCCGGCAACAACGGCGGCGGGGTCTCGCTCGAGTCGAAGGCCCAGCCCGGCCGGTTCCTGCGCCACTACGGTGCTCAGGTCTACGCGGCGAACAACTCCGAGCAGAACGTGTTCGACGCCGACCGACTGTACAAAGAGGACTCGACGTGGACGGTCGCCGACCCGAACCCGAAGGTCTCGACGGCGATCATCTCGCGCTGGTACAACGACGACGCGTTCCGCGCGTTCGTCGGCAACCCGAAGGCCGACGAGGTCTATGACGCCAACGGTGTCAACGGCTCGCCGGTGCGGTACCGCGACTTCGACAACGCGCGCGTCTACTGGAGCGCGGCCACCGACGTGCACTCGGTCTGGGGTCCGATCCTGGACAAGTACAAGTCCGTCGGCGAGTACAGGTGGCTGCTGCCGACCCAGGACTCGACCGGTGCGCCGGACGGGATCGGCTCGTTCAACCACTTCCAGAGCGGTGCGTCCATCTACTACAGCCCGACGACCGGCGCGCACCTGGTCTACGGCGCGATCTGCGGGCGCTGGGAGGAGCTGGGCTGGGAGAAGTCCTACCTCGGCTACCCGACAGCGGACGAGGCCCCGGCGGGCAACCTCCGGCGGAGCACGTTCCAGCACGGCAACATCGACCACGACCCGGCCACCGGCCGGACCTGGGACTACCGCGTCTAGCCGATAAGCCAGAGCGTCCGGCAACGCGGGGGGTGTGAAACTCCCACCTTGGGAATCTCGTCTTACTATGGGTAAGCATGTGGTCTCGAGGGGTGAGTGGTGATGGGTGAGCCGAACCTGCCCGCGCGGCAGTTGGGGCGGGCGCTCCGGCGGCTGCGGGAGCAGGTCGGGCTCACCCAGGACGAGGCTGGGAACAGTCTGCGTTTCAGCAAGAGCAAGATGTCGCGGATCGAAGGCGGGTACCTGCCCGACTACCACGGCTTCCGCGCGCTGCTCGACCGCTACGGGCTCATCGTGTCGGACTGGGACGAGTACATCGCCGCGTACGACCGTGCCAAGCAACGCGGCTGGTGGTTCCACTACGGCGTCGACAACCGGGGCTTCCTGCCGATCGAGGCCGAGGCGAGCCTGGTGCGGGAGTTCCAGTTCGGATACGTACCCGGGCTCTTGCAGACCGAGGCCTACATGCGCGAGGTCTTCACGTCCGACCGTCGGCCGTTGGCGGGGCAGAAGTTGGAAAACGCCGTCGCGGTTCGACTGCGAAGGCAACGTCGATTGGTCGAAGAACCGATCTTGCGGCTTCACGTGATCGTCGACGAAGGTGCGTTGTGCAGAGCAGTACTCACAGGTGAGGCACACCAGGAGCAGTTGCGGCACCTCGTGAACCAGTCGAGCCTGCAGAACGTGACTATTCAGGTGGTAGCGGAGTCGATCGGTGCCTACCCAGGGCAATTCGGAAACTTGATCGTTGCGTCGTTCCCCGATGACGAAGAACCGGATGTTGCCTACGTCGAGCATGTCTTCGGATCCGTTCACGTCGAGAAGGAGGCAGAGGTTTCCGCTGCTAGAATGGCCTTCAAGGATCTCGCTGATCGGGCACTGGATCAGGCCGACTCGATCGCGTTGATCGAGCGGCTCTGACTGGAGGAATTTGATGTCCACTGTGGACCTTTCCGGAGCGCGGTGGATCAAGAGCAGCTACAGCGGCAGTGGCGAAGGCAGCGCTTGTGTCGAGGTCGCCTTCGTAGCTCCGGCTGTTGCGGTGCGGGACTCCAAAAGCCCTGCTGCGGGCGCGCTGCTGATGTCGCCGTCCTCGTGGTCCGGGCTACTCGCCGCCTGCCGGTGACCGTTTCGGAGCACCCCGAGCACTGGTCATTGCTGGACGAGCCGCTCGTTCTGGACAGCCTGAGGTTCGACTTCGCAGTGACTTTCGTCGTCGGAATCAACGCGGACAGGCTGGAACTCCGTGTCGAGGAGTCCCTGGTTCTCACCGATCCGGCCGGTGACAGGCATGAGGTCGATCCGGAGGGGGATCCAGCGCTCCTTGCGCCGTTGCTGCGGCTGCTTCGGCTCGACGTCAAGCGGTTGGACGCCTTCAAGGACGGACGTCTCGAGCTGGAGTTCGTCACCGGCGACCTGGTCACGGTGGCTCCGTCGCGGAAGTACGAGGCTTGGGGCATCGTCGGCGAAGGCGGTCGGCGTTTCATGTCCGTTCCCGGCGGAGAGTTGGCCGTCTGGTGACGTTTCTGGTCCGGCTGGACCGTCCGACGCGCGCGGTCGGCGTCGGTGTCGACCCGAAGTGGGAGTGGGACTTCTCCCTCTGTTCGCAGCTCGCGACCGACTTAGCCGCGTCACTCGCGCTCGTGTCGCCCGAGGTTTTCTGGGGGAAGCGACATGCGAGTCTGGGTCGACACGGTAGGCGTCATCAGCTGGGTGGCTGCCTACATCCTCGGCGTGTACGTCGTCGAGCAGTTTGGGCGCAGCCGATGGAGGCACGTCGTTCCGTTCGCGGCTTTGCCGGTCGGGTTCGTGGCCTACGTCGTCATCGCCTGGACCCTCGGCCGCTGGGGTGCGCTGGGTGTGGGACTCGCGCTGCTGGGCGTGGGACTCGCCGGGCTCAATGTGGGACTCGCGCGGCGGAAGCAGCCTGGTGAGCGTTGCGGCCGGTTACAACCGGCCGCAACGCCCACAAGCTGTTAGCCCGCCAGCAGGTTGGCGCAGCGGATCAGACCGATGTGCGAGTACGCCTGCGGGTGGTTGCCCAGCGAGCGCTCGGCGATCGGGTCGTACTGCTCCGGCAGCAGGCCGGTTGGGCCTGCGGCGTTGACGAGCTGGTCGAACAGCTCCTGCGCCTCGTTGCGACGCCCGGTGAGCAGGTACGCCTCGATCAGCCACGCCGCGCAGATGTGGAACCCGCCTTCGCCGCCGGGCAGGCCGTCGTCACGCCGGTAGCGATACACCGTCGAGCCGCTGCGCAGCTCGGCTTCGATCGCCGTGACCGTCGACTGGAACCTGTCGTCGCTCGGGTCGATCAGGCCGGTGAGCCCGACGAACAGCGACGCCGCGTCGAGATCGGTGCCGTCGTACGCCGTGGTGAACGCCTGGACCTCGTCGTTCCAGCCGTGCTCGAGCACGTCGGCCTTGATCTCGTCGCGCAGTTCGGTCCAGCCGGCGGGGATCTCCCGGTGGTAGACCTCGCCGAGCGTGACGGCCCGGTCCAGCGTCACCCAGCACATCACGCGCGAGTACACCCGGTGGCGCGGCACGTGCCGCTCTTCCCAGATGCCGTGGTCCGCCTCGAACCAGCGACGAGAAACGGCCTCGGCCATCGCGCGCACCATCTGCCAGTCGGCGTCGTGCAGCTCCCCTCGCGCCTCGGCGAGGGTCTTGACCAGCTCGACGACCGGGCCGAACACGTCCAGCTGCACCTGGTGGTTCGCCAGGTTGCCGACGCGCACCGGCCGCGAACCCGCGTACCCGGGCAGCGACTCGATCACCGCTTCGGCGCCGATCACACTGCCGGACAACGTATACAGCGGGTGAAGCCGCTCCGGGCCGGCGAGTGTGGCGAGCACCCCGTGCAGCCAGCGCAGATAACCCTCTGCCTCGCTGATCGACCCGAGGTGCGCCAGCTCGCGCACGGTCATCGCCGCGTCGCGGATCCAGCAGTAGCGGTAGTCCCAGTTGCGGACGCCGCCGATGTCCTCGGGCAGCGACGACGTCGCCGCCGCGAGCACGCCGCCGGTGTCGGTGTTGACGAGTCCGCGCAGGGTCAGCGCCGAGCGCGCGACGAGCTCCGTTGCCACCGACGGCAGCTTCAACGTCGTCGCCCAGTTGCTCCAGTACACCCCAGCGCGCGCTCGCCGATCCACTTCGGACAGCTCGTGCTCGTTGAGATCCGTTGTCCCGCAACGTAGTTCCAGCACGACTGGCTTATCGGGCGTCGGCTGGACGAGCGCGTGCGCGGTGTCGTTCAGACCGTCGTTCTTGATCTCCCAGTCGACACCGGGCGCGCGCAGCACGAACGGCTCCGACGTGCCGAGCACGCGCAGGCCGTCGCCGTCCGGCTCCAGCCGCACCGGCACGCCGCCGAACTCCGGCCGCGGCGCGAACACCACGTCCGCGGCGGCCTCGCCGGAGATCACGCGCACCAGATCGGTGCGGTGCGGCGGGCTTTCCGGCTCGATGTAGTCGGTGACGAGCAGCCTCGACCAGCGGGTCTCGACCGTCATCGTGTTCGGCAGGTACCGCTGGCCCAGCGGCAGGCCGTTGCGGTGCGGTTTGATGGAGAAGTGGCCCGCGCCGATGCCGCCGAGCAGGTCGGCGAACACCGCCGGCGCGTCCGCGCCGGGATGGCACATCCAGGTCAGCCGGGCGTCCGGGGTCAGCAGCGCGACAGACCGCTCGTTGGCCAGCATGGACAGCCGCTCGATGGGCGGAGCCTGCTCGCCGTAGAGCCAGGCGCGCCGCTCTTCGAGGATGAACGCGAGGACCAGCGCGACGTCGATGGTGTCCGGAACCCGGTACTCGGCAAGGGTTTCCCCTTCGCCGACCTTGACGCCGAGGTCCGGTCCGGACAGCCGGGCGAACGCCTTCTCGTCGGTGACGTCGTCGCCGAGGAAGATCGCCGCGGTCGCGCCGGCCTGGTGGCGCAGGGTGTCGAGCGCGTTCCCCTTGTCCGTCTGGACCACGGCGAGCTCGACCACCTCCTTGCCGTCGGTGGTCGACACGCCTTCCCAAGTAGACGGTCCATTATGGACGTCGGCGAGGACCTTGCGGCCGGCCGCGTGCTCGGCGCGCCGGACGTGCACCGCGATGCTCGCCGGCTTGACCTCGAGGGACACCCCGGGGACGTCGAGGACGAGCTGTTCCAGCTCGGCTTCGAGCTTGCGGTGCAGCTTTCTCGCGTCCTCGTCGAGCGCGTGGATGAACCCGATGTCGAATTCGGAGCCGTGGCTCCCGACCAGGTTCACTTCGGACGGAAGTCTGGACAGGGTGGCCAGGTCGCGCAGCGCGCGCCCGGAGATCACCGCCGTCGTGGTCTCGTGCAGGCCCGCTAGGGACCTCAGTGCGCCTACCGATTCGGGGAGCGGGCGGGCTTCGTCCGGGTTCGCCGTGATCGGGGCCAGCGTGCCGTCGTAGTCGCAAGCGACCAGCAGCCGTGGCGTCCTGGCGATCTGAACGATCGCGCGCCGCAGCTCGGCGGGCAATGCCTCGGCGGTCAACACTCCTCCTCAGGAGCCGATTGCAGCAGGTGGCCGCCGTCAAGAGGTCAGGCGACCGGTTCGGTGCCGAGTGCTTCGAGGAACGAACGCGCCCACCTGTCGACGTCATGGGTGAGGACCTGACGACGTAGGGCACGCATCCGGCGTCTGCCCTCGGCGGGGTCGAGCGTAATGGCTGCCAGTAGGGCGTTCTTAACCCCGTCCAAGTCGTGAGGATTTACCAGGAATGCACTACTCAATTCGGCGGCCGCGCCGGCGAATTCGGACAGGACGAGTGCCCCTCCGAGGTCGTGCCGACACGCTACGTACTCCTTGCACACCAGGTTCATCCCGTCCCTCAACGGGGTTACGACCATCACGTCGGCGGCGGAGAAGAAGGCCGCCAGCTCGGTGCGGTCCACGGACTGGTGAAGGTAGTGCACGACCGGGTGACCCACGCGGGCGAACTCGCCGTTGATCCGGCCGACCATCTGCTCGATGTCGCCGCGCATCCGCTGGTAGTGCTCGACGCGCTCGCGGCTCGGGGTCGCAAGCTGCACGAACGTGACGTCCTCCGGTTTGACCCGGCCCTCGTGCAGCAGCTCGTGCAGTGCCTGCAACCGCAGGTCGATGCCCTTGGTGTAGTCCAGTCTGTCGACCCCGAGCATGACGATCTTCGGGTTACCCAGGTCGCGGCGGACCTGCGCGGCGCGCTCGATGACGCCCTTCGAGCGGGCGAGCGTGTCGAGCCCGGCCGCGTCGATCGAGATGGGGAACGCGCCGACGCGGACCGTCCGGTCCCCGACCTGCACCATGCCGGGCCGCGACCGGACCCCGACCGCGCCGCGGCTCGGCTCCAGGCCGATCAGCTGACGGGCCAGCCACAGGAAGTTCTGCGCGCCGCCGGGGCGGTGGAACCCGACCAGGTCGGCGCCGATCAGCCCGCGCACGATCTCGGTCCGCCACGGGAGCTGCATGAACAGCTCGACCGGGGGGAACGGGATGTGCAGGAAGAAGCCGATCCGCAGGTCGGGACGTAGCTCGCGGAGCATGCTGGGCACCAGTTGGAGCTGGTAGTCCTGGATCCAGACCGTCGCGCCCTGGGCCGCCACGGCGGCGCTGGCCTCGGCGAACCGGCGGTTGACCCGGCGGTAGCTCTCCCACCAGGTCCGCTCGAACTGCGGCCGCGCGACGACGTCGTGGTAGAGCGGCCACAGCGAGGCGTTGGAGAAACCCTCGTAGTAGTCGCGGACCTCGTCGGAGGACAGCGTGACCGGATGCAGCACCAGGCCGTCGTCGTCGAACTCCTCGACGTCGACGTCGGGCACACCGGGCCAGCCGACCCACGCGCCCTTGCGCGAGCGGAGGAACGGCTCCAGCGCGGACACGAGCCCGCCGGGGCTCGCCGTCCACCGCTGGGTGCCGTCGGCGGAACGGTCAAGGTCGACCGGGAGCCTGTTCGCCACGACTACGAAGTCGGCGGAATTCGGGCTAAACGGCTCGGAACTGCTCTCACTCACGTCAGCTGCTCCCTCGCTCTGGGGTCGCCGCCCTGTGAAACCTTATCGCGAGATGACCGTCCGGTCAGTGCGCGGACGGCCTACTCCAGCCGCCGTTTGGCGGGTCGGAGCGGGCCCGCCATCCGCGGACCGGACAGTTTCCGCTCCAGCAGACCGAGGCCCGTTCGCACCGGCTGCGCCAGATATTCACCGAGTACCACGCCCGCTGCCAGGGCAAGCCCGATCGCGACGGCCGTCATCAGCGTCGAGATGTTGCCGCCGGGCTCGACCCCGAGCTGGTACAGCCCACGATAGGTCGACAGCCCCGGCAGCAGGGGAGTGATTCCGGACACGGCGACCACCAGCGGGGTCACCTTGAGCCGCCTGGCCAGCACCCCGCCGCAGAACCCGACCAGCGTCGCGGCGATCGCCGACGAGCTGACCTGGTCGAACTGGGTGAGCATCAAGGCGCCGTAAACCGCGGCACCGATCGTGCCGGCGGCCGCCGCGACCAGCGTCGCGCGCATCGTCGAATACGAGGCCAGCGCGAAGCACGCTGCCGCGCCGGCGCCACCGATGATCACCAGCGGCAGGCCCTGCGGCGTCGAGCTGACGACCTCGGGCAGCGGCGTCCGCGGCAGCCCGAGCAGCAGGGCGATCTTCAGCGCCAGCACGACTCCGGCGATCAGCCCGGCGCTCATCAGCGCGGTTTCCATCGTGCGGCCGGCGGCGGTGACGTTGAACCCGGTGATCGCGTCCTGCACCGCCGACACCGTCGAGAGTCCCGACAGCAGCACGGTGACCGCCGCGGCGACCACCAGCGTGGGTTTGTCCGTGGTCAACAGGTTGCTCGAGACGATGACCATCGCCGACAGCGTCGCCACCAGCCCGCCGACGACCTGCTGGAAGAAGAACGGCAGCGCGTAACGGTTGAGGAGCCGGCCGAGCCGGTCGACCACCATGCTGATCACCATCGCGACGGCGGCGACATCGAAGCCGCCGCCGATGATCAGCGCGATGAAGCCCGCCAGCCCGCCCCAGGCCAGCGTCGCCGTCCAGCGCGGGTACGGGTGTGGCGCGGACGTGATCCGCTGCAGCTCGGACTGGGCTTCCTCGGCGCTGATGTTGCCGCGGGTGATCTGCTGGACCAGCATCTCGGCGGCGGACAGGCGGCTGTAGTCGAGACTGCGCGAGCGGACCACTCGCAACGCCGTCACCGGGGCCATGTCGGTGCCGCGGTGGCAGGTGACGGTGATGGACGTGAAGATGACGTCGACTTCGCAGTGCGGCAGGCCCAGCGCCGAGGTCAGCGCGATGATCGTCGCCGTGACGTCCGAGGCGCCGGCGCCGCTGGACATCTGGACCTCGCCGATGCGCAGACTCAGGTCCAGCACGAAGTTGACGGTGGAGTCGCTCGGCAGCTGCGGGCCGATGGCCTCTTCGGTGTCGGCCGCTGGCTGCTCGCCCGTGTGCGCTTCGAGGATGTGCCAAGCACGCCTGCGCAAGACGTTGCCGGTGTGACGACGGCTGGGTGGCGCGTCTTGCGCGGCCTCCAGCACCTGCCACGCGTGTCTGCTCGCATGCCCCTTGCCGCGCTGGTTGATCTTCATGATCACTCCACCTCCTCACCCGTCGTTCCCGGGGATCATCGGCATCGACGACCTGACCGTTGCACGTAGCGGGAAGTGTCGTCCACCACGTTCCCTCTGGGGCGTGGTGGACGGGCCTAAGCCGGGCGGCCGAGGCCGACGAGGCGGGCGCGTTCGGCGGCTTCGGCGCGGCTGGGGGTGTCCAGCTTCGTCATCACCGCGGACACGTGGTTGCGGACGGTCTTGGGCGCGAGCCCGAGCCGCTGCGCGATGACGTGGTTGGCCTGACCGGCGGCGAGGAGGTCCAGCACTTCCTCCTCGCGCGTCGTGAGGGTCGGGAACGGGCGGGCCGGGGTCACCGCGAACAGCATGTCCAGTACCTGCCGCGCGACGTGTTCGCCGAAGACCGCCGAGCCCGCCGCGACGCCGCGGACCGCGCGGACGATGTCCGCCTCGCCCGCGTCGCCCGGCAGGTAACCCCGTGCGCCCGCACGCATCGCGGCGAACACCGACTCGCTCTCGCGGACGTCGGTCAGCACAAGCACCGCCGTCCGCGGGGCCGCCTTGAGCACCTCCCTGGTCACGGAGATCCCGTCGAGCTCGGGCATCCGGACGTCGATCAGCAGCACCTCGGGCCGGAGCCTGCCTGTCTCGTGAACGGCCTCCCAACCGGTCTTGACCCGCGCCACCACGCTGATTCCCGGCGTGGCGGACAGCGGTACACCGAGTACGACCCTGACGTCCCCTACCGGCGTTCGCATGCTCATCATCGTGCTCAGTGCGCTCTTTGACCGGTATCCGTGGCAGTACGTAAAACGTGCACTTCCCCGGCTGCGTAGTGCGCCGAATGGGACGTTCACCGCTCAGAGTGTCACTTGCCGAGGGCCCATTGGGCCAGCGCCAGCCGTGAAGTCAGGCCGAGTTTGGCGTACGCGTTGCGCAGGTGGGTTTCCACCGTGCGCTCGCTCAGGAAGAGCCGCGCGGCAATGTCCGCATTGGACAGTCCCTCGCCGACGAGTCCGGTGACCTGCGTCTCCCGCTTGCTCAGCGGGCCGGCGCTGCGACCGGACCGCACCCGGACGCCGAGCGATCGGGCCAGCCGCCGGGCGCGGTCGGCCCACGGCGCGGCCCCGGTCTGCTCGAAGACGTCGAGGCAGCTCTTCGTGGCGTCGACGTCCGACGTGAGTTCCGCCCACTCCAGCCGGGTCTGGGCGGCCAGCAGCCGCGCGCCCATCGCGTCGAGCCGGTTCGCCGCCGTGTCCAGCAGCGCCGGTTCGCGGCGGGACAGCCCGTCGAGCTGGTCCGCCTGCGCGTCGAGGAACGGCGCTGTCTGGCCGACGCGCCGGAGCACGGCCGTCGCCGCGGCCACGCCTGCGGAATCTCCGGCGGCCAGCGCGGCGAGGCCGGGGTACAGGAACCCGACGACGAGCACGAGCTGTTCGTCGTGCACGGTCCAGTCGGGTACGGGAGGCGCGGTTCCCGGATGTCCGCTGTGCAACGCCATCGCCGTGTCGACCAGGTGCGTCAGCGTGACCGTGCTCGCGTCGCCGGGGAAACTCCGCCTCGCCTCGGCGACACACGCGGCTGCCTCGGCGAGTTCGCCCCGCTCGGTGTGCAGGAACGCGCGGCACAGCAGAGTCCGGTGCAGCGACCTGTTCAACCCGGTGAAGTTGGTGATGCGGTTGATCGCCCGCATCGCGCTGTCCAGGTCGCCGGCCGCGTAGTGCGACGCAGCCAGCGCGTACTGCCCGGAGGAATAGCCGGACGCCAGGATGAAACTGACGCGGTTGCCGGTGCTCGCCTTCGCGTACCCGATGGCGCCCGGCATGTCCCCGGCCAGCATCGAGAGGCCGACCAGTGCCCGCCTGCTCGCCTGAGCGGGCAGCGGCGAAGACGCCTCGCACAGTTCCGCGTAGGCCAGCGCGCGTTCGGCCTCGACAAGTGAGGTGCCGAAGTCCCGGTTGTACATGGCCACCAGCGAATGCCCGGTGTGGGCGGCGGCCTGCACGGCCGGCGAGTCGTCCTCCGCCGCGACCGCGGCCAGTTTGTCCACTGTGGACTTCGCCTCGGCGAGGTTGCCGGTGCGCATGGCGTAGACCAGGTGCAGGGTCAGCGAGTCGGGCGACTTCGCGGTTTCCTTTCCCGCGTACGCCTCCGCCTGGGCCGCGTTGCCGCGTTCCGACTCCAGCAGCGAAAGCCGGTGGTGCACCATGCTTCGCAGCTCGCCCTCGCCGAAGCGGTCGGCCAGCTCGGCGGCCTCCCGCCAGCCCTCCGCGGCGGCGTCGAGGTTGCCGACGCTCTGCCGTGCCTGGCCGAGCCCGTTCAACAGTCGCAGCAGGAGGTCCGTCCGGCCGGCGTCCCGCGCCCCGGCCAACGCCGCGCCGAGATACTGCTCGGCCTCGTCCGCGGCGAACACGTCGAGCGCACGCCAACCGGCCTCGGCCAGCACTTCGATCGCCCGGGTCGCGTCGACAAGGTCGCCGGCGTCGCGGTAGTGAGGCGCGAGCGCGAGGACGTCGCCCGGGGTCAGGCTGTCGATGATCTCGGCGAGCTGGGCGTGCACACGACGTCGTTCGCCGAGGGTGAGCTCGCCGTAGGCCACCTCGGCGTAGAGCGGGTGAGCCACGCGATAGGTGACCTGGCGGCCGTCTTCGTGCTCGGTGATCAGGCCGTCGGTCCGCAGTTTCCGTACGGTACGGAGGAATTCCGCCTCATCCGACGTCCACGCGGCACGCAGCACCTCGGTGGAACCGGTGTTCCCGGCGACGGCGACGAGTTCCATCAGGCGCCGCTCGGGGTCGTCGAGTCGTTGCAACCGGCTGAGTACGGCGTCGCGCACGATGATCGGCAGCGCCTCCGGCCGCAGCACCGGGCCGCGGACCAGCGCCGTGATGAACAGCGGGACGCCCCTGGCGCGATCGAGCACGCCCCGCAGGAGGTCCGGCGCCGGTTCGTGGCCGAGTAGATCGCCGATCAGGCTCGCCGCCTCGGGATCCGGGAGCGGCGACACCTCGAGCTCGGCGTCCGGCCGGGCCCGGCGCGCGGCCATGGCGAGCTCGCTCAGCGCGTCCGTCGTCTCGCTCGGGCGATACCCGGCGAGGACGAGAACCGGCTGGTCAGCCACCCCGCTGCCGATGTAGTGCAGCAGTTCGACGGTGCCGTGGTCGGCCCAGTGCAGGTCGTCGACGAACAGCAGCACCGGCGCCCGCTCGGCGATCCGGCGGACCAGCTGGGTGACCGCCTCGAACATGCGCGTGCGCTCGAGATCGGGCTCGCCGAGCGGTTCCACCGCGGGCAGCCGCGGATCGGCGAGCAGTCGGCCGAGGTCGGCGAGACCGTCGAGCAGCCGTGCTGATTCGACGGCGGTCAGCGTGGACAGGTGCCGCCGGACGGCCTCGACGATCGGCGCGTAGGCGAGACCGGCGTGGAGCGGATGGGCCTGCGCCGACAGCGTGACGAACCCGCGTCCACCCGCGAGGGCGACGACTTCGGCGGCGAGGCGCGACTTCCCGATGCCCGCCTCGCCCGAGATCAGCACGGTCCGGCCGGATCCCGCGCGGACGTCGTCGAGCGTGCGCGCGAGCGACGCCAGCTCGACGTCTCTCCCGCGCAGCCGAAAATCCATGAGTGTCAAGGTAGCGCAGACTCAACGCCGGGTGCCGGTGATCAACACCGTATCCCCGTCGCCGCCTATCTCGGCCGCGTCGACGTCGACCAGCCCGGCACCTTCCAGCCAGCCGCGATACGCCTTCGGCGGGTGCACCGCGCCGCGCCGGGTACGCAGGTAGAGCGACAGGTCGCACGCCGCCGCCGTCGGCCCGCCTGCCATCGCGTCGACGACGGCGAAAGTGCCGCCCGGCTCCAACGCGGGGACGAGATCCCGGATCAGTTCCGCGCACGAGGGCTCGTCGAACAGATGGCAGACCTGGCCGATCAGGATCAGGTCGTAGGACTCGGGGGCGATGACGGCGTTGAACATGTCGCCCGGCAGGTAGTCGAAGCGGTCGTCGAGGCCCGCGCGCGAAACCGCGTGCCGGGTCGCGCGCAAGACCGGCGGCAGGTCGAGCGCGGTCACACGGCAGCTTGGGCTCGCCGTGGCCAGCGCGATGCTCCACGGCGCCGCTCCAGCGCCGACGTCCAGCAGCCGCTTCGGCGGCCGAAGCCGTTGCGCTACTTCGGCTGGCTGGTCCTGCCACAACCCGGCCAAGAACGCCACGTGCGCCGGGTACACCTCGGCCGCTGTCGCCGGGTCGTCGCCCGCGAAGACCGGGCGGCCGGTGCGCGTCGACTCGGGCAGGTGGTCCCACAGCGGCAGGATCGGGTGCAGCGACGCGAGCCCGGGCACGGTGGGGCGGTAGCGGCCGTCGGCCATGCGCTCCACGAAGCCCCCAGGCTCCAGTGCGGCCAGCACCACCCGGACGCCGCGTTCGTGCGCGCCACAACTGCGGGCCAACTCCGCGGGCGCGGCCGGTTCGCGGTCGATCCGGTCGAGCAAGCCGAGCTGGACCGCGGTGGAATAGGCCGCGACCGTCGACGCCGCCTCGCTCAGCTTCTTGAACGGCGCGTTCACGACTTCGCCGCATGGAGGTTTCCCATGCCCGCATCGTCGTGTCCCGGGCGTTCCGGCGGTATCCGTGGCAGTACTGAGTTTTCAGGTTTCGTGGTCGGTGATCCAGCGGGCGAGGGCCAACCGGGAGCTGAGGCCGAGTTTGGCGTAGGTGTTGCGGAGGTGGGTTTCCACCGTGCGTTCGCTGAGGAACAGCCGCGTCGCGATGTCGGCGTTGGACAGTCCTTCGCCGACGAGCCCGGCGACCTGGAACTCGCGTTTGCTGAGCGGCCCGGACCTGCGCGGAACGGGTAGCCGCAGGCCGAGGGAACGGGCGAGGTGTCGTGCTCGCTCGGCCCATGGCACCGCGCCTGCCCGCTCGAAGACCGCGAGCGTGTCGAGCACCGCGTTGACGTCCGACGTGAGTTCGGCCTGCGCGAGCCGTGTCTGCGCGGCCAGCAGCGGCGAACCGAAGTCGGCGAGGCGTTTCGCGGTCTTCCCGAGCAGGTCGGCGTCGCGAGTGTGGATCCCCGTAGCCCGGTCGACGAGGACGTCGAGGAACGGCGAGGACACGTCAACCAGCGCAGCCGCTTCGGGACCAGCGAAGGCGAGTCTCAACGCCATGGTCGTCGGCTCGTGGTGGACCGCCCAGTACGTCAACGGCGGCACGTCACCGGGACGCCCGGTGTGCGTCGCGATCGCGCCGCGCGCCACCTCGGCCAACGCGACCAGGCCGGGCTCGTGGGCGGTCGGGATCGCGTCGGCTTCAGCCAGGGTCTTCGCCGCCTCGCCGAGCTGTCCCGACTCGGCGAGCAGGAAGGCCTGACACGACAACGCGCGCGCCAGCGACCGAGGCAACCGCGCGCGCCTGGCGTACTCGACGCTGGCCGTCATCTGTAGCAACGCCGACGGCAGATCTCCGGTCAGATACCGCGTCAGCGTCAAGTCGGTCTGTCCGGTGCATCTTGCCGGCGCGACCCCCGACCGCGTCTGGATGTCGAGACCCCGTTCGGCGTACCCGACGGCGGTTTCCAGCTCGCCCGCCAACACGGTGTACCCGACGACGTCGTGCAATGCCCAGTTCTCAACGACAACAGCCCGGCCTTCAGCGCCTCTGCCGTGCTCGGCCGCCTCCAACGCATGGTCGCGTGCGGCCGCGAAGTCACTGTCCAGCACCGCGATCAACGAGTTCCGGAGGCCGGCCGCGGCTCGGACCGCCGGGACCGTGCTGGGCTCCTCAAGCGCCGCGAGCTGGTCGACCGTGGCCCGCAGCGCCGCGCGGTCGCCGTGCCGCACGGTGAAGATCGTGCGCACGGCGATGAGATCCGTGCCGAGGTCCGCCGGCTCGGGCAGGCGGATCGCGCCTTTCGCGGCGTGCCGTTGGGCCGCCGCGAGGTTGCCACGTTCCGATTCCAGCAGCGCGATCCGGAACTGCGTCGAGCTGAACTCCTCCAGCCGCCCGGCTTCGGCGGCCGACGCGGCATTGTCCGTCCACGCCGTGATCGCGTCGTCCATCCGGCCGAGCCCGATCAACGCCTGACCGCTCGCGTTCCTGAGCTGGTTCAACCGCTCCGAACCCTCAGCCGCTTCGTCGATGGCCGAGCCGAGGTACTGGATGGCCTCCTCGTAGGCGTGGATGCGCAAGGCACGGAAACCCGCCTCTTCCATCACCTCTGCGGCGCGTTTCGGATCGACGAGGTCGCCCGCTTCGCGGTAGTGCGGCGCGAGGGAGAGCACGTCGTCGGGGGTGCCCGCGTCGATGGCTTCGGCCAGGACCGCGTGCAGCTGACGTCGTTCGCCCGCGGAGAGTTCGCCGTAGGCGACTTCGGCGTACATAGGATGCGCGACGCGGTAATGCAACGACCGGCCGGCGAGGACTTCGGTGATCAGACCGCCCGAAAGCAGCGCGCGCAACGCGGAGTTCGTGGTTTGACCGGTGGTGCGCAGGACCTCCGCGGACGCGCTTTCCCCGGCGACCGCGATGAACTCCAGCAGCTGCCGCTCCGGGGGCTCCAGCCTTCGCAGCCTGCTCAGGACGAGGTCTCGGATGATCGCCGGGAGCTCGTCGGCGAGCAGCTTCGTGCCGTGGGCGAGCGCGGTGACGAACAGGGGGATGCCTTTGGCGCGATCGGTCACGCCGTGCAGGAACTCCGCCGGGGGCGCGGCACCGAGCACGTCGCGGACGAGTTCGGCGACCGAGGAATCGGTGAGCGGTGACAGCCTCAGTTCGCTGGTGGGCAGGTCGCGGCGGATCGCGGTCAGGAGATCGCTCAGCGCGACGCCGGCGTCGTTCGTCCGTGACGTCGCGAGCAGCACCGTGCGGCTGTCGGTGAGAGCGCGGCCGAGGTAGTGGAGGAGCTCGATCGTGCCGCGGTCGGCCCAGTGCAGGTCGTCGACGAACAGGAGCACGGGGTGTTCCCGCGCGAGTCGTTCGAGCAGCCGGGCGACGGCCTCGAACATGCGCGTCCTCTCGAGCTCCGGATCGCCGAGCGGGACCGCGGCGGGGAACCGAGGGTCCGCGAACAACCGGCCGAGGTCGGCCAATTCGGTGTGGGCGGACAGATATGGGCGCAGCGCTTCGACGATCGGTGCGTACGCCAGCCCGGCGTGCAGTGAATGCGCCCGGCCTTCGGCCACAGTGAAGCCGCGTTCCCTAGCGGTGGTGACGGTTTCCGCGGCCAGCCTGGACTTGCCGATACCCGCCTCGCCGGTGAGGACGAGCATCCGGCCGTGGCCGAGCTTCGCGGCGTCAAGCGCTGCGACCAGCTCAGCCAGTTCGGGCTCTCGGCCGATCAGTCTGTGGTCCACGTTCGTCATTCTGGGGTCATTTCTGGGGTCACGCCGGGTTCTCGGCGGCCCAGCGGGCGAGTGTCAGGCGTGACGTGAGTTCGAGTTTGGCATAAGTGTTACGCAGGTGGGTTTCCACCGTGCGCTCGCTGAGGAACAGCCGCGTCGCGATGTCCGCATTGGACAGTCCTTCACCGACGAGCGCCGCGACCTGGGACTCGCGTTTGCTCAGCGGCCCAGACTTGCGCGGCGTTGGCAGTCGCAGGCCGAGAGAGCGGGCGAGCTGGCGTGCGCGGTCGGCCCACGGCTCCGCTCCGGCCTGTTCGAACACCGCCAGACATGCCCGGACGGCCGCCTTGTCATGGGTGAATTCGGCGCAGCGCAACCGTGTCTGCGCTGCGAGCAGGGGTGCACCCGCCGCTTCGAAGGTATCCGACGCCGTCCGCAGCGGACCCGGTGCGGAGTCAGCCAGACCGTCGAGGGCGTCTGCGATCGCGAGGACAAAAGGCTCGCCCTGGCCGTCTTTTCGCAGCTTGATCACGTGGTCGACGCAGACGTTTCCGGTGTAGGCGGCGAAGAGCAGCCTGATCCACATCATCATCGGATCGCTGAACCAGACCAGCGTGGTCGGCGGCGGGGCCGGACGGCCCGAATGCAAGGCGAGTGCCGTCTGCGCCAGTTCGAACAGCATGGTCAGCTCGGGTTCGTGTCCGTTGTGAAGTTGGGTCGCTTCGTCGAGCGCGGCCGCGGCCTCACTGAGATTTCCGCGTTCTGCCAGCAGGAATGCCTTACAGGACAGGTTGCGGTACAAGGCTCGCGGTACCGAAGACCGCCGGGTGAGGGCGACACCCGCTTCGACGTCGGCCAGCGCGGCGTCGAGCTCACCACCTAGATACCGCACGAACGCCGTCGCCCACGACCAGGAGCCGCGGCCCGCCGGCATCAGGTACTTGGTGAACTGGTGCTGACCCTCTCGGACCAGGTTCAATGCCCCGGTCACGTCGCCGCCGCCGATTTTGAGCGTGGCGAGTTCCCGGTTCACCCAGACGCCCAGCAGCGGCGCGACGTTGTGCTGGCGACCGGCGTAGACGAGCGCGAGTTCGATCTGTTCGCGCGCGATGGCCAAGTCGCCGTCCAGCCTGGCCACGACCGTCCGGCCCAGGTGGCCCGAGGCCAGCGCCACGTCGTCGGCGTCGGGCTCGACAAAAGCGGCCAGTCTTCCGGCGATCAGGTGCGTCTCGTCGAGGTCGCCGTGGCGCATGGTCAGCATCAAGGCGAGAAAGGTGCTTTCCGCGCCTGCCGCCGTCGTGCCGTGCGGCGCGGCCGCGACGGCCGCGCGCCGGTACTGCTCGGAAAGTGCGTGGTTGCCGCGTTCCGACTCGATCAGCGCCAGCCAGTTGTTCAGCTCGTTGGACAGGTCGAGTTCGCCGTTCTGGTCGGCCAGCGTCACCGCGGAGTTCCACACGGCGACCGCGGAGTCGATGTCGTGACAGCCGATATGGGCTTTTCCGAGCCCGACGAGCAGCACGATGGCGGGCTTTCCCTTGGTGCTGTCGGCTGCCGCTTTGAGGTACTCCACCGCCTCGCCGGATTCACCGATGCTCAGCGCCCGCCACCCGGCGAGGGACAGCACCTTGGTCGCGCCTTTGGCTTCGGCCAGGTTGCCCGCGGCGCGGTAGTGCGGGGCGAGGGCGAACGCGTCGTCCGGGGTGAGCGTGCCGATCGCCTCGGCGAGGGTGGCGTGCAGCGACCGCCGCTCGCCCATGCCGAGCTCGGCGTAGGCGACCTCGGCGTACAGCGGGTGAGTGAGCCGGTACGCGATCGTGCGGCCGACGGCGTGCTCGGTGAGCAGGCCCTCGATGCCGAGGCGGCGCAGGAGCGGCAGCGGGTCCGGGCCGTCCCAGACCGCGCCGACGATCTCCGTCGACGCACTTTCGCCGGCGACGGCGATGATCTCGATCAGGCGGCGTTCGGGTTCGCCGAGGCGGTTCAGGCGGCCGAGCACGACGTCCCGCACGATGACCGGCAGCCCGGCCGGGGTGTTGCCGTCGACCAGCGCGGTCACGAACAGCGGGACCCCCTTCGCGCGATTGGTCACCTCCTGCACGAGCCCGGCCGGTGGCTCGCCGTCGAAACGGTGGCGGACGAGCTCGGCGACCGCGGTGTCCGGCAGTGCCGCCAGTACCAGCTCGGTGTGTTCGCGGCGGATCGAGATCGCGAGCTCGCGCAGCGGCCCATCCGCGTCGGCCGTCCGGTAGGTGGCCACGACCAGCGTCCGCCCGGTGACCGGCGAGGTGCCCAGGTAGTGCAGGAGCTCGATGGTCCCGCGGTCGGCCCAGTGAAGATCGTCGATGAAGAGGAACACTGGGCGTTCCTCGGCGAGTAGCTCGACCAGCCGGGCGACGGCCTCGAACATGCGCGTCTTCTCGAGCTCCGGGTCGCCCAGCGGCGCGGCGGCTGGGAACCGCGGGTCGGCGAAGAGGCGTCCGAGGTCGGCCAACCCGGTGTGGCCGTCGAGGTGCGGGCGTAGTGCCTCGACGATGGGCGCGTACGCAAGCCCAGCGTGCAGCGGGTGCGCACGGCCCTCCAACGTCGTGAAGCCGCGCTCGCCGGCGACCGTGAGCGCCTCTTTCGCCAGCCGGGACTTGCCGATGCCGGCCTCCCCGGACAGCAGCACGAACCGCCCCCGCCCGCCCGCCACGACATCGACGGCTTCCCGCAACGCGGCCAGCTCGCGATCACGGCCGACCAGCCGCGGCACCGGCTGGTGATCTTTCGTCCGAGCGCCCATGCTGACCAAGTATGGCCTGATGGCGGCCTACGCAGGAGCAGTCGTTGGGGACTCGATATACTCACCGTGCGCCGCCCGCGGTCGGCGCGATCGATCGGCCGGTATAGCTCAGCTGGTAGAGCACCTGTCTTGTAAACAGGAGGTCAGGGGTTCGATCCCCCTTGCCGGCTCCCCTCTGACCAGGGAGTTTCCAAAGATGGGAAGCTCCCTGGTCGCGGATCGTCTCAGTTTCAGTCTCACTTGTCGTTCTAGCCGGCCTTTTGGGTGTCCTTCGGCGAACCGTCTTCGTCGTCGTTCGGCGTCTTCCAGAGCAGTCCCCCGACCTGCGACGCGATGTTGCGGCGGAGATCGTCAGGCACGTGCTGGTAGCGCTGGGCCATGCTGATCTTGGACCAGCCCATCACGTCCATCACGGCCCGCTGAGCCACGCCGAGCACAAGCAGGAACGTCGCTGCGGTGTGCCGTGCGTCGTGCAACCGCGCCTCGCGGACGCCTGCCGAGACGAGCACGTCCTTCCACTCGCCGTAGTGCTGCCCCGGGTTCAACGCCACCGGACTCGGCGACGATCACCCTCTCTCCGCCGTGGTGAGGATGATCCTGACCCGGCTGGACATGGGCAACCCCCACCTCGGCGCCGGAATCATCGTGCGACTCGCGACCGACCCCGCATTCGCCGACAGCACCGGAGGCTACTTCGCGGTCAAGGACACCAAGCCCCTGCCGTGCCCGGAACTCGGCCGCGACGAGACGGTTCAGCGCGCCCTGTGGGAGGCCACGGCAGCCTTGTTCCGCAACAGCCCGCAGCCCCACAGCACGTTCGCACAGTAAGCAATTCCAGTAGGACACCATGGACGTCAAAACACGGGCCACCTACGGCCGAGCAGCCGGGCAATTCGCCGACGCCGGGGACGGACAACCAGCCCACGCCGCCGGACCCGCTGGCCACCGGCCCGGTGCTGTGGCGCGCGGGGGTAGGCCGTCGCACGCCACAGCAGTCAGCGGATCATCCCCACGTCGGGCAGACCAGCGTCGCGCGACCGACGACGTGACTGTCGGTGCTGAACGCGAACAACGCGCCACTGGTAGTGGCGGTCAGGCCTGTCTTAGGCACATCGAGCGCCGTCACGGTGATGAAGTAGTCGTGCTCACCGGACTTCGCCGGCGGAGCCGCGCCGATGTACCGCGGCATTCCCGAGTCGGCGTTCAGCTGGAAGGCGCCGGCCGGCAGGGTTGTGCTGCTGAGCGCACCGGCGTTGACCGGCAGCGACGTCGTGGTCCCGGGAATGTCGGAGACCAGCCAGTGCAGGAAACCGCTGCCCGTCGGGGCCTCGGGGTCATACATGGACACGGTGAAGCTCTTGGTGTTCTTGGGGAAGTCCGACCAGGACAGCTGCGGGGAGATGTCCTGACCACCCGCACCGAACACCCCGGAGAACTGGGGCTTCGGCAGTGGACGCCCGTCCTTCACGGTCTGACTCGTCAGCTGGAACGACGGAACCTTCGGCAAGTACCGGTACGGGTTCGGACGGCCGATTCCCAGCGACGCGACAATACCGTGCACCGAGATGTCCGGCGCCGACGGCGTGGCGGCCGCGGTGCCCGCGGTACCGACCACCACCGCCGCGGCACCCAGACCCAGCGCGGTGAGCGCCGTGGTGATCTTCAGAAGCTTGCGGTTCATCTGCTGTTCTCCTAAATGGATGACGACGTTACCTGGTCTTGTGACGATGTCTCGCTCGGCCATACCCGCAAGAACGTGGTTCAACACAGTCCATAGTGGATTGCGGGTTACCGATGAGCGGTTACAATAATTTACGAACGGTATTTCCACGCCTGCCTTCACCGTGCGGATGGAACACGTGAAGTTCGTTCACGCCAATTCCGGCCGGAGGGTGGAAAACGACAGCAGTGGATTACGCACAATCATGCCGACCGGCCGGGCCGGTGTCCAACAGGTAAGAAGTCTCACTCCGATAAGTTTCCTGCATGACAGTCTCGGCACAGCCCCTACCAGGCGATATGAGGCCGTTCGTGGTCCTTCCCGCTCACTGCGGGGCCACACCTGTTCATCCAGTCGAGCACTGCTCCAGCTGGATGGTGTCCATCTCCACGGTTCACCCCGGCGATCGGCCGATGCCCGATTTGTCACCGAACGGCGGCCGATCGACACCGGGAGTAGCGGGATGATCATGGGCATTCGGTACTCCCTTCGGTATCGGCCGGTATCTCTTTCGGTCAGGGAAAGACAGGTCAGCCTGGGAGTAGGCAAGCGGCATCGAAAGTGTCAATCTGCTAGGTTCCGTCCATGACGATCTCGCTGCGGCAGCTCGAGTACTTCGTGGCGGTAGTAGACGAGGGGTCGTTCACCGCTGCCGCGGAGTTGTTGCATGTCAGTCAGCCGGGGTTGTCACATCAGATCCTGGCGCTGGAACGTGACCTGGGTGGTCCACTGCTCGAGCGGCTGTCCCGCAAGGTCCGGCTGACCCCGGCCGGACGAACCGTGCTTCCCCACGCTCGCGCCAGCCTTGCCCACGCGGAGCGTGTGAGTATGGCCGCGAAGCGAATCGCTGGGCTCGCCACAGGTGAACTGCACATCGGCACGCTGTACTCGATCAGCGTCGGGGTCATCCCCACCGCGTTGCAGGTCTGGCGGAAGTCCTATCCGGAGGTCCAGGCTCACCTGGTCGAGTTCCGCCACACCGATGACCTAGCGGCCGCGATGGAGGCCGGGCAGGCCGACCTCGCCGTCGGGCCGGCACCGGCCGACTGGGACGGACCCACCGCCGAGATCGGCGCCGAAGAGTTCGTGATCGTGGCGCCACCCGGGTCAAATCTCCCGGCTGAACCCGCTCGTATTCGTCTCGCCGAACTAGCCGAACGCGAATGGGTGCATTTCACCGCTCAAAGTGGCCTGTCGAATTTTCTCGATCAGGCGTGCCTCGCGGCGGGATTCCAACCACGCGTCTCTGTGCGCACCGAGCAAGGCTCAGCGGCCCTGTCCATGGTCCGGGCCGGTCTCGGCCTCGCACTCGTGCCGTGCAATATCATCCAGCCGAATTTCGAGGGCGTCATCCTGCGCCCGGACCCAGTCATCCAGCGGTCGTTGACCGTCTACACCCGGGTCCGGCCGGACCCGATCACGGCCGCCTTCGTCGCGGCCATCGCCGACGCGACAGCCGTCACTCCGCCTTACATCGCGGCGCGCCTGGGCCCCAGCTGAGCTCGGCGCTCCCGCCGGCGGATTCAGAGTTGTTGCCGTTCAAGCCAGTAGATAACGGCGGCGGTGATTGTTTTCAAGGTCTTCCGATTTCCCCGCCTGCTGGTGAACGTGTGATTCGCGTCGAGTATTTCGACCATTTCCATCTTGGGCGGCAACCTGGGGAAGTCGGCCGGTCGCCCGAAGGGGTCGTCACCGCCTTGGACGATGAGGGTGGGTAAGTCGGTGTTGAGCAGTTCTTCCCGGCTGCCGGGACTGTAGAGGGGATAGGCCAGCGCGACGATTGCTTGAGCGTCGAGTTCACGCGCTGTGCGGACAGCGACCTGTGAACCGGCACTGCGGCCCCCGACGATCACCAGGAGGCCGGTCTCCTCGAGGTGAGGCCATAATTCGCGCCATGCGGTGTCGAGATCGGACGAAGTGGCCGTGGTGTAGGAACCCGAGACCAGCCACGGTTGTTCAACGAGCGCCACAGTGATGCCGTGTGCCGGCAGGGTGGCGGCGAGCGCCTGGAGGTCGGGGGAGTCGATGCCGGTGGCAGATCCGTGGCCGAGGGCGAGAACCGCATGGGGTTGTGCGCTGGGGTGCCAAGTGATGCGTGCGTCGCCCACCGAGGTGGCGACGACTTGGGTGCTGGACACGGTACCTCCGTACGTTCGCCGTGGCGTGCGGGGATACCGCACGCCACGGCGATGGATCATCCGGTGGTGAATCAGCCAACGGTGGGGCAGACGATCGTTGCCCGGGCGACGACGTGACTGCCGATGGTGAAGGCGAGCAGGGCGCCGCTGGTGGACGCGGTGCCCCCGGTCTTCGCCTCGTCAAGAGCGGTCACCGTGAGGTAGTAGTCGTGTGTGCCGGACTTGGCCGGGGGCGCGCCGCCGATGTAGCGAGCCGCGCCCGCGTCGCCGTTGAGCTGGAATGCTCCGGCGGGCAGCGTGGTGCTGGCGGGTAAACCGGCGTTGGCGGGCAGGGAGGTCGCCGACCCCGGGATATCCGCGACGACCCAGTGCAAGAAACCGTTGCCGGTCGGTGCCTCGGGGTCGTACATGGATACCACGAAGCTCTTTGTCGACGCGGGGAATCCGGACCAGGAGAGCTGCGGCGAGATGTCCTGCCCGCCGGGAACCTTGAACACCCCGGACAGCTGGGCCGTCGGCAGCGGTTGCCCGTCCTTCACCGTCTCGCTGGTCAGCGTGAACGTCGGCACCTTTGGCAGGTACGCATACGGGTTGGGCCGGCCCTCTGGCGTTGAGTCGGCAGCTCCTTGGGCGGCTGTTGTGGCCGGCGCGGCCGGTGCTGCCGCGGGTGTGTCACTACTGCAGCCGGCGCTGAGACCCGCCAGCGTGAGGGCGGTCGCGACCAGCAGGGATTTGCGGTAAATCATGCTTGTTTTCTCCTGTGAATCTGAGTGGGTTAAGGGCGGATCGAGCTTTCTCGCGGCGGAGTTCAGTGTTGTGCGAAGCGTTCTCCCCACCTTTCCTCGAGCCACTCGACGAGCTGGCTGGTCCAGTTGCGTACTTCGCTCGTCTGCTGAAGGGCCAAGCCCATGCCGTGGGGGCCGTGGGGAAAGACCTCATACCGCACGGGCACGTCGGCCTTCCGGCAGGCGTCGACGAACAGCTCCGAATGCGTGTAAGGAACAAGGGCGTCATCTTTGGTCGTCCAGATGAACACCGGCGGGTGAGACCGGTCGACATGCAACTCGTTCGAGAAGTCACGCCGGAGGCTTTCGGGCGTATCGCGTCGGCCGAAGAAGTTCGCCGCCGAATTGGCGAACGCACCGGGGAAGTACCCGTCGACGAAGGTGATCAACGGATAGCCCAGGATGACGAGATCGGGTCGTGCCGAGACCCGGCCGGCGAGGTCGTCGTCCGGAGCCGCGTACAGGTCGGGCTGGGTGCTGAGCAGCGAAGCGAGGTGTCCACCGGCCGAATACCCCAAGATCCCGATTCGGCCGGGATCGATGTTCCATTCGGCCGCTCGGTCTCGAACAATGCGGATCGCGCGCGCGGCGTCGGCGTAGTTCTCCGGATACGCGTCCGAGGTGCCTTGTGTTCGGTACTCCACTCCCACGCCGACGATCCCTTGTTTCGCCAGCCATTCCGCGGATCCCCCGCCGCTCCCCGCATGCGTCGCATAGGCGCCACCTTGGAATACCAGGACGGCCGGGCTCGGTTTCTGGCTTTGTTGCCGAGGGAAGACGACCTTCATGGCTGGGTGTTCGCCGCCGGGCCACAGCGGCACGGTGAGAGGGGACATCTGGGATACCTCCGGTTTGCTGATTCGCGTCTCCGCGGATGGACACGTCACGGCCGCAGGGCTCTGATGCCTTGTGGATACCGGAACAGTCCGGCCGGATCGCTGGTGTTCTTTATCTTGACCAAGCGTTCGTAGTTGGCTCCGTAATAGGCGTCCCACCAGCGTGGCAGGGTGGGGTCCGGGAAGTTGACGAACGAGCCCGGCCCCAAGACGGGGCTCAGGTCGCGGCGGACCCCGCCGACCCAGGCGGCGGCTCGTTGTGGGGCGGCCGGACCGTCCGCCGCCGTCCAGCGGGAGGTGGCGGCGAGGATGAATGCGGCGTCGCGGTGCACGAAGGCGGTTGCGTCGGGTGCGGGGTCGCTGTCCGCTCCGCCCATCGCGAAGAAGGCCACCGAAGCACCGGAGCCGCTGGAACTGCCCGGCCAGGTGCGCAGGTGCTCGATGATGCAGGCGGCGTCCTGTGTGGACATCGGAGTGCGGGCGACGATCGACGTGGTGGTGAAGGGATTCGAGGCGGTCTCATCGCTGAAGTAGCGTTGCGCGCGGAGCCCGTCGAGCTGCGCGATGTAGGTCGAGGTGGGCCGGGCGACGCTGGTGACCCGGGTCAGGATGGTCTCCAACTCCGATTGTGGCCCGTAGTACCACCCTTCGGCGTACAGGCTGATATTGCCGGCGGCCCGCGCGGCACGGGTCCCCGACGTCTTGGCGCCGAACTGTGCGGCGAACGAGCGCAGCAGGGCGGGGTCCGTGATCAGGTCCTGCATTGCGAGCAGCACGTCGTCGGCCTTTCGCCCGTCGAAGGCGAGCCGGTAGACGGTGACTTCGGGTGCTGGATGAAGCTGGAAAGTAAAGGAGGTGTTGATGCCGAAATTACCGCCCGCGCCCCCGCGACAGGCCCAGAACAGATCCGCGTTCGTGTTCTCGTCGCAGAAGAGGATTTCGCCGGTGGCGGTCACGATGCGAGTGGACAGCAGCGTGTCCGACGCCATGCCGAGGCGCCGGGTGTGCAGGCCCAGCCCGCCGCCGAGGAGGTACCCGGAGATGGAGATGCCGATGGTGGGGCAGCGTCCGAACGCCCACGTCAGCCCCGTGGGCGCCAGTGCGTCGAGCAGGTCGTTGTTGCGCGTGCCCGCTTGGACAGTGGCCGTCGCCGCGTTCGTGTCGACTGTGCGTGCCGTGAGCATGCCCAGGTGGATGAGCAATCCTTCAGTGCTGGAGTATCCCGCGTAGTTGTGGCCGCCGCTGCGGGTCGTGACGGGCAGCTGGTGGTCGTGCGCCCAAGCGAGGGTGGCGGCGATGTCGGCCTCGGTCGTGGGCAGCACGATACCCTGGGGCACAATCCGGTCATAACGGGTGTTGGCGGGCGCGGCGAAGGACGCGAACGCGGAATCCGACGGCTGGAGCACTCGTCCCTGGATCCGCCTGGCCAGCGCTGCCCACGCGGTATCGGCGCTCACTCGCGGTGCCACGCGAGCATCGACCAAGGTGGCTTCACTGAGCACGTCGTCTCCCTTCGCTGGTCTGCGGAACAAGTGGTACCGACATAGATGTCCACCACCGATGAGCCATTCAGGTCGGGTGACGTGAAATCTAGGGTTTTTCCCAGTTGCGGAATTGCCATGACTGTTCGGAGGTGACGCCGGCGGATAACGATCAATCATGCCGCCCGGGTCGCGTCCTGTCCAACAGGTAAGAATTCTTACTCCGATAAGTTTCCTGCATGGCGACGTCGAGTGGGCGACCGGAGGCCTGTCGTCCCTGGTGGAGCGCGCTTACCCAGCCATGCAGGATACTTATCGGAACGAGAATGATTACCTGTTGGACACCGGGTGGCCTGATCGGCAGGATTGGCCGTAATCCGCTGCCGTCGTTACCGAAAAAGTGGCCGGGACCCAGTGAATTCACGCAAAACAAGGAGTGTAAATGCGTTTGTCCATGCATAACTGGATGCGTCCCGAGCCCCTGACCGAAACCTTGGCGAGGCTCGCCCGGTGGGGTTACGACGGGGTCGAGCTCGCTTCGGAACCCCGCACCACCGATGTGGAGACGACACGCCGGCAGCTCGCTGAACACGGCATCGAGTGCGCGGGGACGCTCGCGTTGTTCCTCGGTGGGCGCGACTTGCTCCACGAGGACTCCTACATCCGCGAGGCGGGCCTGACCTACCTGCTGGAGACGATCACACTTACCGCGGAGCTCGGCGGTTCGTTCGTCACGATTCCCGGCACCGTCGGGAAAGTGACCCCTTCGGCCGCGCCCGAGGTCGAGTGGAGCTGGCTGGTCGACGCGCTGTCCGTCGCCCGAGACCACGCGGCCACTGCCGGCGTGCGGCTCGCGATCGAACCCCTCAACCGATTCGAGACCCATCTGATCAACCGCGCGGACCAGGCGCTCGCGCTGGCCGCCACTGTCGGCGGGGACACTGGGGTTTGCCTCGACATCTTCCACATGTGTATCGAGGAGACCGACTGGGCGGCCGCGATCCGCGAGACCGGCAGCCTGCTGGCGAACTTCCATGTCGCCGAGAACAACCGCATGCCGCCAGGGCAGGGCAGTGTCGACTGGGAGCGGTTGCTCCGTGAGCTCGCCGGTATCGGTTACGACGGCTGGCTGTCTGTGGAGTTCATGCCCGCTATGGACCGCAGTCCCGCGGGGCTGCTGCAGATGGCAGAGGCGGGTAGCGACGAAGGGCTCAGCGCGGGAATGCGGAAGTGGATCGTCGACCACGGCTCAGGCGTGCTGCCCGACGAAACCTACGACTTGTTCGTCAAGAACAGCGCCGAGAACCTGCGGCGACACCTGGACAAGGCATGAACGCCGAACCGGTCCTGCGGGTCGGCACCATTGATCTGAGCTTTCATCATGCCGCCTCCGGGGTCGTCCAAGAAGTACTCCGGCTGGCCGGCTATCGCACAGAACAGATCACCGCGCCGCACGTGGACCTGTTCGCGTCGCTCGGTTCGGGAGAGCTGGACCTGCTGGTGTCGGCGTGGCTGCCGGGTAGTCACGGGGAATATCTTGAACCGTTCAAGGACGAGGTGATCAAGCTCGGCGCGTTGTACGAGCCGTTCGCGTTGTGGGGTGTGCCGGACTATGTTCCCGCCGAGTTAGTGAGCTCGGTCGCGGACTTGGCCCGTCCCGAAATCGCCCACGAGATGGTCAAACTCATCCAGGGTATCGGCCCTGGTGCGGGCATCAGCCGTTTCTCTCGCGAGATCGTCAAGAAGTACCGGCTCGACGAGTGGGGATACGAATTCCGTAACGGCTCTCAGGCCGAGTGCGAATCGGCGTTCGAATCAGGGGTCGCCGACCGGCGCTGGGTGGTCGTCCCGCTCTGGGAACCCCAGCACCTGCACCACGTCTATCGGATTCGCGCACTCGCCGAGCCGCACAGCCTCCTGCGTGGCAAGGACGCCGCCACGTTGTTGATCCGAAAGGACGCCGCCGGGCACCTGGACTCCGTCACCCGCACGGCGCTCACCCGGATGCGGCTTGGCAACACCGTGGTGACCGAGCTGGACCACGCGATCTCACGACTGGGCCGTTCCCCGGTAGACGCCGCCGCCGAATGGATGCGGCACAACAAGGATCACGTCGATTCCTGGTACTTGTAACTGGGTTCTTCGGCACTGGCCTGTACTCAAGAGAGAGAAAATGACTATGGCGGTACTTCCGGAACGGGCACGAGCGGTGATCGACGCGCCCGAGTACGCCACGTTGGCGACGTCGGATAAGAACGGTCAACCGCTGCTCTCGGTTGTCTGGGTCAAGACCGACGGCAATGACGTGCTGATTTCCACGACCACGGACCGGCGCAAGTATCGGGACGTCATCCGAGACCCGTGGGTCGGTCTGCTGGTTTTCCCCAAGGAGCAGCCACACGTCTATGTCTCGATCCAGGGCACCGCGACCGTTACGACAGAGGGCGGCGCCGAGTTGATACAGGAACTCAGCCAGCGCTATAGCGGCGAACCGTACACTTTCGACGGTCCCAATGCCGTCCGGGTCGTCATCCGAATCGCGCCGACCAAAGTCATTTTCTCCGACCCTGCCTCACGTCGAGCCTCATCCGCTCGGCGCACCGGTTGACCGTCGTTCCCCGATATCTCCCCGGCGAGGTCCTCGAGCGTCACGGCTTCGGCGTCGGCCAGGCGGTGGCCGAACGGGTCGACGGCGATGTACGGCACGGTACCCAGTCGCCGCTGCCGCAGCCCGGCCATGTCCGGTTCCTAGGCACCGACCCGCGCGATGTCGAGCCTGCCGTTGCGGTCGCCGGTGCCGCTCTGCTCCTGGTGGCTTGCCGCGGACCACGTACCGTCCGGAATCTGCTCCAGCTTCGCTCGCAGTTTGCGCTCGGCGTCGTTCATCTGCTTGTGCATAGCGGCCTTGGTCGTATCGGCCCCGTATCGGTCGACGAGTTCCAGTAGACGTTCCCGGCGCACAGGCGGAGTGGGCAGCGATTCCATGAAGACCCGGTGGTGGTCGAACTCGGGCCCGGTACCGGGGTGTTCAGCGGATCTGATCGTGAGCGGTCTGCCGTGGGTCGCGTTTCCGGTTCAGGTGCAGGAAGCCTTACTCGATTCCATCGGTACCGTGTTGGCTCCCGGCGGTGTGTTCACCACCTTCGGGTATGCGTGGGTCCGCGGTTCTTCGCCTGCTCGCCGTTTCCGGCGGCTGCTCGGCCGTCGTTTCGAGGAGGTCGTCGCCGGACGGACCGTGATCGCGAACGTGCCGCCCGCTTTCGTCTATCACGCCCGTCGGCCCCGGCACGAGAGCGCACTTCGGGAAGGCGACAGCGTCGACCGGCAGGGTGTCGCCGCTCCTGGGGTCTACCCCTGATGAGGCACCTCATCAGCGTAGGATCGCGGTGTTCCCTCGTCATCCGCGCAGCCAGTGGAGTAAGTCATCGTGGCCAAGGACGCCGGACCCGAGCAGGTGGGCCTGCGCTACCTGTCGGTGGCCTTCCGCGTGCGCAAGGTGCTCGACGAGCACATGACCGCCAGCGGTTTGTCGCTCGCGCGCGCGAAGGCCCTGCAGGTGCTGGAGCGGACGGCAGCGATCCGGCAGACGTCGCTGGCCCAGGAACTGGGCTTGGCTCAGCGCTCGATCACGCAGGCCGTCGAGGGGCTGGAGCGGGACGGACTGGTCGAGCGCACGCCGGACCCGGCCGACGGCCGCGCCAAACTCGTCAGGCTCACCGAGGAGGGAGCCGCCGCCCTCGCGGCGAGCACCGACACGGGAAACCAAGTGCTCCAGCGCATTTTCGGCACCCTCGACCGGAAACAGCTGGCGAGTCTGGACGCACTGCTCACCCTCGTCGACACCGCGACGACGGAGAACTGACCTCACGAGCGTCTGCGCACCTGGGATGCCACGGCGGTCTCCACGGCGCCGAGCAGTTCGTCCAGTTCGGCCAGCCGCTGAGGTCCGAGCGCGCCGAAGATCTCCTCGAACGCGTGCTGACCCGCGGCCCAGGCCGCGGTCAGTGCCGCCGATCCTCGGGTGGTCAGGCGCACGACCTTCACCCGGCCGTCCGCGGAGTCCGGCAGCCGATCGAGGAAACCGTCTCGCGCCAGCCCTTCCACGGCTTGGGTGACCGATCTGGCCGCGAGACCGAGTTCGTCGGCCAGCTCACCCTGCCGGAGCGGTCCCCTCCGCTCGAGTACCTCCAGCACCTTCGCTCGCGCGAGTGAGAGACCGCTGGCGACCATGCCCTCGTCGACGCCTTTGCGCACGCGATACGCCGAGGTCAGGTACCTCAGCCCGATCCGGCCCGCTTCGCTGTGACCACCCATGGATGTCACCCTTTCGCGTTGATCAGAGTGATGAGGTACCTCAGTGATGCTAGAGTACTGAGGTACCTCATCAATAATGCCGAGTGGAGAAGCCCCATGAACCCCCGACCGGTCGTCATCCTCACCGGCGCCACCAACGGCCTCGGCAGGCTCGTCGCCCTCGACCTCGCCCAGCGCCGCGTGCACCTGGGCATCGTCGCCCGAAGTGCGGCGAAAGCAGACGCTTTGCGCCAGGAGATCGAAGCGGTCGCCCCGGGGACCCCCGTCGACGCGTTCATCGCCGACCTGACTTCGTTGCGCGGCGTCCAGCGAGCGGGCAAGGAGATCGAGGCGCTCTACGACCGGATCGACCTCCTGATCAACAACGCCGGACTGCACGCGTTTTCCCAGCGTGTCACCCAAGACGGTTTCGCCGAGATGACCGCCGTGAACTACCTCGCCCCCTGGGTGCTCACCACGACCCTGCGCGACAAACTCGTCGCCTCGGCGTCGCCATCGGCTCCGGTGCGGGTCGTCAACGTCGCGTCCGAAGCCGCCCAGCACGCCGGAACCCTCGACCCCGCTCGCGACCTCACCGCCACCGCCGACTACAACCGGCGCGAATCCTCGGCCCTCTACGGCCGATCGAAACTGATGGACATCATGTTCACCCAGGAACTCGGCAGGCGCCTGGCAGGCACCGGCGTCACGGTGAACTGCTGCGATCCCGGGTTCAACACCAGCGGCCTCGGCCGGGAACTGCCGCTGGCCGGAGTACTCGAAAGAATCCTCAAGACCCTGCGGGTCGGCGATCCCCGCCGAGGCGCCGAAATCATAGTGCGGCTCGCCACCGATCCCGCCCTCGCCACCGTCACCGGCGGCTATCTCTCCGTCAAGGACGCCAAACCCCTCGTCTGCCCGGAACCCGGACGCGGCAAGGAAATCCAGGCCGAACTGTGGAACACCACGGCCGCCCTCCTCGAGGGAATCCTGTCCTCCGCTCGCTAGCCCGCCTCACTCTTTCCAGGAGACACAGTCATGCCCGCATCCCCCGCGAAACCGGCCACCGGGGACTTCCCGACGGCCCGGTCCGCCGAATGCCCGTTCGATCCCGCCACCGGCTACACCGAATACCGCGAGACGGACCCGATCGCCCGCGTGTCCTGTCCCGCAGGGGTCGACGCGTGGCTGGTGACCCGCTACGACGACGCGCGGACCGTGCTCGCAGACCCGCGGCTGAGCTCGCGGCGCGCGCCCTCGATGCACGTCGTCCCCAACGCCGACCTCGACGACGTGCCCGACATCCGGTCGATCCTGCAGACCGACGGCGACCAGCACACCCAGCTGCGCCGGCTGCTGACCAGTGAATTCACCGTCAAGCGCATGCAGGCGCTGCGCCCGTACCTCCAGGGACTCATCGACGACCACCTCGACAAGATGCTCGCCGGACCCGGACCGGTCGACCTGGTCGAGGCGCTGGCCTTGCCGATCCCGTCGCTGGTGATCTGCGAACTCCTCGGCGTCCCCTACGCCCAGCGAGACCGCTTCCAGCAGCACAGCAACGTGCTCACCGCGACCGACGTGCCCTACGACACGCTGATGGCGTCCGTCGGCGAAATCCAGGGGTTCCTCCGCGAGCTCGTCGTGGCGAAGATGGCCACCCCTGCCGACGACCTGCTTTCCAGGCTCATCCAGCGGGCCGCGGCCGCGGGCAGTCCGATGACCGTGCCGGAATTGGTTTCCGTCGGGGTCTCGCTGCTGATCGCGGGCCACGAGACCACGGCCAATACCATCGCGCTCAGCGTCGCGACCTTGCTCAGCAACCCCGAGCAGCTCCAGCTGCTGCGCGAAGATCCCGGCCTGATGCCGTCGGCCGTCGAGGAGATGCTGCGCTACCTCTCGGTCCTGCAGTTCGGCTTGCTCCGCTATGTCACCGAGGACATCCCGCTCAGCGAGGAAACCCTGCACGCGGGCGACTGGCTGGTCGTGGCGCTGTCCGCCGGAAACCGCGACGTAGCGGTGTTTCCCGACGCCGACCAGGTCGACGTGACCCGCGCGGCGTCGGCGCACCTCGGGTTCGGCTACGGCGCGCACCAGTGCCTCGGGCAGCAGCTGGCCAGGCTGGAACTCGAACTCGTGCTGTCCACGCTGTTCCGGCGGATCCCGAGCCTCAAGCTCGCGGTGCCGCTGGGCGAACTCCGCTTCAAGAACGACACCCTTGTCTACGGGGTGCGCGAACTCCCCGTCACGTGGGACACCCAGGCCTGAGACCGACACCGCGATCCCCAGGAGAGACCGACCATGCACGTGAGCATCGACGAACAGGCCTGCGTGGGCGCGGGCCAATGCGTCCTGTCCGCACCCGAGGTCTTCGACCAGCGCGACGACGACGGAATTGTCCTACTGCTGGACAATGAACCGCCTACCGAACTCCACACCGCGACTCGTGACGCCGCGACGCGCTGCCCCGCGCTGGCCATCCGGCTGACCGAGTCATGAGCGGACTCGACCGGATCGTCGTGGCCGGCGCATCAGCCGCGGGGATGACCGCCGCCGACACCCTGCGCCGCGAAGGGTTCGCCGGGACAATCACCCTGGTCGGCGACGAGTCCCACCTGCCGTACGACCGGCCACCACTGTCCAAACAGGTCCTGCTGGGCACGTGGGAGCCGGAACGCACCGTGTTCCGGAGCGAAACGGCGTACAAAGAACTCGACATCGACCTGCGGCTCGGCGTCACCGCCACCAGCCTCGACCTCGGCGCCCACTCGGTGGCCCTGTCCACTGGGGAATCGCTGGCCTACGACGGACTGCTCATCGCCACCGGGGTACGGCCGCGCCGGCTCGCCGCCGGTCACCACCTCGGCGGCGTCCACGTCCTGCGCACCCTCGACGACGCGCTCGCCTTGCGCGCCGATCTCACCTCG
Source organism: Amycolatopsis sp. (assembly GCF_025464955.1). Classification (GTDB taxonomy): domain Bacteria; phylum Actinomycetota; class Actinomycetes; order Mycobacteriales; family Pseudonocardiaceae; genus Amycolatopsis. The sequence goes on along the minus strand of NZ_JAODNM010000097.1, from coordinate 15,350 downwards.
GCGTCGTCCGTCGTCATCGTTGGCGCGGGGTTCCTCGGAACCGAAGCCGCGGCGGCGGCTCGTACGCTCGGCCTGAACGTCACGTTGCTCGACCCGGCGCCCACCCCGCTGTCACGCCAGTTCGGCGATGAGCTCGGGGGCTGGGTCGGCGATCTGCACCGCGAACACGGTGTCACTCTGCGAACCGGTATCGGCGTCTCGCGCCTGCTCGGCGACAGGCAAGTCACCGGCGTCGAATTGACCGACGGCTCGACGATCGAGACCGACGTCGTCCTGATCGCTATCGGCTCGGTCCCGTCGACCGGCTGGCTGCTGTCCAGCGGTCTTCCGCTGGACGATGGAGTGCTGTGCGATTCGACCTGCCAAAGCGCCCCGGGCGTCTACGCCGCCGGTGACGTCGCCCGCGTTCTCAACCCGCGATACGGCGTTCATGTGCGCGTCGAGCACCGCATGAACGCCGCCGAGCAGGCCGGAGCGGCCGCGCGCAACCTGCTCGGCGCGGCCACCCCGTTCGACCCGGTCCCGTACTTCTGGACCGACCAGTTCGACGCCAAGATCCAGGCATACGGGATCTTCCCGCAGGACGCGGAAATGACGGTGTGCCAAGGAAAACCGGTCGAGCGCAGATTCGTCGCGCAGTTCCGCCGTCAGGATCGGCTGGTCGGCGTGCTGGGCTGGAACATGCCGAGAGAACTCCGAGCGGCCCGCGCCCTGCTGCTCGAAAACTGATCCGAAAGGGACCATCGTGGAATATCGCATTCTTGGTGCCAGCGGCTGCGCTGTGTCGACGTTCGCACTGGGCACCATGACCTTCGGTAACACCACCGGCCCGCCGAGGTCACCGAACGGATCGTCCTGGCGACCAAGGGCCGGTTCCCGACTGGCGGCGAACCCAACGCCGCCGGGCTCTCCCGCCGGCACCTGGACCGGGCGCTCGCCGCGTCGCTGGGCCGCCTCGGCGTCGTCCAGCCGCAGTCCGAAGGCGGAATCCTGCGCCCGGACCCGCCCATCCAGCGGCCGTTGACCGTTTGCACCCGGGCCCGGCCCGACCCCATCACCGCTGCCGACGTCGCCGCTGTCGCCGACGCGACGTCCGTCACCCCACCACATATCGTGGCTCGTCTCGGAGCCCTCTGAGCCACACGGTGAGTCGGGCGATCTTCTAGCTGGGTCACGTTGTCGCGCTCTGCCAGGTCCCCAAGAAGGTGGCGACCCTCTCCCGGATCGCCGGTGCGGCGCTGATCACGTGGCCGCCGGGGTGTTCGAGGATTTCGGGTGACTCGAACTGCCCGGCCAGTGACAGTGAATCGGCGGGACGGACAACCAGATCTGAAGTGCCGATGAGGTGGATCGACGGGATCCGGTATCCGGCTTTCGCCGCGTAGAGTTCCTGATGTGCCGGTGCCTCACTGAGAAAGCCGCCCGCCATGATCGCGAACTCGAAGGAGATCGGGGTCCGAGCGGACACTTTCCCGTCCGGCGCGCGGAGTCCCGCCAGCAAACCCGTGAGGGCAGCCCCTTGACTGAAACCGAACACACCGTCGAAGGGGCCCTTTTCTTCGAACAGCTCCACAATCCGGTCGCGGGTCAGGTCCCAATTTCGGAACGCACCGTGGCTGGACGGGAAGTTACCGTGCCACCAGCCAAAATCGCCATGCGCCTTGGCTGGTGCGTCCACCTCGACGAAATCCACGGCAGAGCGCAGATCGCCGAAGAGCGGCTCCATTTGCTGACGGAGGATATTCGCGCTGCCATGGTAGCCGTGCAGGCAGAGGATACGGAGTCTACGCACAGGATTCGGCCTCCTGCTCGGGAATTACCTCAACGGATTGCTCAAGCATGCCCACTGGGCAGTCCGGTGTCCAACAGGCAGGAATTCTCGACCCGATAAGTTTCCTGCATGACAGCGCGAATCACGGCAGTCAAGGCGGTCAAGGCGGTCTCCTGGTGGCCGCCGGCGGCCGTAGCGCTGGTTCACAGGTCGCTGTCCGCACGGCACGCGAGCTTGACGTCCACGCGATCGTCGCGCTGGCCTACCCGCCTGACGCGAATCACACGTTCGGCAGCAGGCGAGTCCGGGTGCAGACAATGAAAACTCTGACAAACGCAGTGGTGAACTGGTTCGAACGGCAAGAACCGTGGGTCTCAACGCGCTTTATCGGTGATCAGACTTGGTGGGAGACGGATCGCCCCAGGCGGCGAGGAACCCCACCGCTTCCTGAGACCGGGTATCCGCCGGCGCCGTCATGACGAAGATGGTCTGCCCGTCGTCGTGCGCTGAGCGCAGTAGCTGCCAGTCCAGGGTGAACGCACCGGCGAGTGGATGGCGCAGCGACTTGGTACCGAAGGTCTGGTGATCGACGTTGCGTTCGGCCCACCAGGCGCGGAAGTCCGGGTCGTGGACGGACAGGTCGCCGACCACCTCGGCCAGCCGCGGGTCGTCCGGTCGTGCCGCGACCGTCATGCGGAGGAAGGCCACGCAGGTTCGTGCGATGCCGCGCCAGTCGTCGTAGCGGCCGCGGACCTCGGGGTGGAGAAACAGCAGCCGCAGGTAGTTACGGTGGTGCTGCGGCACCTGGTCGAAGTCGAGGAACAACGCGGCCGCCAGCGGATTCCAGGCAAGCACGTCGAAGCACCGGCCGAGCACCATCGCCGGAGTGTTGACCAGGTTGTCGAGCAGCACCTGCGTCTGGGGCCATACATGCTCGACCGGCGCGGGGCGCCGCGTCACCTGCTTGTTTGTGAGCTTGTACAGGTAGTTTCGCTCGTCGTCGTCGAGGCGCAAGGCGTCGACCAGTGCATCCAGCACAGCTGCCGACGCCCCGGTCAGCCGCCCTTGCTCCAGCCGGGTGTAGTAGTCGGTGCTGATCATGGCGAGCTGCGCGACCTCCTCGCGCCGCAGACCGGGCACCCGCCGCCGCCCGCCGACCAGCGGCAGTCCCACCTGTTCGGGGGTCAGCTCCGCCCGCCGAGACCGCAGGAACGCGCCGAGTTCGCCACTGTCCTCGCCGGTAGCGCTCATAGTCACATCGTCGCATGTCGCCAGTGGCTTGCCAGGGACAAAACTATCCCAGGAAACAGTCGGCCCTGTCCGGGGTTCCTTTCCGGGCCGAGGCTGGGGGCAGCCCGAATCTCCCGCCTACCAGCAGAATGAGAGACAGTTCCATGCGCCAGGACATCACCTTCCTCAGTGACGGACGCAAACTCGCGGGTCACCTGTACCTACCCGACGACCGCGCCGCCGACCAGCGGCGACCGGCCGTGGTGGTGGTCGGCGCCTCTTCCGGAACGAAGGAGCAGACCCCGGCTGAGTACTCGCAGCGCCTAGTGAAGCTGGGTTACGTCGCGTTTGCCTTCGACCACTCCACCTATGGCGAGAGCGAGGGAACGCCCCGAAGCGACGAGAACCCGTTCGCCAAATCCGAGGACATCAAGAACGCGGTCACCTTCCTCACCAGCCGCGAGGAGGTCGACCGAAACCGGATCGCGGCACTGGGCGTATGCGGTGGCGGCGGCTTCGCGCCCTACACGGCCGTCGCGGACCGGCGGATCAAGGCGGTGGCCACCGTCAGCGGACTCCCCGACCTGCGCAGTACCCTCACCGACGGGTTCGCCGGTGACTGGCACGACCTCATGACTTACGCGCAGGGCGCTCGCGAAGCGTACGCCGCGGGAGGCGACGCGCAGTACGTGCCGTTCATGCCCCCGGGTGAGCAGAGTGACTGGGTGGAGAACGGCAAGCAGTACTACCTGACCGACCGCAACCCGGACCCGAACTGGAAGAACGAGACCTTGGTGTGGTCTTTCGACAAGATGCTGCAGTTCTCCGCGCTGGACATCATCCAGTTGCTGGCGCCCACCCCGCTGCTCCTGATCGCAGGTTCCCAAGCCGAAACCCTCGGGCAGAGCCAGGCGGCCTACGAGAAGGCCGATGAGCCCAAAGAGCTGCACCTCATCGACGGAGGCACCCACTTCGACTTCTACGACAAGCCGGAGTATGTCGGGCCCGCCGTCGCGAAGATCGACAGTTTCCTGCGGACGCACCTGTAACAAGGGCAAGGAGATCTTCATCGCCGCGAGCAGGCTGCCGGGCCTTCGGGCTGCTGGCCCGGCGCCGAGCCGTCGCCGGAGGTATGACGCCGACAGTCGACGTCCGGTCGGCAGGGCGGTTTGTCGTCGAGTTGCCCCCGCTGGTTGCAGCCGGAGGCCCTCAACGGAATCGACCGACGAGACACGTGGAACTTGCAAACAGGAGGGCAGGGGTTCGATCCCCCTTGCCGGCTCCAAAAAAGTGCCCCTGACCAGGGGATTTAACGCGAATCACGGTTGACTGAATTTTCAGCGAATCACACTTTGTCACGTACACCCGTACCGTTGCCTACGATGACTGGGCAACTACAGCCCTCTTGTCCCGTATGCCGGTTTCCGCTGGGCGCGGCCAGATATCGTCGCAGGGCTGCAACGGCTACCTGGCCCGGTCGGTCATGGACCGTCGTCGCCTTGGCCTGGAAGCCTTGTTCGCCAGACACGCTGAGTGACCAATTTGAGGGATGGCAGACGGCTTTAGTGAGCCGGCAGGTGAGATGGCGTTCCGGGAAGACCGGTTCGGCTTCAGCCCGGGCATCCCGCGCTCACGACCCGCCGCTCCCAGCCAATTCGCCGGTGGATCCAGACTCAGGCGGCGCGGCCTGAGAACGCGACAAGGCGGTCCAGCGCAGGGGCATCCCCGCTGATCGGGATCGCGGGGTCGAAGCCCGCGCGTTCGCGCAGCTCGGGTGTGACGATCTGCTCGGCGAGGCCGAGAACGTAGGTGGCGACCTCGTCGGACACGGCCACCTTCTGCTCGGTGGCTGACGCGAAGTCCCACGCGTGCACGAGGAACTCCACGGACAGGATGCTCGCGGCGATGGTCGCCGGCAGCTTCTGCGGTCCGGCCTGCACCGTGCCCTCGAGGCCTCGCTCCGTCCAGGTCTCGACCGCCTGCTGCGCGGCGTCGGCGATCCGCGACTCGAGGTCACCGGCGGACGCGGGCACGAGCGTGCGGCCGGCAAGGCTGCTCAGCGAGCTCAGCGAACCCAGCAGGTGCGCTTCGAGCTGACCGACCGTGAACTCGGTGCACGGCGTCGACGTGGCGAGGTCGTCCTCGCCGATGCCGCGCAGCACGTGCTGGAGCACGGCGAGCGTGGCGCTGGCAGACGTGAGCGGGTTGAGGTCCGCCGGGGCGGCGGCCCACTCGTCGGGACCCGCATCGCCGGTGATGGCGGCGCGCTCGAGCCGCTCGAAGAAGTGGGTCCAGCCCTCGAGGGTGTCCTGGACGTGGTCCTCGGGAAGGCCCTCGTGGACCAGGCGCACGAGGGTGCCGCCTTCGGCGGGCTCGATCGTGATCGTCACGGTGTCCGTGCGGGGCTCGGCCGACTGCTCCCAGCCGACGCCGAGCACGATTCGGCGGCCGGGGTCGACCTCGATGACGGTGCCGGCTAGGACGGCCATGGGGGTGAGGGTCCAGCGGAACTCCCCGCCCGCACGCAGGTCGACTCGGGCGGAGACGGCGAGCCAGCGTCGCAGGCGGTCGGGCTGGGTGATGAGCGCGAAGGCCTCGTCGGCAGAGACGGGCAGCAGTGCGGACTTCTCGATGGTCATGAGCGGGGCTCCTCGGGTTGCGTGGTGGCCCTCTTGGTGGCGTCGTCCACCAAGAGGTCGAGCTCGGTGCTCCAGAAGCGGTCGATCTCGGCGCGCAGCTGGGTGATGCCGGCGGGTACGACGCTGTAGAAGCGTTGCCGACCGTCCTTGCGGGCGGTCACGAGACCGGCGTCGGCCAGCACCGCAAGGTGCTGGGAGATCGCCGGCCGGGTCACCGTGAACTGCTCGGCCAGATCGCTGACCGTCCGCGGACCTGTCGCCAGCAGCTGCAGCAGGCGTCGCCGGGTCGGCTCGGCTGCTGCGGAGAGGGCGTCGGCCACTCGAAATACGTTAGTACAGACTTACGCATTGGGCAATGGGACGCCGCCATCCCTCGTCGCGAGCACCTGGAACCACGCGACGTCGTTCGGGTCGTCCACATCGACATACGCGACCGCCTCGGCACCGGCCAGCACCGGGATGCGCGTGGCGAGCCAAGCCGGGCACCCGAGTGGTGACCGCGTCTAACTGCTGGATGTGGCCGAAGGTGAACGTGCGCAGGAACGTCCCGAACGTTGAAGGAGCCCGGACCCCGCCGAACAACCGGTCCATCTCGCCGTGCCGCAGCACGTCCATGCCGCCGATCAGCGCGGTGACCTTCGCGGGTGCGTTCGCGGTCCCCGGCCCGCTCGGCCAGCGTGAGCACCGGGACCAACCCCGCGCACGACACCAAGTTCGGGTCATCGAAGACCGCCGTGAACTCGGGAGAGATTCGCACCCGCGAGATGTCCTTACGCGTAGGCGACCAGGAACCTTCAGCAAGTCCCATTCTCCTTGCGCTGCAGGGCATCTCGCGCTCATGACCCCGCCGATCACGGCAACTTCAGCAGTGGATCCAGGCTCAGTCAAGACCGATTTTTGATCGTTTGCGGGGCCACCGGAACCTGGGACAGAGGGGCCAGCAGTACCCGCCACCCCGGGCAACCCACCCTCAACTTCCATACCATCACCCCACGCGCAGCATGATCAACTTAAGCTCCGTGGCATTGGGACTCGGCTTCGGTGCGTGAGCGGGTGGGGGTTAGACCGCACCAGGTGGCCTGGGTGCAATGTCGGTCGCATGACCGGCGTTGGCCAGCTCGGCGGCGGCCGCCAGCTCCGCGAGTGCGGCGCGGGGATCGTCGCCGGACATTGCGGCGCGACGCGCGGCGGCTACGGCCAGGCCGGCGCGGTCGAGCAAGGCCAGTAGCTCGTCATGGCCGGGTTCGGTGACTCGTTTCGTGACGGCCTCGCGGTGAGCGTGGTCACGAAATCTGTCACGAAATTAGCCGTCACAAATCGTCCGTGAGCCCATCTAGCCGTCACATCGCTTGTGACGGCTAGAAATGCGTCTTGACCTAGGCGAAGAGTGCTTGTGACGGCTGTGACGGTGCGTCGGAACCCGTCACAAGGAACCTCAGATGGCCATTGTAAGGGCAGATTCGAGACGTTGGCGGGCAGCCGCCACAGAGAATCGGCCGGCCGGCGCTCGGCGTCGATTGCCACGCGACTGCGGGCGACACGCTGCGCGGTGACGAGTTCGGCCGCCGCGTTGGCGACCCTCTGGAGTGCGGATAGGTGCTCGGTCAGCCGGTCCAGCCCGAGCACGGTGAGGCGGAGTGCCCTCCGGCGTCCTTTGGCTCGGATCTCCACCCGCTGCGTTCGGCAGCTCGACGTGCGGGGCGAACCGTCGCTGGTCGAGGCGCAGGGCGGCTTGGACGGCGACATCTTCGCACCATCGTGTTTCTGCCAACAGGCACGCCACGAACAAGCGGACCTGCAGTAGCAGCAGCGGATCAAGCTCCCGCTGGAAGGTAGGGCCGACAGAGTGCCGGTCCGGCGTCATCGTTCGCCCGCTGGTAGTTGGGCGTCGTCCGGGCCGGGCGAATGGCGGAGGCAGCTCACGCACGGCATACCGGTGGGGCGGTCCGGCAATTCGAGTACGCCTGGACCGAACATCTCGCCGCAGTACACGGTCATCCGGTCCGGTGGCGCGTGGTCCGGCCGGACCGGGAAGAGGTGCGCGACGCGACGGGTTTCGCCGACTGTTCCGGGGAGCGGGCGCGCGATGATCAGTCGAACGGTCATCGTGCGGCTCGCTCGGCATGGTGGTCGGCGGGAACGGGCGCGGTCGGTGCGCTGCCCGCTCCCGCCGACGTCGTGGTCCGGCCGTCCTGCGCTTGTCGAGGCGGGCGCGGCGACGGGACGGCTGGAGGCTGAAGGTGATCGAACTCGGTGAGGTAAGCGAGGCGGTTGACCGGTGCCCGCCCAGCGCCGCGCTCGAGCCTCGTGGGGAACGTCTCGTACAACAGCTTGGCGCCGGTGCCGGCGGCGATACCCGACGCTTGCGCCAGCAACGCGGCCCGGCCTGCCCGTCCGCCGACCGAGAAGCCGGCGGGCTCGCCCGATGGCAACGCGGTGGCGATCTCGGCGATGGCCGCGTCGGAGGGTGCCGCGGGTCGTGCCGGAGCGGGGAGCCGGCCGGTCACGCCGCCCTCCGACCACGACACGTCGGCGGGCAGTACGAGCGTGGCCACTTGGCCTGGTGGGCTGGTGGCGGCGGAGACGGCGTCGGCCACGTCGGCGCCGACCTTGTCGGGACTGGCCGACCAGTGGATGAAGGTCGACACGTTACGGGCCACGGTCTCGATATCGGACTCGAGCTGGGCGTCGTACTGCTTGTGGTGGGTGGCGTGGCCGCCCTCGAAGAGCGCGAGCACGCTGCGCATCTCGGGCGCGGCATCGAAGGCGGCGACGCGGTGCATCCCTGATGTGCCCGGGTTCATGAAGCACGTGTCGACGCCATAGTTGACGAGTGTGCGGATCAGGGCATGGCCACCGTTCATGGGTCAGACATCCCAAGGTGCGGTGAGGTTCCAGGCGGTTGGCATCCATCGACCGTAGTGCATGCTACTGTTGCGTGCTAGTTACTTGCATAAATAAGTTCATGGCATAGAGCGTCGACTTCAGTTTCGCGTTGAAGGAGACAGTTGTGGACGATCACGAGCGAGCCCGGATCCAGCTGCTCGACATTGATTGCCGCCGGATGAACCGGATGCCCGGGCGCAAGCATCCCGTGCTCGCCCTCCGGTTCGTGCTGGCTGGTCGTTTCATCGTTGACGGCTTCTGGCTTCCCGTGGGGAGTTTTCTCGGTCGGTTGATGGGATTGCGGGTATGCCTGTCGGAGGTCACTTTGGGGCCTGCGTCTCGCTTGCCGAATAATGCGAGTAACTCGTTACTGCAAGTAGATCGCGAAAATATGTTCACTTGCATGACAGTCGAACCGTTCGATCGCAAGGAAATCGAGCAGCTCCTCAGCGAGACCTGCGCGTCCGTTGATCATGGTGAGGCCGATCAGGTGCCGAAGCTGTGCGCGGAAGGGTTCGTGCTGCACGCGCCGGGGAGGGACCTCGACCTGGCGCAGTTCGCGCAGGCGATGACCGTTCGCGCCGCGGCGCGGTATGAGACGCGGCATCAATGGAGCAACCTGCGGGTCCTCGACGTCGATGGCGATGCCGCCGACGTCGCGTACGTGGTGTGCATCCATCGCCGCGACGGGGGCGCGGACGTCACCACGCACTCGATCGGCGACTTCGCCGACCGCTGGGCACGGACGCCGGATGGCTGGCGCCTCGCGTCCCGCGCGGTCATACCCGTCCTCGACGCGCCGCAGGCCTAGCGCCGTGCAGCTCTTCCGGACAACTTTGGGGGCGGCCCGCCGCGAGGGCGACGAGCTGGTCGTCCTTGACGGGACGGCCGACGTCGTCGAGTGGGCCATGTCCGACGACGCCTCCAGCGCGGTGGACCCGAACACCGCCCGGATCACCGCGATCCTGCCCGCCGTCCTCGACGTCTGTACCGACGACCGCCACACAGTCGTGCGGTACCTCGTCACCACCTTCGGCAGTACGCCTCGGTGACAGCGCGGGCGGTCGACCGGGAGCGGACGCGTCGCATGACGGGTAGCAGGGCTCGGTATACGAACATGGCCGGTGCGAGAGGGTCTCGCAGTTCGAAAGTCGTTGTGATCGTCACTTCGGTGTCGGCGCCAAGGAACTGGAAGGTGATGTGATCGCGTGCGGACATGCGAGGGCCGTCGATCCGGTAGGTGAGGGTGCGGCCCGGGTCGCACCCCTCGACAGCGAGCGTCAACGGGATCTTCGGCCATGGTCCCAACGGCGCGAACACCATGGAGAACGATGAGCCGTCCCATCCTTGGGGCGGGGTTGGCTGGATGCTGCGCACCGATGGGTCGTAGTCGGGCACGTGGCGTAGGTCGGCGAAGTACTCGTAGGCCGCCTCGACGGGCGCGGTGACCCTGAAGCGCATCTCGCTTGTCTGGTGCATTTCCCGCCTCCAGATGATGCAAGTTATGTGTGCTGTGGGGAAGCAGAAAGACCGCGGTCTGGTCAGAAGCCTGGTTCGAGCTCGACGCCGAAGGAGTTAAGGGCGAAGGCGACCATGTGGTACTGGCCGACGAGGATCGGGACTTCGATCAGCTGCTTTTCGTTGTAGCGAGCGGCGAGCGCGGCCCATGTCGTGTCGCTGATGTGGCTGTTGTGGTGGAGCTCGTCGGCCGCGGTCAGGAGGACGGCGTCGTCGTTGCTCCAGCTGTCGTCGGCGGGGCCGTTGCGGACGCGCTTGATCTCCTCGTCGGTGAGGCCTGCCTGTTTGCCGATCACGACGTGGTGGGCCCATTCGTAGTCCGCATGGCAAGTTGACGCGGTGCGCAGGATGAGCAGTTCGCGATCACGATGGGGGAGGAGTGAACCGTAGAGGAGCCCGCCGGACAGTGGCATCCACTGACGGAGCAGCTGAGGGTGGCGCAGGAACGTGGTGATGACGTTGCTGGCCCCGGTCGTATCACGGCTGATCGTGTCGAGGAGGTCGGAGTGCTCCGTCTCGAGCTGGTCGGCAGGCAAGGGTGGGATGCGCGGTTCGGACATGACTGAGAGGGTACGAGCAACTAGATGTTGCAAGCAACTCGCGTAATCCGGTAACTTGCATGTATTGGGTATAGTTGCCCGATGCATGAAAGGCCATCCACCTGAGGAGTCCTCATGGCTAGGACCTTGCCGACCACGCCGGTTTCGCCCTACAAGCTGTCCCACGCGGTGCTGCGCACCGCTCACCTGGACGAGACAATCCGCCACTACCAGGTGCTGCTCAACGCTCGCGTGGTCTTCGATCAGCGTCCCAACGGGGCCGGGCTCACCTATGACGAGGAGCATCACCGCATCGCGCTCGTCGCCGTGCCTGCCGCCCCGGCCGACCACGGCACGGGCGAGAACATCCACCTCGCCGACGACGCAGGTACCGTCGGGCTGGAATTTTCTTCGGCCCCAGGTCTCGAGCACCTCGCGTTCACCTTCGAGTCGCTGGGTGCGCTCCTTGGCATGTACGTGCGGGCCAAGGCTGCGGGCTTCAAGCCGGTGTACTGCATCAACCACGGCCCCACGGTCAGCATCTACTACGCGGATCCTGACGGCCACAAGAACGAGATGATGATCGACACGATGCCGATGGAGCTGGCCGACGAATGTCTCCACACTCCGGAGTTCGCCGCCAATCCCATTGGCTGGCCCTTCGACCCAGACAAGCTGGTGGCCGGCTACGAGGCTGACGTACCGCTCGCCGAGCTGATGAACATCGGCCGCGAGCGCGCTCCCGCGATCTAGTCGACAGTGACTGGAGTCTGCAAGGGACTAACATTTGCTCGTCCCAGAGAGTCAGGAGTCCGCAGTGTCCGAGAATACCGACATCCGCCCGGTGCCGGGTCGGCGTGAGCGAAAGCGCCTTGAGACGCGAAATGCCTTGGCGGCAGTCGCGCTCGAGCTCTTTGCTGAACGGGGTTTTGACGCTGTCACCGTGAACGACATCGCGGATCGCGCCGATGTCGACCCCTCGACCTTCTTCCGCCACTTCGGCTCGAAGGAGGCGGTGATCTTCTCGGACCTCGGCGACTGGGCCGGCCGGTTGGGCGACGCCGTCCGCGCCCAGCCGACCGGGCTGCCGCTGCTTGAGGCGATGCGGGTGGGGATCAAGGACCTTGCCGCGATGCTGATAGTCGACATCGACAACGAGCGCCACCGCGTCGAGCTCGTCGAGTCGTCTCCCAGTGTCCGGGCGCACGGATTCGCCGTTCGCGAGGCGCTGATCGACGATGTGGCGCTGGCCATCGCCGAACGCATGGCCGTTGACCCCGTCAGCGACAGCCGCCCGTACCTGCTCGCCGCATCCTTGATCCTGGCCGCCAACCGGTACCGCAGCCAGGTAGTGCAGACCGGCGACGTGCCCAGCACCGCCGACGAGGCAGTGGATCGCATCATCGACTTCGTCCGGGGTTTTGTCGCCGTGATCGCCGAACAAGATGCGAGAAACTAGGTGTTGCAAGGGTGCTAGCGTAATCGTCTAGCTTGTCCGTGCCGGACAGTGTTGCCCGACGCCGTCAGGGCTCCGGGCCGACACCGGTCGCTGCTGATTGCGCTGGCGATTGCCGTCGTCGCCACACCCTGAATCGTGACCGTGCGAGGACGCCGGCTCGCGCTGTTGCCATTCGGCGTAAGTGTGCGTAGTGGTCGGGAGCACGCGCCTGCGATGCCGGTGAAGTCCGCTGCTATTTCAAAGTCTCCTTCAGCTTGCCGGCAATAGACCTGAGCGCGGCAAAGGCCAGCTCTGACGATTCGGGTCCGACGGCAAGCATGACAACTCCAGGCTGATGTCACGGCACCTGGACAGTCCTTTGTAGACATTGAAAAGGCGCCGGGCCCGGTGCCCACCTGCCGTGTTCGCGATGATGATTTCCAGCTTGGCTATGGTGCAGGCGCTTTTCTCGGCCTACGGGGCAGGTTGTGGTTGGCGGGCGGCCTCGCGGTCCGGTGTCAGCCCGACCTCGTTGAGGTAGGCCGGGAGTAGGTCGGCATGGGCGGCTGGGAGGAGGGCGGCGAGGTAGCCGTCGGGACGGATCAACACCTGGTCCCCGGGGGTCAGCCCGTAGGTCTGTTGTAGATGGTTGTTGTTGTCGATCAGGTCGCCGTCCGGACCGACGGTGTGGATGTGCAGGCCGGTGCGTGCGGTGATGTCCGGGTGGACCTGGTAGCCGAGCAACGTCCAGTGCGGCCCGCGCAGGAGGGTGAACAGCCGGGTCGGTTGACCGGCCGCGCCCAGCAGTGGGGCGTCGGGGGCGCGGTCGCCGGGCCGGCGGCCGCCGGTGACGCTGCCTGCGGCGTTCAGCGATTCCGGCGGGTTCAGGGACAGGGTTGAATCCCGGTAGGCGAGGTCCAGTTGGTGCACCTCCCGTCCGCGTTGCGGCACGCCTGCGGCCGGTGCCAGTAGCAGCCTGATGGCCATCGTGATCATCTCGGCCGCGATGGGGCGCCGCTCCTGCTCATAGGTGTCCAGCAGACGGTCGGGCGCCCCGGCGAGCACGGCTGTGAGTTTCCAGCCCAGGTTGTAGGCATCCTGGATGCTGGTGTTCAGTCCCTGCCCGCCGGTGGGTGGATGGACGTGGGCGGCGTCTCCGGCCAGCAGCACGCGGCCGACCCGGTAACGGTCGGCCACCCGGGCACTCATGGAGTAGACCGACGCCCAGGACACCGACGTGACCGTGATCCCGGTCCGGCCGGAGGCTGCCGTGAGCAACGCGGTCAGTCCGGCCGGGGAGGGATCGACCTCGGTGTCGGGCTTGAGCATGCCCTGGATCTGGAACAGATCGGTGCCCGGCAGCGGACATACTCCGATGCCGTTGGGCCAGCGATGCCAGGCATCGCGGCCGAGGCCGTCGAGCCGGACATCGGCCACCACGGCGCGCACGCCCAGCGCCTCGCCGGGAAAGCCGATGTCCAGGGCGTGCCGCACCGCGCTCGATCCGCCGTCGGCACCGACCAGGTACGCCGCGCTGACATTGATGATCCCGTCGGGACCGTTGATGGTCGCCGTGATAGCCGACGAGCTCTGGCCGAAGTCCACCAGTTCGTGCTCGTAGCGCGGATGGTGGCCGAGTTCGGCCAACCGCTCGCGCAGTACGGCTTCGGTGCGGAACTGTGCGACCACAAGGGGGAAAGGGTAGGGCTCGGCGGGATTGGCGGCGATCGGCTCCCGCGTGGCCTCGTCGAAGCTGTCGTCCTCGCGGTAGGTGCGGAGAGTCGGCGGGAGGCCACCCGCAGCCATGATCCGGTCCAGCACGCCGAGATCCTCGAAGATCTCGTGGGTACGCGGCTGGATGCCTTTGCCCCGCGAACCTTGAAAAGGCCCGGCGGCTTTGTCGATCAGCAGGAACGCCACCTTGCGACGGGCCAGTTCGATGGACAGGCTCAGCCCGGCAGGTCCCGCGCCGCAGATCAGCACGTCGGTCCTGGCCTGAATCTCATTCACAATCGACTCCTTGGTCTGCGTGTATGCACTTGCTTCAGGAGGAGGTGCGCGCGCCGGTCAGCTGCGCGGAGCGCTCCCACAGCTGCCGGGCCAGGTGCGGGTCGGTGGCTTGCTTGTATTTGGGCTCTTCGGGCGTGAAGCGGTGGAAGTACTGGCCGTTGACCGTGTCGGTGTCCACGGTCGTGGCCAGGTAGACGAGTGGCTCTGCGCCCTGTGCGGGGGTTGAGTTCAGCGCCTTGGCCAGTCGCGATCCGAAGAGCAGGTGATACAGACCGCCTCCCCGGCCGATATCGGTGGCGATCCTGCCTGGGTGGAAGGCGGCTGTGGTTACGCCGGTGCCCTGCGTCCGCCGGGCGAGTTCCCGGGTGGACAGGACGTTGGCGAGCTTGGATGTGCCGTAGGCGCCCGCGCCGCTATAGCGGCCGCGAGTGCGGTCGAGGTCGTCGAGGTCGAGGCGCCCCCGGCGGTAGGCCATGCTGGCCGTGTTGATCACCCGTGCGCCTTCGGGAGCCGTGGTGAGCCTGTCCAGCAGCAGGTTCGTCAGCAGGAACGGTGCGAGGTGATTGACCTGGAAGGTCATCTCATGACCGTCCGCGCTCGTGGTCCGGTCGGAGAAGACGCCGCCGGCGTTGTTGGCCAGGACGTCGATGCGGGGGTAGCTGGCCAGTAGCTCGTCGGCAAGACGGCGGACGTCGTCCAGGTGGCTGTAGTCCACCAGGTGTGCCTCGGCTCCGATCGCCTCCGCGACGGCGGCCGTTTTCTGCGCGGACCGGCCCACCACGGCCACCGAGGCGCCCAGGTCGGCGAGCTGGCGGGCGGCGGCGGCTCCGATCCCGGCACTCGCCCCCGTCACCACCACAGTCCTGCCCCGCATGTCCTGCGTTGCTTGATCACTCATGACACATGTTCTCTTTCCTGAGGTGAGCCGGACCGGTGCGGTCAGCGGCCGGCCGGATTGGTCGTCGAAGTCGTATTCCTGTGGGATCTCGCGGCCTGACCCCGGACTCGGGCGGATTCGCCCGGCACGCGCCTTCCGGTCCGTCAGGGCCAGTCGTCTCAGGCAGACCGATCGGACACTGCTGGCCGGTGTATCGGCTGGCGGACGATCACCGACCTGAATCCCGACGGGCCCCTCGGCTCGGCCGTGCGTCATCGCCTCGGGACCCCCGTGCCTCAAACCAGTGCGGGTGCCGGGGTCCACAGTTCGTCGATGGCGCGTTCGGCCTCGGCGAGACTCTGCTCGGCCAGCGGGATCAGTTCTGCCATGGCGGGGTTGGTGTGGGCGAGGGTGAGCTGGGCGGTGATGAAGCGCAGTTCCA
>NZ_JAODNM010000001.1 GCF_025464955.1 Amycolatopsis sp. | reverse complement strand
GCCCCTGGCGGCTCAGCAAGATCGTCGCCGCCGCGCTGGTCCTGCTCCACCACGAAAACCACCGGACCACATGATCCACAACGACCAATCACACAACGCGACAACTGGTTACTCGGAAAGGCTCAGTACCAGGGTCGTGACGGCGAACCCGGTCACCTTGATGGTGATCGGGCCAGTCACTTTCACCGTAAAGTGAAAATGTCGCCGCGCCATCGCACCACCTCCTTCCGTTCTCGGTGGTCGACCGACCGAGAGTTTCGCGAAGTGACGCTCCGAACCCTACCCAGCGCATCGGAGCTAGTCTCGTCTAAAATTAACCGGGCAAGACTTGCAGGGCATGTATGTTCTACCGCACAACGCGGCGGATACCCAGGGGACTGGTCGTGACTCGCTGTTCCGGGCGAAGTCCGTCGAACCCCAGCCGCAGCAGCGCTGGTAGGTCTTACCGCGATCGCTCCGTTCGCCGTAACCGACTTTGTGCATGACTTCGCCGGTCAGCGCTCAGCGCTTGGCGGTGGCCGTGTGGATTCAACTTCTCGCGAGAAGGCTCGGCTGAGGCGGCCTAGAGATGGAGCCTGATCCCGAACCCCGGTTGTGCGGAGGTGCGGAGGTGCGGAGGAACAGCTTGGCGAAGCCGTGGGGGTGGGGGGTAGGAACGCGCCGCAGCCTCGCGGATGGCGGCGACTGCCGCAGTCATGACCGAACGCGACGGCGACGAGCGCGCCGCACCGGGTACAAGGTGTACAGGCAGGAACCCTCCCCTCGGTCACGGTCACGGGCAGGCGGCCGGTGGGGTACTCGGCGACGGGAGTCGAAGCGTTATCGTCTCCGCTGTGGAGAACATGGTCATCGTGCCAGGCTTGGGTGGTTCCGGGCGTGGTCACTGGCAGTCCTACTGGCTCCGCGAGCGGCGCGGCGCCGTTCGGGTCGAGCAGCGGGACTGGGATCGGCCGGACCGGGACGAGTGGGTTGCCGAATTGCACGACACCGTCCAGCGTGCCGCAGGGCCGGTGGTGTTAGTCGCACACAGCCTTGGCTGTCACACCGTCGCCCATTGGGCTCACCGACACGACGCGCAGGTCCGCGCGGCGCTGTTGATGGCGCCGCCCGACATCGACTACTCGGCTTCCCGCGGGGCTCCGATCGCCGATTTCGGGCCGCCTGCGACCGACTCGCTGCCGTTCCCGACTGTTCTAGCGGCCAGCAGTACTGACCTCTGGGCAGAGATCGGTTGGTCCCGCCTGCTGGCCAAACAGTGGGACGCGCGGTTCGTGGACCTCGGCGACGCCGGCCATGTCAACGCCGAGGCCGGCTTCGGCCCATGGTCCCACGGTGAGGAGATAGTCCGAGACCTCCTCGCCGAGAGCGCCGACTGAGGCTGTACTTGTTCGGGTGCTGAACCTGCCGCCGGGACCGTGTTCTGACTCGGGCTGGCGCTTGCTGAGTACTGGAAGGGGCTGGCCACCGCTGGGCGCATAGCTGTGCCCGCGGTCCTGATCGCTACTAGCATCGGTCAGTTCGCCAGCGAGGTGTTGTGGCTGTTGCACCCGTAGCAGTTGGATGAACGGCTCCCACTCGGTCCAGCCGCGGGTGGCAGCGGTGACGCTGAAGGTGCCCTGCACGCGAAGGCCGACGCGCTGCACGAGCTCGCCGGCGCCGAGGAAGCGCCGGGTCTGGAGGTGGTGGCGGAGTTCGCGGCGTCGATGGCCGCGGTGCTGGACCGGTGCGACACCGCCGACCCGGCGTATGGGCCGCTGGCCGAGGCGTGCCGCGCGGTCATCGCCGGCGGGATGCCCTCTATTGCTGTCCCCGCAGCGACCTGAGGTGTATGAGCTGGATATCGGTGTGGCGACATCGTGCGAGTCGCTACACCCGCCGAACTGGCCTACGCGGCCGTAGTGCGGCGAGGCTTGTGGGCGGGAGCATGCGACGGCGTCAGCAGCCTGGGACGGTACGAGTCTCTGCCTGGTCCTCCACCTTGAGCTGCCTTCCGTCCCAGCGGATCGAGGCTGTCCACTGCTGGAAGCAGGTACCCGCGCCCTCGTAGGACATCCAGTGCACGAGTACGCGGCCGTTCCCGACCTCCACCCGCTTCACATCGGAGTGCTCGGCAGAGACGAGGCCTCCGAGATCGACTGCGCCCATGACCGTGAAGTCCGGGGAGTACACGACGACGGCGTTCGGCCAGCTCACCCCGCCCTGGGAACAGCCGAACACAGCCGCGGTCTCGTTCTTGCCGTCACCGGTCAGGTCCCCGGCGGCCACCAGCGCACCAGCCTGTGCCGGGCTCTGGACGGCCAGCAGCTGCACGCCGCCCTCCAACTCCGCGATCCCGGGGAGGGAACCGCCGACCAGGGTTCCCGCGGGATGCTCGCACAGACCCGGCACAGCCGCACCGGCGAGACGTCCGATATCGACGGGCTGCGCCGGAGGCGCTTGAGCTGCCACCGGGGCCGTGTAGACGGCGAGGACGCCGTCGGCGAGAGTGCGACGCGCACCGTCGCGGACCAGGTCGAGTTTCCCGGTGTGGCAGTACGTGAGTAGGTCCGGCTGGGCGACCGGGCCGACGCAGTCCGGGATGGCGAGACTCAGAGAGCTGTGCTGGTCCAGGACTCGGACGGAACTCGCGGGAGCAGGATCCTCCGGCACCCACTTCGTCCCCTCCAGCCGCCACGGCCGGGCCGCGGAAAACGGCACTTCCTTCTCGTTCTCGGCGGCCTTGGTCTCATCGCAGGTCCACGACGTGATCGACGCGTGCAGCCGCCTCTCCGAGTCCCACCACAGGTCGTTGACGTCCATCCCGCCACCGGCCTTATTCGCCACGAAGCCCGGCGGAGCAGCCGCAGACAGGTCCGTGCCGGTGATCGCACCACCGGCATCGATGAGGTAGACGGGGAACGCACTGAAGCAGATGCCGGGATTGTTACGGGCCGCCACCGCGAACATCGTGTCCCGCTCTGTCTTGCCACCGACCGCCGCGACGGGCATGTAGTCGTTCGATTCGAAAAAACCCGCGTTCACGGAGTTCGAACCGTCCGGACGAGACAGCGTCAGGCCCTCCTCGTAGGTCCCGTCCTCGGCATAGGTCGGCTCCCTGATCAGCGTGAGGTGCTCAGTCCCAGCCAGGAGAGCAGGGGAGAAGCTCGGTGCTTGCGTGACGGGCAGACCGTCCACCGGCTTGCCGTCGCCGGGTCGGTCGAGGTCGAATCTGAGATAACCGCTGTCTCCCCCGGCCAGCACTCCGGCCGGTCCCGCCGCGACGATCGTCGAGCACTTCGGGCACGGATGCCGCCGCTGCTCGCCGGTGCGGGTGTCGACGGTGATGAGCTCCTCGGCATCCGGTTCCTTCTGCAGGAGCGGCGCGCCGGCGAGCATGGTGACGTAGTTCCCGTCGGCCGTCCAAGCGACTTGGTTCTTCGCGGAGTCGGCCTTGTCGAATGGGCGGCTCACCTTCGCCAGCACGTCGTCTCCGCGCATGAGGACGAGTTGCCGTTCGGTGGTGTACGCGAACGCAGGCGCGGTGGAAACGGCCTTGCCGTTCCCCGTGGTGGCCTTACCCGCGTTGCCGGGTTCACCGCCGCCGGACTGCAGGAGCCGCACCGTCAGAACCGTTCCTGCCGCCGCGATCAGGCAGACGGCCAGGGTCAGCAGGAGCAGCTTCCGCACAGACATCCGCTCTCATTTCTGCTCGTAGGACGACGGGTCGACGCTGACCCAGTCCAGCTTGTCGTTCTGGACGTAGGCCTTCCGGTAGCCGGAGTAGGGGTGGGCCGGCGATGCGGGGCGGGCGGTCGCCGAGACCTCGAACGGTTTGCTGCCCGCGTCGACGTCCTGGGTGAATGACCCGTCGGAAGTGGCCACGACCATGCGGAAGGTGAACCGGCAGTGTCGGGTCGCGGTGAACGCCCCTACGGTGATCGTCTGCGCCTGGCCGGGTGTCAGTGTCACGGTCTCGGCGGCGAAGTAGTTGACCCCCATTCCCATCAGGCCGCTGGAGGTCATGGCCATCTGCTGGGGAAGCGGGTCCGGGGCGTCCAGATCGAACCCGACCTTGACGGTCTCTCCGCCTCCGCCCTGGGTGTAGCGCTGCAGAGCGGTGCCATTCAGCGGCGCGGTGCAGTCCTTGAGCACCTTCATGTCCGTGATGCGGACCGGGTCGCTGCGAGTGTTCTGCACGGTGATGTTGGTGAAGCCTGAGTCCAGTGCCGTGCCGCCGCCGTGCGCGGCGTACCACTTGTCGAAGTTCGAGCCGCCCTCGGAAGTCGCCTCGCCCAGGGAGGAGGCCTCGGCGGCTGACATGGTGACCGCGTCAGGGAGTACCAGCCGTCCGTCCTGGCTGCTGGCCTTGAACGCGGTGACGCCCTGCACCTTCAGCGGTGGAGCGCCGGGCGGGGCGGTCTCAGGCCCAGCACCACCACCGAGCGTGGTGATCGCGACGGTGACGCCGACGCTCAGGGCGACCACGGCCCCGAGCACGACGGCGACCACGCCGCGGCCGACCGTGCGCGGTTTCGCGGCAGTCCACTCGGCGTGGACGTCGTCGGGCTTGACACGCACCAGGCGCGCGAACTTATCGTCCGCTAGCAGCAGCCCGACCCGCACCGCGTTCAGCGACGAGTTGCCGTACTTCCGATTGTCGGCGTGCACGACGCCGAGGATGTGCTTGCCGTCCTTCGTCAGCAGCGGCCCGCCGGACAGCCCCGCCCACGTGGAAGGAGACTTCCCGCCGGAGTCGCGCGGCCTGTCCCGCGGTGGGGCGCCCACCAGGTGCAGCTCGTAGCGCCGGGCCGTCCGTCCGGACGTGGGCGACGCACGGCAGACGAGCTCGGCGACGCGTCGTTCCTCGTCGTCCCGGTTGACCCAGGGGTAGCCGAGGGCCAGGCATTCGCCGTGCCCGGCGCCGCGCAGCTCGGCCCAGCCGAGTTCCGGGACGGCCCGCCAGGGCTCACCGTCCCCGACCAGGACCTCCACCAAGGCCGCGTCGAGGTCGATCTGGTCGCCACGCCAGCGGACGAGGGCCGGATACTCGCCGCCGGACTCCGGCCGCACCAGGCACTCGGACCCGACCTCGCCGACCACGTGCCCCGCGGTCAGCACCAGGGTGGCGGTCACCGCGTAGCCGGAACCGTGCCTTGTGCCGTGTACCCGTGCAAGCCGGTGGACGTGGGACTCCAAGCGGCCGGCGCGCCGGTCATTCGTCATCGCCGATAAGGGTTTCGCCCTCCGCGCCCACCGATGTATCACGTGGTTTGAGGATCAGCTTTAGCCGGTGCCTGGCTGTCTCTTCGTGCTGCTTCGAACCGCCGACGGATAGTACATTCCACAAGCTGAGCTTGCCGTCGGCATTGCGGGTCGCCTTGATCCCCACTTCGAGTTCGAGCTCGATCGACTCGGCCACGAACCGCACCCGCGCGTCCCGCCCGGCGACGATCGCCTCCTCGATCTCGGAGCGCAGCATGGCTATAGCCGTCGACAACGGCACCCCGTCCTGGCCCATGAGCACTTGGTCGTCGTCGACAGACCCCTCCACGCGTCCTACCCCTCATCGTCTCGGCCCACCGGCAAGCAGGCACTCCACCCGGCAAGTCTCCCGTTGATCGAAGTGCGTTACATACCCGGTGTCCCGCGTTGTTCGTGTGCTTCCAGGAGCTCGTCGATGGCTCGGTCGAGAAAGTCGACCCCGTTGAGGATCGGGCGAAACGTCAGTTCAGGCGATGGTCTGTCGGAGGCGCTCACGTTCACATGCGCATTCTAGAGCTGGTCCGCCCCGAGGTTGCTGGACAGTCGCTAAGCGTGACTTCTATGCCGCGAGCTGCGTGTCCAGGTGAGCTTGGTAGGTCTCCGCTGGGGTCTTGTACTCAAGTCCAGAGTGAAGACGCTGCCGATTGTAGAACACTTCGATGTACTCGGCCACGGCCCGTCGTGCGTGGCGCCGGGTCGGGAATACGGTTCGGTAGACGAGTTCGTTTTTGAGCGCTCCGAAGAATGACTCGGCCATGGAATTATCCCAGCAGACCCCTGTGTGTCCCATTGACGATATCACTCCCAACTCGGCAATTTTGTTCCGGAAGCTGTGTGAAGTGTATTGAGTTCCACGGTCGGAG
>NZ_JAODNM010000172.1 GCF_025464955.1 Amycolatopsis sp. | reverse complement strand
GGTTTGTGGTCACCGATCCGGGCGGGCTGCGCACGGTCGCGTTCAAGCTGCACCGCTGAGCCGAAACGCTGTGTCCGTGCGGCGTCCGGGGAATTGTGACCCCGCTGATGATGGCTCCTAGGAGGATCCCATGCTCGACCAGAACGTGCCTATTCCTGACGTGTGCCCGACGTGTGGCGGTAATCGCGACACGTGCCCCAGGTGCGGCGGATCCGGAAAGGTTTAGCCCACACCCTCTGAGCCGAAACGCCGGTGCTCGTGCGGCGTCCCCGGGATTGAGACCGGGCTGAGGATGGCTCTATGAAAGGGAATTATGACGATCACGATCTCGACTGCTGCTGTGCTTGACCGGCCGTGTACCGATCAGGTGCTGGAGGGGACTCGCCGGTGCGTTGAGCTGGCGCCTCGGGCTGGCGGTTACCCTCCGTGCGGGCTGACCGGCTCCACGGTCAGTTGCCCTGCCGACACGACCGGCTGCCCCAGCTGCTGATTCATCTCGTGATGCTGCCCTCACTCAGGTTTCTGGGTGAGGGCAGCGTTGTGTCGCGGGTTGGTCAGGAACCGGCGGCCTCCTCGGCGCGCACGACGACGAGCTCGGCCTGATCGAGGATGACGACCTCGTTGTCGGGGAACACGCGCTTCAGGTAGCTGAAGGCTTCGTGACGTTCCTTCTCGTCACTGACGTACCGCAGCGTGACGGTGACGACGTCGCCGGGCTGGAGCCGCACGATCCGCGCCTCCTCGAGGAGCACGCTGTCGTCCGGCAGCTGGCCGGCGTCGGCGACGTACGCGGTGCCGCCGACGGGCATCTGCCGGAACGGGGCGTTGCCGGGCTGCACGGGGCGGGTCGGCGGGGGCGTGGGGATCGTCACTGGTTGACCTCGAGCCACTCGCCGGGCTCGCCGCCGGATGCGACCGTGCGCCGTAGCAGCACGACAGAGAGGTCTTCGGATGCCTTGCGGCGAGCAGTCGCTTCCTGCGTCGGGCCGCACACACCACCGGAGTCGACGAAGCCGTATCCCCACTCGATCAGCGGTGCGGGTTCTGGCGGCGGCGCGGTCCAGCCGAGCTTGGCGAGCGCGGCGGCGGTGCGGTCGTCGATCTTGACGGTGGCGTTGCCGTCGTATTCGAACGCGCCGGGCGTCATCGTGAGCGTCACCACCGGTGGCAGCGCGGCCTGCAGAGCCACCGTGACCGCGGTGCAGGCGTTGGCGACGTCGTGGTCGTTGACGAACACCGCACTCGTGGTCCCGCGTTGGTGGATGGAGACGTGGGCCGGTTCACGGGACGACGGTGGTGCGTCGGCCAGCGGCTCGAGGTTCGTCATCAGATGAGCTCCGTTTCGGCGACGACGGCCCAGGCAACGGAGTCCTGGTCGTAGTAGGTGCGCATCTTGGTGAGCTGGCAACGGAGCGCGCCGACCCAGTCGGCCGGGACGGCGACGGCCATGCACGCGTTCTGATACTCGCTGTCCGATGCGGAGTACCACTCGCCGTAGACCTGCTTGGCATGGCTATGCATGGCACGGCGGTAGTCGCGGACGAAGTCATACCAGCTGCGCTGGGTCAGCTTGTCGTCGCTGTTGCCAATGGAGACGTACACGGTGATCAACGTCTCGGTGGCAGGGATCGGTTCGGGCATGTGTGGTCCTTCGAGTAGGGCGGGTTGGTTGACGCCGGGGCACGGGTAGGAGGAGCGGTAGTACTTGCGGTAGATCCGCTTGTGCTGGCCGAGGAGTCCGCCGGCGCGGAGGTGGCGCAGCTCGAGGCACACCGGGCACAGGCCCATCGGGCGCGGGCCCGTGCGGTGGTCGGTCATGACCGGACGAGGTTGTCGAGCAGGCGGCCGGAGCCGTCGATCCACTGGACGCGGAGCGGTTCGAGGAACTCGTCGTCGTCGGCGTTGTCGAACCAGAGCGACAGGCAGTGCTCACACAGGTAGGTGACGTTGCCGATCGGGCCGGTCCAGGTCGCGACCGCGGGGCCGAGATACCGGGCGTGCCACTCGCCGTCGACTCGGTGCGTGATGCCCGCACAGCACCAGCACCGCGGCTCGCCGAGCGGGATGACAGTGGGCTTCACGTCATCTTCCCGACGTCGACCCCGTTGATGAGGTAGTTCACGGTGGTGCTGCCGGTCTGCTCCACCTTCACCGGGCTGTCGAGGCCGAGCAGCTTCGCGCGGCGTTCCTCGAGTTTGCGGATCGTTTCGATGGCCTGCAGCTTCGGCCCGTCGTCGAGGAGCACTTCGCCGCTGTCGGGGTTCCGCATCACCTTGCCGTTCGACACGGCAATGTGCTCCTTGTCGAGCACCTCGCGCGCGGAGCGGAGGAGCCCGTCGAGGCGTTCGAGTTGCTCGGTGCGGTACTGCTGCACCTCCATCGCCGGGGTTTCCTTGAGTGCCCGCTTGTAGTGCTCCCACACGGTTTGCTTGGTGAGCGGGGCGTCGGGGTTGAGGAGCCGGCCGATCTCTTCGAAGGTGACTCCGTCTCGGCGCCACGCGACGATCTTCACTTTGCGTTCCGCGGTGAGTTCCTTCTGCTGCGGGCTTGTGTTGTCCGGCATCGCGGCACCTCCTTCTGCTGAATGTGTGCTGGTTAGCCGAAGACGCGGCGGATGACGCGCGCGAGCCAGCCGGGTTGCGGCGGCTCGTGGAAGCCGACCGTGGGCATGACTCCGTAGTCGTGGTCGTGCTGTCCAACACCAATCTCGGCGGGATCAACGCGCAACTCCGCGCAGACGTGCTCGATGATGGCCGCGCGCATCTCTGCGGCAACGAGCAGTTCATCCGGGGTGCCGGCCGCGGTGAGCTCGTCTGCCAGGGCGAGCGTCTCGGCGGGTGTCGGCGCAACTCCAAGGTTGGGAGCAACTGGGAGTTCGCTGGGAGTTAGAGGTGCGGGGGTGTGCGGCAGGATCGGGCCGCCGAGGTCGTGCTCGATCTGCTTGACGACCTTGGACCAAGAGCCGGCGGGCACCGTCATGGGGACGTAGTTGGGCTCGGACACGGGTGTCTCCTTCATGTGATGAGTCCGCGGCGGATGGCGACGGCGACGGACTGGGTTCGGGTGGTCGTGCCGAGCACAAGCGCTATGCGGTAGACGTGCGACTTGATGGTCGTGGGCGCGAGGAACAGGGCGGCACCGATAGTTGCGTCGGTGCCGCCGGCGGCGATCAGCACGAGCACCTGCAGTTCGCGGGCGGTGAGGTCGCGCTCGGCGCGCTTGATCGCGATGGTCACCGACGCCTCCGCAGTTCGTCGATGACGGCTTGTTTGTCGCGTGGTCGCCAGCAGCGGCCGTTGGGGCCGGCCGCGGCGAGCCATTCCTTCTGGCCGGGCCGGAACCGGCCTAGATCCGCTTTGAGTTCCACGATGAGGACGACGCCGTCCCTGCTGAGCACGAGGTCGGGGAAGCCCTTGTCGCCGGATTGGGGTGTGGCCCAGCGGTCGCCGCGGACCTTCGCTTTGCGGATGTGCATCCAGCGCCACCCGCACCGTTTTGCCAGGTCGGTGACGAAGCGCTGGAAGTCGTCCTCCGACTCGACCAGCGCGGTCACCGTGGTGTCGGTCATCAGGCACCGCCTGTGGTGGTGACGGGCGGGACGTACTCGGCGGTCGGGTCTGCGACTCGCAGCCACATGCCGCCTTCGCCGGGTGCTGACACCTGCATGACCTTGAGGACGTCGGCGGGTGTGCAGATCGCCGCGGTGACGACGTCTGGGGTGTCGGTGTAGGAAGCGGGTTCGTAGTGGTTGACGTAGACGGCGAACCAGGGCAGCGCGGGACGTGCTGGTCCGTCGTAGGCGTCGGGTTTCTGTACCCAGCCGCCGCAGTCGCAGTCGGGTTCGGGGCAGGTCTGGCCGCGGTGGCGTGCGGCGAGTGGTGGGCCGGCGGCGTGGTGGGTGCGGTGTCCGGCGACGACCGGGCACACCTTGGTGACGTAGCGGGCGCATTCGGGGTGCAGTGGTGGTTCGTCGAACAGGAGTGCGCGGAGTGCGTCGGCGGATGCGAGGAACACGATCGGCTGCCTCAGCGGTGAACCGCAGAGTTGGCAGCGTTGTCCGCTGTAGCAGGCGGCTGAGCGGGCGGTGTGGTGGGAGCGGAAGTCAACGCCGCCGTCGGCCAGGCGGACGTTGATGTAGGGGATGACCGCGCCGCCGATGGTGGGCCGGAGGGCTGCGGTCGCGGGGATCGGGACGCTCATGCGGCACCACCGGATCGTGCGTATCCGGCGTCGGTCAGTTCGGTAACCCAAGCGCCGCACGGAGCGCACAGGGGTTCTCCTGCCTCGGTGTGCCGGTAGACGCCGACGGTCGAGCCGTGGAACTGCGGTGTCGCGTCGGCGAGGTATGAGCCGTCACCGTCGAACGGCAGTGGCTCCTGCTGTGGGGTCGTGGCGAGCAGCTCGCGCTGCTCCTGCTCGTACTGGAGCCGTAGGACGAACAGCAGTCGATCGCTCATTCTGCACCGCCGGTGAGCGTGGCGCGGACGTCGAACTTAAGCGCCTGGTAGTCGCCGATGGTCATTGGCATCAGCGCGGTGTCAGCGAGCAGCGCGAGAGCCTTGTCGATGCGGTCCCGCTGGTTGCAAATCACGATCGCGGCCCCACGAAGGGCCTCGGCTGTCTGGTCCCGCTTCCACACGGCTTCGGCGTGCAGCCACAGCGCGACCTTGAGCTGCTCGGCGAGCGCACCGACACGGTTCGGGAGGGACTCGCCGCCGAGCGGCACACCGGCGTCGCGGAGGATCCCGAACGCCTCGTCGATGCTGGCGTCGCGCTCGTTCAGCGACCGGCACGCCTGCTCGTAGGCCCATGCGGTCGGGTACGGCTGCCGGTCGTGGGCGACGGCGAGATCACGTTCGCGGCGAGCGTCGGCCAGCTGCTCCTCGGTGGTGTTCAGGTCGATCCGGAGCATGTCCCGCTCGGCCTTGAGCTCGGGGTCGGCGAGGAGGCCGGCGTCGGCCAGCGCGCGGACGTCGGCATCGGCGTCGTCCTTGAAGTCGGCCGGGCTCAGGTGGTCGGCGCAGTACTCCTGCGCGTAGCGGCCGAGAGCGTTCACAGCGAGGATCTGCGCGGCGTGCTCGAGGTGCCCAGCGGGGGTGCTCACTCGGTCACCGCCGTCCATGGGCCGGGAGCGACGCGCTGGACTGTGACCCAGCCCGGATAGGTACCGCCGCTCCTGGCGACGGCTTCGGAAGCTTTGCGTGTGTAGTCCTTGGCTAGGCCGAGTTCGCCTGCGCGCAGATAGCCCCACTCGACATCGCCGGGCGGCCGCCATCCGGCTTCGCTGGCCATCCGGAGCACGACGTCGGCGATCTCCTCGCCGGATTCCTCCCACGCTTCGGTGAGCAGAACCCGATCCAGATACGCCGCGAGAGTGGCCCTCAGTTCGCCGCTAAGCCCCTCTGCGGGGTCCTGGTCGGCCTGGGAGACCGGCGGAGGGGTGTTCGTCCCGTCACGGCGATCCTGGGAGGCCGGACGGGTGCCCTCAACGATCACCGATGATCCAGTCAGGCCACCTTGGTCAGGGTCGACCACTTCGGTCAGCGTGCAGCTGCCGAGGCGTCGGGTGAGGTCGCTCCAGTCGAGAGGGTCGCCGTCGCCTGCGGTCCAGCACTGGCTTCGGGAGACCTCGACCCCGGCGACGAGCTCGACCGTGACGCAGGCCTGGAAGCGTTGGCTGCTGGTGTGCTGGACTTCGGCTACGTCGGTGGGTTCGGGGTCTCCGGCGCGGAAGACGCGTGGTTCAGGCATCGGGGGTCTCCTCGGGTGTGTTCGGACAGGTCAGCGGTCCGGACGGGTCAAGCAGCGGCTTGAGCTGGGGTGTTGCGCGTTTTGGGCCCTCAGTGGAGGCGCGCGGCGTGGGGTCGGGCGATGGTGTTTCCGCAGGTGACCCAGTCGACGGGGCCGGTGATGGTGGCGCGGTCGGAGTAGTTCTTTTCGTCGTCTTCGGGGCAGGGGACGATTTCGACGAGGTCTTGGCCGTGGACGAGGTCGATGCGCCAGAAGCCGCCGTCGGTGTAGCGGATGCGGAGGACGAGGCCGTTGGAGAACGTGACGAGGTCGCCGGTGTCGCCGTCGGGTCCGTCGGCGGGGTTGAACTCCTCGCGGATGTCGCCGTCGATTTCGATGAGGTCGTCGCTGGCGCCGTAGAGCGTGATCACGGGTTCTCCTGGGGTGTCTGGGTTCGTGCGTCGTGGTAGCCGGGGATTTCGGTCCAGCCGCGGCGTGGTCTGGGTCGTCGGCAGCGTTGGCCGGCGGGTGCGCGGCAGGTGGCGCAGGGGCGGGTGAGCGGGTTGTCGCTGGGCGGTTCGGTGATGCCTCCCTCGAGGGCGAACTCGAAGAGCCCGTTGCGGCCGTGGACTCGGTGTTTGCGGTGGCTCATCCGGTGGCCGCCTGTTCGGGTCGTTGGTGGTTGCAGCGGTCGCTGGTGACGCCGCGGTGTTTCCCAGCGGGGTCCCAGCGCCAGCCGTCGCCGTCGCAGAGTCCGCAGCGGCCGGCGGCGGCGGCTTGGTCGCGGTGCCACTGCTCGGCGGCGAGGCGGGCCGTTCGGCAGGCGCCGCACGAAGGCGGGTCGGGGTCGTTGATGTGCTGGGGGCATTTGGAGGGGGGGTTTTTCGCGCTCGCGTTACCTACGTAACCCCCCCTAGAAAAGTCTCCACCAGTAGAAGACACAGACACAGACACAGATACGTCTGGACTCCCCTCGGATTCCGGTTGGACTCCGTATGGATTCCAGTCGGAGTCCGGTCGGACATTTGCCGTGTTGACCTGCGACGTTCGATTTGCTCCCGCTTTTTTCGGTTCGTCCGGAGGGTTATCCACAACCCCCTCAGGAAGGTCTCTTAGTTCGGGAGATACATCTTTTTTTCGTTCCGTGCGCTTCCGTGCGGCATCCGTTTGGCGGTCCGCTTCGACCCGTTCCTTGGTGAGGTTCCTGCGCTCCCACTGATGGAAGACGTAGCCACCCTTCCTTCGTCGCCACAACCCGCGACGGACGAGTTCGTCAGCGACCTCGGTGTTCGACCGCAGGGTGAGCGCGAGCACATCCTCGGAGACGGAGCCGTTCGTCAGCTTCGCCGCGGAGTACGAACCGGCGCGGACCCAGAGGGAGAACGCGGCGTCGGACATTCCCGTCGTCTTGGGATGGTCGTAAAAGTCAGAGTCAACCTGGAATCGGATCGGCATGTCAGTAGTGCCACCCTCCGTCATCGTGGACCTTGGCGGCCGGGGCGGCGGGCTCTTGGTGCGCCAGCAGCTCGCTGGCCGTCTGCTGACGCTGGCGGACGATGGTCCAGGTGACGCCGCAGAAGTACTTCCAGCGGTCCCGGATAGCCGGGCGCCGAAGCGTCTCGTCCACTGCTTCCCGCAGGTCGTCCGGATCGAGGCCGGCGGCGATGAACTGGTCGATCGTCATGGGCCAGTTCGCTGGCAGCTCGAAGTAGCACCGCTCCCCGCGGTACTCGTAGGTCCACTCCTGCCAGCACGCGAGGAACAGGTCACGCCGGAGGTCCCGCGTTT
Source organism: Amycolatopsis sp. (assembly GCF_025464955.1). Taxonomy (GTDB): domain Bacteria; phylum Actinomycetota; class Actinomycetes; order Mycobacteriales; family Pseudonocardiaceae; genus Amycolatopsis. Next base: position 50,342 of record NZ_JAODNM010000172.1, on the reverse strand, counting down.
CACGCTGCGCGATGGCGATGTCGGCGGCCTGTTGCATCGCCTGCGCCCACCGCAGCGCATCCGCGGCGCATCCGCGGCGACGTCGGCGACGAGCGGAGCGTCCGGTGCGGTGGCGGACTTCCCGCTGTTGCAGTCCTTGCAGGCGGCGACGAGGTTCGTGGGGTCGTCGGATCCACCGAGTGCAATGGGCATGACATGGTCGACGGTGAGCACGACGTCGGGTGCTGTTGATCCGCAGTACCGGCACGCGTGGTTGTCGCGGCGGAGGATCTCGTATCGAAGTCGCCTTGAGACGGCCACAGGCTCGCCTCCTTTCGTCTGGGGTGGTGCGCCGGCGGCCCGCATCGGGAGCGGGCCGCCGGCCGGATGGGGCGGCTCAGGCAGTGAAGAGCTCGGAGAGGTGCACTGGCTTCCGCGTTTCGAACTCAGTCAGCAACGAGAGCCCATTCGCCTCTGTACTCGCGCTGGCGGCCGATCTCGTACGTGCCCGGAGCGATGGCCAGGAACCCGTGCTCCGGATGCGCGAGCACCGCCTCGGACTCGGCGGGAACGGTGAGGCGGCCGAGGAGCAGCGACCCGTCCCGCTCCGGCGCGGCGTCCCAGAAGATGGGGCCGTTGCCGTGCAGCGAGTGGGTGTTGCCGCCGTTCTCGCCGCGGATGACGGCGATACCGGCCTTGGCGACGGGCTTGACGGCGTCGTCCTTGGTGACGCGGAGGATGGAGACGTCGCCCTGTGCGCCCGCCCGGGTGATGGTGGGAATTTCGGCGTCGCGCTCGAGGTAGTCGAGGACCTCGGTGTTGAACAGCTGGATTGCTTCCTTGACGATCATGATGGGTGGTTCCTTCCTGGGTGGGTTACTTGCGGTACTCGGCTGCGCGACGCCTTTGGGCATTAGCGACGCACCTCCAGCGACGCATATGCCGCTCTCGGCCAGCCGAAGAGGTCGGCGGCGGCCTCGACGGGGTCGTTGTGGTGTGCGGGGACGGGGAGCCCGAAGCGGCGGCGTGTGCCGTCTCGCTCGACGGTGCCGTTAACCGCGAGCAGGATGCGGGCGCGGTCCTCGTACATGTCCGCCAGTTCCTCAGGCAGGTCGTACAACGCGATGTGGTACGGGGCGTTCCCCGGGTCCGGGCAGGATGCGACCTTGACGAGACCGGACTCCTGGATGAACGTGTCCCACCCGATCTTCTCGATCGCGCAACGCCGCACCTCCGCGTTCTTCTCCTCGAGGACCTGCTCCAACGTCCACGTCTTCTCGATCAGGTCGCGGGGGACGCGGGTTCCGTGCCACATGTGCAGGCCCCAGCCGTCGGGGTAGCTGATTGCCGCGCCGGTCTCGGAGTGGAGGCGGCCTTGTGGGTCGCGGTGGAGTTCGACGGGGCGCTCGGTGAGGATGACAGCGTCCTTAAGCGGGAACCACCATCCGGCGTTCTTGGCGACCTGGACGAGGCCGGCCATCTTCTCGGCGCCGGGGACGCCGAGCTGCCGGAAGGTGTCGTAGAAGCAGGTCCACCAGAGGTCGTAGCGGTACCCGTTCATCGAGTTGTACATGTGATCCCGGACCTGAGCCCAGACCTGATCCCCGACCTGAGCCCAGACCTGATCCCCGACCTGAGCCCCGACCTGAGCCCGGACCTGAGCCCCGACCTGAGCCCAGACCTGATCCCCGACCTGAGCCCCGACCTGAGCCCCGACCTGAGCCCAGACCTGAGCCCCGACCTGATCCCGGACCTGAGCCCCGACCTGAGCCCGGACCTGATCCCCGACCTGATCCCGGACCTGAGCCCCGACCTGAGCCCGGACCTGAGCCCGGACCTGAGCCCGGACCTGAGCCCCGACCTGAGCCCGGACCTGATCCCCGACCTGAGCCCGGACCTGAGCCCGGACCTGAGCCCCGACCTGATCCCGGACCTGAGCCCCGACCTGATCCCGGACCTGATCCCCGACCTGAGCCCAGACCTGATCCCCGACCTGAGCCCGGACCTGAGCCCCGACCTGAGCCTTGGAGAGGCCCTTGAGGAGCTGCTCGACGTGCCAGGCTCCGTAGGTGCCGGCGAGCGGGGAGTCGAGCCACACGACGATCTTGGGGGGCTGGAGGCCGGCGGACTGGTAGGCCATGTTGACACCTTGGACGGCGAGTTCCCGGTTCGCCGAGGTGCACGACAGACCAGCAGCGATCCACTCGTCGCGGATCTTGGCGAGTTCGACTTCCTGGTCGGGGCTGAGTTTGTCGAGTCTCATGGCGGGTTACTTCTCCTCTTCGGTGGCGAGAGCAGGGACAGGGGCCTGGTCGGTCACGGGGTAGTCCTTTCTGGGGGTGGAAATCTGGGGGCCGGGGCGGGTCAGCTGGCGTCGAGGTTCGGGAAGGTGATGGGTTGTCCGGCGGCGAGGGCCTGGCGCCACTCGTGGACGAGTTCCCCGCATCCGCCGCCGTCCTCGGCGGTCTCCTCAAGCCAGGTGGCGAACAGGTCGGCGTCGAACTCGTCGTGCTCACGGAGCCGGGCGAGCAGCGCGGCGTAGGCGAAGAAGTAGATGCAGTACTGGATGGACGCGTCGCGGTCCGTCCGGCTGGTCTCCGGCGCGAGCATGCGGGTGAAGTTGGTCTGGTACTGCTCGAGTGCTTCGGCGATGCGCTCGGCGGCGGTCTGGTCGGTCACGGCGGGTGTCCTTTCGGTCGGGAAGTCGGGGAACGGCCGGTCTTCGGGGAGCCGCTTCCGCCGCATTGGCCGTCGCAGTTTGGGGCTGATGTGGGTGTCGCCTTCGAAGATTTCCTGGCAGTACCGTCCGCGTTGCCGGGCGATGCTGGCCGGGTCTTTCAGCGGCCGGTGACAGTCGAGGCACGGCACCGGATCGGCTGTCATCGGGCACCTGCCATGACGGTGCGGAGTTTCGCGAGTGCGCGGTGGTGGGCGATGCGGACGTAGCCGGGGGTGACGCCGAGCATTTCGGCGACTTCGGTGGCGCGGAGGTTCTCTGCGCGCAGGGTGACGATGTCCCGCTGTGAGGCGTCGAGGACGGTCAGGAGCCGGGCGATGCGGGCCTTGAGGTCGGCGGCGAGGGCCAGGCGCTTCATGACTTGGGTCTCCGATTGGCGGCGCGGATCATCTTCGGGAGTGGCGGGAGTTCGCGGGTGTGGCCGCACGGCCAGCGCAGTGCGACCTCGAACACGTCCATATGGCCAGGCACGCGGCATGTCGGACACATGGACGACTCGACGCGGTGAAGGTGCTCGCCAAGTTCGGTCACAGCGGGCACCCCCTGCGGTACCAGTCGGCCAGCTGTTCGCGAGTTGTCGGCGGCGCCTTCGGGGTTTCCGTGCGCCGCGCGGCCGGCCGGATCATGCGCTCCACCTCCGACGATGCGCCGTACTTGGCTCGGTACAGCTCACGGCGGCGAGCGTCCCGCTGGGCGCGTTTCTCGGGATCGGCCCACCGGGCGCGCTCGTCCTCGGCTTCGCAGGGCTTGCACACCGAGCGGGGTGCGGTCACGCCGCGCTGCTTGCGCCAGCGGAACTCCTCGACTGGCTTCACCGTGCCGCACTTCGTGCACGACTTGACGCGCGCAATCGTCGACGTCACTGTTCACCGTCCCGTTCCGCGCGGGCTTTCGCGGCCTGCTCTTGTGCTTTGCGGGAGAGTTCGGCGTTGTTGAACGGCTCGGACTTGACGTCCTTGGACCAGTTCTTGAGCTCGTCGTCGAGTGCTTTGCGGTGGTCGCTGGCTTTACTCACCGGGCACCTCGGCGATCTGCGCGTCTCGGGCCTTCACGAGCTTGAGCAGGGTTTCATTGCTACTGCTGGCCGAGTCGAGGTCGGCCGCGAGCGTCTCGACGTGGCGGGACAGCAGCTCGGCGGCCTCCCGCATGTACCGGGCGCGGGCGAGCAGCTCGTCGACGACGGGCATCACGGCCTTGTCGACCACCTCGAACGCTTCGGACTGGTCGACATCGGTGGCCCAGTCCAGGCCGATGGCCGCGGCGATGGCCTGCACAATGTCGAGTCGCAGCTGAGCGTTGGCCGGGTCGGGCGTCACGATCTCGAAGAACGACTGTGCGCCGATCGGCTGCTCGCTGACGGCGTGCTGCGCCATCGCGCGGTTGAGCCGCGCGGTGAAGTCCCCATCGGATAGTGGCGGGTTTTCGCGGATGTTGTCGGTCATCGGCCCTTCTCCTCAATGTTCGCGCGGAGACGGTCGATCTCCCGCTGTTCGACGGAGCGGGCGCGCTCGAGGTACTGCGTCACGGCCTGGCGGTATATCTCCGCTTTGGGGACATTGGCTTTGCGCGCGATCTCCGAGATGGCATCCGCTTCCCTGCGGACAAGGTGAAACGATTCGCTCACCATCTCGTCGGGGCCTACACCGCTCCGACGAACATGGGATCGGGCCCTGGTTCCATAGCTATCGATGGCTTTTCTCGCGGGGTTTCCACCAGTGCTGACTACGTGCTTAGCGGGCACCCCAGCTGCCAATTGGGAGCGCATGGAGGTCACCTGGGTACTGGACTCGTTCCCTTTCGAATTGGTGTGAAAAGGGAGACCGACCGCCTTAGCGACATCCGCAGATCGGTGCCCTTGCCTGCGTACATCCCCGCCAGGGGACAACATCCCCTCCTCTTCATAAACCTCCACGGCTAGTGCTTTGGCGTATGTCGGGCACTTGAACCCGTTCTCCGCCTCCCACATCATTGCCAAGTCCTTGTACCCCAGCAGAACCCACGCGCGCATGGTGACGAGTTCCCGAATCGCGTCCTCGAACTGATCGACCGCCTTGGCTGCCGAGGCGAGCAGCTGGCGCGCGCGAATGACCCGGATCGGGTCGTCGATGGCGAGACCACCGACCTCTCTTTCGTCGCTCATGACGCCTCTTCCTGCACAGGAACGGGTGTGGTGGCGGCGAGCCGGAACGCGGCGGCGACGAGCACACCAACGACACCGAGGATCGCGACGAACAGCAGCGCGCGGACGGCCAGCGGGACACCAGCCGGGGCGAGCGCGCCACACGTCGCGAGGATCAACGTGGACGTGATGCCGCCAAGGACGATCACGCACGGCGAACCACCAGCAGGAGTCGGAATGGTCATGCCGGCACCCCGACGATCGTGTCGGTGCGGATCGGCCAGTCAGGGCACACGTCGTGCGCGATGCCCTTGGAGTCGAAGTGCTTCGCGAGGGACTCGGCGCGGTCGCGGTACCAGCTGATCTGGTCGTCGAACAGCTCGGGCAGCGTGCGCGCCATGATCGTCGGGTACTTCTTAGCGATCTGCCACAGGATCTTCGCCGAGGCGAACGCGTCAGCCGTCGCGCCGTGCGCGTCCTCTTCGGACAGTGCGACGCCGTAGTGCGCGGCCGTTGTCGTCAGCGTCCGCTTGCCCTTGCGGTAGGACACGTGCCCGTCGATGACGAACGTGTCCAGCACAGGGCCGAGGGAGCCGAGCCCTTCGCCCTGCGGCCAGAACCGCAGGTTCTCGAACTCCATGAGGGACAGGTCGTAGCCGACGTTGTGCCCGACGACGGGTATGCCGAGCTTCCACGCCTCACGGATGGTCTGCGTGACCTGCTCGACGACCTGGTGCAGCGGCTGCCCGTGCTCCCGGGCGTGTTCGGTGGTGATGCCGTGGATCCCGATGGCCTCGGCCGGGATCTCCTCTCCGTCGACGTCGGAGAGCCACTCAGCGGGCAGCGTCTCCCCCGTCGTGCCGTCCATCATGATCGCGGCCGCGGAGACGATCCGCGCAGTGCGCGGGTTCTTGCCGGTGGACTCCAGGTCAAACGCGAGCAACTTGCCGTTGAGCCAGTTCACGCGTTCACCGCCGCACGGGCCCGGGCGATGGTGTCGGGGAAGGTTCCCGCGGCGACCAGTTCCGGGATGCGCTTGGCCAGGTAGCGGCCCTCTCGGACGCGCAGGTCCTGCAGCATCGACACGGGCTCACCGAGCAGCAGCGATACGACGGCGACCTGCTCGGCGCGCTGGTCGACGTCGTTGTCCGCCAACAGAGTCGTGAGCGCCGCGATCTGCGCCTTGGACAGCTTCTCCTCGTCGTCCGGCTCGGCGGGCGGCTCGTCGACGGGCGGGGGCTCCTGCTCGGCATCGTCGACGGGCGGCTCCTGCGTAACGGCGGGCTCGGCCTTCTTCGGGTTGGTCAAGGCGGCGACCTCGGCCTCGATGACCTTGCGTCGCTCGGGGGTGGCGTTCTTCCACTCGCGCTTGAACTCGGCCACGCGGTCCTCGGCCGACTCGACGAGTGGCCGAGCGGTGAAGATCGCGGACTTGCCTCGCGTCACGAGCAGCGGAATCTGCTTCGGCTTGTCGAGGTGGCTGAGGTGGCTGATGCGGGTGCCGCCGACAGCCTGCCCACCGAACCGAACTTCTGTGTCGCAGTACAGGGTGACGCGCCGGCCGGTGTACGTGGACGCGTCGGGCCCCCAGCAGGACACAAGCACACGCCGCATGCTCTTCCCGGGACGCCAGACCCGGGGGAACTCGGCGAGCTTGATCTCGACGGGCTGCTCACCGGAGCCGGGGCTGACCTTCTCGATCGTGAACGTGCGCGGGCCGCCCAGCAGGTCGACCGCGTCGAGCTGATCGCTCGTGGGTGCAATGGAGTCGGTGAGGTCCATCTAGATCACCATTTCGTGGTAGTCGGGTGTCCGCTCGGTGGCGGGAAGTCCTGCGGTTTTGGTCGCGTAGTCGGCGACCATCTCTGCGGCAGTGGTCTCGAACTGCTCGGCGGCGGCGATGATCGCTTCGTGCCAAGCGGGGTCCGGGTAGAGGCGCTTGTGCCACATCGGCATGCCGCCCGAATAGCTGATGAAGTCGAGCCAGGCGCGGCCGGACACGAGCAACCCGGCCTGGCACTGCGCCATGAATTCGGCGGGCACCTCGTCATCGAGGATCGTGCGCAAGTGGAGCTTGGAGCGACGCGACTTCACCTCGATCAGCCCGTCGTCGCCGACGAGACCGTCGGGCGAGTAGCCCAGCTGCCAGGTGTCTTCCTTGCGGAGGAGGAACCCGATCTCGCGGACGGGGCGCTTGTAGAACTCGGCGTACAGGTCGCGTGCCCTCAGCTCGTCGTCGATGCCGCGCAGCATGTCGTCCCCGATGTAGGTGGGGTCGGTGTAGCCGGTGACGCGCTCGGCGACGAGCTGCGCGACGATGCTCCGGCTCTTGTCGGAGGCTGCGATCTTGAGGGTCTTCGGCGTGACGAGCTGCCCAACGACGGACGCGGTGACGATCCCCCGGCGCTGCTCGTGCCACGAGTCTGAGCCCTGGATCACGTCTGGGAATTCGATGAGGGTCACGAGTTCACCACCGAGACGGACTTCGCGACTTCAAGGCCCATGGTGCGGTCGATCGCGGCGACGATGATTCCCTCGGCCTCGTACATCGGCAGGTCGAACCCGAACGCCACCGGGTCCACGGCGACCGTGATGGTGAGGGTGACCCGCATCGGCGTGGCGCCGGACATGTTGCTCATGAGCGCCTGCCTTTCGGTTTCGGTGCGGGCTGCGGCAGCTGGGGCATGGACTCGTCGAGCGCCGCGATGGCTTCCTTGATCGCGGCCGCGATCGTCTTGAGCGGGTTCTTCACAGCTCCCCCTCACCGCGGCACTGCGGGCACGTGCGGCCGTCCGGCAGCGAGCCGGAGGAGCGGCACATCGCGCAGGAAAGCTTGCCGTCACTGGCCTTCGGGGCCTGCTCGGCGAACTCGACGTGGATATCGGCGTCGTTGCGCTCGGCCTGCTCGGCGCGGGCCTGCGCGATCACCTTCGGGGCGCAGCACAGGCACGAATCCGGGAACTCGTCGCGGGCATCCGGGTTCGCCGGGTCCGGGTCGGCCTGCACTCGGACCGTGGTCACATGCCCGTCGAGCTGGCACCAGGTGCACGGCACCGGCTCGAACCGGGGGTCAGCTGCGGCGACCACGCCGATCGTGCCGATGCGCGGCAGAACGACGGTGTCACCGAACTGGTCGACTCGGTGCCGGGCGACGTAGTTCCGGCGGTGGCCGAGGTCGAGGGGAAGCCGCTCCGGGGTGAGTGGCGGCAGGCCCGCCTGGACGCGGGTTGCTGAGCAGCGGGCCCAGAAGTAGGCCGCGTTGCGCTTCATGAACTCGACGTCACGATCGGGCTTCGAGTGGTGCGGTATCTTCAGGTGGCTGGTCATGAGGTGGAGCTCCTCTTGATTGGTGGTTGTGCCCGTCCTGCGTGTCCGCGCGGGGCGGGCTTCTTACTTGGTGGGTCAGGCGGCCTTGCGCTTAGCGCGGGCCTTCGCGGACTTCGCGGCGAGGTTGAGGAAGTAGGCCGTCTTCGCGGACTCGGCGCGGCGGGCTCGGTCGGCCGGGTCAAGCACGCCTTCCGGGTCGATCTGGCGCTCGAAGCGGTCCATAAACGCCTTGGTGCCGGGCGCGGTTCGTGCGGTCCGGTCCTCGGTGTTTGCCCAGCTCGTGTGCACGGCAACGCGAGCCTGCAACGAACGCTGCTCGGGGGTCATGCCGCGGCCTTGGCGAGCAGTTCGCGACGGTCGGTGATCCCGAGCGCGTCGCAGATCCGGGCGAAAACCTCCGGGCTCACCGACTCCCGGTCGCCGCGTTCGATCTGGCTGAGGTACTGGAACGAGATGCCGGCGAGGTCGGCGAAGGGGACGAGGCTGTAACCGGCGAGCTTGCGTGACTGTCGCAGCAGCCCACCGGCGATGTGGACTCCAGGGGGTTCGGTTGCCATGCGGAAAAACCTACAAGGTTCCACCAGGTTCCGCAACTACCCTCGGCCACCATGTTCCGCCATAAGCGTCTATTTGTGACCTCAGCCCCCAAGATCCGTGTCGATTCCGCTACATTCAGCCGAGTTGCACCAACGGGGAGGATGGCGATGAATGCCGAGGAGACGGCTCAACAGCGCCTAGCGCGACGAGTCAGGCAGCGACGGATGGAGCTCGGGCTCAGCGTCCGAGCAGCAGCGAAGGCTGCTGGCATCGACCGCGACACCTGGTCCAAGCTCGAGGACAGCACCCGCGCCACCCAGGACCGGAACTACAACGCCATCGAGCGCACCCTGGAGTGGCCGCAGGGCGAGATCGACAGCATCCTCAAGCAGCAGAACATCACGAAAATCAGAAGGCCGACCGACGACGAGGTCCGGTCGATGTCGATGGCGCAGCTCGGCGCGATCGCCGCACAGATCGAAGCCAAAGAGGGCTACGAGAAAGCGCGAATCTTTTTCAATGAAGCGGCCGAGGTGCTACGCATGGGGTCCCCGCGGCCAAGTTAGAGCGATATTGGATCCGTGTCGCCCATGGTGATCAAAATGAAACGTCACAATGGGCCATCCGGGCTAATGATCACAATAGATTAATCGGCGATGGCCTTACTGTGGTCTGCTACCCCGACAACTCGGGCAACTAAATCGCTTGTCCGAGTTCAGCGATCGGAGGAGTGATGACCCAGCAGGTGGAGAAGTTCAAGCAGGCCGAGAAGCTCGTTTCCCATGGTCAGGGCTGGAACGTCGCCGCGCTGACCATGCTTGCAGTGATCACGACGGCCCTCGGGTGGATCACGATGTACCTGCGCTGGCCGTCGCCCCCGTTCAACGCGCTGCTATTTGCGGACGGGGTCGTCATTTTCTTTCAAGCCCAACGGCGCAACGGGAAAAATACCCGCAGCGTCGTCGAAAAGGAGATTACCCACCTCCGCAAGATTATCCATCAAGACCTCCGCGCCCACGAATGGGCAGCCGAGTTCGAGGAAATACAGCGGAACTACAGACACGACTAAGCCTTTCCTAACCCGCCCTCCCGCACGAACGTGCAAAACCCTGAAACTGCGGGGGGGGGGGGGGGGCTTCTTCAAAAGCTGCTTTTCCCGGTACCGACTCTCCGGTAGCTAACGAAGTCGATCGACCAAATTCGCCTTCCTGTGCGCGCCGCGAGCGCGCTCGTCCGCCGCTGACGCTCCGTAGCGGCCGACCATCTCCCGCGAACGCCATCCCGCCAACCGCATCAGGTCCTGCTCCTGACCACCCGCGGAGAGCCAGCGGTGCGCGAATGTATGCCGGAACCGGTGCGGGTACACGTGCGGCACCTTTGCATCCTCCGCGCGGCGGTTGAACACCTGCCGGATCCCCCACTCTGTGAGCGTGCCCTTCTTGCCGAGCCACGCCGAATCGAGAGCAGCCTGCGGGTGCTTCGCGCGGGCACGGAAGTACCGCCGCAGCGCCTCGCCGGTCGTAGCCCCGAACGGCACCGCACGAGCGCGCCGGCCCTTCCCCATCACGTTGACCTGGTCGGCATCGAAGTCGAAGTCCATAACCTTCAGCGGCGCGAGCTCGCCGCACCGCGCACCAGTGTCGATGAACAGAAACATCAACGCCCGGTCACGCAAATTCTCGAACGTCTTTCCCTTGCAGGTAGCCAGAAGCGCCTTCAGCTGCGCCTCGGTGAGCACGTCGACAGGCTGTTCGGGAACCGACGGCGGGGACATCTTGACGAACGGCGACGCGTCGATCTCACCCTCGACCTCGTCGAGCCACCGGAACAACTGCTGCAGAGACCGGTAGTGCTTTGCGACGTAGGCGGCCGACAGCGGCTTCCCGGTTCGTTTGTTCGGCCGGTCCTGCAGGTGCACGAAGTAGTGCTCGAGGTGCTCGCGTCCGACCGCGGCCGCGCCGGTCGGCATGCCGGCGCCGAGGAGGAACGCGACGAGTTCGTCAGCTATGCGGAGGTAGGAGTCGATGGTGGTTGGCGCTGTGTTTGTGGCCCTCAGATGGCGTCTCCAGTCCGGGAGAAGCTCCCGGAGGTCATCGAGTGCGGGTGCGGCTTTCGTGGCACGTCCATCCGTCATGCTGCTACTCCCGCTTCAGTGAACACCCAGTCCAGGTAGGAAACCCCGCGGTATGAAGCCCTCGCGCACCCGTCCAACTCATCCTCAGTGAAGGCACGCGGACTGGGCAGCGAAATGGGGCGCGGCTGGCGCACGGCGTTGGTGATGTTGCAGAGCGGGCCGAGGGTGCCGATCAGGCGGCGCTCGACACGCAGCGCTTCTGGGCGCGTCTGGTAGATGTCGTATTCCAGTCGAACCATCTTCATCTCCCATGCCGAATGCGCGCGCCTATGCCCGGCGAGGCGGCTGAAGATGTCGTTGGTGACGCCGACGTAGAGCAGGTCACCGCATCGGCAGTACCCGCGATAGACGTAGGTGCCTCCCTGGCTCGATGGAATGTCCACCGAGCCAGTGACTACCGCCTTGGGGAGAGATCGGGGCTTACGCATGAACCGGGACGTTACCAGAAATTTCCAGTCCCTTGCTCTACAAGCGGCGTTCGGGATAACCTACGGGCAAATCACCTGGTGGTGGGGCGGGTCGGGCTCGAACCGACGGCCAAGGGATTATGAGTGCACAGGGCTTTAGCGGCATTCTGACCAGCGAATATGCAGGTCACGCAAGAGCGTAGCGCGCCTAATCCCTTGGTCATCGATCCACCACCAGGAATCGCTTCTACGAGCGTTCCTGGAGACCAGTATGACCACCACCATTCAGCCGGCCACCGAGCACGAGCCCGACACCTGGCAGCCGATCGATACCGCGCCCGAAGACGGCACCGTGATCCTCGGCCGCTACGACGAGGGCGAGGCCGAGATCCGGTGGGCAACCCACCGGGCCGCGCTCGGCGGCCTGTCCCGCACCGCGCTCGGCGCCGGCTGGGTCTCGACGGATGACGGTTTCTACATCGACCCGCCCCAGTGCTGGCAGCCCGTTGTAACGCTGCACGTACGTCGCGACGACTGCCAGTGTGAGCCGCTCATCGGCGACGCCGGCACGCGCTGGCACCGTGGCGCCCCGGCTACTCGCGTGTTCGTGCCGGTCGACGGCGACGACATCGACGCCGACGGTTTCCCCTCGAGGGACCACCGATGAGCACTCTCCTGATCTGGACTGCACGCGCCTCGGTGGCGCTTTCGACCATCGTCTGTCTCCTGGTCGTCGGGACCATCGGCACCGACTTCTTCACCGCGTCACCCGTGACCGTCGCCGCTGACGTCACGGCGGCCACCTGGTTCTACGCGTCGTACGTGGCGCTGGTCTTCACCCTCCGGGCCGCATGATGAACGCCCGCGAGTTGACCCGGTACCGCGCGGCGCTGGCGCTGCTCGTCGCGCTCACCGTTCCCCTGCTCGTCGTCGCGGTCCCGATCGTCATCCAGCTCGCCGAGTCCAACTGGCGTCCCCGCGTCGAGCAGGCGCTTGTCGCGGTCTCGATCATCCTTGGCTGGTGGGCCTCGTTCGTCGCCGTGTGGCTCACCGAAGTTCGGCTCCACGAGAGCCGGCAACGCGCCACGCTCAAGCACTAGAACGGACCGACATGCCTAGCCTGCACCACTGGCTGTACCACCACCACCGCGGCCGCGAGCCGCGGACCTTCAGCGCGTGGTGGCTCGTGCTCATCTTCGCGCTCGTCGCGTTCCTGATCGTCACCCAGCACTGACCACCCACCAGGTCCGTAACGCCGGGCGTGATCAACACGACCACACAACAACCCGGCGAAGGAGCCAGCATGATCCCGTTCTACCTCACGCCCCGCCGCTTCATCGGACTCGTCGCCGGTGTGCTGCTGGCCATCGGCGTGCTCGGCCTGGTGGTCGGGGTGTCCGCGGACTCGCTCTACGGCTCCCAGCCGTGCGGGAACGGGCTCGCAGCGTTCGCGAACAACTCGCAGGCCTGCACCAGCGCGGTGATGGGGCGCCGATTGTGGGCGTGGCCGCTGGCCGGCGTCGGCGCGATCGGGCTCATCGGCGCGGTGCTGATCGTCGTACCGCAGCGCCGTCGCGACGACGAGCTCGACGAGGCGGAACCGACCGACGTGTGACCTCGTGCAGCAGAAAGCCCCGGCGCAACTGTTACGCGCCGGGGCTTCTGTCGTGCTGCTACTGCTCGGTCTTGACCGCGGCAGTCAATGCCGCCCAGCTGGCTCCGGTGACGGCCAGCTGGCCGCCCGGCCGATCCTTGGTGTCCCGCACACCGACGACGTGACCGAGGTTCACCTCGACGCAGTCCTCGCCGTCCTTGCTTCGGGCCGTCTTGAACCAACCCGCTTTGGCGGGATCACGCGGTATTGTCATCCTGTGTCTCCAGTTCCATGAGCACTCTCGCGATGAGCTCGGCAGTGTCGGCCGGGCTCATCGCCTCTTCTCGCACCGCATCGGCGTCGCGCCGATAGCTGGCGATGTCTTGGGGATCCTCGAAGCGCAAGCCGCTGCGGTGTTGCTCCGAACTCACGATCGATGGTGCTTCGTCGGAGTCGATCAGCATGAACGACCCCGTCAGCAGAGGGGTCCAGTTCGCCGAGAACGGGACGGCCAGCAGTTCGACGTTCGGCATTTCGGCCAGCTCGAGTAGGTAGCGCAGTTGGTCGGCCATGATCTCTCGGCCGCCGATGCACTGACGGATCGCAGCTTCGCCCAACAGGACTGTCAGCTGAGCAGGGTTGCGGCGGGTGATGAGATGGCGGCGCCCGATGCGGTCGTTGACGCGCTCGCCGATCTCATCGTCGGAGACGCCGCCGATGCTCATGATGGTGCGGATGACGTCGTAGGTCTGCAAGACGCCGGGGATGAGCAGCGGCGCGACGTGCGTGACCTTTGTGGCGGTGCCCTCGGCGCGGATGACCGCGTTCATGTGCTCGCGGCGCTCGGGCAACGTAGTCGAGAGACGCCGGCTGCGAGCCGGGCTTTCGGCCGAAGCGATTAATTGGATCGCCTCGTCAGCATCGAAGCCCAGCACCCCGGAAATCTTGATGACCTCGTCCGGCTTCGGGTGGCGCTCGCCGGTTTCCCAACGCGAGATGAGCCCCGAGTCGGATGGTTTCCGGCCGATGAGCTCGGCGAGCTTGCGCAGGGAAATGCCTCGGTCCTCGCGTGCCGTGCGCAGCACGGTGCCGAAAGTGGGCGAGGGGGACGTTGGAGCGCTACCAGCCATGCAGCACATGTTAGTGCAGGCCCACCTAGTCGCAAGCGTAACCCGGTCGGGCTCTTGCACCCTAGTGCTACCGTTGCTAACAATTAGAGTTGGTAGCACTTCGCGACCCGGTAGCGCAGGCGCTGCCTCGATCTTATCTGGAGGGCGCATGGCCGAGGACGTTTGGATCGCCTCAAAAATCGCGGCAGCGCGTGACCTGTCCGGAGCCCCGACGCAAGTAGTCGTGGGGCTGATCAGGATGCAGCGTGGCGACCTGGTGTTCAGCATCAGAATCGGCGAAGGCGGAGAGCCTGCTGTCTTGCCGTCGCAGTCGGCGTACGAGCTGATCGCGAACGCTCACCTGACGATGGCCGAGAAGCTGCAGCTCGAGAACATCGGCGGTGGCCGATGACCTCCAAGGAGCCGCGGGGGCATCTTCAGACGTCGATCGTGCAGGCCGTCGATCTCGCCGGTCGCCCGCTCCCGGTCACGGTGGCGGTCCTCGACACGGCTGGTGGCCTGCAGATCGCTCTGCGCGTCGACGAGGGCGTCGAGGTGATCCTGCCTGACCACGCGTCGATCGAACTCTCGGTGCAACTGCAGCAGGCGTTCGCGGCGAAGCTCAAGGGCGGCAAGTGATGGGCAGCTTCAGCAACAGCGGCGCGGGCGACGCGTTCGACTCGTCCGAGAACGCGAAACGTCAGGCGGAAGAGGCTGCGGAGCGCGCGAAGGAAGCCGCCGAGAAGGCCGCCGCCGAGGGCGACAAGTGACCGCGCTCACCGAGCTGACCACCGTGGAATACACACACCGGTGGTCCGCGGAGACCGGCCTCATCCACTCCTACCCGCGCGCCGACCTCTCCAACACGCAGATCTTGTACCTGGTGCCGAGGTGCAGCACCGACGTGATGTACCCGGTCCGGCACGCCCGTGTCGAACTCAGCTGCGCGGCCGCGTCGACGAGCGACCGGTTCACCTGGTGCGCCGGGTGCGCAGTCGCCGCACGACGCGCACGGCGCACCCAGCTGGAGCAGCAGGTGCCTCAGCAGCGCAAGGCCATCGCATGATGCAACCCGACATCGAACTTCTGAGCCGCATCCCGAAGGTCAACGCGGCCTCCGGAGAAATCATGCTCCGAGTGCTGTCCGGCATCGCCGACGATGACGCCGCGTCAGCGGACTTCGCCGCCATCGGCGCCCTGTACACCCAGCTCGGTGCCGCGTTCACCCAGCGCGCTGAGCAGCTCGCCGCCGACCAGGCGGACAAGCTCGACCCCTAATCCCCCGGTCGCCGCGCTGCCCCGACGGCGCGGCGGCTGGGCCTCACCAACAGGAGATACTCGCCATGCCGTCCACCGCTCGCCAGTCGACCATTCGCCGGGAGCTGGGCGGTGCCGCGTCTATCGGCCTCGCCATCATCGCCTTCGCCGGGATCATCTTCTCCTTCGTGGGGCTGCGTCAGCTCGCGATCGACACCGGCATCGGCGCCGGCTACGCGTGGCTGCTGCCCATCACCATCGACGCCGCGACCCTCGTCGCCGCCCGCATCTGGCTGCTGCCCACCATCCCCGAAGACGTGAGAGCCTGGGCCCGGCAGTGGATGCTCGCCGCGATCGGCCTGTCCATCGGCGGCAACGTCGTCGAGCGCGCCATCCACGCGGGCCTGCTGGTGCTGCCCTGGTGGGCGGTGGTGGTGGTTGGTGCCGTCCCGCCAGCCATGCTGGCGTCCGTCGTGCACCTGGCGTCGCTGGTGATCTCCGGCCGCTACGACAACGCCGACCACCAGGCCCCGGCGTGGCGACCAGTCACCACCAACCACCAGGTCACCAGCCACCAACCAGCAACCCACCTGCCGCCAGTCATCGCTGAGGCCGCCCCCACCTCCGACCTCGACGACCTCATCGAGCATGCCCGTGCGCTGCGTGCGGCTGACCCTGCGATTGGCCGTAGCCGCATCGCCGCCGAGCTCCGCATCAGCGACCACACCGCGCGCCGTGTCATCGCGCAGCTGGGTAACGCGGCCTAATGACCGCCGAGAAGGCCGCGCCGCCGCTGTTCGCGGACGCTCCAGCCCCCGCACCGACCAGTGCGGGGGCTGACGCCACGCCGAAGGATGCCGCCGAGAAGAAGACCGCGGCGACGAAGGCCGAAGGCGTGCCCGCCACCAAGCTCGCTGGGTGGGCTGGTGCCCCCCTGGTGGCGCTTGGTGGTGCGGTGGCGTACATGGTGGGCGGCCCGGTGGTGGCGGCGGTTCTGCTCGGTGGTGGGACCGCCGCCACCGGTGCCGGGGTCATGGCCCACAAGGCGATGAAACGGCGGCGGGCCAAGGAAACCGTCGCGTCGATCCTCGGTGGTGGCCGCCCCGCCACCACCAGGCGGCGGCCAACCGGTGGTGGCCGGGCAACCACCGCCACCGGCACCAAGTCCACCGCCAAGCGCCCCGCCGCCGGATCGGGTGCGCGCCGCGCCGCTGCCGCTCGCCCCGCCGGCGGGCGACGTCCCGCCTCGGCGAAGCCCGCCGGGTCCGGCCGGAAGCCCGCGGCGACAACTCGCCCGTCTGCCCGGCAGCGCGCTGCGGCGAAAGCATCCCGGATCGGTGTCGGCAACAAGGCCGCCAGGAAGCCGACAGCGGGTCGTCCGGCCGCTGGTCGCGCGAAGGCTGCCGCTCGTCGGGCTGCGGCCGGGTCGCGGCGCTCGAGCACCGGGCGCGCCAACGCCGGTCGCGGGCCCACGCGGCGAGCGGCAGGACGCGCCACCCCAGCGCGCAAGACGCCCACGGGAAGCAAAACGGCGCCCTCGACCGCCCGCGCCGCGGCCAGCCGAGCCGGGCGGGCCGCACGCAAGACCGCGTCCGGAACCGGACGGGCTGCCCGCGCCGTCAAGACAGCGGGGAACCGGGCACGTGCTCGGCGCACCGACGCCACCCTGAGTTGCCGCCGAGCGCCCCGGCCCCTGCTCGCGCGGAAGACCGGCGACGACAAGGCCAGCCCGGCCACGGGCCCGTCCCGGCTCAAGCGCATCGCGGGTGCGGTCCGCCGCAAGTCCACTAAGTCCCCCACCGCCCCGACGACGGCACCTCTCGCCGCGGGTACCCGGCCGCCACTGCGCACGCGGCCGAAGCGGCTACCGGCACCGCGGGCGATGAAGGCCATCGCTGGCCGCCTGCGGACGCCGACCAAGACCGGCAGTCATCCGGCAACGCAGATCGCCGGACCACGCCGAATGGGTCTCCGGCCAGCGCAACCACCAGCACCAACCACCACCAGCCAACCAACCGCCAGCCAACCAGCCACCACCACCGCGTCACCGAAAGGACCCGACATGACCACCACGGACCTCACCACCGGCTACGCCCACATGGTCGACTCCGCCACCCCCGCGACGCTGCGCTCCACTCTCTCCGGCGTCGCCGAATCGGCCCGGATCTCCGCCGCCGACCTGCGGAAAAAGGCGGAGGACCTCCGCACCGAGGCGGCCGGGCTGATGGAGAAGGACGACATGTCCACCTCCGGCGAGGAATTCCTCGCCGAGGCCGCGCGGCTCGAGGAAACCGCCGAGGCCCGGCTCGGTGTTGCCGCTGCCTACGAAGACCGGGCGTCCGCCGCCTGATCTTCGCTCAGGTCCCCACCCGCACCACCAGTCAGGAGCCCGCCGTGATCCCGTGGAAAGTGTTCTGGTCGACCCTCGCCGCCGTCACGACCTTCGCCGGGGCCGGGATCGCCGCGCTGTACGCGGTGACCCTGTGGTTGGCGCTGCCCGCCACCGTGGTGGTGGCGGTGGTGGTGACGCGGGTGGCGCGCCTGGTGATCTACCGGGCGGCCGTCATGGACGGCGTCCCGCTGCGCTCGCGGGTCATGATGCTGGGCTGGATCACCGCGGCGATCTACGTGCACGCCGGCGTCGCCGCGGCGTTCCTGCTGCGGCCGGATCTGTGGGCGCTCTGGGCGGTCGTCACCGCTGCTGTGGGTGCGGCGACCTACGGCGTCGCGCGGGCCCACGAATACCTCCTCGCCCGCCCCAGCGCCGCACCGGCCCGGCAAGTCACCTCCGCCATAACCACCACGATCAGCGGTGCCGTCATCGACGAGGGCGACCCAGTCCGAGCGAAAGTCCTGGCCGGCCTGCGGCTCGCCGGGTTCGACTGGCTCGACGTCGGCGACTGGATCCCCATGGGCGGCGACCCTGAGCTCGACAAGCCCGCCGACGGGATCATCATCGACGTGCAGGTGCCCTCGGCCCACGCGCTCGCCGAAAAGGGCCACAAGGGCAAGGCCGGCAGCACCCTCGGCATCACCGAAGCCAAGCAGATCGCCATCGGCCTACGCGAAGCCCTCCAAGCGCCGACGCTGGCCTCGGACTGGGTGTCCCTCGAGGAGCAGCCGGAAGCCGGCGCACACCTGCTGACCATCGCCACCCGCGACGTCATGGCCGACGTTTTCCCCTACGAGGACGACTGCACGTGGACGTCGATCCGCGAGCCCTCCATTTGCGGCCGCCAGCTGAACGGGCTGCGCTACGGGCTGCGGCTCGACCAGCACGGGCAGGTCGTCGGGGGTACCCGGTGGGGCAAGAGCTCCCTGATCGACAGCAACATCGGCCACGTCACGCGCTGCCGGGACGCGAAGCAGTGGATCGGCGGCACCACCAAGGTCTACGACCTGGTCGCCGGGTGGCTCATGCCGTACATGGACACCGATCTGGACCTCCCGATCGACTACGTCGCGAACGGCGCGCACGACACGCTGGCGATGATGATCGCCGGGCTGAACATCGCCCAGTGGCGGCAATCGCAGCCGATGGACCAGCGCGGCAACTGGCCCACGATCATCATCGACATCGACGAGGCCAGCGACGCCCTGGGCGACAACAGCGTCAAACTGCCCTACCGCGGCGTGCTGATCACCATGAGCCAGGCCGCCGCCAAGATCTACAAGGGCGCTGGGTCCGGTGACGTCTGGCTGCACCTGGCGTCGCAGCGCGACACCATGGACCAGTGGGGCGACAAGGGCGGCGACGTCATGGCCAACGTGCAGTGGGCCGCCGGTTTCCACACCGCCGATCAGGGCAGCCTCGGCCGCCTCCTGGGCTCTTACAAACTCCCCAACCCGCGGCACAAGGGCGAGTACTACCTCAACCCCGGCAACGGTGACGGCCTCGTGCGGCTCAAAGCGCCGTACGTCCAGACGATCGACAAGTCGAAACCGCGGCTGCACGACGGCCCGACCGTGTCCGATGTCGCGTGGTCCCGCCGGAACTTCCACACGGCCATGGACCCCGGATCTGCCCACGCAGGCGGCGCGGCATACGCCAACCGCCACCGCCGCATGAACGCGGCGATGCTGGCGTACATCACCACCGGCGAGGCGGGGGGCCAGGCGCAGATCGAGTTCAGTCCGGCCGTCACGACGCCACCGCCAGCCGCCGCGCAGCTGGCCGTGGCGGGCCCGAAGCAGGCCGGGTACGAGCTGGCTACCCGGGAGTTGGATGCGCTCCTCGGCGTGCCGGAGCCGCGGGCCGTGCCGGTCGCTGCGGAGGCGCCGGGGGTGGCGTCGATGGTGGGCCGACAGTCCCTCGCGGACCGCATCGTCGACGTCGTCCGGGCCGCGCCGGGGCCGATGAGTCGCGTCGAGATCGGGGCGGCGATGCACCCGGCTGGCGAGCAGGTCGTGACGAACGCGCTGTCGAAACTGGTCGCTTCGGGGGTGCTGTCGCGCCCGGAGCGTCGGCTGTACACCGCCGCGCTGTGTGACGCACCGTGAACAAACATCCAAACAAACACACAACCCGATGGGGGGTTTGTTGCGCAGATACGTGCAGGTAGAGGCCCACCCCGGTTGTGTGTTTGTGTGTTTGTTTGGTTCACCGAAAGTGACGGTTGCGTGATGGCTGAGATGGACGAGTACGCCGAGAAGATCGCCGACATCGAGAAGCGGATCGTGCGCCTGAAGATCCTCAGGGATGCCCAAACACCGGACTCCCTCAACGCCGGGCACTTCCAGCGGCAGATCGACGACCTCACCAACAGCCTCATCTCCTGGGAGGACAACGCCCCCAGGCTCCGCGAGGTCGACGCCGGCCAGGACAAAGCCCTGACCGCGCTGATGACCGCGGAGCAGTACGTCAGGTACGCCGGCACGGGCTGGAACCAGGGCGCCCGGTGGTTCGCGTTCGTCGGCGGGATCGCGGTCCTCGCCAGCCTCGTCGCGTCGCTCGCCGCGTGGGTCCCTGTGCTCGGTGGCGTCCTGGTCCTCGCGGCCGGCGGTTGCGTGTACGGCGGCATCCGCGCACACATCAACGCCGAGGATGTGCGTGATGCGCGCGAGACGGATCTCGCCGACTACAACCGGATGAAGACGCAACTGCTGCCGGGTGAAGCGCCGTGATGGGACGTTCGCACGCGGCGTCCGGCTGGTGCATCGGGCTCGTCGCCGCGCCGCTGCTCGGCCTCGTGCATGCCCCCGCCGTGCTCCTGTTCGCCGTCACGACGGCCGGGTTTGCTCTGCTGCCGGACCTCGACTGCGACGGCAGCAGAGCATCCCGGAGCCTCGGGTGGTTCACCGGCGGCATCTCGACCGGGCTTCAGTGGCTGTCCGCGCGGGTGTACCGGTGGACGAGGACACCCCACGACAGCCACCGGCAGGGCACTCACCGGCACCTGTCGCACACCGTGGTGTTCGCGCTCGTGCTCGGCGGGACGGTCACGGTCGGCGCGGCGACGATCGGCCGGTGGTTCGTGCTCGCCGTCCTGATCTTCGGTGTCCTCCTCGCGGAGGATGCGCTGGGGAAGTGGAAGGTGCCCGTCCCGTTCGTGAGGGCGGACGTGTCGCTGGTGGCGCTGGCTGCGATTGGCTCGGCGGTGGTCCTGGTGGCCACCACCAGCCTCGCCACCACGCTGGTGGCGGTTGGTTGGTGGATCGGCCCGGCTGTCGCGATCGGGTGCGTCACCCACTGCCTCGGCGACTCCCCCACCCGCTCGGGGTGCCCGTTCCTGTGGCCCATCCCGATCCGCGGCCGAGCTTGGTACGAGATCAGCCTGCCGCGCCGGTTCCGGTTCACCACCGGCCGGGAGGGCGGCTTCGAGCTGAGGGTCGCGTATCCGGCGTTCCTGGTGGCGGGGGTCCTGCTGGTGCCGGGGGTGTGGTCGGTGCTGGTGGCGGTGGTTGACCACCTGGTGGTGGCCACCGCCACCGCATCCACCACCAGGTGAGCACGAACGCTGGGTCGGCTGGGAAAGCCGCCCCCGCACCTAATTTTCCGGCCGGTCAACTCCCGCATTGGCCTGCAGGTCACCGGCCGGGATTCAACATAACGAGGAGACGTGATGCCCAACTGGTACTGGTGGATGGTGGTCGTGATCAATGCCGGCTTCCTGGCTTACAGCGTCCGGCACACGCTCGTAGCCCACAAGCGGATGCGGCGGGACGTCGAGGCCGTCGTCGCGAAGTTCGATGCGACGGTCGACCGCTTCAACGCAGCCGGGTGGGCCGACCTCGCAGCACTCCGCGCGGCGGACGACGACGATGACGAGCCGAAGGAGGCCGAACGCCCGTGACCAGCCCTGAGCAGATCCGTACCAACCTGACCGTCGCCATAGCAGAACTCACAGCAGTGCGCGGCCAGCTGACGAGCGCCGTCGAAACGATCGGAGGAGCCCTCGCCCGGGTCCGAGAATCCTTCGAAGGATCAACCCAACGCGAGTATGTGTGGGCACACGAGTGCTTGGTTCAGGGCCACGACGAGATCCTGATGGCCAATGACAACCTCGCCGGTTCCATCAACGGCATCGAAACCCTGATGGCGCGGCTCTAGACGCGCACGAAACCCCCTGCCCATTCGGGTTCGTCCCGGTCAGGCAGGGGGTTTCGTGCTGCTAGAGGTCTAGCCAGCCGCCGGCGCGGGTCCGGAATCGCCGGTCGGCGCCGGAGGGACCGGGATCACGCGCGGGGTGTGCTTGGCGATGTAGCCCGCGGCGAACGTCAGGCCGCCGGTGACGATCGAGCCGACGGCGGCGATGACCCAGTCCGGGACGTCGCCGTGGAAGACGTACAGGCCGAGCAGGGACACCACGATCGCGACCAGGGTCGCCGCGGTGCCGGCTGCCGTCACCTTCCTCTCGACGACGTCGACGAGCTCGGCCTCGACCTTGACGATCTCGTCGTGGAAGTTGAAGTCGTGCGATGACATGCGGATGTCCTCTCTGGATTGGTTGATGGGGAAGCGTCGCTTACGTGGTCGGTGTGACGTCGATGCTGACCTTGACGTGCGCAGCGACGGCCGCGTTGATCGCGTCGGTGACCATCTGCGGAGTGATCGCCGGGTTGGTGGTCGCCGCCGCTACGGCGGCCGCCATGGCGGTCTGCCCCGCGAGGATCTGCTGAACGCGGATGTCGGTTCCGGCAAGGATGTCGTTCACGGTTTTGGTGGTCGCCGGGGTGTCCACGCCTGCCCAGTTCGGCAGTCTGATGGGGGTGCTCGGTTCCATATCGGGTGCTCCAATCGGGATGTACTGCTCGTTGATGTCGCATTGGATGCCGGCCACGGTGAGGACGTTGGGCGCGACGTTGCGCTGCCAGAAGTGCACCCACGATTCGGTGGGTTCGGTTCCGCAGCGCCAGTACCAGGACGCCACCCCGGCCGCGTGAACGGTGATCTGCGAGTCGCTGAACCCGTAGTGCCCGGCGAATGCCAGGCCGAAGACGTCGCGGTACGCGGTGACGTATTTGACGGTGTCGGTCACCTGCCACTGCGCGGCTGTGTGCGAGTCCGAGGCCGCTGCGACGAACATCTTGTCGGCCGGCACCTTCGCGGCACGGAGATCCGCGAGGGTGGCCAGCGCGTTGGCCTTACCCCGGGCGTAGTCGTCGTCGGTACTGGTGCCCCACGAGTCGTTGGTTCCGAGCTCGGAGACGAACAGCACTGCGATACCCGCCGCGGTGAGGTCGGCGTACTCGGCGGCCGTGATGCGCTTCCCGGCCGCGCCGAGGCCCGCGTAGCGGAGGGTTCCGGTGGCACCGGCCTTTTTCAGTGCGGCACCGGTCGGTCGGCCGCCGGAGTAGTCGAACCACCGGCCGATGGAGGTGGGCATGTCAGACCCTCTCCGGCCAGTGCCAGGTGCCGCCGCTGTGGTCGCGGTCGTCCTGGCAGACGCACTCGTGGAAGAACATTCCTGTCGGGTTCAGCACGGCGAGACCGACCCACGCAGCGCCGTCCGCGCCGGTGGCGCATTCCGAGTCAGGTGGCGGGTTGTTCTCGTCGTAGACAGCAGTGATGACGGCCGCGCGGCACTGTGAGGTGTACGCCTGAGTGCCGTCCGCGCGGACGGGGCTGCCGTAGCTGACGTAGTGCACCCTCCGGCCGACGCTGGGCTGCTGGTCCATCACAGCCCCTTCGCGGCGAGCCACGTCTTGGCCGCGGTCGCGAGGGCGTGGTTCTGGCCGACGTGGCGTTCGATCACCCACGGGTGAAGAACCGCCGCCAGAACGCTGTCAGCGTCGCCGACAGGCGCCGGAGGAGTAACCGGAGGCGCGGGAACCGGGGCGGGCGCTGGGGGCTGGACAGGGACGGGAAACGTCCGGCCAGTGAGGGCGAAGTAGTCACCGGCGAGAGCCGCCACGTCCACCCCGGCCTGAAACTCCGCGGTGCCGACGTTGTAGTCCCAGATCACCACCCACGCCTCGTCGACCTGGTGGGCCCAAAACGCGTCGGTGGTGCCGACGATCTCGCCCCACGTGATCACCGCGAGGTCATCGCCGGTCTTCGCCGAGGTGTACCGGCCGGCCAGCACAGCGTGCCCGCCCCACACGGCCGACTTGGCGTAGTCCCAGAGACCGCGATCGGTCTGCGCCTGCTGCGCGGTCTCGAGGGTGACGCCGAGCAGCAGCGACCCGAAGACCGCGACCGCCGCGCGCACCTCGTCGAGGTTCGACGTGTCGACCTTCGCGAAGCCGAGCGCCTTGTGACCGCCGATGCCATTGCGGACGAGCTCCTCGAGCATCGTCTGCAGGTCGACGCCGCCGTCGCCCGGACCACCCGGGTCGTTGGGATCGAAGTCGGGGTTACCGGACCGCTTGTAGAAGTCGAGGACGTCCGCGATCGACGGGACGATCTCAGCCGCGGACAGGTACTTGCTGTCGAGCATCAGCTGGTGCCCGGTCGCGGCCGGTCCGCAGTCGCCGTACTTGTCGTTGTCCAGCATCAGCCAGTCGGTGATCTCGGAGAAGTGGTCGACCGAGGCCGGGTGTGCGGGGACGGCGCCGGTGAGGAACCGGGCCGCGCGCAGGGCCGGCGCGTCCTTGGGTGGCCGCTTGCCGAGCTTGCGGGTGGGGTGGGCGAAGGTCATCGGAGCCTCAATTCGTCGGTATAGGCGGGTTGACGGTGGTGCTGGGTGGTGTCGCCGGTGGGCACGCGGCGGGGCCGGCGGGGGTGTCGTCGACGCGGGTGGTGCCGGTGGCGGGGTCGTTGTAGGTGACGCGGGAGACGCAGTCGCCGCTGTCGTTGAGCACGAAGCGCTGGTCTGCGACGCCGACGCCCTGCGAACCCGGTTTGCCGTCGTTGCCGGGTTTCCCGTCGGCGCCCTGGCACTGCGCTGGAAGCGACATGCACGGCGGCGTGACGCCGTCAGCGCCGTTGTGGCCGTCGGTGCCGTTCGCACCGCAGAACGGGCCGAGGGTGGAGGTGGCGCCGTCGGTGAAGGTGATGTCGACGTTGCAGCCGTCCTTCGCCGTCGCCGCGATCCCCCGCGCTAGTGGCGCGTCCTTCCCTGCGACCCCGGCCGCGCCGCACAGGTTCGACAGCGTCGACACGCGGCCGTCAGTGAGGGCGATCCGCACGGAGCAGTCACCCGGGATGACGGACGCGATGCCGACACCGGGCGGGCCGGGCGCAGGGGCCGCCTCGATCGGGGCCTGCTGGATCTCGGCGGCTTTCTGGCAGTTCGCGGGGCCGACCCGGGCCGCGACCGAGGGATCACTGGCGCACAGTGCGGCGAGCGGATCGGCGAGGCTCTTCGAATCGGACTGCGCTTGCTGAGCCGCGGTGTGCGCGAACGATCCGGACACGATCCCCCAGCCCGCGAGGACCAGCGAGATGATCGCGATGCCCAGAGCGATGACGGCGACGCGGTTACGAATCGCGAACCTCAGCGGTGCCATCTAGATCACCGCCCTTCCGACGGCGGGCTTTCGCGGCGGCGTCCTCGGCGCGCCACCGCTTCTCCCGTTCGCCGTCGGCCTCGCCGATGAATTTCCGCCGGGTCGTATCGAGCGCCTCGGTGAGTTTCTCCGCTCGGGCTTCCGAGCGTCCAGCGCGCTTCTCCGCGCGTAGCCACAGCACCATGAGCACGATGATGAGGAGCAGGAACCCTGCGTAGGGACCCGCCGTCGGTAGCAATTGAATGAGGTCATTCACACGTCACATCCCTTCCTCTGAGGATCTACATCCGCCGCGGTTAACTACGGGGTGGCGACGTACCCGGTTCCAGGCTGATAGCCCGCGGTGAACGCCTCGTCGTCCATGACCGCAGCACCTTCGTAGCCACCGCGGAGGACCCACTGTCCGATCGCGACAGGCCGCAGCTCTTCCGAATAAGCCTGGACGAAACCGTTGCCTTCTCCGTCGACACTGAACTGGGTTCCCCAGTACTCGGGGGCGGTGACAGTGTCGACGGCGGTGTGCATCTCGGCTTCGTTGTCACCGGTCCACTTCGCAGCGGTGAGGACACCTGGCCTTGGTACGTACGATCCCATCGGTTTTCCTCTCGGTTGGTCACAGCGCGAACTGCGCGACGGTGATGGTTGTGTTGCCAGCAGTGATGTTCGTGTCGACGCCGCCCGTGACCGCCATGCGCAGTTTCATCGTGTGCGAGCCCGGAGTGGCAAGAGTCGCGATCCACATCTGCCCGCAGGTGGCGCGGCCGGCGACGTTGATATCGCACTGGGGGGTCTGCGAGACGCCGTCGATCATGCAAGTGCCGACGAAAATGTCACCGGCGGCAGTCTGGGTGACATCGAAGAACCCGACGATCGCGACTTGCACGTTCGGGTTGATCGTCGTGATGGTGATACTGCAACCCGGGACGTCCGCGACAGCGGCCACGGTTGGGCTCGACGTCGCCGGGGCTTGGGTCAGCTTGATGGTGTTGTTCGCAAGCGCGCCGAGCATCGCGGCGGTGTTTGTCTGCCCTGCGAGGGGAACGGCCATGGTGTCTGTCCTCCTAGAGAGCGATGTACGGGGTGCGGGTGAGGTGGACTGATTCGCCCGCTGCGTGGGCTTTCACGACGCCGTTGACGGACCTCGTGACGGTGAATGTTTGGCCGCCCCCGGCGAGCGCGATCATCGATCCGGATGACGAGGCTGAGCTGCCGCCGGTGACGGTGAACGACCCGGCCGGGATGTTCGCCGCGGTGCTCTGGATGAGGTAGTCCCACACGAGACCGGCCGTGCTGCCCAGCGCACTGGATGTCGCGCCGATGAGGTTGGCTCCGGCGATGGTGGCGACGCTCGTCCAGCTGGACTGTTTCCACCCGAGGTAGAGGATCAGGGCGTTCGGGCCGGTGATCGGCAACGCGGGGGAGGCGATGTTCTGCGCTGGCGTGAAGTTCGGCTGGAACACGGGGCCGTTGAGGATCTGTAGCCCGATGCCGCGGAACGCTGCCATCTGCGCGATGGTGGTGTCGCCCGCTGAGCCATTGGTGAAGGCGATGGTGGGAGCGGACTCGCTGCCGGAGTGGATTTTCCCGAACAGTCGGCCGTTGGACCCGTCGAACAGCATGGTGTACCCGCCGGGCGGGATGGGGCTGCCGACGCCGAGACTGCGGATGGACGCCCACACGAGCAGCAGGTCCCCGCCTGTCGCACCGGCCGGGAGTCCCGGCACCACGGAAGCGTTGTTGCCGGCGGCCGCGGTGCCTGCGGCGACGAAGGTGGGCGCGGTGATGGCGCCAATGGCGGTGGCGCTCATCGCCTCGCCGCCGACCGTGATGGGGATCGGCATGTCACCACCGGCGGTTGTCCAGCCAGGGCCGCCGGTGTCGACGACGGCGAGTGTTGTTGCTGTGCTGGTGGTGGGTGCGGTGAGGACAGAGGCGGCTGCGTCGATGCGTCCAAGGACGGTGTCGTCGAGCTTCGCGACCTGGAAAAGCGCGGCGGGACTGGTGTTGAACTTCATGTCCCACTGGTACTGGGACAGGGTTTCCGTCCAGCCCTGCACGAGAACATCGACGAGCTCTGGCGCGAGCCACACGGGCGGATTGGCGACGGTGATGCGGTCGCCGAGCTGGAGCGTGGACACGTTGGGGATGAGTTCGGGGTTGCGGGCGAGGTTGATCCCGAGGACAGGGAACCTCGACTTGTCGAGGGTGCCGAGGCCGAGGCGCCACCCAGCCTGGTTGGCGAGCTGGCCGTCGGCGGCGACGTTGATAGTCAACGACGTGTCGTACTGGCCGACTCCATTGGGTGCAGCCTGTGTGGACAGTGGCCCGGTTGTTTGGACGAGTCGGACGTTGGTGCCGCCGGTGCGCGCGACGGTGATGTCGTTCTTGATGTGCTGATCGTCATCGGTCGGCTCGACCGGCTGCGCGAGGTGGCCCAGGGTGTAGTCGAGCGCGAGCACGGGGGTGGTGTTGTACATGCTGGAGCGGGCGCGGTAGTTGATGGTGTTCGAATCACGGCGCTCCGCGAGGATCCCAAGGTCTGTGGTCTGCACGTCGTTGAGGAGGTCCAGGAACCGCATCGGCAGCTGCGCGCCCATTTGCTCACTACCGGCGTCGCCGACCATGTAGCCAACGGGCACGCTCTGCTCGCTGCCGAGACGCGCCACTCGATCCGTCGCCGCCTCAGGTGACCAGGCATTCATAAACGGGAGAATCGAGAAGAAATCGGCGCTGTTCATTACGACGACGTGGCCGACACTGAGGCCGCTCACGTCGAAGTTCTGCCCGATAATCATGTTGATGCAGGTGCCGAACGTATTCCCGCTCAGCGTTGACGTGAATACGCCAGCCCCTGGCGCTCCGACCGCCGCGAACCCGACCTGCCAAGTGATGTCCGGCCCGACTTGCTGCAAGAATAGCCACAGCATTCCGGACTGGCCGTTGATGCTGGCGCCGACAGTCGAATCCACAAGAGTAGCGCCTCCGAACGCAAACGCGCGGAGCCGGAACGCCCCAGTCGCGGTGACGTCGAGGAACCAAGACTCTGTGTTACCACCAGTTGTCTGCATGCGGATGACCGTGGTCGCCGTTCCAGGTCCTGCGGCGGGAACGTTGACGAACGCCATGCCGCGCAGATTGGCCGACGGTGTGTACGGCGGCACTGGTCCATCGAGACGCCCACCTGGAGCGAACGTCGGGATCGGTGCGGATGCCGCGACTCCGGTAAACGACGCGGGTTTGACGCCTGTCCCGAGACTGGTGATCGTCATCGGCGCCTGGTTGAACGCGGACGCCAGTGACGTTGCCCCCGCGGCGTCTTCACACGGCCAGTACGCGACTGGCCGTGTGATAGCGCTGCTGGTGATCCCCCGGTACAACGCGCTGCGGAGTACAGCCGAGCCTTGCCCAATGCGGCGGCGAATCCCACTCGCGACGATCGGGGACCGGACTTCCTTACCAGTCACATCCCAGCGGGGCGGCCACTCCGATACCTCGCCGGTAAAGCGGACTGAGTTGTCCTGGTACGAGATGAAGTCCGACCCTAGGAGCGTCCACCGTTTGCTGGTTGCATCAACAAAGGATGTTGTCGCCGGTCCCTGCACGGTGAAGTCCGGGTCGGCGACGACGGTTCCAGCTATCCCGTTGCGAAGCTCTAAGCCGAATACCTGGCCGCTGTAGTTAACCCCGTCCGTTGTGAACACAAAGCCAGTGAAGTCGAGGTCGCGTGCACCGATAATCAACTGAGCGGACCCTGCGAATACTGTCGTCACGCCTGCTGTCACAACAGCGGATCCGAGTTGCGTGTAGGTACCGCCGAGCGTCGGAGCGGTGTAGAAGGTGACAGTGTTCCCGGCCGCACCGTTGTTCACCTTCAAGGTGGCGCGCACGGACAGCCTGGTACTCGCCGACGGAATGGCCACTGTGGACACCACTCTCGTGATGGTGGCGTTAGTACCGTCTGTCCCCCAGCCGAACTCCAGCGTTCCGTTGGCCAAGAGGCGCAACCCCCATGACCGCTGTTCCGGAGTGCTCAGATACTTCGAGGCCAGCACCGTCGGGGCCGTTGGGCGCCAACTGGTCGGCGCTATATCCATGCGCAGGTCGAGGTCGCCGACGATGTCCAGTGCCGCAGTGTCGGGTGTCGCTACGCAGCTGCCCACCGAACCTCCGCCGACAAGCCACGACGTGGGAGATGACGTTCCGACGCGCACTCGTAATGGCGTGTTGCGCCCGATCTTCCCGTACAGCGGCGAAGTCGGGTTCCGGGGCGAGTATTTCCCGTCCCTGTTGTCCAGCGCGAGGTTGCACGTACACGGGTAGGTCTGCGACGTCTCGTCGGCCGCACCGTGCTTGATGACGATCCTGTCCGGGCTGCGCACATCACCCGTAATGTCGTTCCACGCACCCGAGTAGAACAGCTCCGTGTGGATGTCCAGTGGGACCTGAGGGAACGTGCTCACGACGAACCCCCCAGCACGACCTGCACGTTGCCGCCCTTCGAACGGACCGACTT
The DNA here is from genome assembly GCF_025464955.1 of Amycolatopsis sp. Classification (GTDB taxonomy): domain Bacteria; phylum Actinomycetota; class Actinomycetes; order Mycobacteriales; family Pseudonocardiaceae; genus Amycolatopsis. The sequence continues at coordinate 20,738 of NZ_JAODNM010000172.1, read as the reverse complement.
CGCGATGTCGGTGATGATCGCGTCCACGTAGTCCACCCCTGACAAGCCAAAGCTGATCTGCACGTTCGCGCTGCCACCCCCACCACCGCCGCCGGCACCGCCCGACGAGCCACCCAGCGCCGCCGACGAGGGCGCCATCATCCGGTTCGCCGACGCCAGCAGATCCATCGACCGCGACGAGTGGTCCAGCGGGATGTAAGCCTCCGGGACCTTCGCGTCACCAGCCCACTTCAGAGTGCCCGGGTGCACAATCTGCGCGACGCCGGACATGCTGTTCGCGCCGTTCGGCGTCGGCAACCCACCGCCAGCGAACATCATGTTGGCGCCCTGGATCGAGCCCTTCGCCTGCATCGAATGCGCCATACCGGAGTTGATACCGACGTTCTGGTACCCGTTGATCGTGGTGATGTGAACAGTCGCCGTCCGGCCGTCGAGCCCGCGCAGCAGTGACACCGTGGAGTTGAACGCCGCGACCACACTGGAGTTATCCCCGTGGAACGACGTCGACACGTCCTTCGGGATCAACCCGTATTTGTTCGCGAGGTCGATGGCCGCCTGCCCGTTGATCCCCATCTGGTGAGCGGCCGTGATGAACCGATCCCGCTGCACCTGCAAGCTTGCGGCCACAGTGTCCTGTGCCTGCTTGAGCGGCATGCCCTTATCGGTCAACTGCTGCACCCCAGACGCAGCCGTCGTGAACGACGTTTCGAGAGACTCAGCAAGGCCCTGCAACGAAGAACCGTTTGCAGTGAAGGTGTTGATGGTGCCATCGGCGTTGAGCAGAGCGGCACCGAAACCCTTGGCCTTATCGGCGCCCTTGCCGATGGTGTCGGTGAAGTTCCGCAGCGCGTCGTTACCCGACTTGATCGCATCCTCAAACACCGGTGCGCGGCCGTCGAGGATGTCCAGCGCCGTCTTCAACGCCGAAGCCTTCGTTGCCGCGCTCCCGGTGTTATCCGACAGCGTCTTCATCGCCGTGGCCAGCGTCGACATCGGCGGGCCCGCGTTACTCGTCGCGTCGCCGGTCTTCCCCATCGCCTCGTTGTAGAGCTTCGCGTCGCCCGTCGACTGGTTGTAGATCCCGCCGAGATGCCCGACCGCGTCCTTGAACTCGTCGGTGACCTGCACCGACTCGCCAGTCTTCTTCACGTGCGTATCCAGCTGCGCGTTGACCTTGTCCATCGCACCCGGGACGCCCATCAGGGCGTCGGTCAGGTCCGACTGGGAGATCTCCAAACTCTTCGCGGTCTGCTGCAGCGTCGACATCCCGTCGGACAGCTTGGTGTTCGCTTCGGCGTTCACGACCGCCGCGCGGGTCGACGCATCCACCACACCGTTCGACTGCCGCAACGCGTCCGTGAGCGACTGCTGGTTACGGGAGTCCTCCTGTGCCGCAGCCGCCGCCTTCTCCTGCGCCTGCCCCAGGATCATCAAGCCGATACCGAGCGCACCAGCGGCCATCGTGGCCGGGTTGAACGCCGCCGTCGCGAGGCCACCGACCACCGCCGAGAACTTCCCCGAAGCGCCCTCGGCGTCGGACACCGACTTACCGAACCCCTTGAACCCCGCAGTCGCATCGACACCGAACTTCGCGAGCACCGCCGAGGCCGCCGTCACCGACCCGGCCAGCTGCGTCACCTGCGGCGGGAGGATTCCGATCACGCCGGCCAGCGCGTTGACGACGCTGAGGACGCCTGTGCCTGCCGTGCCGAACCCCTGCAGGAACCCGATAGCTCCGGAGCCCGACGCGGTGAGCCGAAGGATCGCCTGCTCCACGAGACCGAGATCGGCCTGCAGCGTCGTCATCGGACCCGTGCCCTGAGCGAGGTTCGCGAACAAGCGGCCGGCGAACTGCTCGAGCTGCTGGATGGTGACGCCGAGGATCTGCATGCCGGTGCCGGCTGCGTTCGACTGCGACGCCATCGCGGTCAGCATCTGCGACAGCCCGGTACCGACCGAGCCGGTGAGGCTCCGCAGTCCATCCAGCGCACCCGAAGATTGCTCGGTGGCGGTGACGAGGCCGGGCATGGCGTTCTCGGCCAGGTCCGTGACCGCACCCGTCAGCTTCGGGAGGACCGCGGCAGAGCCGTTGATGGCTTCCTGGATCTGTGGCTTCATCCGGTTGAAGCTCTGGTCAACCTGGTCGATTGACGACGTCAGCGGGCCCGCCATGGACGAAGCCATCGTCTGCGTGCTGTTGAGGACGTTCTTCTTCAGGTCCGCGAAGGAGTCCGTGACCAGGCCGTTGTGCTTGAGCGCCGCGGCCGAGATCCCCACGAACAACGCCGGTACCGCGGACAACGCCAAACCGGCACCGGCCGCGCCGATCACCGCGGCCGCCGGTAGCCCGAAGGCGAGCCCGGCGAACATGAGCGGCCCGAACGCGCCGGAGATCGACTGGGCAGACTTCTCCAGCTCCTTCGTCGCCGCGGAACCGGCTTTGTCCGCTGCCTGCTGCGCCTCCTCTTCGAGCTTCTTGGCGTCGTCGTCGGCGAACTCGATGTCCACCATCGCCTTGGTGCCCTTGGACACCGCGTAGGCGAGGAGCTGTACCTCTTCCTTGAACTTCGCGGCGTCGGCGACGCCCACCGGGATCTCGGCCTTGAGGCCCTGGCGGACGACGTCGATGGTCCCCGCGAGGTCCCGCCGGAACTGCTCGCTTTCTGGAGTGATCGGGATCTTCAGCGAGTCCTTCGCGGCGGTCTTGAGCGACGACTCGATCTGTGCGCGCCACTCAGCGTCGATCGGGTTGTCGGCCTTGATCTTCGCCGGAGTGAACTGTGTCCGCTTGACACCGTCGTCGATCGCCTTACCGGTGGACGTACCGATATCACGACCAGCTGCGGTGTAGGTGGCCTTCGTTTTGTCGAGAGACGCCTTGCCGTTATCGGAGACTTTGACGTGGATTTCGATCTCATTCGGCATCTACGCCACCTCCGATTTCTTCTCGTTGTATCCGGCAAGATGGACAATTTGCAGGTACTGCATCATGTTCGGGTCTTCGGCGAGGATTTCCGATGGGAGCTTGTGCCACCTGTCGCACAGCTTGATCACCGTTTCCGCCTGCACTAGCTCGCGAGGCTTGGTGACGACACTTCCATCGGAATTGATTCCTCCAGGAGCTGCTCGCCATCGCGCGATGGCTTCGCTAAAGGGGCGGCCACCCGGATACCCGCGAGCTGCCACGCGTCGACGATCTTCGCGAGGAACGGTGTTTCGCAGGTGTCGAGTCCTTCGCGCGTGGCCTCGACGGGGTTGCCGTCGTCGTCGGTGAGATTCCACTCGACGAGGTACGGCGCGAAGTAGTCCGCGATCTGGCGGTTGTACTTGAGTGTGGCGTACTCCTCCTGCTCACCGAGGGTCATTGCCCGCGCGCGGACGACGAGGCCTTCCATCTCGTCGTCTTCGAACACCAGCTTGTACACGGTGCGGGGTGCCTTGAAGCCGCCCATGAGTCGGACCTTTCCGTTGCTGTTGAGGGGTTCCCGTCAGGCCCAGGCGGGCACGGTGCCGTCGGCGAGCACGCCGGGCACCTTGAAGGTGAACGCGCCGCCGTTGTCGCGGGTCAGCGGGTAGTCGGTGAGCAGGCACTCGTTCGCGAGGCTCTTGCCAGCGATGCCCAGCGTCACCGTGCGGAGCACACTGGTCGACGACACGGTCTTGAACACGTCGTGGGACATGTTCGCCGCGACGTTGTAGACGCCCGACATCGTGATGGAGAAGTCGGCGAGGAGCAGGATCCGCTCCATCGCGGACTTGTCCACACCGGTGACGTCCTGCACCGCGCGCGGTGTCGCGAAGTCGAACTGTGTGATGTCGTTCTTGATGGCCTGCGCCGATCCTGCTGCGTCGTCGACGCTCAGGGTCGTCCAGCCGAGACCGCTCTGCTTCGCCATGATCGTTAGCCTTTCTCTTGCGCTGTCTTGATGGTGTCGAGGTTTTCGGCGAGGTCTTCCACCCAGTGCTCCGGCTTCGTGTGCTCCCGGATCACGCCGAGATCGCGCCGCCAGTCCCCGCCGTGCACCACGTACAACTCCGGCCGTTCGAGCGACACCTGGTGCGCGGTGAAGCACTGCTCGCCGGGCGGGAACGTGAACGCCGTCCCCGTCGCGGTGCGTTCCTCGGTGAAGTGCCGGCCAGCAGCAGTGCGGATGTAGTGGGCTTGGCGCTGGCCGAGGTCGGTGGACTCGTCGACGACGGTGCGCCAGCCGAGCTCGTGCGCCTCGCAACCAGCCTCTTCGCAGCTGCCTCGCCGGAAGTGCGTCGAGAGCGGTGACTTCACGCTGTAGGTCTGCATCGCCTGCACCGGCGCGGCCGGGTCCACTCGGAATGGTTCGGGCATCAGAACGTCACCCCCGCGATCGGGTTCGCGATGACGGCGACCGCGAACTTGGCGCTGGTGAAGCCGCCGACGGTGGTCGTCACGACTCGCACGTAGCGCCGGATGGTGGCCGTGTTCACCGACTGGATCCGCTGCGTCAGCGGCGCACCCGCGCCCGGGAGCGCGGTGAATGCGCCACCCGCGAGGTCAGTGAAGGTGACGTTGTCCGCGGAGTCCTGCAACTTGATCGTCGCGTCCGTGCCGGTGAATGCAGCCACCTGCAGATACGCCTGCCAGCCGAACGCGGTGGCGGCGAGGTTGTCGATCGCCGCGCCGAGCGTCGCCGCGGTGTCGGCCCGGATCCCTGCGGTAAGCATGTTGCCCCACTCGGCACCGAACCCGTTGGCTTGCGCGGACACCTTGACGGTGAGCGAGCCGGAGTTGTCCCGGGTGGGGTCGTAGTTGATCTGCTTCCCGATCATGCAGAACGACTGCGCCCCCACGGCAGGAGCTTGCAGGAACATCGCGCCGACGTCCGCGGTCGGCAGTGCCGAGAGGACTTTGTGTGCACCGTCGCGGGATCCGCCACCGGCGATGGTCTCGGGGTTGAAGAACGCCATGAAGTCGATGGATCCGTCGCGCTCGCCGCCGATGCGCTCGTTCGCGGACTTGTCGATGCCGGTGACGTCGATGGTTTTCTGTGGTGCGCCGATGTTGCTGAACGAGCCGGTGTCGCCGGACAGGTTGTAACCGCCGACGTAGAAGTTCTGCCCCAAGCCGCTGGTTTTAGACATCGCTGGCCTCCTTGGTGATCGTGGTCATTCGCTTTGCTCCCACACGTCGTTGATCACCAGCGGCAGCGTGATATCCATGATCCGAAAGATCTTCCCGTCCTGGTTGAGGTAGCCCGCCAACGCGTTCATGGGGACGCCGCAGAGGCCGAGCAGGTCGACGTTGCGTATCAGGCCGTCGAGGTCAAAGTCTCCGGAGTACGCGGACATCAGCGCGTCCACCGCGTTCATCACGTTCGGGTCGATCAGGTCTTCGGGCTGCATCCGGAAGCTCGTGTAGACGCGGACGTTGAGAGTGAGCAACGCGGACGTCTCCGACAGCCCGGACTGGCCGCGCGCGGGCCCGATCGACTTCACCCACACTGCGGCCGTCAAGCCGTTGGTAGGTGCGGACTTCGGCTCGTGCTGGGGGACGCGCTCGAAGAACCCGGACGTGGCGGCGTGGGAAGCGACAGCGTCGACGATGCCCGCGGTGTCCAGGGTCACGTGTTCCACCTACCCACGTGCGGCTCCAGGACGGCCTCGGCGATGCCTTCCGCTTGCCCGTCGAGGGTTTGCTTGGCGCGCCGGAACGAGGCGTAGCCGGGGAACCTGGTGACGGGGCTGTTGCGGGAGCCGTCACCTTCGAGCCAGTGCCCGTAGATCACGCCGCGGTCGTTGACGGACCGCTCCGTCGCCCCGATGCGCTCGGAGTGGATCTGGGTCTCGTAGTACGGCGTCGGATGCCGGATCGAGCTGTCGAGGTTCGCCATGACGTTGGAGAGGGCCTGGCCGCCGAGGCGCTCGGCGATGTCCTCCATCGCGCCCGGCCACTCGGCCGCCATGGTGCCGTCGAAAAACGGTCCGGAGAAGGTGACGTCGTCGCTCATCGTCTACACCGCCCTCATCCGCGTGTGCCGGCCGTAGGCGTCCTGCACTTGCGACCGCAGCGTCATGAGCGCGGTCTGCGACATGGACCTGGTGCCGAACCCTGAGGTGCCTTCGCCGAGCGCGGACTGGGTGCGGGCGTAGGCGCTCAGCTCGGCCTGCCCGGTGTTGAGCGCCTCGGCGACCGCGAGGGTGCGGACGTTGCCCGGCGACTGCCACTTCACGATCGACGCGCCACCGGTGTGCGCAGCCGCGGTGGTCCCGAGGACACCGCGGGACACGGTGAGCTGGCGACTGGCGTAGATGGTGGCGCCGGTGTGCGCGGCCAGCACGGTGCCGTCCCAGGCGCGGATGACGACGAGGTTGTTGCCGGTGATGTCGACGATCAGCATCCGCTCGCCGTCGAGTGTGATGACCTCGTCGATGGCGAACGCGGTGCCATCGGACACCGGGAGCAGGGTGTTGTTCATGTGCGCGGTCAGGTCACCCTGTTGGGTCTGGCCGGTGGTGACCGATCGGCGGCCGGTGACGATGAGCCGCTCGGCGTCGATGCGCAGCAGCTGCCCGACACCGATCAGGGAGGCGTCCGTAACCGTGACCGTCGCGGCTCCTGCCGTGACGTTGGCAGCGAGCGTGCCGGCGGGAGCTTCGGTGTTGCGGTGCCCGTACAGCCCGACGATGGTGATCGACCGCTGAGGGGAGAGCAGGACCCCGAAGGACGAGTTCGTGCCGAGGTCCAGCTCGATGCGGGTGAACGGGGGCCCGTCGTCCGGGCGCAGCAGCACGTTCTCGACGGGGATGTCGACGCCACCGGACGACACGGACTCGATGCTGATCAGCTCGTTCGCGTCGAGCCACAGACGCCACGAGCGGGCCGTCTGCTGGTTCGGCCAGTCCCACGTCATCGAGCGGCGCTCGGGATAGAAGGTGCGGTTGCACAGGGCCGTGATGGAGTCGGTCGACGAGTCGAGGGCGCGGTCGATCGCCGCGTTCGCGCGCGCAGTCTCCTTGGTGTCGAGGGCGCGTTTCACGTCCTCGCGAGTCGCGAGCCAAATGCTGCTCATCGCCCACCGCCGCAGTTCTTGCACACGCAGCCCGCGCGGTGGTTGCTGTTCTGCTCCTTGCGGGTGGCCCATCGGCAGTTGCCCGGCTCGTAGTTGCCGTCCGAGTCGATGCGGTCGATCGACGTGCCGTCCGGGCGCGTCCCCATGTCGTCGAGGAAGTTGGCGAAGTCCGTCCAGCGCTGGCAGACAGAGATGCCGCGGCCGCCGTAGTTCGGGTAGGACGGAACGTTCGGGTTGCGGCACCGGGCGTGCATGTTCTGCCACGAGTAGTAGGTCGGAGTGCGGCCACCAGATGCGGCCACAGAGTGGCCGTGCACGGTCGCGACTGCGCGGGCCCGCGCGCGCTGGCGTGCGGACCTCGAATACGAGGTACCTGTTGGCACTGCGTCTCCTCGGTTGCTTTCTACGGGATAACGAACTGCCTTCATGAAGTTGTGGGGTCTAGCGGACGCGCCGAGGACCTGCCTCCCACACCGATCCGTCGAACTTGCAGAACAGCTCGCCGTGTGGGCCGGACTGGAGCGGCTCGCCGCAGTCGCCGCACGCAGTCGGTGGCCGCTCCTGCTCGTCACGGCGCAGCTGCGCGGCCTCCTGACAGATGGCCAGGAGGCCGTACCAGCTGCCGACGTCGGCCATGACCTACTCCGCGTCCTTCGCAGCACCCTCAGCGTCTGCGGCGACGAGCCGGTCAACGAGCTCCGGCTTGTGGCCCTTCGTCTCTTTGCCCCGGGCCTCAAGCTCGGCGCGGAGGTCGGCCACGGTGAGCGCCTCGTAGAACTCCCGGCTGTCGACCTGCTCGGCGCCGGTGTCCGGGGTCGGCTCGACGACGTCGCCGCCGGTCGGCGTCACCTCGTCGTGCTCGTCGGACGGTCCGCCGTGGACGGTGATCTTCGGCATGATCTCGTGCTCCTCCACGTACTCGGTTGACCCGCATTGCGGGCACCGGGGTGCACCGACGCTGTACGCGGCGGTGCACCCCTCACAAACCCACAGGGACATGTCAGGCCGCCACGACCGACGCGCCGTCATCCAGCGGGATGTACGTCAACGTCCACTTCATCGAGCCCGTGTCGGACGCGTCGGTCGTGATGGAGATCGCGCCGATGGGGATGATGTACGGCTGGTGCGTCGGGAACTGCCCGCCGGCGCCGCCGTTCTTCACGATCCCCGCTGAGCCGGAAGCCGCGGGCAACGTGTACTGCGACCCGACTTCCTTCGACGTGACCAGCGTGTTCGCCGTCAGGTCCACCGCGGTGCCCGTGGTGGGCGCGGTGGAGATCTTCAGGTTGGTCGCGACGGCGCCGGTCGCGACGGTGACTTCTCCGACGAGGCCGGTGACGAGGATCCGGCCGCCCGCGACGGTGTAGATGTTGCCGGTCGCGGTCTGCGGCAGGGCCGCCGTCGCCCGTTCCACTTTGGAACCGAGGAGGATCTGCCGGATCTGTGAGCCCTGGATGATGACCGACATGGGTCAGACCCCCATCGCGGGCAGGTTCGCGGCGGCGCGGCCGGCCATCAGGTTCGTGATGACCGCGTTGACGGCACCCGCACCCGTCGACGTCAGTTTCACGAACTTGAAGCCATCGTCGAGGCTGGTGCCCATGATCTCGACAACCATGGCGTTCTGCGCCGCGGTTGCGGTCGTGACGACCGTCGACGCGGCCGCCTGCGTCTGCTCGGTCCACGCGTCCGACCCGTCACCGGTGTTGGTGTGGTAGCGGGTGATGACCGCAAGGGCCTTCGCGCCGGTACCGGCCGCGTCCTTCGCTTCCTGCAGCGTGTAGGTGTCACCCGCCGCACCGGCGAGGTAGCAGAGGAACGCGATGCCCCCGGCTGCCTTGAGGTTGATCCACTTGCCGTCGGCGGCAGGGCTGGTGTTGAACACGGCGCCGAGCACTTTCTGAGACATGGTGCTGTCCTGCTTTCTCGTGGCGGGGTTTCAATGCCGCCACGGTGGTGACCCGCGCAGGGGGTTCAGTGCCTGCGCGGGCCGGTGGTCCTCAGTCCGTGTAGTCGACGAACTGCAGGAGATAGGGCTTGCCTGCTTCGAAATGGTCCGCGACGGCACCGATGACGGTCATGTTCATCTGCAGGTGCGGGGTGTACTTGGCCCATTCCTTGTTGCTGCCGTCGGCGTCGGTGACGGCCTGGAACGACAGGAGTACCTGCCGGTCTGCGTCCGTTCCCGACTCGACCTTCTGCGTGCAGTTGACCTTCGCGGTGACCATCGGTTCCTCCGACGTAGTTACGGGCGGGTCGCGATCTCGACGAACGGGCTGAGTGCCGGGCCGCCGTTCTGGGGGGTGATGGGGTTCTGCAGCCACGGGCGGCCGTCGACGCGCTGGATGATGCGGTAGGTCGTCTGGTCGTTGCCGAACTTGTAGTCGGTCGACGAGGCGGCCGTCATCAGCTGCCGGTCCCCCACCAGGTAGTAGGAGAGGTCGACCAGGGAGACGTCGGAGCGGGTACCGAGCCGCGCGGCCTTCTCCGTCACGACGATCGGGAGGCCGAGCATCGTGGCCGGGCCGGGGCCCGCCGCGTTGACCAGCATCACCGGGGCACCACCGGTACCCACGGAGATCGCCATCGTGTACAGCTCCGGAATGGTCTCCGGGGAGACGAGCCACACCGCGGTGCGCAGCGACGCGGGGAGCATCCGCGAGTACATCTTGATGATGTTCTCGATGACGATCGTGGCGGTCGCCTGGCCGATCTCGGCGGGGACGGCGACGCTGGCGGGGTTGGCCGCGCCGAGGAACCCGAGCGGCTCACCGACACCGGAGCCGGCCATGAACGCGACGTCCTCGAAGAACGCGATGGCCTGGGGCCACAGGCGTTCGATGAGGGCGGCGAAGGAAATCAGGCTGTCCGAGAGCAGCTCGTTGGGGACGACCGCGAGGCCGGTGAGCTTCTTCGTGTCCAGCATGGTGCGGCCGAACTTGGGGCTGGACTCGACCAGCGCGGCCGACTCCTCACCCCAGTAGGCGATCATGCCGCCGAACACTGACCCGGCGTTGGTGGTGGAGTCGATCATCGGGAACGGCACACGAGCCGTCTCCATCGGCACCACCGTGGCGCGCGGCCGCACGACCGCCATCTCGAGGGCGACCTCGAGCAGCTGCGACCGCAGGGTCTCCGGCACCAGGAACCCGCCGTCGGCCGGGACAACGCTGGAGTAGGAGTTCCGGATCGTCTCCATCTTCGCGCGGGCTTCGGACGACGGGTTGAGGTGCCACGCGTTGTGGAAGTAGTCCGCGGCCGACGTGAAGCTGGTGTCGAGGGCGACACCGACGGCCTTGGGGTTGTACGCGGTGGCCTGCTTGTGCGAGGACAGCATGCCCGCCGGGCGGGTCTGGGGGTCGAGGTTGAGGCGCTTGACGGCGCCTGCGACGTCGTCGACCTCGTTGTCGCGCAGGTAGTTCGCGAGCTGCTTCTGCGTCTCGTCGGCGACGAGGCGGTGCAGGTCGGTGCCGTCGCCCTGCGCCTCTTTGGCGTAGTCCAGCACGAACTGCTTGAACGCGTCCTTGTTGGCGAGGACCGGCTTGAGCTTCGCCGAGTCGTGGATCATCTCCTCGAGCTCGACCGCGTTCTTCGGGATCGGGGGCGCGGCGGCGGTGTTGACGACGCGGCGCAAGCGGATGGGGTCGATGCCGTTGCGGACGAGGCGGTCGCGCTGCCCCGGGGAGAGAGCGAGTGTGGCGGTCATGCCGGTAAACCTTCCTTCAGGGCTGCGAACAGTTCGTCCACGGTGGACGGTGCTGCGTTGGTGAGCAGGCCGCCGGTGAGAGCGGCCCACGAGTCGGGAACGTCGTCACCCAGCACCAGCGCTTCGGACGCTGGCGCTGGGGGTTCGGGCTCGTCGCCGAGTTCGAGCGCGGGTTCTGGTTCCTGGTCGGGCTCGGTGGCGACGACCGGTGCGTCCGGCTCGGCCGCGGCCTCGACCGGCTCAGTGCTCGGTTCCACGGCTGCGGCGGCCACTTCTTCGGTGACCGGCTCGGTGTCGTCGACGACTGGCGCTTCCGTTGCGGCGGCCGGTTCAACTACCGGGGCGGTGCCGTCAACTGCCGCGTCTGCGGCGTCAACAGGCAGGGTTGGCGTAGGGGCCTTCTCGCGGCCGCCGTACTTGAACGCGAACACCGACAGGTCCCACGCGGTGTCCATCAGGCCATCCGTGTCGTCGTCCTCGCCGGGCACGACCGCGGTGTCCTCGTTGGTCTCGTCGTCCGCACCGGCGACCTCGTCGCACAGTCCGGCGGCGAGCGCTTCGGCTGCGGTGTACCAGGTCTCGGCCTGCATCGCGGTGCGCCACAGCTCGACGGTTCCGCCGGCCTGCTGGACGTAGATGTCGGCGATGTTGTCGGAGCACATGTCGAGTAGGTCGGCCATGGTGCGCATGTCCTGCGCGTTGCCGATCTCGATTCCGCTGGCGTCGTGGATCATCATTTGTGCGTTGCGCTGCATGATGACCGTGTCTCCGGCCATCGCGATGAAGCTCGCGGCGGATGCGGCGAGACCGTCGACGCGGACCTCGATCGTCGCCGGGTGGTCGCGGAGCGCGTGGTAGATGGCGAGGCCGTCGAACACCTCGCCGCCCGGGGAGTTGATGTGCACGACGATCGTGGATACGCGCAGCGACATGAGGTCCCGCACGAAGTCTTGCGCCTCGACGCCCCAGTAGCCGATCTCGCCGTAGAGGTAGATCGCGGCGACGTCGGGCTGGTCGACGAAGTTCTTGACCTGGTACCACGTCTTGGGCTGCTCGCCCTGCTTGACCTGCGCGCCGGAGCGGAGGTTCTGCAGCCGCTTCTGCTGCGCGCGCGATCGTGATCGACGGCTCATGCTGCGTTCTCCTTGCTGGTGTCGGAGCGCCACACGCCGACGAACGTGCCGCGGCAGCGGTCGCGGCCGAGACAGTCGATGTAGCCGCCGGCCGGGTACAGCGCGTACACCGCGGCCTGGTCGTCGGTGAGGGCGAGGAACCGGCCGTCGATCTCGCGGCAGGGCGCGCATGTCGCGGAGTCCATCTGCTCGGAGGCGTAGATCGCGCCGACAGGGCCGCCGCTGAGGGTTTGGAGGCGGGCGGTGTTCTGCGCGTCGGTGAGTGCCCCGCCGAGCGCCGCGGTGCTCGGCGAGTCGGACAGCTCGCCGAGGAACGCGGCGATGTGCTCGGCGATCGTGTCGGCGTCGGCGTCGGGCCCTGTGACACGGGCGGCTTCCCGCCCTGCGGTGAGCGCGTACCGCTGACCTTCGAACGTGGCGATATTGGATGCGGCGGCCTGTAGGTCGGCGGCAGTGGGCCACACCGGTGCGAGGGTGACGGCCTGCTCGGCGGCTTCGGCGACGGCCTGCCCTGCGGCGGTGTGCGCGAACGCGGCCATCGCGTCGGCGAGGATCTCGCTGCCGGGCCGAGTGTCGACGGTCAGCGCGGTGAACCCCTCACCGGCGCCGACGGCGGTGCGGATCGCGTTGACGAGCTGCTGGACCCACCCGGCGACGACGCTGTTCTGCCAGTGCTTCAGGAGCCCAGCGAGGGCGGCTTCCCACGCGGCTTGGACGGGTCCGAGGTCGACGGCGGCGACGGCAGCGACGTCGCGTTCCGGCCAGCCGTCGGGCGGCGGGGCGAGCGGCGGGGCGTTGCGCAGGGTGCCGGCGAACTTGGCGAGCAGCTGCTGCGTGGTGGCCGCGGCCGGCGGGGCGGTCGGGTCGGGTGTTGCGCTCGGGTTGTCGTCGGGCTGGGTGTCGTCGGGTGCGGCCGGGACGATGACGGGCGGCGGTGGCGGCTCCGCGGGCTTCTCCCACACGAGTCCGGCAGGGAGGTCGAGGGCGACTGCGACGGAGTCACCGTCGTAGCCGGCGGCGACGTACTGCTGCGCGGCCTGCGCCTTGCTGTTCCGCTCGGCGTTCTCCTCGTCGGCGTCGGCCGGGACGGGGCTGTCGTAGTCGAACTCGAGGTCGACTGCGTTGGGGCCGTACATCGGCAGCAGCCGGTTGTTGAGGGCGCCCTTGATGCGTTCGAGCCGCGGTTCGATGAGGTCCTCGGCGAACAGGGACTTGGCGGTCATGGCGACGGCGCGGTTGACGCCGTCGGAGATGCCGAGGGCGGTCTTGGAGATCCCGAAGGCCTCCATGATCGTGTCGCGGCCGACGACCCTGAGTTCCGCGAACTGCATGTCCTTCATGGAGAAGGTGGCGGTGACCCACTTGGCGCGCTCGATGATCGCGACACGGTGGGCATTGGCGACACCCTTGTGCTGCTCGTTCCACCGCATCGACATCTCGTCGAACTCGGGGTCCGACAGCCGGTCCTCGACCTCGATGATGCCGCCCGGCTCGGCGCTGTTCTTGAAGAAGTTCCGGTTCCACTCGGCCGAGTACCGGACGGCGTCGAGGTCGGTGAGCAGCGCCTGCACCGGCCCCATCCCGCGGTAGGGGTCGAGGGGGTTGGGCATCTTCAGCTGGATGACTTCGTTCAGGCCGAGTGGGACCTGCTCGCCGTCGGGGCTGCTGTACACGTAGCCGGTGAGGAACTTGGTGGGGTGCTGCACCGGCAGGATCCGGTCGGGGCGCACTGGCCACAGCTCGAGCGGCAGGTTGAACCGCTCGTTGCGGGAGACGACCCAATCGGTTTCGCCGGTGAGGTCGACGTGCTGCTGGAACGTCTCGATGAACGCCTGCTGCGGCATGAACGGGTTGGGTTTGTTCCACAGGTCGAGCGCGGCGTGTGAGGTGACCTCGACGCGGTCTTCCTTTTTGCCGGTCTTGGCTTTGCGGTAGAGGTGCCAGTCGGCCTTGGCGGTCGAGTTGGATGTGCGGTTGACGATGGCGAACAGGGTGCCGACGGACCCCATGGCGCCGAGTTCGGAGACGGCGTTGCTGCGTGAGCCGAAGAATCCGCCGACGCCGGCTGCGTGTCGGCTGGTGAGCGGCACGGGGGCGTCGTTGCGGATGCGGGGCGCGGTGAGGGTTCCGATGAGGCTACGCATCGTGGGTCAGCCACTCGGCGACGAACGCGAGGATGCCGGTAGCTGCGAGGCCGAGGGTGATGTTGAGGGGCTCGGCGGTGATGGTGAACGCGGATGCGGAGAGGCAGCCGAGGCCGCCGAACTGGAGGAATCCGCGCGCGATCTTAGCTCGGATGGGCTTGAGCCACGTCCCGAGCTTGGTCAACATGAGCACAATGTACATACGAGTTAGCCGAAGTTGACACATTGTGCACTTCGTGCGAGCCAACCGTTGGACAACTTGCGCCATATGGCTGACCAGGCGATACAACGTGTCCAGTGATGATCACTGGCCGTGGGCGACTGTGCTCACCTGTAGACTCCCCTACAGGTAATGTGTAGAGTGCTCTACATGCAACGACACGAACTAGACGCCTACCTCGGCGACTTCGCCAACGACCTCACGGCCGACCAGAAGGCCGAACTGCTCTCCGCCTCCGACGACATCGACGCCCTGTACCCAGAGGACGACGACCTCGACGAACGCCAGGCCGCGTTCTCCGCAGCCGTGCAGTACGTCATGGGCGACCTCGACGCCCCCAGCGCTGGCGACAACCTGCTGATCGCTCGCAACGCGACAGCGTCCGCGATGGCAGCAGCTCGGCAGATCGCGGTGATGGCCACCGCCAGCGGCGCGAAGGAAGCACCCCTGGCGCGGGAGCTCGGCGTAGACCGGATGACCGTACGGAGCTGGCTCGGGAAGTAGTCAGCCCCCGAGGAACCGCAACCGCGGCCGACCACCGAGGTCGAGCTGCGCGACCATGTACCGCATCGCGTCGTCAGCGTCATCACGCTCCTTGAGCGGCTGGTCCTTCGCCTTCCGGCCATCGGCGGTGTCCCACACGTACCCGGTGATCTCCTCCTCCAGACACGTCGGCTGCTCGGCGTCGGCGAGCGCCTGATCCCGCTCGAGCAGGACGTCGCGCATCAGCACCAGCCGCGGCTTCCCATCGCCCGCCGGCTTGAGCCGCGCGGCCACCGCCTGGATACCGTCGGACACGGTCTTGCGGGCCCCGACCGTGGACATCCCGAGATGCTTCTCCAGCGTCGCCCGGTCCTCCGCGTCGTGGTCGCAGATCACCGACCGCGGCTTCGGTTCGGTCCACACGCGACGGCCGTCACGCAGCGACGCGACGAGGTCGTCGCCGGTGTCGCGCTGCTTCGGCAGCAGCTTCGTCGACGCGCGGAGCATGGTGCGGGCGTGGTCCTCGACGAGCCGCTTCGTCTTGAGGATCTCGCGGTAGAGGATGAGCCGGCCGTCTGGGTCTTCGGCCCACCACTGCGCGGCGAAGGGGTGGACGAACCCGAAGTCGACGACCCAATACCTGGTCCACGATTCCGGTACCTCGAACTTGTCGACGACGTGGATGGCGCGGTCGAATCCCTCGTAGATGACACCTTCGGCGCTGACCCACTTGCCGTGCCGGAGCCGCAGTTTGCGGACGCCGGTGAGCTTGTCGAGGATCCCCTCGATGTAGGCGCGGCCGCGTGCGGTCATGGTGCCGTCGTCGGCGAAGTACACCGGGTTGTCCTCGTGCCGGGATTCGAGGACGGTGGTCTGCCCGGACTGGCAGCGTTTGTTGAGCCAGTGCTCGGCGCGGTCGGGGTTGGTGTCGGCGATGAGCTGCTGAAAGCTGATCTTGCCGTTTCGGAGTCGGGTGGTGAGGGCTTCCCAGTCGTTCTTGGTCAGCTCGATCGCTTCCTGCACATAGATCAGGTCGTACTCCGACGACATGTGCTTGGCAGGCTTGTCCATACCGCCGACCACCAGCGTGCTGCCGTTGGCGTAGCGGTACGCGGCGGGTTCTTCGCGGTTACCGCCGAACCACTTCACGTGGCCGGCGGTGATGGACTCCTTCGCAACGTGCTCGCGGTAGGTGACGAGGCCCGTGCTGGACATCGACACGAGCGTTTTCCGGACCATGAGCGCGCGGACGCCGGGGGTGAGCATGCACACCATGTGGACTTTTTCCAGGCACGCCCGGCTCTTGCCGGTCCCGGCTGGCCCGGAGATGAGGACTTCGGGGTCGCGGCATTCGAGGAGCTGCGTTGCGGTGCCGCGCGGGCTGTAGACGTGCTCGACGACGGTGGACGCGGTCATGTCGGTGGTTCGCTGCTCTTGCCGTTGAGCGCGGCGAGGACTTCGGGCCCGTAGTGCTCGACGACGCCCGGCGGGAGATAGGCGCAGCCGGTCGAGATGAACGCGAGCACGGTGTCGTCGTCCGGGTCGCGCGGACGGCTGACGATGCCGCCGGTGGCGTAGATCGCTGGCCGGCGGATGCCGAGCCGCCGGGCGGTGCCGGGCTGGATGGGGAGCGTCATCGCGGCACCGTCTTTCCGGGGCCGAGTATCCCCGTGGGCTTCCAGTTGTCGATGTCGCCGATGAGGGCGTCCATCTGCCGGTTGTGGCTGTCGATGTACGCCGTGATCAGGTCGTCGGCTACCGCGTGCTGCACCGGGCCGCCGTTGAGCATCTCGGCCACCTCGGGTATCGCCTCGATCGCTTCACGGAGTGGGTCGGTCATCGGTTCCTCCTGTGCCACCAGCGGCGGCGGGGCGGTCGAGGTGGTTGGCGGATGCCGGGGTCGCCTTGCACGGTGCCGAGGTGCTCGCCCGTGACGGGGTCGTACACCTCGACGGGTACCGGGTGCTCACCGAACCGGAACCGCGCATCCCAGTCGGGCGACACCGGCGGCACGGGTGAGTGGCGCCAGCCTTCCTTCGCGAACCACACACCGGCGGCAGCCTTGAGCTCGCGCAGCTGCTTGTCGGTGAGTTTGCGCGGGGTGTTGATCAGTCCGGTCGGCATCGGGCGCGCCGGAGGTTTGAGGCCGAGGCGGGCCGCGGTGCCCGGCCGGATCGGGGCGGTCACGAGTGCCTCGTAGACAACCAGTAGCCCAGGACGAGCAGGCAGCAGGCGAGGGCGACTCCGGCGACCTGGAACCACACGAGTTCGTTCATGGTCTCCAGCTTCCCTGATAGTCCGGGTGGTCGGCGTACGGCAGGGCGAGGATTTTCACCGTGCGGTACAAAGCGAAGGATGCGCCCTGCGCGAACGCCGAGTCCTTCGCCTGGAACTGCCGTGTCGCCGCAATGCTGAGCGCGATGATCTGCCGCTTCGCCTCGACGTCGTCGAGCACGTACGCCGGGTCGTTGACGGCGATGTGCCGCCCGTAGTCCTCGTCGATATCGCAGCCGTACGGGCCGACCGCGACGTACCCGCCGTCGACGAGCATCACGGCGCCGCCGCCTTCCGAATACCGCCAGCGCCGTTCGTTCTCCTTCGCGGCCAGCGCCAGCGCTTCCCGCTCGTCGAGCCGGGCGTTCAGGAACGCGACCAAGTCATCCACGGCCGCCACGCTCCTCCTTCGGCACCTCTGCCCAGTCGTCGACGACGACGACGATCCGCCGCCGGTACACCTTGGTGCGGTCGACGCTGTAGCGGTGCCCGATCCACTCGGCCAGCGGCGCGACTTCCTCGAGCTCCGGGTAGTCGGCGCGGACGTTCATGCCACCGCCGGACATCTGCACGGCGTGCTCAATGGCCGGCTCGGCCGGCGGTGTCCACCCGGCCTTGATCAGCGCGGCGACCATCCGCTCGGCGTCGCCGCGGAGCTTCGGCGGCCCGCCGATGTACGACGAGATCATCGCTTTGTGCGCAACCTCGATCGCCTCGGCGCGCTCTGCCTCGTACTGGGCCACGCGAGGATCCTCGATCAGGTCATCCACGGTCGTCACCTTCGGGCACGGGCACCAGGCGCACCGAGCGTAGGTAGTCGCCGATCGGTTGGAGAGCAGCGCCGGCAGCCTCACCGGCCTTGCTGAATCCCTTGGCCATCTCGTTCATGGTTTGACCGAGCCCAACCATCGCCTCCCTGAACTGGCGCGTATCGCCGAGCAGGACGACCCGAGGAGACGGCACAGGGTGGCGGCGCTGCCTGCGTCGCTTGAGCCGGGCGATGTGGAGTGCGCGGGCGTGCTCGGCGCGGGTTGTGGGGTAGCGGCGCCGGCCGGTTCGGATCGGTGCGATATCAGGCATCGGGGGTCTCCTTGGTCTTGGGGCCGGGCCGTGCGTACCAGGGGTCGGCCAGGTATGCGCGAGTTTGGTCTGCGGGCAGGCGGTCGTAGGAGATCTGGAGGTTGCACCTGTTGCACAACAGCCCCCGGACAGCGCCCCAGCCGACCATCGGGTCATGGTCGACGACCAGGTAGCCATGGCCGGTTTCCGGACCAGACCGGCGGCAGATCTGGCAGCGCGCGCCCGCGTATTCGACGAGGGCGTCGTAGGCAGCGCAGTCGAGGCGGTATCGCCGGTGGCTGCACACGCGCCCCTTCGGTCTGGTGTGGGCCGCCACTACTTCACCGCCTTCCCGTCTCGGATCTGCGCGACGTACTCGCGGGAGAACTTGGCTCGGCGGGCGACTTCGGCGAGGACTCCGCGCTTCGCTGGTTCGCCGGCCGATTCGGGGAACGCGGCGAGGACGGCAGCGTGTAGTCGCTCGCGGGCCTGTTCGAGTTGGCCGGCTGCCTCGTCCAGCTGGGCGCGGGCTTGTTCGATGTCGGCGTAATGGTCTTCGTCCACGGGCTGAGGGTACGGCATTGCCAACTATGTTGGCTAACCCTCTTGCCATATGCCAACCGAGTTGGCTAAGCTAGTTGGCATGACAACGAGCCGCCCCACCTGCACCCGCTGCGGACGCACCCTCACCGCGACCGCCTCGGTTGCACGCGGGTACGGCCGTGGCTGCCAGGCGAAGATCCGCGCCGCCGCGCTGGTTGCCGACCACAAGCCCGCCCAGGTCGCGAAGGCCATGGAGCTGGTCGCTGACGGCGGCATCGTCTCCATCCGCGGCCGCCGCGTGTTCGCCGTTGTCTCCACCTCTGGCACCGGCCGCTACCTGACCGCTCCGCAGGCCTGCAACTGCGCTGCGGGCCGGAAGGGCCACACGGTTTGTTACCACCGAGTAGCAGCGCAGCTCTTGGCCGCCTGACCGTCCACACCGAACACGAGGAGCCCAAATGTCCGACACACGCCACGACCTGACGAGCGTCCCCACCAGCTCCATGAGGTACCTCTACGAGATCTCCGCAATCGTCGTTCCCGAGGTGGGACTGCCCACCCCCACCGAGGTCATCGACGAACTGCACGCCCGAGCCTTGGAACTGGTGGAGGTTGAGACGGCGATCGCCAATACGCCGAGCCTTGGTGCCACTCGGACCGCCCTGGTGCGGCGGGCAGGCGAACTGTGGGGGGGATATCGATCGCCGCCGCTGAGCCATCTGACCGTCCACACCAGACAGGAGCCACACCATGTCCGAGCCCACTGGCCGCCCGTTCGACTACCTCACCGACCGCAGCCTGTTCGACACCATCAAGCGCGTCCTCCAGAACCCGAACCCGGTGGCCGCCGAGTACCGGACTGCCCTGATTGACGAGTGCCACACCCGGGCGCTGGTCCTCCATGACCGCGCAATGGCCGTCACCTACCAGTGCCTTGAGTGCGGCCAGGACGTCGCGATCCTCGACCAGCCGACCCACGATGACGCGCACATCGGCTCCTCACTGGAGGACACGGATGAGGCGGAAGCCCGCTGGTCCGATGACAACCCCGAGACCGTTGCCGAGCAGGTCGAACTGTGCGGCCAGATTTTACGGGACGGCGACTGTGGACGGGAGGAAGACCACGACGGTTTCTGCCGCCCGGTGATCAAAGTGCTCGACCAGCCGACCCACGAGGACACCGCGCACGCGGACGATCTGGTCTAGGACATCCACAACAACGTCGGCCGCTACTGCTCGGTGCGCGGCGACGCTTCCGGCCGTGACTGGCGCGTCCAGAACGCGATCAAGGGCAACCGCTACATCGTCAACAACATCCTGACCCTGGAGAACCGTGTCGTCGCCCACGCGGAGCTGACCAACCTCTACTAGCAGACACCCGCTGAGCCGAAACGCCTGTTCGTCGGCTAAACCGTCCACTTCAGACAGGATCCACACTATGACTGAGCTCGATGCGACGGACCTCGGCCGCGAGGACTCGCCTTATGTCCAGGCCGCGTTCGAGGCGGGAGCGTGGCTCTGCCATCTGCAGCTGCCCGACGTGCCGGTAGAGGACGTGCGCGCGGCCCTGCTGCACCTGACGCGGTCCACTGGCTGGCCGGTGGCGGCGTTTCTCTACGGCGAGGACGGCCCTGTGTCGGAGTTGACGCTCTACCGGGATCCCAGCAGGAGCCACGGGACGCCCGCGCTCAGCGAGTGCGTCGCTGGGCTCCGCGCACTGGTGGAGGACACCGGCTGGTCCCTGGCACCTGTCCGGGAGCCTGACGACTGGGTCGTTGTCGGGCTCGGCTTGCGGGAGGGCTACGAGCCGGGTGCCGTTGAGCACGATCCGGACTACGTCACGGCGCGCTTGGGGCCGGGCGCGGAGTGCCGGATGGCGCGGCTGGTGTCGGCGCGGGTCGTTGACGGTGTTGTGCGGTGGTATTCGGAGGTTGGTGTGGTTGTGCGCGCCGAGCGGGATCTGTTGCCGACGATCGGTGCTGTTGCGGCTGTGATGGCGCAGGACCGGTTTGTGGTCACCGATCCGGGCGGGCTGCGCACGGTCGCGTTCAAGCTGCACCGCTGAGCCGAAACGCTGTGTCCGTGCGGCGTCCGGGGAATTGTGACCCCGCTGATGATGGCTCCTAGGAGGAT
>NZ_JAODNM010000168.1 GCF_025464955.1 Amycolatopsis sp. | reverse complement strand
ATCGTTTTCACGATGACGTCCACATGCGCGGGGGTGAGGGCACCGGCCAGTGCGGCGAGCCCGGTCAGGGGTGCGACACCGGGGATCTCTGTCCCGTCGATGGTGTACAAGGAGTTGGTGCCGCGGGCACGGACTACGATCTGACGTGCCGCGGGCTCGGTCATCCCCGTCGTATGCATCAGCCACTGCACCGCGGAGGTGTACTGATGAGTCGCCTTGATACCGTCGGTCTCGGTCTTGGTGACCACCAGACCCAGCAGCGCGGTGTACCGGTTCATCTCCCGAGTGATCGCTCGGGCGTAGTCGACCAGCGTCGCCGGATCGGCACGCCGGATATCGGCGGGATCGGGGAGGGTGGTCGGTACGCTGGGCACTCCTTTATTCTACTATGGATCGAACGTACATTCGGAACACGTTCAGGTGATATACATTATCGCGGAACGTAGTCATCGGTTATTCGGAAAGCCTGCCATAGCAACAAATGTGCCCGCCGGCCGTCTGCAACTGCTCGCCGCGTCACTCACGCATACACCAAGATGACAAGGCCCGTAGCCCTCGAGATCCGCTCTACGAACCCCAGCCCGCCCCGGTCCTTGCTGCAGTAAAAGGGACCAGCCACCTCACGTAAGCGCTTCCCCGCCATCGATAGCCAGCATGACAACGGCAAGGAACGAATTGCTCATCGCGAACAGCACCGCCTCAGCAACATCGGCTGCGGTGCCGATCCACCCAGCCGGGTTGCGCTCGCTGTGGTCAGCGCAGGGTGCGCCTGCCCTTTCGTTCGCACCGACGGCTCTGCCGAAGATCGTAGGTCTCCGTGATCGTGGACTGTGAACGTAACCGCCGAACCGAAGTGAGATCGCTCGTGAAGAGAAACCACAAGTTCCTGGCCAGTCTCTCGATCCTCGTCAGCGCGCTCACGCTGAGCGCCGTCGGAACCGCATCCGCCGCACCAGCTGATGCCGGTTCGCTCCTGTGGAACGAGGGATCGCAACTGTGCGCGTGGGTCTACGACCCCGGCATGGTGGCGGACGTGGGCATGCGGGCCTGTGACAGTTCCAGCCCCAACGAGAAGTGGATTCTCCAGCCTATCGGCGGCGGGCTGTACCACGTCAGTACCACCGGCAACTACTGCCTCAGCATGACCTCGGCTGATCCGTTCACCGGCTGGCCGACGATGACCCAGCCCTGCGGGCTGAACCTCTACGAGGAGCAGTGGCAGGTCACCCAGGTTTCGCCGGGCAGCGACTTGCGCGCGTTCTACTCGCCTGACGACGGCCGGTACCTGGACGCCAACGACACGAAAGGCGTATCCCGAGCGGTGATGGGCCCCAACAACGGCGCGCCGACGGTATCCCAGTCGTGGCTGCTCTGACGGAACCGGCTACCCGGCCGGAGGACGTGCCCCGACGGTAAAGTCGTGTCCCCACAGGGAAACGGCGGTGCTTTCGCGGGCGATCCAGTGGGTGTCGTCGACTTGGCGGCCTTCGCAGCCGAATTCGACGTCGAAGCCGCTGGGGGTTTTCATGTAGAACGACAGCATCAGGTCGTTGACGTGCCGGCCGAGGGTGGCGGACATCGGCACCTGGCGGCGGACCGCGCGGTCGAGGCAGAGGCCTACGTCGTCGGTGTTCTCCACCTCGATCATCAGGTGCACGATCCCGCTCGGGGTCGGCATCGGCAGGAACGCCAGGCTGTGGTGCCGCGGGTTGCAGCCGAAGAACCGTAGCCACGCGGGCGGCCCGTCAGCGGGGCGGCCGACGAGCTGGGGCGGCAGGCGCATCGAGTCCCGTAGCCGGAAGCCCAGGACGTCTCGGTAAAACCTCAAAGACGCGTCGTCATCCTTAGTGGACAGTACAACGTGGCCGAGTCCCTGTGCGCCGGTGACAAAACGATGTCCGTACGGGCTCACCACGCGGCGGTGTTCCAGCGCGGCGCCGCAGAAGACCTCCTGGGTGTTGCCGGACGGATCATCGAACACGATCAGGCCGTCGACGCGGCGATCCGCGAGCTCGCCGGCCGTGCCTTCTTTGTACGAGACACCATGCCCGTCAAGGCGCGCCCGGATCTCGTCGAGTTCGCCCGCGTTGGCGGCTTCCCATCCGACCCGGGCGAGCCGGTCGGATTCGCCGGGGACGATCACCAGGCGCGCCGGGAATTCGTCCATGCGCAGATAGAGCGCGTCCGGGTCACTTCCCTTGCCTTCGACCATGCCGAGCACTTTGAGTCCGTATTCCCGCCAGTTCGCCAGATCGGTGGCTTCGACGCGCAAGTAGCCCAGCGAGCGGATTCCCATCAAGTCGCTCCCAGGAAATCGAGGGCGAGCCGGTTGAACTCGTCGAACTTCTCCAGCTGCGCCCAGTGTCCACAATGGCCGAAAACGTGCAGCTGCGCACGCGGGATCGTCTTCAAGGCCAGCAATGCGCCGTCGAGCGGATTGACTCTGTCCTCCCGGCCCCAGATGAGCAGGACCCGCTGCCGCAACCGATGCGCTTCCCGCCACAGCATGCCCTGCTCGTAGCTTTCCGGCCGCATGAACGACAACCCCATCGCCCGCATGGCAGCAAGCGACTCCGGCGTACTCGCCGCGGCGAAGCGGTCTTCGAGCAGTTCCTCGGTGATCAACGACTGGTCGTACACCATCACCCGCAAAAACTCTTCGAGCTTTTCCTTCGTCGGCCCAGGAGGCGCACCGAACCGGCTGAGGTTCTTGACCCCCTCGGTCGGGTCAGGCGAGAAAACGTTGACACTCAAGCCACCCGGTCCCATCAGCACCAACCGACCCGCCCGGTTGGGATGGTCTAGTGCGAGCCGTACCGCGGTTCCGCCACCGAGCGAGTTGCCGACGAAGTGCGCCCGCTCGACGCCGAGGGCGTCCATCAGACCGACGACGGCTTCCGCACTGTGAATGAAGAACTGCGGATGGTCGACCGGCTTGTCCGAGTTTCCGAACCCCGGCTGGTCGACGGCGAGCACACGATACGACTTGGCGAACACCGGCAGGTTGCGGCCGAAATTGCTCCACGCCGACGCACCGGGCCCACCACCGTGCAGGAACACCACGGTTTCGTCGTTTCCCTCACCGAGTTCGTGATAGTGCAACCGGAGGTCTTCGCGAACCTGCTGATAGAGCCCCACAACTCACACCATCGCGTTCTCGACGGGGAGCCCGAAAGCGCCCGTTCCGAACATGACATACGCGCGCTCGGCGTCGTTCGCCGCGTGGACCCGGCCAGCGTGCGCGTCCCGCCAGAACCGCTGGATCGGCGTACCCACCGCGAGCGCACGGCCACCGGAGTTCTCGAAAAGCCGGTCGATCGCGGCTATCGCGCGTTCCGTGCCGCGAACCTGGTCTCGCCGTACCCGCAGCCGGGTGGCAAACGGGAGCTTCTCCCCCGCGCACGCCAACTGGTACAACTCGTCGATGTTGTGGGTCAGTTGCAGCCAGGCCGCGTCGATGTCGCTGGCCGCCTCCGCGATCCGCACCTTGGCGAACGGATCCTGTTGGGACAGTTCACCCGCGTACGCCGCCCGTACCCGGCCGCGCTGGTGCTCGACGTGCGCGTCGTACGCCCCCTGCGCCATGCCGATGATCGGCGCGGTGATCGTACTCGGATGCACCGAGCCGTACGGAAGCCGATACAGCGGACCAGGATTGACGAGCTGGCCCGGCGTCTTGCATTTCGACGTCGCCATGAAGCTCAGCGCGCGATGGGCCGGCACGAACATGTCGTCGACGAGGATGTCGTTACTACCGGTGCCCCGCAGGCCGACGGTGTCCCAGACATCTTTGATCGCGTAGTCGCCGATCGGGACCAGATACGTGCAGAAGTCCACCTGCTTGCCGTCGTCGTCGACCACCGGACCGCCGAGCAGCACCCAGGTCGCATGGTCGCAGCCGGACGAGAAGCTCCACCTACCCGACAGGCGGAAACCGCCGTCGACGATGCGGGCCTTTCCCATCGGCGCGTACGAGGATGAAATCCGCACGTCGACGTCATCACCCCAGACGTCTTCCTGCGCTTGCGCGTCGAAAAGCGCCACGTGCCAAGGATGCACCCCGAGAATCGACGCCACCCAGCCGGTGGAACCGCACGCGCTCGCGATGAGCTTGACGGCGGTGTAGAACGTCACCGGGTCGGATTCGTAGCCGCCGTAGGGCTTCGGCTGCAGCAGTTTGAAGAATCCTGTTTCCTGCAGCGACTTGACGGACTCGTCGGGAATGCGGCGGCCGTCCTCGGTCTCTTGCGCGCGCTCCGCCAAGATCGGCAGCAGGTCACGGATTCCGGCGATCACGTCGTTCATCCCAGGTGTCCCCTCACTTGTCCGGTCACCGGAACCAAGACTAGAACACGTTCTCGTTTTTGTCGAGAAGCGCGCTGTGCACCCCGGCTCGGCGGCCGGAGAAGACACAGTCCGCCAACGACAGACCGCTGACATAGGACCGCGAACAGAGCCCGACCGCGGACCGTCCGGCCGCGTACAACCGGCCGACGCCGACCACCCCGCCAGTCTCCTCGTCGACCACCAAACCGCCCAAGGTCAACATCGGGCACGGATAGCCGAGACTCGGTTTGATCGAGACGTCCACCAGCGAATAGGGCGGGGTTTCCAGTCGCCGCACGAACTCCGCGGGCTTCCCGACCGGATCGGCCCCCTCGCCGTGGTACGCGCCGACACTCGCGACTAGCCCGTCCGGGCCGACCCCGGCCGCGCGAGCGACGTCGGCGATCGTGGCCGCGCTGATCCGGCCACGCCCCAACAGATACCGGGCTTGAAGCCATTGGAACCACTGACCCTGCCCGCGGGCATCACGCCGCGCTTCGCGCGCGATCGCGTCGTCGATCAGCAGCCACCCCTTGCCGCCATGACACGTGATCAACGTTTCACCGACAGCGGCGCCATAACGCGACTCATCGATGATCCGCCTGCCGTCGACATCGACCAGAATCCCGCCAAGGAAAGCGCTGGGCGGCGTCAAAAACCGCCAGGCCGAGATGCGATCCATCTCGGCCGTCGCGCCACCGGCCTCGACGCCGAGCCGGATCCCCGACCCGTCGTCAGCGGATGTTCCCAGCGCCAACCCACCACGATAGGCAGGCGCGTGCTCGCGCACGAGCTCACGATTGGTGATGAACCCGCCCGCCGCCAGCACGACTCCGCGTCGCGCGGTGATCTCGAACTCGCGTGCGTATCGCCGCTCCAACCGGGCGGCACGCCGATGCAACGCGGTGCGCAGCGCGGGGACATAGATCCCGGGCTTGGCGGAGTAGCGCCCCAACACCCGGTGCGCGAACCGTACCCAAGCGGGCGCGTCACGCAGCGAACTCACCCTCAGCCCGGTTACAACGCCCGCCTCCGACACGAGCTCCCGGACGCGCGTTTGCGGCAACACGCGGATGCCCCGCTGCCGGACAGCCGAGGCCAGCCGCGCGAACAGCAGCTTCCCCGAGGTCCCTGGCCCCTTCACGCGATGTCCACGCGGGGCGGGTTTCGCGATGTCGCGGAAGCCGCCGGCAGCCTCGCTGCCCGAGTAGTACAGGTAGAAGTCGTCGTTCGGATACGACGTCTTGTACGGGCAAAGGCTGCCCTCGAACGGCACCCCGTGCCCCTCCAACCAGCGAATCATCTCCGTACTGCCGTCGCAGAAGCGTCGCAACGTCTGCTCGGACACGACGTCGCCGGCCTCTTGGCGCAGGTAGGCATACATCTCGTCGGCGGTGTCCTCGACGCCCGCGTCCCGCTGTTGGGCCGTCCCGCCTCCCGCATAGACGACACCGCCGCTGACCGCGCTCGCGCCGCCGCCTTGGAAACGGTCCACGACAAGCACGTCCGCGCCGGCGTCGGCGGCCTCGATCGCC
This sequence comes from Amycolatopsis sp., assembly GCF_025464955.1. GTDB lineage: Bacteria > Actinomycetota > Actinomycetes > Mycobacteriales > Pseudonocardiaceae > Amycolatopsis. The sequence continues at coordinate 89,486 of NZ_JAODNM010000168.1, read as the reverse complement.
GCACACGCACCGGCCGCGCCGAAGCCCACGATCACCACATCCGCCACCAGATCAGTCACCCTGCTCACCCTAGAACTGGAACACGTTCTCGTCTATGGTGACCATGGGAGGCACTGAGAAGCCTGCCAAACTGGAACGTGTTCTAGACTGGAGGCGGCATGCGGGTCGACGTCGTCGTGGTGGGCAGCGGCGCGGCCGGGATGACGGCCGCGCTGGCCGCAGCGGATCGCGGCCTGGACGTCCTGGTCGTCGAGAAAGCCGCGCGGTTCGGGGGTTCGACCGCGCGCTCCGGCGGCGGTGTCTGGATCCCGAACAACGAGGCGCTGGTCGCCGCCGGGGTCGAGGACACGCCCGAACGCGCCCGCGAGTACCTCGCGGCGATCGTCGGCGACGAAGTCCCCGCCGAACGCCGTGACGCCTTCCTCGACCGCGGCCCCGAAGTCATCTCGTTCCTGCACCGCGCCACCCCGCTGAGGCTCCGCTGGGTCCGCGACTACTCCGACTACCACCCGGAGGCGCCGGGCGGACGCGCCGGAGGACGGTCCGTGGAGCCCACGGCACTGGACGGCCACCTCCTTGGTGACGAACTGGCCAACCTCGAGCCGCCGTACAGCGCGCCGCCGCTGGGCGTGCCGATCACACAGGCCGACTACCGGTGGCTGAGCCTGGTGGCCCGCCATCCGCGCGGCGCCGCGCGGCTCGTCTCGCTGGGCGCGCGCTGGCTGGTGGGCCGCGTCACCGGCAAGCACCTGCTGGCGATGGGGCAAGCGCTTGCGGGTGGCCTCCGCGTGGGTCTGACCAGTGCAAACGTACCTCTCTGGCTCAACACGCCCCTGCTCGACCTGGTGACCGACGAAGACCACATCACCGGGGTGCGAGTACTGCACGACGACGTCGAAACCGTCATCGAAACCACCCACGGGGTAGTCCTGGCGTGCGGCGGCTTCGAACACAACGCCGAGATGCGAACCAAGTACCAGCGCGAACCGATCGGCACGGCGTGGACGGTCGGGGCCAAGGCGAACACCGGTGACGGGATCCTTGCTGGTCTCGGTCTCGGCGCGGCCGTCGACCTGATGGACGACGCCTGGTGGGGTCCGGCCCTGCCGCTGACCGGCGGCCCCTGGTTCGCACTGGCGGAACGGTCGAGGCCGGGCTCGCTCATGGTCGACGCGCGTGGCGAGCGGTTCGTCAACGAGTCCGCGCCCTATGTCGAGGCCGTCCACGCGATGTACGGCCAGGGTGACGGGCCGGGCGAGCACATCCCCGCCTGGCTCGTATTCGACCAGCGCTACCGCGACCGGTACCTGTTCACCGGGGTCGGACCGCGCCAACCACTGCCGAAGCGCTGGTTCGATGCCGGGATCGCGGCGAAGGCGGGCACGCTGAGCAAGCTCGCCGAGCGCATAGGCGTGCCTGGCGACGCCCTGGAAGCCACTGTCGACCGCTTCAACGGCTTCGCGCGGGCAGGCGTCGACGAGGACTTCCAGCGCGGGCTCAGCGCGTACGACCACTATTACGGCGACCCTCGCAACCGGCCGAACCCCAGCCTCGGGCCGCTGACGAAGGCGCCGTTCTACGCGGTCCAGGTCGTCCCCGGCGACCTCGGCACCAAGGGCGGGCTGCGCACGGACGCGCACGCCAGGGTGCTGCGCGAAGACGGCTCAGTGATCGAGGGCTTGTACGCCGCCGGCAACACGAGCGCGCCCGTCATGGGCCGCACCTACGCCGGGCCTGGCGCGACGATCGGACCGGCGATGGTGTTCGGCTACCTTGCGGCCGAGCACCTGGCCGCCAAGAATCACAAAGGCGCGACGCCGCGCACTGGAGGTGGGCGATGACCCCGGCCGTTCCCGTCCGCACGATCGACGCGGGCGCTCCCCCGGCGCGGTTTGCGCGCGGCTGGCACTGTCTGGGCCTGGCCGAGACGTTCCGCGACGGCAAGCCCCACGCCATCAAGGCGTTCGGCACGAAGCTGGTCGTGTTCACCGACTCCGGCGGACAGACCCACGTGCTCGACGGGTACTGCCGGCACATGGGCGGCGACCTGACCCAGGGCAGCGTCAAGGGCGACGAGATCGCCTGCCCGTTCCACGACTGGCGCTGGAGTGGCACCGGCAAGTGCGTGTCGATCCCGTACGCCAAGCGGGTTCCACTGCGCGCGCGAACGAAGTCGTGGCTCACCATGGAGGAGAACAAGCAGCTCTTCGTGTGGAACGACCCGGAAGGCAACCCGCCGCCCGCCGACGTGGTGATCCCGCGTATCGATGCGGTGTTCACCGGCGAGTGGAGCAACTGGACCTGGGACAGCGTGCTGATCGAAGGCTCGCACTGCCGTGAGATCATCGACAACATGGTCGACATGGCGCATTTCTTCTATATCCACTACGCCTTCCCGATCTATTTCAAGAACGTGTTCGAGGGCCACATCGCGACGCAGTACCTCAACACCAAAGGCCGCCCCGATGTCGGCATGGCGTCGAACTACGGCGGCGAAGAGAACCTCCTGCACTCCGAAGCCTCGTATTTCGGGCCGTCGTACATGATCAACAAGCTGCTCAACACCTACCAGGGCTTCGAAGTCGAAAACGTGCTGATCAACTGCCACTACCCGGTCACGGAGAACTCCTTCATGCTGCAGTGGGGAGTCAGCGTGAAGAAGTTTCCCGGGGTGTCCGACGAGCAGGCGGACCGGATGGCCGGCAAGTTCGCCAAGGGGGTCGGCGGCGGTTTCCTGCAGGATGTGGAGATCTGGCGTAACAAGACCCGGATCGACAATCCCCTGCTGTGTGAGGAAGACGGCCCGGTCTACCAGCTCCGGCGGTGGTACGAACAGTTCTATGTGGACGTCGACGAGGTCACGCCCGACATGGGCCGCCGGTTCGAGTTCGAAGTGGACACCAGCCGCGCCAACGAGGCCTGGTCGGCGGAAGTCGCCGAGAACCTGGCCCGGCGGGAGTCGGAAACGGCAGAGGTATGACGACAGAAACGACTGAGTTCCTCACCGGCGGTCTGCGGCCGGTGAGCTGCCGTGACTGCGGGACGCGTGTGCTGGTCAAGAAGAACAGCGAGGCACACACGAGTATCCAGTGGATGACCGACGCGGCGAGCAGCTGTCCCTTCTTCGCCGAACAAGCCTCGGCCGGAGTCAACACGGCGTTGCTCGACACCTGCGGCGAGCTCGGCGAAAGCATCGCCGAAGCCGTCGGAGCGGGCCTGCTGGAGGTCGGGAATGGCTGAACCGGACTTCCACCGGCTTACCGTCGCCGAGGTCGTCGACGAGACCAGAGGCGCGCGTTCGATCGTTTTCGCCATACCGCCCGAACTCGAAGAGACGTTCCGCTACAAGCCAGGCCAGTTCCTCACGCTGAGAATCCCCAGCGAGGACGGCGGCTCGATGGCGCGGTGCTATTCGTTCTCCAGTGCGCCGCATGAGGGCCTTCACAAGGTCACCATCAAACAGACCGGTGGCTACGGCTCGCGGTGGGTCTGCGAGCAGCTGCACGAAGGCGCGGAAATCGACGTGCTGCCACCGGCCGGCGCGTTCACCCCGAAAACCCTCGACGCGGATTTCCTGTTCCTGGCCGCCGGAAGCGGGGTCACGCCGGTGATGTCGATCGTGAAGTCCGTACTCGAGCGGGGGACCGGGCGGATCACGCTGGTCTACGCCAACCGCGACGACCAGCAGGTGATCTTCGCCGACGAACTGACCGCCCTCGCGCACCGGCACGCCGATCGGCTGGTCGTCGTCCACTGGCTGGAGAGCGTGCAGGGCCTGCCCAGCACCGCGCTCCTGCGCACGCTCGTCGAGCCCTTCGCCGGCCGCCAGGCCTTCGTCTGCGGGCCTGGTCCGTTCATGGACGCGGCGAAAGACGCACTGGAAGCGCTCGGCCTACCGCGCCGACAGGTCCATGTGGAGCGATTCGTCTCGCTGACCGGTAACCCGTTCGAGGAGCCTCCGGCGGCTCCCGAAGAGACCGAGGCCCCGGCGAGTGTCCGGGTCGACCTCGACGGCGTCCAACGGCAACTCGACTGGCCCCGCCAGACGAAGCTGCTGGACCTGCTGCTGAACGAAGGCCTCGACGCGCCATACTCGTGCCGGCAGGGCCAGTGCGGCGCCTGCACCTGCCGGATCACGGCCGGCGAGGTGAAGATGCTGGACAACGACGTCCTCGACGCCGAGGACATCGCCGACGGGTTCATCCTCGCGTGCCAGTCGCTGCCGCTGACCGACGAGGTGACGGTCAGCTACGAATAGGAGTGCCAGTGCCCATCGACCCGGCGATCGCGATCGGTGCCGAAGTCAGCAAGGTCGCCTTCTCGTGGACGCCGTCGGACGTGCTCCTGTACCACCTGGCGGTGGGTGCCGGGGCGCAGGCGACGGACGAGCGCGAGCTGCGGTACACCTACGAGGCCGACCTCCAGGTCCTGCCGACGTTCGCGACGGTCGCGGCGAACCTCCGCACGTTCGAACCGCCTGCCCTGTCGTTCCCCGGGGTGGAGATCGACCTGGCGAAGGTGTTGCACGGCAAGCAGGAAGTCGTCACGCACCGGCCGATCCCGGTGGTGGGGGACGCCGTCGCGCGGACGCGGATCGCGGAGGTCTTCGACAAGGGCAAGGCCGCGGTGCTCATCCAGGAGACCACGGTCGCCGACGCGCAGGGAAGTCCACTGTGGACGTCGAGGTCGACCATCTTCGCGCGTGGTGAAGGCGGGTTCGGCGGCGAGCGCGGTCCGTCGGACAAGGTCGAGCTGCCGTCGAGGGAGCCGGACGCGGTGATCGACACGCCGACGTTGCCCCAGCAGGCCCTGCTCTACCGGCTCTGCGGGGACCGCAACCCGCTGCACGCCGACCCGGCATTCGCCAAAGCCGCCGGCTTCGACCGGCCGATCCTCCACGGGTTGTGCACCTACGGCATCGTGGCGAAGGCGGTCACGGACCGGTTCCTCGACGGCGAAACAGCCCGCGTGGGCTCCTTCGGCGCGCAGTTCGCCGGCGTCGTCTACCCGGGTGAGCCGCTGCGTATCCGCGTCTGGCAGGACGGCGACAGGCTGTTGGTGACCACAACCGCGCCGGACCGCGACGAAGCGCCCGTCCTCTCCAACTCGGTACTGACAAGTCGCTAAAGCGGCACTTCGGTCGTATCCGCGGATCGTTGCCCATCGCAACTCGCCGTGACCCGTGTGAGTGAACGACTGCTCAACCGATGCCGCTGGACCTCGAATGAGCCAGCACTCCCCTATAGCGCGGCAAGCAGCATGTAGCCCATACCGACACCCATGACCGCCCGGCATGCGGCGCGGGAGGTCAGGCCGGGAAGCGCGCCGCCGCCAGGCGCGGTACGAACGGCGACGGCGCCCGCACGAGCGCCGTCGAAGAAGAAGTACAGCGCGGCAAGAATCGCGAGCACCGGCCAAGCCAGGCCACCCACAGCGGCCATTGAAGAAGTCGCGAGCCACGGGCCGTGCATCGCTGCCATGTCACCGGTCTGGGGCATCGCGACGAGCATGTACAGCATCACGATCGCTGAAATCGCGTGGTGAGCGCACTGGCCGTGCCCACCGTCGTGCTGCTGGTGATGCCGGCCGCGCCACCAGGTCACCGCGAACCAGCCGCCCGCGAGCAGGAACACCGCTTCCCAGCCCGCCGCCGGAATCGGCCCACCGATCGGGGACAGCATCGCCACCATCGCCACGACGAGCAGCAGCTCGGCGACGTCGCCGGTGCGGGTCGCCTGCCCGAGGCGGACATAGTCCAGCCGCACCAGCCGCGCCAGACATGGCCACGTCAGCACGAGGAACACCCCGGTCAGCAGCCACGCGACGACGACAGGACCGTGCATCGCGTTCGCCTCGCTTCGCCTCGGGGAACTGGCCTCTTCCACCGTGGCAGGTACTCCCGGCTCGCACCAGCCGTCAATAAGGTGATCTGATGACGAGCGCGTCCAGACGCCAGCCGACACAGCAACTCGCCGTCGACTTGCGATCGTTGCGGACGCTAAGTACCGCAACTCGGCGGCGAGTTGCGATGGACGCGACACCCGAACGCGTTGTCGACCCGATCAAGCGACGCCGATGCCCCATGCGTGGCTGGCGGTGTACCGGATCGTGCACATCACCGCACCTGCCGGAATGGGCAGGGGCCCCGGCCGGTTGGGGTCGATCCCGACGTTCATGAACCCGCCGCCGGTGCCGTCGCCCGCCGGGTTGGAACCGGTGTCCTTGAAGAAGTCGATCTGGTGGCAAGCCAGGGTGTCCTTGTACGAGGTGACCAAGTACAGCTGGCTCTTGCCCTTGACGAAAAGGTTGACGTGTTCGTTGGTGCCCGCGGGCGCGGTCGTGGTCATGTCCTCGTCCTCTTCAGTAGTTGTGGTCGTGGGTCCGTCCACACCGGGCCAATAGTCGGCGACCGACGACTGGTCCCAGCCTTTGGTGTTGGTGTGCTGTTTGGCCACAGCGCCGGACATGAGAGCCGGATTCCTGTCGTATTTCGCAATCCAGTAGTGCGGTTCGGCGACGCCGGCGTTACGGAAGGCCGAACGCACCGACGGCCAGGTCGACGCGTTGCAGTACACCGTGGGGTCAGCCCCCGCCGCACGGCGGTGCCGCACCCAGTCCACTGCCCCGGTCGCGGTGGCGTCTCCGTCCTCCACATCGAGAACCTGGCCGACATAGAGGTTGCTGCGGACGCTGATGCCGATCTTTACGGCATGGGGAAAACGCGCCCAGTCGCCAGCCGACCACGCGTATTTGCCATTGAGGTATCCGGCCACCATCTGCGCGTCGGCCGGGAGGTTGCTCGCGGTCACACCGTCGAACATCGTGCGCATATCAGCCTCGCTTTCCGGGTGGGTTCGAGGGAGAAACCCGCGCGGAAGCCGCACCGCACACCGCTGTCGCGGGGTTTCACTTTCCCCGGAATTATTGCTCAGTTCGAGGCGGATCTGAATACCATCAAGGCCATTCCAGCATTCCGTGCACTCAAGTCTGCCCTTTGAGGACAAGCCCGCTGGTCGGTACTCCGGTGCCCGCGGTGACGAGCACCCGGTCGGCGCCGGGCACCTGGTTGACGGCGGTGCCCCGGACCTGCCGCACCGCTTCGGCGATCCCGTTCATGCCGTGGAGGTAGGCCTCGCCGAGTTGGCCGCCGTGCGGGTTCAGCGGCAGCTCTCCGCCGAGTTCAAGGGTGTCTCCCGCGATGAAGTCCTTCGCTTCACCACGCGAACAGAACCCTAACTCTTCCAGCTGAATAAGAACATACGGTGTGAAATGGTCGTACAGCACCGCGACGTCGACGTCAGCCGGCCGAAATCCCGACTGCGCCCACAACCGCCGTCCGACCGCACCCATTTCCGGCAGTGCCGGAAGGTCGTCGCGGTAGTAGCTGGTCATCACGTACTGGTCCGGGCCGCTGCCCTGCGCGGCCGCCGCGATGAGGGCGGGCGGATGCGGGAGGTCGCGGGCACGCTCGGCGCTCACGACGACCAGCGCCACCCCGCCGTCGCTCTCCTGGCAGCAATCGAGCAGGTGCAACGGTTCGGCGATCCAGCGAGAGGCCTGGTGATCGGCCAGGGTGATGGGCTTGCCATGAAACCACGCCGCCGGGTTGGTCGCGGCGTGCTTGCGGTCGAGCACCGCGATGCGCCCGAAGTCCGCACTGGTGGCGCCGAACTCGTGCATGTATCGGCGCGCGAGCATGGCGACGGTGGCCGCGGGCGTGGCGATGCCCATCGGGTAATGGAAGCTGTTGTCCACCCCGGACGAGTTCACCTGCCGCGCCGCGGCCTCGGACACCTGGCCGAACCGCTGCCCCGACCGCTCGTTGAATGCCCGGTAGGCGACGACGACGTCCGCCACCCCGGTCGCCACGGCCATCGCGGCCTGCTGGACGGTCGCCGCGGCCGCTCCGCCGCCGTAGTGGACCCGGCTGAAGAAGCCCAGCTCGCCCATGCCGAGCTCGCGAGCGACCGAGATCTCGTTGTTGGCGTCCATGGTGAACGACACCAGTCCGTCCACATCGGACGGCGTGAGGCCGGCGTCCCGCAAGGCCAGCAGCACCGCCTCGGCGGCGAGCCTCAACTCGCTTCGCCCGGAGTCCTTCGAAAATTCCGTCGCCCCGATGCCGACGATGGCAGCCTTGCCCGACAGCCTCATTCGTCCCCCAGCGTGACCCGGACCGTGCCCGACACGTGCTCGCCCAGACTGTCCATTCCGGACACCGCGATCACCGCCTCGACGCCGTCGCGCTCGATCACGCGACCCGACAGCACAAGCGTGTCATCGGCATAGCAGGGCACGCCGAGCCTGATCGAGACCGACCGGATCCTGGCGGCCGGCCCCGCCCAGTCCGTCACGAACCGCTGCACCAAGCCGGTGTCGGTCAGGATGTTGAGGAAGATGTCCTTCGAACCCCGTGCCACCGCGGCATCGCGGTCATGGTGGACGTCCTGGAAATCGCGGGTGGCGAGTGCGGTGCTCACCACGAACGTCGGCGTTACCTCGATCGTCAGCGGCGGCAGTTCGGTACCGACAGTGGCAGGCGGGGTCATCGCGCCACCCGCCAGACGGGCAGGGTCAGCTCGTCGTCGACCCGGGCGAAGTCAACCGTAACGGCAAGTCCTATGTGGACCTCGTCCGGCTCGGCGCCCAGGAGCTCACCGACCATCCGGACCCCCTCCTCGAGCTCGACCAGCGCGACGACAAACGGCAGCGTTTTACCCGGAACCGGCGGGTTGTGGTGCACCACATAGCTGTAGACGGTGCCGCGACCGGTGGCGACGACGTAGTCCGGAACCTGGTCGAGGTCGCCGTCCGGCGGCATCGGACCCGGCGGGTGCCGAAGGGTGCTCCCCCAGCGCTGGATCCGCAGCTCGCCGGCCGCCAACCCGGCCCAGAAGAACTCCGTGTCCTTGCTGATCACCGGCCGCAGTACCGGGCTGGGTGCCGCACGAGCGACCGGGCGGAACTTGAGGACGCGGAACATCATGTCCGCCACCGGTTCCTCGCCCACGAACCAGGTCGTCCTGGTGGTGACGAACCAGCCTTCGCCCAGCGCGGTGCGCTTCGGACCGGTCACGTCAGCCAGCCGGGTCGACGCCGAAACGTGCTCACCGATCCGGAGGTACCGGTGGTAGGTCTGCTCGGAATTCGTCGCCACCACCGAGGTGTAGCCCTGCGCGTCCAAAAGGGACATCGCGGCGCCGAGCGGGTCATCCTCCGCACGTTCGCCGTGTAGCCCGTTCATCGTCCAGACCTGGGCCATCGCCGGCGGCGCCAAGTCACTCTCGGTATAGAGCGGATTGGTGTCACCGAGCGCCTCGACCCAGTTGTTCACCATCGCCCGGTTGACCGGGTCACGCGCTTTTTTCGGCGAGGATTCCCCCTGGGCGACTATGTTTTCCGCCGCTTGCGTGATGTTCATCGCGGCACCCTCGGCAACCCCAGCCCGGCAGTGGCGATCAACTCACGTTGGATCTCGTTGACCCCACCGCCAAAGGTCAGCACCAAGTTTCTTTTCGTCATCACAGCCAGCCAATCGACCAACGCGGCGGTCGCCGGTTCGCTTTGGTCCCCATGCCGGGCGACGACTTCTTCGAGTTGCCTTCCGACGCGCTGTACCCGTTCGGAACCGAACACCTTGGTCGCCGAAGCGTCGGCGATCGTCGAGGCACCGGCGGCTACCGGGACTGCCGCAACCTGCCAATTGAGCAGCTCATTGACCCGCATCACAGCGAACGTCTCGGCGAGCGCGTCTCGCACGTCAGGCAACGCGAGCAACGGCGTCCCACCGGGCGTCTTCCGAGCGGCCGCCCAGTCGCGGACCCGGTCGTACAGACCGCCGATCCGCCCGGCCGGACCGAGCATGACGCGCTCGTGGTTGAGCTGGGTGGTGATCAGTCGCCAGCCCTCATTCTCCTTGCCTACCAACCTCTCCACCGGAACCCGGACATCGGTGTAGTACGTCGCGTCGACATGGTGAGCTCCGTCGCAGGTGATGATCGGCGTCCACGAATAGCCGGGATCGGTGGTGTCCACCATGAGAATCGAAAGGCCGCGGTGTTTTGGCGCGTCGGGGTCGGTGCGGACGGCGAGCCACACGAAGTCCGCGTCGTGCCCGCCGGTGGTGAAGATCTTCTGGCCATTGACGACGTACTCGTCCCCGTCGCGCACAGCGGACGTACGCAGCGACGCGAGATCCGTTCCCGCACTGGGTTCGGTGTACCCGATCGCGAAATGCACCTCGCCCGCCAGGATCTTCGGCAGGAAAGCGGCTTTCTGTTCTTCGGTACCGAAAGTCTGCAACGTCGGACCGACCGTCTGCAGGGTGACGGACGGCAGTTGCACGTCGGCCCTCGTCGCTTCGTCGACGAAGAGATGCTGCTCGATCTCACCGAACCCGCGGCCCCCGTACTCGACCGGCCACCCGACACCCAGCCAGCCGTCACGGCCCAGCCGGCGCACGATCTCGCGGTGCACCGGCCCGTGTCGTTGCCGGAGCAGGATTTCCCGCTCCTCCGGCGAGACGAGCCCCGCGAAGTAGCGGCGCAGTTCGGCTCGCAGTTCCCGCTGCGGCTCGGTCAGTTCCAGCAACATGCTCAGGTCACCACCAATTCGCCGAGCTCGCCGAGCCGGAACACCGACCCGCCGACGAACCGGCTCAGGTCCTTGATCGCCGAAGAAAACCGATGCAGTGCATAGGTGATGTCCAAGCCGAGCCCGCCATGCAGGTGGTGACAGGTCGCCAGCGCGCGCGGCGCCTCCTCGGCCAGCCAGTACGCGGCGACCTCGAGGTCGGTGTCCGCGTCGAGACCAGCGGAAAGCCGCCAAGCAGCGGACATCGCTGCCAGGTGCAGTGTCCGCGACGCGATGTAGACGTCGGCAATCTGCTGCGCGACGGCCTGGAAGGTCGCCAACGGCCTGCCGAACTGTTCCCGCGTCCGGACATGACCGGACGCCAGTTCGAGCGCCCCCGCGAGAGTTCCGTCCGCGAGCGCCGCCGCTCCCGCCAAAGCGTACTGGTGAAGCACACGGACAGCGTCGCCGTCGCCGAGCTGGTCCGCGCGATCACAACGCACGCGCGCCAGCTGGACGGTGCTTTCGGGGCTACCGCTCGCATTGCGCGTCTCGACAAGTGTGACGCCGTCCGCCCGCGGGTCGACGAGGAACACTGCCGGGCCGCCGGGCATCGAGACCGGCACGAGGATCTTCACCGCCTCCGACGCATACGGCACGCACGTCTTCGTCCCCGAAACCAGCCATCCGCCCCCGGACGGGATCGCGGTCGTGGACGGCTCGGCGGGAAACGGTGCCGACGGCTCGTGCGGCGCCGCTGTGACGAGAGCCTCACCTGCGGCTATCGCAGGAAGTAGGGCAGTCTGTTGCGCTGTGCTACCAAGGTGCTTGATCGGCAGGACGCCGAGTGCGAGAGTGGACAACGCGGGAACCCGGGCACCCGCCCGGCCGACCTCGGTGAGCACGAGGGCGATTTCGAGAGCACCGAAGCCGTCGCCCCCAAGTTCGGCAGGCAAGGCCAGCGCCAGCAGTCCGGCGTCGGCCAGCCCTTGCCAGCCGCGATCGGAATCCCGGCGCAGCACGGCCCCCGCCAGCCCGGTGATCTCCTGCCGCGTCTCGTCCAAAGTGAAGTCCACGCCGGCTCCTCACGTGCCGCCAAGCCAGAAACTGAAACCTGTTCTAGTCTTAGCCGGAACAACCGCCAACGGCAACCCCCAAAAGGAGTCCCCGCGACCATGGCCTTGACCGACCTGGGTGACGCGGGGTGGCGAGCGACCCGCAAGGTGCTGACCGTGCCGTCCACCGCCGGTGTCCCGGAACCGGAGACGCTGCTGCTGCCCGGTCGCGGACAGACCGTGCACGTCGACGTCGGCCCGCGTCACGCGCCGCCGATCATCCTGCTGCACTCCGTCGCCTGCACCGGCTTGCTGACCTGGTACCCCGCGCTGGACCGGCTCTCGCAGCACTACCGGGTCGTCGTGTTCGACCAGCGGTGGCACGGCGGTGGCATCCGCTCGACCGAGCTCAAGCTCACCGACTGCGCCGAGGACGTCATCGCGGTGGCCGACGCGCTGGGCATCGACGAGTTCACGGTCGGGGGTTACTCGATGGGCGGAATGGTGAGCCAGCTGGTCGCCCACACCCACGCCGACCGGCTGCGCGGGCTGGTGCTGTGCTCCACGGCGAGCAACTTCCACCGAGGCATCCGCCAGCGGCTCGCGCTCGACGCGTTCGGCCTGACCCTGCGTCAGCTCCGCGAACAAGCCCGGATCTCGCTCAGCCAGGAACCGCCGCCCCACCACCAGGCCCGGCTCGAGGACCACCGCTGGGCGCTCGAGGAGTTCCGCGCGACCAGCCCCTGGGCGATCGCGACCGCGCTGGAGGAGATCGGCAAGTTCGACTCGGATGAGTGGCTCTACCGGATCAAGGTGCCGACCTCGGTCGTGGTGACCACCCGAGACCGGTTCATCGCGCCGAACCACCAGCGTTCACTGGCGAAACGGATCCCGAACGCGTCCAGCTACGAGATCCCGGCCGGGCACACGGCGTGTGTGTTCAAGGCCGACCAGTTCGTGCCGGCGTTGATGGCTGCCTGCACGTCGGTGCACGCGCGTTAGTCGGAGGGAGTGGGCGACGCGGCCAGGAGCTCGTCGAGGGCGGGCGCGATCGCGTCGGCCAGCGGCCACAGATCAGACACGAGCTCACGGGCGCCGATCAGGCCGATGTCCACCCGGCCGGCGTTCGAAATCACCGTCACGTTGAGGCCGGCGCCGTGGAACACCGGGCCCATCGGATAGAGCCCGGTAATGCGCGCGCCGAGCAGGTACAGCGGCATCGGCGGCCCGGGGACGTTGGAGATCACCAGGTTGTGCACCACCGGGTGCTTCTCCGCCAGCCGCAGCCGCGAGTAGGCGCGAATGGCGAGCCCGAGCGTGGTCGCCGCCGAGAACTGTGCCCAGTCCTGCAGCATGTCCGCGTCGATCGAGCGGTGGTGGTCCTTGGACAGCCGGTTGTTTTCCGCCAACGCGAACACGCGCGCGGCGGGATCGGCCAAGTGCGTGGGCAGTGAGGCGAAGAACGCCGAGACCTTGTTGGCGCCGTGGTCGCGTTCGGTCCGGTCGAGCACCGAAACCGGCACCGTCGCGACAAGTGGGTCGGCAGGCAGTTCGGCGCGATCCGACAGGAACTTGCGCAGCGCACCGGTACACATCGCGAGCACGACGTCGTTCACCGTGACCCCGAACGCGTCCTTGACCTTCTTGACGTCCTCGAGGGAAACCGAGACGTAGGCCACGCTCCGGTGCCCGGTGATGGTGCCGTTGAGCGAGGTCCTCGGCGCGGTGAACGGCACCGGCATTCCCTTGCCCCGCACGGCTTTCCCGATCCACCGCGGCGCCATTTCGACCAGGCCGGGAAACAGCCGGACTGCTTCGAACGGCAACTTGGCGAGGGCCGCGACGCTCGAACGCAGCAAGGAGAGCTGCGTCGGTACCTCAGGGTTGTGGTGCGCGTCCTTGCCGGGGTCCGGCGGCGACGCGTCGGGCGCGAGCCCCGCGAGATAGGTGATCAGACTCGCGCCGCCGACCCCGTCGACGCTGGCATGGTGCATCTTGAGCAGGATGGCGACTTCACCGCTGGCGAGGCCTTCGATGACGTACATCTGCCATAGCGGATGGCTGCGATCGAGCTGCTGGCCCGCGATATGCCCGCACAGTTCGGACAGCTCGGTCCGGTCGCCGGGGGCGGGAACGCCGATACGGTGCAGATGGTGGTCGAGGTCGAAGTCCGTGTCCTCCACCCAGATCGGATGGCTGAGATTCCAGAGTGGATTGTGCAGTTTGCGCCGAAACTCCGGAATCAATGCGACGCGCGCGGCAAGTTGGTCACGGAACCGGGCGAAGCTGTACCCGCCGGGCATGGTCGAGCCGTCGACGACCATCAGGCCGCAGACGTGCAGCACCTGCGACGGGGTCTCCAGGTAAAGGAAACTCGCGTCGAGACCGCTCAATCTCTGCATGTTCGACAGCCTAAGCGAACCGTGCACCGGCCTCTACCCGGTCTGCTGTCACCTAGACTGAGGTCTCATGCAGCCGAATTTCCTGACCCGCCGGGCGATCGGACTGGCCCTGACGGCCAACGCCCTCCGGCCGTTGCGCGGTGCGCGCTCGGAGTTCCCGATTTTCATGGCAGGCTGGCTCACCGGGGAACTCGCGCCCCACCTGCTGGCACTGACCGCCGCGGACACCGCCCAGCATCTCCTGCGCCGCGGTGCGCGGGGCAAAGCCGACCGGGTCGCGCTCGCGGTGTCCGCGCTGACGGCGGCTGGGCTCGGGTCGCTGATCGCCACTTCGCAGCGCGCCAAAGGCGTGATCGAAGACGCACTGAACGAGGGCATCGGCACGGACTACACCGCCGAGCTCGAGCACCCGCCGTCCCCCGCCGACCTGGCGACCCCGTGGGGTCAGCTCGTGCTGCCGTTCCGGATGCGCGACGCCGACGTCCGACGTACCCGCGATATCGCCTACGCCCCAGGTGGCAAGCGCTTTCTGCTCGACGTCTACCAGCCGAGGGAACCGGTCAGCGGCCGTCCGGTGCTGCTGCAGATCCACGGCGGCGCGTGGATCATCGGCAACAAGGACCAGCAGGGCATCCCGTTGATGCTGCAGATGGCCCGCCGCGGCTGGATCTGCGTCGCGATCAACTACCCGCTGTCACCCGCGGCGCACTGGCCTGCCCATATCGTCGCGGCGAAGCGGGCGGTCGCCTGGATTCGGGACAATATCGCCGAGTACGGCGGCGACCCGTCATTCCTGGCGGTGACCGGCGGCTCCGCGGGCGGACACCTGGCGTCGCTGCTCGCGCTCACCCAGAACGACGCGACCCTGCAACCCGGCTTTGCCGAGGCCGACACGAGCGTCCAAGCCTGCGTGCCGAATTACGGGGTGTACGACTTCGCCGCGACCAGCGGCTCCCTGGCGAGCAAGTCGCGGCTGGACAACCTGATCGCGCGGAAGGTCTTCGCCAAGGACCGAGGCCCCGCGGAGTTCCTCGACGACTACATCGCCGCATCCCCGCTGGACAGGATCACCGACAAGGCGCCGCCGTTCTTCGTCATCCACGGCGAACGCGACAGCCTCGTCCCTGTCGCCGAAGCCCGCGAGTTCGTCCGGCGACTCCGCGAAACCTCCCCCAACCCGGTCGTCTACGCCGAAGTCCCCGGCGCGCAACACGCCTTCGACACCTTCCCCTCGATCCGCACCGCCCACGTCGTCCGCGGCATCGAACGCTTCCTCGAGTGGACCCACCGCCGCGCCACCCGCTGACCAGCATGTGTGCACTTCACGGCGGGTCAGACGCGGCCGAGGCGGACGAGGTCGGCGAGTTGGTCGTCGGAAAGTTCGGTGATCCAATCCTCGCCGGCGCCGACCACGGCGTCGGCGAGGCCGCGCTTGGCCTCCAGCATGACCGCGATCCGCTCTTCCAGCGTGCCCTCGGCGATCAGTCGGTGGACCTGGACCGGGCGGTCCTGGCCGATGCGGTACGCGCGGTCGGTGGCCTGGTCCTCAACGGCGGGGTTCCACCAGCGGTCGTAGTGGATGACGTGGGTGGCCCTGGTCAGGTTCAGGCCGACCCCGCCTGCCTTGAGCGAGAGCAGGAACACGGGCACCTCGCCGGACTGGAAGCGACTCACCATCTCGTCACGCCGCGCGGGAGTGCTGGCTCCCGACAGCAGCATGCACGGCACCCCGCGCTCGGCGAGCCGCGCCTCGATCAACCGGCAGAGCCGGACGTACTGGCTGAACACCAGCACGCTGTCGCCTTCGTCGAGGACGACGTCGAGCAGGTCCTCGAAGGCGGTCAGCTTGCCCGACCTGTCCGGCAGCGGCCCGTCCTGTTTCAGGTACTGCGCGGGATGGTTGCAGATCTGCTTGAGCTCGGTGAGCAGTTTGAGCACCTGCCCGCGCCGCTGCACGCCTTCGCTGTCACGGATCTGCGCCAAGTTCTCGCGGACCACCGCCTCATACAGCGTTGCCTGCTCGGGGCCGAGCGGGACGAACCTGTCGGTCTCGGTTTTGCGGGGCAGCTCGGGCGCGATGTCGGGGTCGGTTTTCTTACGCCGCAACAGGAACGGCCGGACCGTCGCGGCGAGCCGCTCGGTGACAGCCTGGTCGCGGTCACGCTCGATGGGCTTGACCGCCCGGCGCCGGAACTGCTCGAGCGTGCCCAGCAGACCTGGTGTCGTCCAGTCCACCAGTGACCACAGCTCGGTCAGCCGGTTCTCCATCGGGGTACCGGTCAGGGCGACCCGCGCGGCGGACGGCAGGCGCCGAAGCTCCTTCGCCGTCGCCGACAACGGGTTCTTGACGTACTGCGCCTCGTCGGCGGCGATGAGCCCCCAGCCGACTTCGGCAAGTTCCACACGATCCCGCCGGAGGACGCCGTACGTGGCGAGGACGACTTCGGCCGGCGCCAGCCCTTCCAGGTTCCTGCTACCGCCATGGAACCTGCGGACTCGGACCCCCGGCGCGAACTTCGCGAACTCGCGTTCCCAGTTACCCAGCAACGACGTCGGGCACAGCACCAGCGTCGGCCCGGCCTCGAGCTGTCGCCGGTGCAGGTGCAACGCGATGAGCTGGATGGTCTTGCCGAGCCCCATGTCGTCCGCGAGGCAGGCACCGAGGCCGAGCCCGGTCATCGTCGCCAGCCACGCCAGCCCGGTGCGCTGGTACGGGCGCAGCGTGGCGTGCAGCTCCGGCGACGGCTCGATTTCACCGTGCGCGCTCGCCGCGAGCCGCTGGAGCAGGCCGGACACCGCGTCCGGCGGCACGAACGGAACCTGCTCACCCGCGACTTCGAGGGTGCCGGTCAACGCCGCGGCCAGCGCGTCGGCGCCGCTGACGACGTGGTTCTGCTGCCGCCTCAGCTTGGCCGCCGACTCCGTGTCCGCCCGGACCCACTTGCCGCGCAGGCGCACCAGCGGCCGTTTGGCCTCGGCCAGCGCATCGACCTCCGGCTCGGTCAGTAAATCGCCGCCGAGACTCACCTGCCAGCGGAACTTCAGCACCCCGGCCAGGGTGAACACCCGCTCGCCGTCCACCGCGGGCGCCTGGGCGACCCCGGCCCTGACCTCGACCTTGTCCGCGAAAAGACCCTCGGGCCACAGAACCTCGACACCCGCGCCTTCGAGCACGCGACCACCGCGCCCCAGCAGGTCGATGACCTCGTTCTCGTCCAGCACGAGGCCGAGAGCCGGCTCGTCCACCGCCCGCTGCAGGGGAGTCCACACCCGGCCGCCACGCCGCAACGCCACCGCCAGCTGCGCCCGAACGTCCTCCCCCAGCCGGGTGAGTACGGCTTCGTCGGCCTCCGGCAACGCGGAGACCTCGACGACCAGGCTCGGATCGGCGGCACTGCGCAGCGCGAACCTCCCGGCAAAAACCCCGTCCGGCTCCAAAACCTCGACGCGCATCAGCAGCGCCGCCCCGCTCGGCGCGGCCGGGCCGCTCGCCGACGGCCGGCGCACCAGCACGGCCGCGGTGGCGTCCCAGAGCGCCCGTACCAGCGACTCGGGTGAATGCAGCCGGATGTTCTTCAGCCCGGCCAACGGCAGCGCGTGGGCCTCGGGAGGCAGCGCGGCGGCCAGCTTCCGCAGGACACTCTCATCGTCGACGTCCAGCGGGCCGACCCGCCAGGCATCGAAACCGCGTGGGGTCGCGGCCGGTTCGAGCCGGCCGCGATCGATCAGGTTGACCCCGGCGGTGACAGCGGCGGACCAGGCGGCGATCGCCGGGCTCGCCTCCTCACCGGCCGTCAGCAGGTGCGGGATCGCCTCGGCGAGCGGCATGAGCGTGGCATCGATCTTGGTGCGCTGGAACGACTTCCCCGACGGCAGCGCGAGTTCGATCGGGGTATCGCCGGCACCGTCGCCCCACAACGCGAGCACCCCGTCCCGCGGCGGGTCCGAGGGGACGTAGGTGGCTTGGGTCTGCTCGCCGAACGACAACACGTCACGGACCTTAGGCGAGAGCACCGACAAAACCTGACGCGGCTCACTCGCGGGGCAGCCCGAGCAGGCGTTCGGCGATGAGGTTCAGCAGGACCTGGGTGGTGCCACCGGCGATGCTGAGGCAGCGGGTCAGCAGGAATTCGTGCTGCGCGGCCGACGTCGAGGGCCCGACGCCCAGCGCGGCCGAGCCGCAGAGTTCGAGCGCCAGTTCCGCCGCGGATTGCCGGTGGCGCACGCCAAGCAGCTTGCGCACACTGGATTCCGGCCCCGGCCCCTGCCCTGCCAGCCGTCGCAGCGCGGCACGCAGGTCGAGCAGCGAGCCGGCCGAACCTTCGGCGATCAACGCGCCCAACCGTTCGAGGACAGCGGGATCGCCCGTCTTCACCTGTTCGAGGAGTTTTTCGACCGTCTCGCCGACCGCCGAGCCGCTGCCAATGGCGACCCGTTCATTGGCCAGCGTGGTCCTGGCGAGCCGCCAGCCGGCACCGGGCTCACCGACGACATCGGTGTCGGGCACGAAGACGTCGTCGAGGAACACTTCGTTGAACACGGCGTCCCCGGTGATCTCCCGCAACGGCTTGGTGGTGATCCCGGCCGTGGCCATGTCGACAAGGAAATAAGTGATCCCGCGGTGTTTCGGGACGGTCCGATCGGTACGTGCCAGGCAAATCGCCCAGTCCGCTTCGCGGGCCAACGAGGTCCAGACCTTCTGCCCGGTGAGCCGCCAGCCGCCGTCGCACCGCTCGGCCCTGGTCGTCAGCGACGCGAGGTCCGAACCCGCTCCGGGTTCGCTGAACAGTTGGCACCAAACGAGTTCCCCGCGCAACGTCGGCCCGGCGAACCGCTCCCGCTGCTCGGGTGACCCGTGCGCGAGGATCGTCGGAACGGCCCACGCGCCGATGACGAGATCGGGACGGCGCACCCCGGCACGCGCGAGTTCGGCGTCGATCACCAACTGCTCCGAGGCGGACGCGTCGAGACCATAGGGCTTCGGCCAATGTGGAGCCAGGAAGCCCGACTCGGCCAGGCGCAGACGTTGCCGCTGAGCGGGAAGCGCGGCGATTTCCGCGGCGACCGCGCGGATCTCGGCCGGGCTTTCGCCGCTGTCCCAACCGATCCGACGACGTTGTCCGCCCACCGAGAGCGCCGCCGCTTGACGCCGCCACCGCGGGGAACCGCCGGCCCACTGCCGCAGTGCGACCGCCCGGCGCAGGTAACGATGCGCGTCGTGTTCCCAGGTGAACCCGATGCCGCCGAGGACCTGAATACAGTCCTTCGCGTTGTCGACAGCGGCGTCGAGCGCCGCGGCCCCCGCCGCCGAAGCGGCGAGCGCGTGCTGTTCGGGGGTCTCGTCCGCGGCGCGCGCGGCGTCCCAGGCGAGCGCCGCAGCGATCTCGGCGCGGCACAGCATCTCGGCGCACAGGTGTTTGACGGCCTGGAACGAACCGATAGGACGGCCGAACTGCTCCCGGATCTTCGCGTACTCGCTCGCCGTGCGCACACACCAAGCCGCGACACCGGCCGCTTCGGCGACCGCCAGCGTGACGGCGAACCGCTCGACCGCGCCCGAGTCCAGCCCGGTCAGAACCGACTCGGGCGGGACTTCCGCGTCACGCAGTTCGACGGTTCCCACCGCCCGCGAAAAGTCGAACGGCTCGGCGGCCTCGATCCGGAGCCCCACCGAACGCGGCTCGACGAGGAAAGCCACCTCGCCCGCTGTGAGCAGGAGAAACGCCGATTCGTCGGCGTCAAGGACCGGAGCCCTGCCGGACACCACCAGCCCGCCGTCAGGCTGGGGAACCGCGCTGAAACCGTCGAGCCCGACGGCGATCCGCGCGGCCCCGGAAGCGACCGAAGCCAGCACGTCCCGCGCCCGCCCGGTCGCGCGAGCGAGCAGCAAGCAACCCAGTGTCGCGCTGAGCAGCGGCCCCTCGGCCAAGGCCATAGCCGCCGCCTCGAGCCCGGTGGCCGCGTCCGCGACCGTGCCGCCGGCCCCGCCGAGCTCCTCGGCCACGCCGATCCCCGCCAGTCCCCAATCCGACGTCGTCCCGCGCGTCGCCCAGGTGGCGATCGACTCGGCCAGCGCCCGCTGCTCCTCGGTGGTCGCGATTGGCAAGGGTCCTCCCCGGCAGCGGTGACTGAGCCGGGAACTATTGTAGAACGTGTTTCAGTTTCTTGGCGAGTAGGCCGCGACTTGAACCGTTAGCCGGGTTAGGTACGCTAACCCGGCAAGTGGAACAAGTTCCGAATCAGCTGGGAGCCCCGATGGCAGGCAAGCCCGTGACGCCGGCAAAGGCCCGTGCGGCCGCGCTCGGCGCGATCAACGGCGACGAACTGGGCTCCGCGGCGCAGCGGGACAGGCGCAAGCGCATCATCGACGCGACGCTGGCGCTGGCGGCCAAGGGCGGATACGACGCCGTGCAGATGCGGGCCGTCGCCGAAAAGGCCGACGTCGCCTTGGGCACGCTCTACCGGTACTTCCCGTCGAAGATCCACCTGCTGGTGTCCGGGCTCGCGCGGGAATTCGAGCGTGCGCAAGAGAAACTGAACCGGGTCGCGATCCCCGGCGAAACCCCCGCCGACAGACTGATGTTCGTGCTCGGCCGCAACACCCGGCTGATGCAGCGCGACCCGCACCTGACCGAGGCCATGGTCCGGGCCTTCATGTTCGCCGACACCACCGCCGCGGCCGAGGTCGAGCAGGTCGGCCGTCTGATGGAGGACATGTTCGCCCAAGCGATGGGCATCGACGAGCCCACCGACGGCGACCGCGACATCTTCCACCTGATCGCCGACGTCTGGATGGCGAACCTGGTCGCCTGGGTCACCCGGCGAGCGTCCGCCGCCGACGTCGCCGCCCGCCTCGAACTTTCCGTGCACCTGCTGCTGGACAAATAGGGCACTTTTGTACTTTTTTGCAGCTCTTCGGTCGTATGCGTGGGTGCTGGTTGCTGTGGACTGGCTGCGTTTTACCGCAGCAAGGGCCGGGTCGTGTCCGGCGAATGCCGGTGTCCGAAGCTGGGTGTGGGACTCACCGGTCTGACTGTGGGACTCGCCCTCGCTGAACGTGGGACTCGCACAGCACATCGGCGAGTCCCACACTCCAGCCCGGCGAGTCCCACGTTCACGCCGACGAGTCCCACATTCACTGACAGCCGACCACACCCGCTGACCTCAAGAACCCCACCAGCCACACCGACACCACAGAGGCGTCGCGGACCCACACATACGACACAAGAGCCACTATGTACAAAAGTGCCCCCGCTTGGCCCCGCAACTCGACGGCGAGTTGCGGTAGTTAGCGTCCGCAACCACCGCAACTCGACGGCGAGTTGCGGTGGGCAGCGTCAGAGCGCTGGGGAATCCACCGGGGCGGGGGTCGGCTCCGGGGTGGCGGCCGCCTCGGCCGCCTTGTCTGGGGTGGGGGTGGGGGTGGTAGTCGGGGTGGTGTTGACGTCGGGGGTGGTGGGGAGGCGGACTGGGGCCGGGGGGACGTCGGGGAGAATGTCGTCGCCCGGCTCGGCGATCCGCTCGCCGTCGCTGTTCCGCAGCCGCTGCGAGATGACCTTCGTGATGCCGTCGCCCTGCATGCTGACGCCGTACAGCGCGTCGGCGATCTCCATCGTCGGCTTCTGGTGGGTGATGATGATCAGCTGCGACGCCGACCTCAGCTCCTCCAGCAGGCTGATCAGCCGACGCATGTTGGTGTCGTCCAGCGCGGCCTCGACCTCGTCCATCACGTAGAACGGTGAAGGGCGCGCACGGAAGATCGCGACCAGCATCGCCACCGCGACCAGCGACTTCTCGCCACCGGAGAGCAGCGACAGCCGCTTGACCTTCTTGCCCGGCGGACGGGCTTCGACGTCGACGCCGGTGGCCAGCAGGTCGTTCGGCTCGGTGAGGATCATCCGGCCCTCACCACCCGGGAAGAGCACGTTGAACACGATCTCGAACTCGCGCGCGACGTCCTCGTAGGCCGACGCGAACACCTCGAGGATCTTCTCGTCGACCTCCTTGATCACGGTCAGCAGGTCCTTGCGGGTGTCCTTGAGGTCCTCGAGCTGCGTCGACAGGAACTTGTACCGCTCCTCCAGCGCCGCGAACTCCTCCAGCGCCAGCGGGTTGACCTTGCCGAGCAGCGCGAGGTCCTTCTCCGCGCGCTTGGCCCGCCTGGTCTGCGTCTCCCGCTCGAACGGGATGGGCTGCGGCATCGCGACCGTCTCGCCGCGCTCCTTCGCCGACTCGTACTCGGCCATCTCGCCGGAGCTCGGCGGCACCGGCACGTCCGGGCCGTACTCGTTGACGAGGTCGCTCAGCCCGATGCCGAAATCGTCGGCGATCTTGCCCTCGAGGGTTTCCAGCCGGAGCCGCTGCTCGGCGCGCTGGACCTCGTCGCGGTGCACGGCATCGGTGAGCTTCTCCAGCTCTCCGGTGAGCTCGCGGACCTTGCCGCGGACCTGTGCGAGCGCGGTCTCCCGGCCCTGGCGCGCGGCCTGCGCGGCGTCACGCTCGGACGCGGCGCGCTGCACCGAAATCTCGATGCGCTCCAGCGCGATCTCACCGCCGTCGACCACCGCGGTGGCGATCTCGGCACCCCGGGCCCTGGCGATCCGGGCTTTTTCGTAGCGTTCGCGCGATTGCCGTTCGGCGATCGCGGCGCGGCGCAGGGACTCGGCTTTGCCGGCGATCCCGCGTGCCCGCTCTTCAGCGGTCCGCAGCGAAAGCCGCGACTCCATCTCCTCCTGGCGGATGACGGCGAGAGCCTCGGCGGCCTGGTCGCGCTCGTCGGTGTCCGGGTCGTCGTCCACAGGCTGCTCGTCGAAGGCCGTGAGCCTGTCTTCCAGCTCCGCCAACGCCGTGAGCGCCTGCTCGCGGCTCTGCTCGACCCTCGCGCGCTGCGTTCGCAGCCGCTCGACCTCGGCTTCGGCCGTGCGCGCGGCTTGCTGCATCCGGTTGAGCCGCTCGCCGGAACGGGCCTTGCGGACCTTAGCCTCGCCGAGCGCTTCCTTGGCCTGGCCGACCTCGTCGCGGCGGGCCTGCTGCTCGGCGCGCGCGCCTTCCAACTCGGCCGCGGTGCGCTCGATCGCGCGCTCGGCCGCACGCAAGCGGTCACCGGCCTCGTCGACCGCGGCCTGCACCTCGATGACGCTCTCGCTGCGCTGCGAACCACCGACGGCCCACTGCGAGCCGAAGACGTCTCCCTCGGCCGTCACGGCGCTGACCTCGGGATGCACGGCCACGAGCCGGCGGGCGGTGTCGAGGTCGTCCACGATGGCGACGCGTTCGAGTGCCTTCTCGACCGCGGGGCGCAACGCTTCCGGTGCGGTGACGACGTCGCGTGCCCAGCGGGCACCGTGGGGCAGGGACGGCCAGGCACCGATGTCCACAACGGACTCGAACCCGCCGAGCAGGATCCCGGCGCGGCCAGAATCGTTGCTCTTCAAGAACTTCAGCGCGGCGAGCGCATCTTCGCCGCCGGCCACGGCGACGGCGTCAGCCACCGGGCCCAGTGCCGCGGCCAGCGCGATCTCGTGCCCCGGCTCGACCGTCAGCAGCGCCGCGACCGAACCGAGCAGGCCCGGAAGCTGGTGCGTGGCACCAAGAAGCGCGCCGGCGCCGTCCTTCCGCTTGAGCCCCATCGACAACGCCTCGACGCGGGCACGCTCCGAGGCGATCTCCCGCTCGGCCGTCCGCTCGGCCTTGACCAGCTCCTCGACCCGCGCCTTGGCGGTGTTGTTGGCCTCGACCACACGGTCGTGCCGGGCCTGCAGGTCGGAGTCGTCCGACTCCTCGACCCCGCCCTCGGCACGCGCCTCTTCGAGCTCTTCGGTGGCGAACTCGGCACGCGCGCTCGCCTCGTCGATCGAGGTGGTGAGCCGCTCGATCTCGTCGGAGGTGGCGCCGTTCTTGCTGCGCAGGGCCTCGACCTGGCCGGTGAGCTTCGCGAGCCCCTCGCGGCGGTCGGCGATCGCCCGGACGGCCGCCATGTGCGCGCGCTCGGCGGCCTGAACCTGGTGTTCGAGCTCCTCACGGCGCAGCACGCTCTCCGCGAGCGTCTCACGGGCTTCCGCAACGGCCTCGACGAGCTCCTGCTCCTGCTCGGCGACCAGCTCGGCCTCGGCGAGCAGCTCGTCGGGGTCGCGGCCACCGCTGCTGGTCTGCACGTCGGCGGAGAGGTGGCGCTGGCGCTCCATGGCGAGGCGGACCGTGCCGCGCAGGCGCTCGCCCAGCGCCGAAAGCTTGTACCAGGTCTCCTGGGCCGCAGCGAGCAGCGGAGCGTCCTCGGCCAGCGCGGACTCGAGCTCGTTCTCTTGCGCGGTGACCATTTCGAGGGCCTGCTCGACCTCGGCGCGACGGGCGCGGGCGAGGTTTTCGTCGGCCTCCTCGCGCGCGATCCCGGCGCGCTGGTTGACCAGGTCGTCGGCGAGCAGCCGCAGCCGCGAATCCCGCAGCTCGAACTGGACCGACTGGGCCTTGCGGGCGATCTCGGCCTGCTTGCCTAGCGGCTTGAGCTGACGGCGGAGTTCGGTGGTCAGGTCGCCGAGACGGTCGAGGTTGCCCTGCATCGACGTGAGCTTGCGAAGCGCCTTTTCCTTGCGCTTGCGGTGCTTGAGCACCCCGGCGGCTTCTTCGATGAAGGCGCGGCGCTCCTCGGGCTTGGCCTCGAGGATCTGCGCCAGCTGGCCCTGCCCGACGATGACGTGCATCTCGCGGCCGATCCCGGAGTCCGACAGCAGCTCTTGGACGTCCATCAGCCGGCAGGTCTTGCCGTTGAGCTCGTACTCGCTCGCGCCGTCGCGGAACATCCGCCGCGTGATGGCGACCTCGGAGTACTCGATCGGCAGCGCGCCGTCGGCGTTGTCGATGGTGAGGGTGACCTCGGCTCGCCCCAGCGGCGCGCGGCCGGCGGTGCCGGCGAAGATGACGTCCTCCATCTTGCCGCCGCGCAGGTCCTTGGCGCCCTGGGTGCCCATCACCCAGCGCAGCGCATCGAGCACGTTCGACTTGCCTGAGCCGTTGGGCCCGACGACGCAGGTGATGCCCGGCTCGAAGCGCAACGTGGTGGCCGAGGCGAAGGACTTGAAGCCCTTGAGCGTCAAGCTTTTCAGATGCACTTGATGCTGACCCCTCTGGCATGGCGGATGACATGACGGACGACGTGGCGGACGACGTGGCGGACTACGGCGAGAATCTTCAAAGGTTACCTTCCGGCCGATGCCGGTCGTGGGACGCGGGCCACTTCGGGGCGCGCCTTAGCACAGTGTGCACCTCACCAGCAACACTCACCACAGGAGTCACAGGTGCGCGGGGGCGGGTTCGAGGCCCCTCAAGGCCACGACATGGCGACCCTCGCAGTGCGTCCAACGCCAATGCCTGGAATTTAGGGGGGTCGGGGTGGTCAGTTCTGTCCACAGCAGTAAGGACCGGGGCGAACGGGTGCTGGTAGCGGCACTGAAGGCCAGTCACGCCGTGCAGGTGGCGCTGGCGATGGCGATGTGCCTGCTGGGACTCCCGGTAGGACAGAGACGTCGTCAAGGCCTAGTTGAGTACGCCTTACGTCACAACGCCACACCAGACACACCAACTCGCCCCGGTCCTTGCTGTAGTAAAGCCGAACCCGCCACGTCAACCGACCAACCACCCGACACCCCCCGCACAGTCGGAAGTTGAGCGCTCAACGTTCGACGAAAGCAGTGAGGCCGCCTTTCGCAGCCGACCACCGCTCGACGACATGGTCCACACTTCCGGGTGATTTTCCAGTCCGCAAAATGGTCAAAAGCCGCTCACAGTGGTCACGAACACCCTCCGCTACCACCTCGACACGGCCATCCCGGAGGTTCTTCGCGCTGCCGACCAAGCCCAGCTCCAGCGCGCGGCTGCGGGTCCACCAGCGAAAACCGACCCCCTGGACCTGGCCGTGCACCCAGGCTGTCAGCCGTACGTTCTTTTCCGTCTCACTCACGGCCGCCATCGTGCCCCACCGCCATGGCGACGCACAGTCAGCACCGCGCACCCGAACGCTCGCTGACGGTCACCCGTCAGTGATAACGTCCCGGCGGGGGTCAGCCAGCCGGACCAGCCAGGTCAGGTATTTTGGTCACAGAACCGCATCTACACCGTCCAGCCGAGGAGTCCTGCATGTCCCGTCCCGACGGGTCAGATTCGAGTCCGTACGCCCCTGACCTTTCCGGAGCCAGCTTTTCGGTGGCACCCCCACGCGAGTCCAACGGCCTCCTGCAGCGGGGCGGCTACATCATGCTCGGCCTCAGTGGGTTGGCCGTCGCCACCATCTTCGGTGTAGTCGCCCAGGTGGCCGGCCCTTCGCCCACCGCGTCGGGCAACCCCGGGCTCACCAACGGAGGCCAGGGCACCACCCCGGGCATCCAGGTCGTCCAGGGCAACGGCGGCCCCGGCAGCCCGATGACCATCCCCGGTTCCGGCGCCCCCGGTCAGCTCCCGCCGTCCAGCCAGCCGCCGACCACCGTGGTCAGCGTCGGCCCGGACGGCCACCCGACCACCACCGTGCTGCCGCCTCCGCCTCCGCCGGTGGGAGCCCCGCCGGGCGGTCCCACCGGGCCGCGGTCGGACCCTCCGCCGCCGTCCTCGCCGACGACCAAGACGTCGCCGACGTCGACCACCACGCCGACGACGTCCTCGCCGTCGAGCACACCGCCACCGTCGTCGTCGACCACGCCGACGACACCTCCGCCCGGGTCATCAAGCCCGGTCCCGCCGCCGAGTACCACGGGCACCGGCGGCGGGACGACTTCTCCAAGCGGTAGCGACAGCAGTACGCCTCCTACCAGCCCGTGAACACCTGTCAGACCTCGAAGCGGTAGCCCATTCCCGGCTCGGTGAGCAAGTGCCGAGGCCGGGAGGGCTCCGGTTCGAGTTTCCGGCGCAGTTGCGCCAGGTAGACCCGCAGATAATGCGATTCCGTCTCGTAGGTCGGCCCCCAGACGTCGTGCAGCAGCTGTTTCTGCGCGACGAGGCGCCCGCGGTTGCGCACGAGCAACTCCAGCACTCCCCACTCGGTCTTGGTGAGGTGCACCTCCGCGCCCTCGCGCATCACCTTCTTCGCGGCCAGGTCGATGGTGAAGGAACCGGTCTCCACCACCGCTTCCCCACCGTCCGAAGAGGTCACGACCGACCGCCGGACGGCGGCGCGCAGCCGCGCCAGCAGCTCGTCCATGCCGAACGGTTTGGTCACGTAGTCGTCGGCGCCGGCGTCGAGTGCCTGCACCTTGTCCGACGAGTCGCCGCGCGCCGACAGCACGATGATCGGCACCGTCGTCCAGCCGCGCAGGCCCGCGATGACCTCGTTGCCGTCCATATCGGGCAGCCCGAGGTCGAGCACCACGACGTCCGGTTTGGTCTCGGCGACCGCCCGCAGCGCCGCGGCGCCGTCGTGCGCGGTGATCACCCGGTAGCCGCGGGCGGACAGGTTGATCCGGAGCGCCCGCACGATCTGCGGTTCGTCGTCGACGACGAGCACGGTACTGGCCGTCGTCTGGCCGTTTTCCCCGGTCATCGCACCTGTTCCCCGCTTTCGTGCAGCACCAGCTCATCGAAGCCCGGCAGTGGTTTTTCGAGATCACCCGAACGATAGGCCGGAAGGGAGATCACCATGGTCAGACCGCCGCCCGGCGTGTCCTCGGCGCGGATGGTGCCGCCCATCGCCTCGGTGAACCCCTTCGCCACGGACAGGCCGAGGCCGACACCCGCGGTCGCGTCGCGGTCGCCGAGCCGCTGGAACGGCGCGAACGCGGACTTCGCGGCCCCCTTCTTCAACCCCTGCCCGTGATCGATGATGCGCAGCTCGACGTGCTCGGAATGCGTACTGGCCCGCGCCGACACGGGCTCGCGAGCCGCGCCGTGGCGCAAGGCGTTGTCGATGACGTTCGCGACGACCCGTTCGAGCAGCCCGGGGTCGGCGAGTACCGACGGGAGGTGCTCGTCCACCGCGACCACCACCGACGCCGACCCGTCCACATTGGACAGCGCGTGTGCGACGACTTCGTCGTAGCCCACCGGACGCAGGTGCGGCCGGACGGCTCCGGTGGCCAGGCGGGACGAGTCCAGGAGGTTGTCGACCAAGCCGGCCAGCCGGTCGGTGGACTCCTCGATGGTCTCCAGCAGCTCGGTCGTGTCCTCTTCGGACAGCTGGAGATCGGTCGCGCGCAGGCTCCCGATCGACACCTTGATCGAGGTCAGCGGCGTCCGGAGATCGTGGCCGACAGCGGAAAGCAGTGCCGTGCGCAGTTCCGTCGCCTCCGCCTTGCGTTCCGCCTGCGCTGTCTTCGCGGTCATACGCTGTTGCCGCAGCGCAAGCAGCGCTTGTCCCGCAACGGCTTCGAGCACGCGCCGGTCGGCAGCCGGCAGCGCGCGGCCGCGCAGGGTCAGGTGAACCTCCGGGGTCACCGCGATATCGACATCGGCCTCATCCGGGTCGTCACAGGGGTTCGAACCCGACTGCGCGACGCATTTCCAATCGCCGTCACGCTTTTCCAGCAGCGCCACCGAATTGAGCCCGAAGTTCTCCCGGACCTTCTCCAGCAGTCGTTCCACCGGCGCGGGATGGGTGAGCACGGTCCTCGCGTAGGAAGCGAGCAACGCCGCCTCGGTCCGCGCCCGTGCCGCCTGCGTCGCGCGCCTGGCCGCGGCGTCGACAACCAGGGCAACCAGGATCGCGACGACGACCATCGCCACCAGCGTGACGATGTTGCGCGGTGAGTGCACGGTGAGGGTGTAGAACGGCTCGGTGAAATAGAAGTTCAGCAACCCCGCGGCGAGCACGGCAGCCAGCAGAGCCGGTCCGAGGCCGCCGACGAGCGCCACGATCACTGTCGCGAGCACGTAGTCGACGACATCGGTGGAGAGGTCGAGCTCGTTGCGGAGCAACGCACCTATGAGCGTAGCGATCGCGGGCAACGCGACCGCGAGGATCCAGCCCATGATCTGCCGGGACGGTGCCAGCGGGCTGTTCATGAGCTTGGCGCGCAGCTTCCCGCCCGCTTGCGCATGGGTGACCATGTGCACGTCGATGGGTCCGGAGTCGCGGACCACCGCCGCGCCGATGCCCTCGTCGAACAGCCGCGCGACCCTGGAGCGGCGCGACGTGCCGATGACCAATTGGGTCGCGTTGACCCCGCGCGCGAAGTCCAGCAGCGCGGTCGGCACGTCGTCGCCGACGACCTGATGGAACGACGCGCCGAGCTCTTCGGTCAACGTCCGGTAGCGGACGACGGCCGTCGGGCCGAGGCCGGACAAGCCGTCCCCACGCAGAATATGGAGCACCAGCAACTCGGCTCCGGCGCGGGTGGCGATACGGCTGCCGCGGCGGATCAGCGTCTCGCTTTCCGGGCCGCCGGTGATCGACACGACGACCCGTTCACGCGCTTCCCACGTGTCGGTGATCTGCTGCTCGGCGCGGTAGCGCTGCAGCGCGACGTCGACCTGGTCGGCGACCCACAGCAACGCCAGCTCGCGCAATGCCGTGAGGTTGCCGGGGCGGAAGTAGTTGCCCAGCGCGGCGTCGATGCGCTCGGCCGGGTAGACGTTGCCGTGCGCCAGCCGGCGGCGCAGCGCCTCCGGGGTGATGTCGATGAGCTCGAGCTGCTCGGCCTTGCGGACGACCTCGTCGGGGATCGTCTCCTGCTGCGCGACGCCGGTGATGCGCTCGACGACGTCGTTGAGGCTCTGCAGGTGCTGCACGTTGACCGTGGACAGAACGTCGATCCCGGCCGCGAGCAGCTCCTGGACGTCCTGCCAGCGCTTCTCGTTGCGCGAACCCGGCACGTTGGTGTGCGCGAGCTCGTCGACGATGGCGACCTCGGGGTGCCGCGCCAGCAACCCGTCGACGTCCATTTCGGTGAAGTCGTGACCGCGGTGGTGGACCTCCCGGCGCGGGAGGATCTCGATGCCGTCCAGCAACTCGGCGGTCTTGGCACGGCCGTGGGTCTCCACGAGCCCGGCGACGACGTCGGTCCCGCGGTCGAGGCGGCGCCTGGCCTCCCCGAGCATGGCGAAAGTCTTGCCCACCCCGGGCGCGGCGCCGAGGTAGATCCGCAGTTCACCACGCCGGGGCTTGGCCGGCGCGGCCTCACCGTCTTCTGCGACCCTGTTCTCGGCCACTTGTTGCTCGTCCACTCCGCCAGTCTGCTCTCTCGTCCTCAAGATTGCCGAAAGGGAC
The DNA here is from genome assembly GCF_025464955.1 of Amycolatopsis sp. GTDB lineage: Bacteria > Actinomycetota > Actinomycetes > Mycobacteriales > Pseudonocardiaceae > Amycolatopsis. Next base: position 59,274 of record NZ_JAODNM010000168.1, on the reverse strand, counting down.
TTTCCCCGACGAACGTGAGGAAAGTCCCTTTCGCCGTCGCCCTAGTGCAGCTGGTGCCCGGCGGCCGCTTCGACGGCCAGGTTCAGCTTCAGGACGTTGACCCCGGGAATGCCGATCCCGGCGCCGGAGGTGTTGTCGTCGACCAGCTGGCGCACCTTGTCCACCGAGACGCCGCTGTTGGCGGCGACACGCTGGATCTGAAGGTCCGCGTAAGCGACGCTGATCGACGGGTCGAGGCCGGAACCGGTCGAGGTGACGGCGTCGGCCGGCACCTGCGCCGGCGTGACGCCCTCACGCTGGGCGATGAGGCCCTTGCGCTGGTTGATCGCGTCGACGAGCTTCTGGTTGTACTCGGACAGGTTCGACGCGCCGGAACTGGACGGGTTGGCCGGGCCGAGCGGCTTGGAGCTGTCGACGGCCACGGCCGACGGGCGGTTGTGGAACCACGGGTCGTGGGCCGGGTCGGCCGGGACCGGGTCGATACCGATCAGCGGAGAGCCGACGGCCTGCCCGTTCTGGGTGATCACCGAACCTTCGGCGTTCGACTGCAGCCCGGGGATCCGGGACACGGCCCAGACGCCCAGCGGGTAGATCACGCCCAGCAGGACGCTGAGCACGATCAGCACCCGAAGGCCCGCCGCGGTCTGCTTGAGCAATACCTTCATCATGATTACCCGATTCCCGGAATGAGGCGGATGAGCAGGTCGATGACCCAGATCCCGAGGAACGGGCTGACGATCCCACCCAAGCCGTAGATCAGCATGTTGCGGCGCAGCAGGGCCGAGGCCGACGAAGGGCGGTAGCGGACACCTCGCAGCGCCAACGGGATCAGGCCGACGATGATCAACGCGTTGAAGATCACCGCCGACAGGATCGCCGTGTGCGGCGAGTGCAGGTGCATGATGTTCAGCCCGCCCAGCTGCGGGTAGATCGAGGCGAACATCGCGGGCAGGATCGCGAAGTACTTCGCGAGGTCGTTGGCGATGCTGAACGTCGTCAGCGAGCCGCGGGTGATCAGCAACTGCTTGCCGATCTCCACGATCTCGATCAGCTTCGTCGGGTTGGAGTCGAGGTCGACCATGTTGCCGGCCTCTTTGGCCGCCGACGTGCCGGTGTTCATCGCGACACCGACATCGGACTGCGCGAGCGCCGGAGCGTCGTTCGTACCGTCACCGGTCATCGCGACCAGCCGCCCGCCCTCCTGCTCCTTCTTGATCAGCGCCATCTTGTCTTCCGGCGTCGCCTCGGCGAGGAAGTCGTCGACCCCGGCGTCCGCGGCGATGGCCTTGGCGGTCAGCGGGTTGTCCCCGGTGATCATGACCGTCCGGATACCCATCAGGCGCAGCTCGTCGAAGCGCTCCTTCATCCCCGGCTTGACGACGTCGGACAGCCGGATCACGCCGCGGACGAAGGCCCGGCCGCCATCGGACTCGGCGACCACCAGCGGGGTCCCGCCCTGCTGGCTGATCTGGTCGACGACCCGCTCGGTCTCGTCCGGCATTTCGCCACCGCGGTCGCGGACCCACGAGCGAACGGAAGCCGTGGCACCCTTGCGGACCTCGCGCTGGCCGAAGTTGATCCCGCTCATGCGCGTCTGCGCGGTGAACGGGACGAACTCGGCGACCTTCTCGTCCTCGGTAGCCGCCTCGGGCAGGCCGTACTCCCTGGTGGCCAGCTCGATGATGCTGCGGCCTTCGGGCGTGCCGTCAGCCAGGCTGGACAGCCGGGCCGCACGGGCCAGTTCGTCCGGAGTGGACGATCCGACCGGGATGAACTCGGTCGCCTTCCGGTTTCCGAAGGTGATCGTGCCGGTCTTGTCGAGCAGCAGCGTCGAGACGTCGCCTGCGGCTTCGACCGCGCGGCCCGAGGTCGCGAGCACGTTGCGCTGGACGAGCCTGTCCATCCCGGCGATACCGATGGCGGACAGCAGTGCGCCGATCGTGGTCGGGATCAGGCAGACCAGCAACGCGGTCAGCACGATGACCGACTGGGTGCCGTGCGAGTACGTCGCCATCGGCTGAAGCGCGACGACGGCGAGCAGGAAGATGATCGTCAGCGTCGCCAGGAGGATCGTCAGCGCGATCTCGTTGGGCGTCTTCTGTCGCGAGGCGCCTTCCACCAAGGCGATCATCCGGTCTACAAAGGACTCGCCGGGCTTGGTGGTGATCTTCACGACGACCCGGTCCGAGAGCACCGTGGTTCCGCCGGTGACCGCGCTGCGGTCACCGCCGGATTCACGGATCACCGGAGCGGACTCGCCGGTGATCGCCGACTCGTCTACCGTCGCGATGCCCTCGACGACGTCACCGTCACCGGGGATGACCTCGCCCGCTTCGACCACGACGAGGTCGCCGATGCGCAGGTCGACTCCGGGCACGCTCTCCTCGGAGCCGTCCTCGGTAAGCCGCCGGGCGACCGTCTCCTTCTTGCTGCGACGCAGGCTTTCCGCCTGCGCCTTGCCGCGCCCCTCGGCGACCGCTTCGGCCAGGTTCGCGAAGAGAACCGTGAGCCAGAGCCAGACCGTGGTGATGATGACGAACGCGTTGGGATCGGTGATGGCGAACACCGTCGACAGTGCCGAACCGACCCACACCACGAACATGACGGGGTTGGCCAGCTGGTGTTTGGGGTTGAGCTTGCGCAGCGCGTCGGGCAGCGACGTCCACAGCTGACGCGGGCTGAAGATGCCCGCGCCGACCCGGCCGGCGTTCTCGGCGTGGTGCTTCTGTTCTTCCTCAGCGGTGCGCTGAGGGGTATCGGTGACGGTCACGCGAGTGCCTCCGCGAATGGCCCGAGCGCGAGCGCCGGGACGAAAGTGAGTGCTGCGACCAGGACGATGGTCCCGGTGAGCATGGTGCCGAACAACGGCCCGGTGGTCGGGAGCGTGCCCGCGGTCTCGGGCACCTTCCGTTGTGCGCCCAGGGAACCGGCGAGGCAAAGTACGGCGACGATCGGGATGAACCGACCCAGTGCCATGGCCACACTGAGGCTCGACTGGAACCAGTTGCTCGTCGCGGTGAGCCCGCCGAACGCGCTGCCGTTGTTGTTACCGGTCGAGGCGTAGGCGTAGAGCACCTCGGACAGTCCGTGCGCGCCGTCGTTGGTCAAGGCCGACAGCGTGTCCGGCATCATCAGGGCGATCCCGGAACCGAGCAGCATGACCGTCGGCATCGCCAGCATGGCGACCGCCGCGCAGGTGACTTCGCGCTTGCCGAGCTTCTTGCCCAGGTACTCCGGGGTGCGCCCGACCATCAGCCCGGCCAGGAACATCGCGATGATCGCCATCACGAGGATGCCGTAGAGCCCGGTACCGACGCCACCCGGCGATATCTCACCGAACAGCATGTTGACCAACGGACCGCTACCACCCAGCCCGCTGAGGCTGTCGTGCGCGCCGTTGACCGCGCCGGTGGACGTGCCGGTCGTGGTGTTGGCGAAGATCGAGGTGAGACTCTGACCGAACCGCTGCTCCTTGCCCTCCATGTTCGCGCCGGCGGCCAGTGCGGCCGGACCGTTCGAGTGGGTTTCGGAGAGCCAGGTGACGGCCAGCATGGCCGTCCACAGCGCGCCCATCACGGACAGCAGGACGTAGCCCTGCTTGGTGTTGCCGACGAGCTTGCCGAACGTCCTGGTCAGCGACACCGGGATGACGAGAATCAGGAACAGCTGGATCAGGTTCGTCCAGGCAGTGGGGTTCTCGAAGGGGTGCGCGGAGTTGGCGTTGAGGATGCCGCCGCCGTTGGTGCCGAGTTCCTTGATCGACTCCTGGCTGGCGACCGGCGCGAGCGCGATCGTGGACTTGCTGCCGTCGGGGTTGGTCACCGCGACCCCGGACTTGAGGCTCTCGATCACCCCGAGCGCGATCATCACGATGGCGAAGACGAACGCCATCGGCAGCAGGATCCGCACGATCCCCCGGGTCAGGTCGACCCAGAAGTTGCCGAGGCGGTCGCTCTTCGAGCGGATGAACCCCCGGATCAACGCGATCGCGACAGCGAGCCCGACGGCCGCGGAGAGGAAGTTCTGGACGGTCAGCCCGGTCATCTGGACGAAGTGCCCCATGGTCGTCTCGGGCACGTAGGACTGCCAGTTGGTGTTCGTCACGAAGCTGACCGCGGTGTTGAACGCGACCGCGGGTGAAATCGTCCCGCGACCGAAGTTCCACGGCAGGACCGATTGGAACCGCTGCAAGAGGTAAAGCAGCACAATGGAGACGAAGGACAAGCCGAGGACACCGGCGGCGTAAGTCGGCCACCGCTGTTCGGAATCGGGATTCACCCGGAAGAGGCGGTACAGGCCGCGCTCCGCTTTCAAGTGCTTCTCGGAGGAGAAGACCCTGGCCATGTAGTCGCCGAATGGCCGGTACACCACCGCGAGCGCTACCAGGAGGAGGCCGACCTGCACGAAGCCGGCAGCTGTGTCAGACATTCTAGAATTTCTCCGGCCTGATGAGTGCGATGAACAGGTAGATGATCAGTCCGAGAGCCAGCACGCCGCCGACGATATTGGCGACCGCGCCCGCCCCGTTCACAGCTTTTCCAATCCGCGCAGCGCGAGCGCGAGGACCCCGAATATGCCGATCAAGAGCACGGCATAGAGCAAGTCGGCCACAGTGCACCCTTCAAGAAAGGTCACCCCACCGGTGACCAGGACCAGGCAACTTTGCGCCGGTTGCCCTCTGTAATCGACGAGGAATGACGGGTCCTTGACGCCCCGAAGGGGTCCATTTACGCGTTATTGACGCCCGGTGACCCCCGCCACCCAGCCGGAAGGGGTATGCAGTGATCGAGACGACGCCCGGTGATTCGATGCGCGCGGAGAGTGTTCGGGAACTTCGTGGGGCTGAACCCTGATCCGCCGCGGCGATCCTCACGGCGTTGACCCTGTTCACGGCGCCGTTGGCGTCAGCGGGTACGCGCCCGGCCGACGCCGCGGGCACCATCGGCACGCAGGACTCGTGTCAGCAGCAGAGCATATTGGAGGGAGACCACTACAGCGATCTTCAGCTCGCGCAAACCGCCAGGCAGGCCGGGTTCAGTGGAAACGGCTGGGTCATCTCGGTGGCCGTGTCGCTCGCCGAGAGCCAGGGCTGGACGAGGGCGGTGCTGATCAACGCCGACTGCAGCCATGATCGCGGGCTCTGGCAGATCAGCAACGAGTGGCAGCCCGAGGTCTCCGACGGCCAGGCCTTCGACCCGGCCGGCTGTGCCCAGGCCGCCTTCACGATCTCGTCGGGCGGTTCGAACTGGCAGCCGTGGACGACCTATCTCAACGGCGCCTACCAGCAGTTCATGTCTCGCGCGCAAGCCGCGGTGAACCAAGCGGGCGGCTGAGGGGGCCAGTGAGCGTTCCGGCCGCTGAGAACCTGCCGGAACGCTCACCAGTCCTAGCGGCGAACCTCGGCCACGGAGACGGACCTGCCTTCTCGGCGGGAGATCTCGCAGGCTTCGGCAATATAGAAGGCTTCCAGCGCGTCGGTGACCCCGCACGGGCTTTCCACCTTGCCCGCCACGACCGAAACGAACGTCTCGAGCTCGCTGACGTAAGCCGGCCGGAACCGCTCCATGAACCCCGGGTACGCCGGGCCGGGCAGCGGCGGCACACCGGGCTCGACGGACCGCAGCGGCACCCGGCCGTCCAGCCCGACCACCACGTCGGCCTTCGAGCCGAGTACTTCGAGCCGCACGTCGTACCCGGCGGCGTTGTAGCGCGTCAGAGACACGAGCGCGAACGTGCCATCGTCCAACGTCAGCGTCGCGGCCGCCGTGTCGACGTCACCGGCGTCGACGAAGAACTGCTCCCCGCGGTTGGCGCCCAGCGCGTACACGTCGACGACTTCATGGCCGCTGACCCAGCGGATGATGTCGAAATCGTGCACCCCGCAGTCGCGGAACAACCCGCCGGAATGCGGGACGTACTCCGCCGGTGGCGGCGCGGGGTCCAAAGTGGTCGCCCGCAGCGTGTGGATCCAGCCGAGCTCTCCGGCGGCGACGGCGGCCCTCGCCGCGGTGTACCCCGCGTCGAACCGGCGCTGGAAACCGATCTGCACCGGTACTTCCGACCCCTTGATGTGGTCGATCACGGCGAGGGTGCCGGTGATGTCGGTCGCGACCGGCTTTTCACAGAACACCGGGATACCGGCGTCGACGCTCCTCATGATCAACGCCGGGTGCGCGTCGGTGGCCGCGGTGACCACCATTCCGTCCACATCGGACGCGAAGAGCGCGTCGATGCTCTCCGCGAAGTCGACGCCGAGTTTCGCGGCCGTCGCGCGGGCGCGCTCGGCGTCCACATCGGCGACGACGACCGAGTCGACGCCGTCGATCTGCCGCAGGATCTCGGCGTGCGAAACCCCGATCCGGCCGGTACCGGCAAGTCCGAGCCTCATGGTGTTGTCCTCCCGAAGAGTTCTGCTGACGTCAGGCCGTGGGGAAACCGAGGTCGACGCCGTGCGCCTGGCGCGGCCACCGCGCCGTGACGGCCTTTCCCCGGGTATAGAAATGGACGCCCTCGGCGCCGTGGACGTGCGTATCGCCGAACAGTGAGTCCTTCCAGCCACCGAAGGAGTAGTAGGCCATCGGCACCGGAATGGGCACGTTGATGCCGACCATCCCGACGGTCACCCGCCGCTGGTACTCGCGCGCGGCGAGGCCGTCGCCGGTGAAGATCGCGGTGCCGTTGCCGTAGGGGTTGCTGTTGACCAGTTCCAGCGCCGCGTCGAACGTCGGCACCCGGACGACGACGAGCACGGGCCCGAAGATTTCTTCGGTGTACACCGACATGTCCGGCGTGACGTGGTCGAACAGCGTCGGGCCGACCCAGAAGCCGTCGGAGTGATTCTCCGGGGAGAAGCCTCGTCCGTCGACGACCAGCGTCGCGCCCGCCGCTTCCCCGGCGTCCACAGCGGACACGATCCGATCTCGCGCGGTCGCGGTCACGACCGGGCCCATCTGCGAGGACTCGGTGGTACCGGGTCCGGTGATCAGCACGCGGGTGCGCTCGGCGATGGCCGGTACCAGCCGGTCGGCGGTGTCACCGACCGCGACAACCACCGAGATCGCCATACAACGCTCGCCCGCGCTGCCGTAGCCGGCGGAAACAGCGGCGTCCGCGGCACCGGCGATGTCCGCGTCGGGTAGCACGACCATGTGGTTCTTCGCGCCACCGAGAGCCTGCACGCGCTTGCCGGCAGCGGTTCCCCTTGCGTAGACGTGCTTGGCGATCGGCGTCGAGCCCACAAAGGACGCTCCGGCCACGTCCGGATGGTCGAGCAGCACGTTGACCGCGACGGCGTCGCCGTGGAGGACGTTCAGCACGCCTGGCGGCAGACCCGCCTCCGAGAACAGCTCGGCGAGCCTCAGCGAAGCCGAGGGATCGCGGTCGGACGGCTTGAGCACGAACGTGTTGCCGCAGGCGATCGCCAGCGGGAACATCCACATCGGGACCATGACCGGGAAGTTGAACGGCGTGATCCCGGCGACGACCCCCAGCGGTTGCCGGATCGAGTAGGCGTCGATCCCGCGTGACACCTGATCGGAGTGCTCGCCCTTGAGCAGCTGGGGAATACCGCAGGCGAACTCGACAACCTCGAGCCCGCGCTGCACTTCGCCGGCGGCGTCGGAGAGCACCTTGCCGTGCTCGGCCGTGATCAGCGCGGCCAGCTCGTCGCGGTGGGCGTCGACGAGCTGACGGAAGGCGAACAGGATCCGCACCCGTGTCGACAAAGAGCTTTCGGCCCAGTCGGCCGACGCCTTGAGCGAGGAAGCGACCGCCAGGTCCACATCGGACTGCTCGGCGAGGACGACCTGCCGGGCGAGGACGCCGGTGGCGGGCTGGAAGACGTCGCCGCGGCGGGTCGACACCCCCGGCGTGTAAGCGCCGTCTATCCAGTGCTGGACGAGTTCGGGCACTTTCTCTCCTTTGAGTTCAGGGCTGATTTTCAGGGCTTCACGAAGGGCGCGGTGGTCGTCGAGCGGACGACCAGCGAGGGATGCAGCAGGTGCCGGACCGGCTCGGTCCGTTCACCGCGGACGCGTTCCAAGAGTGCCTCCGTGGCCAGCCTGCCCATTTCGATCCGCGGCTGGTCCACAGTGGTCAGTGATAGATGCCGCAACGCCGCGAGCGACGTGTTGTCGTAACCAACGACGGACACGTCTTCCGGGACGCGTAGTCCGGCGTCTTCGAGCGCGGAAATGGCACCGACGGCGTTGAAGTCGTTACCGGAGAGCAAAGCCGTCGGCAGGTCGGAACGGTTGTAGGTGCTCAGCAGTTCCTGGACGGCCTTTTCACCGGCATGGTCGGTGTGTTCACTTCGGACGACCAGCGGCTCGAGGCCGTTGCGGCGCATCGCCTGCTGGTACCCCTTGCGCCGCGCCGCCGCGGTCGCCGCGCCCCCGCCGTCGAGATGCGCGATCCGCCGGTGACCAAGCCCGACGAGGTGTTGGACGGCGAGTGCCGCCCCGGCCTCGCCGTCGTCGTTCACGGTGTCCACTGTGGAAGCACGAGACGTCCGCGACACCAGGACGACCGGGCACTGCTCGGCGGCGTCCTCGATCGCGGACGCGGACAGCACGGGCGACAGGAGGATGACTCCGGCCGGCCGGAAGGAAAGCAGACTGCGCAACGCGTCGCGCTCACCGCTCGGACTCCGGCCGCCGGTGTTGAGGATGATGTTGAACCCGGCCGCCTTCGCCGCCGCGTCCAAGCCTTCGACAACTTCGGCGAAGAAAGCGTTACGCAGGTCGGAAACCATCACACCGAGTACGGTCGAAGTCCGGCTGGCCAACGCCCGGGCCATCACGTGCGGCTCGTAGCCGAGTTCCTTCGCCGCGCTGAGCACGGCGGAGCGTCGCTGGTCGCTCACCTTGGGCGAGTTGCGCATGACCAGGGAAACCAGGGCACGCGAAACGCCCGCTCGCGCGGCGACGTCCTCCATGGTCGGTCGCACCAAGACCGGCCCCCGTTTCTTCACTCGAAGCTTGACTTTGCTGTGACGGACGCTACAAGATTAGAGCGCTCTAATCAATAGAGCGCTCTCAAGCCCCACCACCAGCGCCGACGCACAGGAGTGACGCCGATGACCACGCAGTCCGACCTTCGGGTAGCCGCGGCCCCCATCTCGTGGGGGGTGTGCGAAGTCCCGGGCTGGGGCCGTGAACTACAAGCGGGGACCGTGCTCGGGGAAATGGCGGAGCTCGGTATCCACGCCACCGAACTCGGCCCGCCCGGGTACCTCCCCCGCGAGCCGGCCGAGCTGCGCGCCCTGCTCGGCACGCACGACCTGCGCCTGATCGGCGGGTTCCTCGCGATCGAACTGCACACCGCGCAGGACGCGGCGCTGGCCGCGGCCGAGGACTCCGCCGCGCTGTTCGCCGCCTGCGGGGCCGAGGTACTGGTGGTCGCGGCCGCGACCGGGCTCGACGGTTACGACGAACGGCCCGCGCTGACCGAAGACGAATGGCGGACGCTGTTCGACACCGCGGGCAAGATCCGCGACATCGCGGCGACCCACGGGCTGCGCGCCGTCGTCCATCCCCATGTCGGCACGCATGTCGAAACCGAAGCCGAGGTCGAGCGCTTCCTCGCCGGTTCCGACGTCGACCTGTGCCTCGACACCGGCCACCTGCTGATCGGCGGCACCGACCCGGTCGCGCTCGCGCGGCGGCACCCCGGCCGGATCGGGCACCTGCACCTCAAGGACGTGCGCGGCGAGCTTGCCGAAGCCGTCCGCGGTGGCACGATGTCCTACACCGAAGCGGTCGGCAAGGGGCTGTACAGCCCTCTCGGAGACGGGGACGTGGACATCGAAGCGTTGGTCAGGTCGGTCCGGCAGGCCGGTTATGACGGGTGGTACGTCCTCGAGCAGGACACCGCCCTCGGCGAGTCGAGCCCCGACGACGGTCCCAAGAAGGACGCCAGCCGGAGCCTGTCCTACCTCCACGACATCGTCAGCCGCCTGCCGATCGCGTAGCCCGTGTCCCGCCCAACACAGGAGAAGACAATGAAGTCTGCCCCATCCCCCAGTTCCCCGGTCAAACGCAGGTTCCGACTCGGCCTGCTGGCCGCTGCCGGTGCGCTCCTGCTCACTGCCTGCACCGGTCCCACCGCCACCCAAGCACCCACCAACGCACCGTCGGATCAGCCCGCATCGTCCGGTCAGCTGACCCTCGCGGTCATCACCCACGGCACCGCCGGTGACGCCTTCTGGAACGTCGTCAAGAACGGCGCCGAGGCCGCCGGGAAGCAGCTGGGCGTCAAGGTCGACTACAACTCCGACGGCGACCCCGGAAACCAGGCCAAGCTGATCGACAACGCCGTCGCTCAGAAGGTCGGGGGCCTGGTCATCTCCATGGCCAACCCGGAGGCGCTCAAGCCGTCGATCCAGAAGGCCGTCGCGGCCGGCATTCCGGTGATCACCATCAACTCCGGTGAAGACCAGAGCGCGGCGTACGGCGCACTCGCGCACGTCGGCCAGAACGAGAGCATCGCCGGCCAGCAGGCGGGCGCGAAGTTCAAGGCGCTCGGCAAGACCAAGCTCCTGTGTGTCATCCACGAGGCCGGCAACGTCGGCCAGGCCCAGCGCTGTGACGGTGCCAAGCAGGGCTTCGCCGGCAACGTGCAGACACTGCAGGTCGACATCACCAACCCGACCGACACCGAGTCCCGCATCAAGGGCGCGGTCCAGGCCGACCCGTCGATCGACGCGGTGCTGACGCTGAACTCCCAGGTCGCGGCGCTGGCCGTCAGCGCGGTCAAGTCCGCGGGCTCGAAGGCCCAGGTCGGCACCTTCGACCTCAACTCCGACGTCGTCACCGCGATCAAGTCGGGCGACGTGCAGTTCGCCGTCGACCAGCAGCAGTACGAGCAGGGCTACCTGCCGGTGACGATGCTGAAGCTCTACCACGACAACGCGAACATCATCGGCGCCGGTAAGCCGATCCTCACCGGGCCGAACTTCGTCGACAAGTCCAACGTGGACAAGATCGGCGCCTACGTGGCAAGGGGTACTCGATGACCGTCGATACACCGGCGTCCCCGCCTTCGGACACAGTGGACGAACGGGTGGCGAAACCGGGGCTGACGAGCCGGTTGATCGTGCGGCCGGAGATCGGCGCGGCCCTCGGCGCGGTACTGGTCTTCGTGTTCTTCTCGATCGTCGCCGGTCAGTTCTTCAGCGCCGGCGGCGCGGCGAACTGGCTCGACGACGCTTCGACGCTGGGCATCCCGGCCATCGCGGTGTCGCTGCTGATGATCGGCGGCGAGTTCGACCTCTCCGCCGGGGTGATGACGGCGTCGACGTCGCTGGTCACCGCGATCCTGGCGACGCAACTGGGCTGGAACGTCTGGCTCGCGCTGCTCGTGTCGCTGGCCTTTGCCCTCGCCGTCGGCGCGTTCAACGGCTGGCTGGTGATGCGCACCGGGCTGCCGAGCTTCATCGTCACGCTCGGCACGTTCCTTGCGTTGCAAGGCATCAACCTCGGCGTGACCAAGCTGGTCACCGGGACCGTGCAGGTCTCGGGCATGCGCAGCACAAGTGGTTACGCCTCGGCGGGTTCGCTCTTCGCGTCCACTATCGACATCGGCGGCACGCAGTTCCAGGTGTCGATCCTCTGGTGGATCGCCGTGGCCGCGGTCGGGGCGTGGGTCCTGCTGCGGACGAAGTTCGGGAACTGGATCTTCGCGGTCGGCGGCTCGGCCGTCAGCTCCCGCGCGGTCGGCGTTCCCGTGGTGCGCACGAAGATCCTGCTGTTCATGACCACGGCCGCCGCGGCCTGGCTGGTCGGCTCGATCAACATCCTGCGGTTCGCCACCGTCCAGGCCAACCAGGGCATCGGGCTGGAGTTCCAGTACATCATCGCGGCCGTCATCGGCGGCTGCCTGCTGACCGGCGGCTTCGGCTCGGCCGTGGGTGCCGCGATCGGTGCGCTGATCTTCGGCATGGCCCGCCAAGGCATCGTCTTCGCCCGCTGGGACAGCGACTGGTTCATGCTGTTCCTCGGGGTGATGCTGCTCGCGGCGGTGCTGGTCAACAACGCCTTCCGGCGTCGAGCGGAAAAGGTGCGGCGATGAGTCCCCTGATCGAGGTCACCGGGATCGGCAAGACCTACGGCAACGTGATCGCGCTGCGTGATGTGTCCACAGTGGTCAACGCGGGCCAGGTCACCTGCGTCCTCGGCGACAACGGCGCCGGCAAGTCGACGCTGATCAAGATCCTGGCCGGCGTGCATCAACACGACACCGGCGAGTTCAAGGTCGAGGGCGAATCGGTCCACTTCGGATCCCCGCGCGAGGCGCTCGACCGAGGCATCGCGACGGTGTACCAGGATCTGGCCGTCGTCCCGCTGATGAGCGTCTGGCGCAACTTCTTCCTCGGCTCCGAGCCGACGACGAACTTCGGGCCATTCCGCGTCCTGGACCGGAAGAAGGGCCGCGCGACGACCAAGCAGGCACTGTCCGAAATGGGCATCGACTTGCGTGACGTCGAGCAGCCGGTCGGCACGTTGTCCGGTGGCGAGCGCCAGTGCGTCGCCATCGCGCGCGCCGTCCACTTCGGAGCGAAGGTGCTCATCCTCGACGAGCCGACCGCCGCACTGGGCGTCAAGCAGGCGGGCGTCGTGCTCAAATATGTCGCGCAGGCGCGGGATCGGGGGCTCGGCGTCGTGCTGATCACCCACAACCCGCACCACGCCTTTCCCGTGGCCGATCGCTTCCTGCTGCTCAAGCGCGGCACGGCACTGGGTAGCTACGAGAAGTCGGAGATCGACATCAACGAGCTGACCAGGCAGATGGCCGGCGGTGCCGAACTCGAGGCGCTGGAACACGAACTGCGGGCGGCGGAGGCTCCATGAGTCTGGAAGCACTGACGGTCGGCAGGGTCGGCGTGGACCTGTACCCCGAGCAGAGCGGGGTTCCGCTGGCCCGGGTCGAAACGTTCGCCAAATCGCTCGGCGGGACGGCGACCAACGTCGCCGTCGCCGCCGCGCGGCTCGGCCGCCGGACCGCGGTGCTGACCAAGGTCGGTCCGGACGGCTTCGGCGACTACGTGCGGGACGCGCTGACCGGGTTCGGAGTGTCGCCGGACCACGTCGGCACGGCCGAGGATCTCCAGACGCCCGTGGTGTTCTGCGCGCTCGACCCGCCCGCCGATCCGCCGCTGCTGTTCTACCGGTCGCCCATCGCGCCGGATCTCACGCTCACCGAGTCGGACGTGCCGTGGGACCTCGTCGAAAGCGTCCCGCTGTTGTGGGTCACCGGCACCGGCGTTTCGACGGAACCGGCGCGGAGCACGCAGCGCAAGATGCTGGAGCATCGGGCTGGGCGCGAGCACACCGTGCTGGACCTGGACTACCGGCCGATGTTCTGGCCCGATGTGGACACCGCACGGGCCGAGATCGGCTGGATGCTCGACCACGTCACGGTCGCGGTCGGCAACCGCGCCGAGGTCGAGGTCGCCGTCGGCACTGCCGATCCGGACGAGGCCGCGCGGCGGATGCTCGCCCGCGGGGTCAAGCTGGCGGTCATCAAGAAGGGCGCCGACGGTGTCCTCGTCGCGACGCCCGAGGGATCCTGGACGGTACAACCCACGCCCGTCGAAGTCGTCTGTGGACTCGGTGCGGGTGACGGGTTCGGCGGTGCGCTGATCCACGGGCTGCTGTCCGGCTGGGACCCGGTCCGGATCGCCAGGTACGCCAACGTCGCCGGGGCACTTGTCGCGTCGCGGCTCGCCTGCGCCGACGCGATGCCCTTTCCCGAAGAGATCGAGGAGCTGCTTTGATCCTGACCGACGAACGCTGGCGGGCGCTGCTGCGCACCAGGGCGAACGATCCCGGTGCGGTCAAGCGGGCATACGACACGCGGAAGCGCCGTCCCCGGCTGCTTTCCGGCAACGGGACGCTGTTCCTGGTCGCGGCCGACCACCCGGCGAGGGGCGCGCTCGGGGTCGGCGGGGACCCGATGGCCATGGCTGATCGGCGTTCTCTGCTCGAGCGACTCCTGGTGGCGTTGGAGAACCCGGCAGTCGACGGTCTACTCGGGACACCGGACGTCGTCGAGGAGCTCCTGCTGCTCGGCGCGCTCGACGACAAGATCGTCATCGGCTCGATGAACCGCGGCGGCCTGGCGGGGGCGGACTGGGAGATCGACGACCGGTTCACCGGCTACGACGCGCAGTCCATCGCGGACTTCGGTCTCGACGGCGGGAAGATGCTGCTGCGGCTGGTCGATGCCGACCCCGGAACCGTGCCGACGTTGCAGGCGTGCGCTGAAGCAGTGTCGGAACTTGCTTCACACCGGCTGATCGCGATGATCGAGCCACTGCCCTACGTTCGCGACGCGTCGGGAAAACTGATTCTGCACAAGGACTCCGCTTCGCTCGCTCGCGCTGTCACCGTAGCCTCGGGCATCGGCGTGACGTCCGCGTACACCTGGCTGAAGCTGCCCTCACCGGACGACGCGGCCGCGTTGGACGCGACCACGCTGCCGGTCGTCGTGCTCGGTGGTGTCCCGTCCGACGACCCGGCCGCGGACCTCGCGTCCTGGGGTCGCACCCTGCACCACGACGCGGTGCGCGGGCTGGTGGTCGGCCGCGCCCTGCTGTACCCGCCTGACGGCGATGTCAGCGCCGCTGTCGATGCCGCCGCGAAGGTCTTGGAGGCCGCGAAATGAGCCGGTTGCACCGTCCACTCGGGACCCTCACGGACGGGAACGACCCGGTCCTGCTTTCCCCGGAGTCGGCTGGCTGGAACCTCACCGGGTTGCGCGTACTCACGCTTGCACCGGGCGAGGTGCGCGTTGTCCACACGGGAGTGTTCGAAGCGTTCGTCCTGCCGTTGACCGGCGGGTGCACGGTCCGCGTAGCCGGACTCGTGTTCGAACTCACGGGGCGGGAGTCCGTATTCACCAGGGTGACCGACTTCGCTTACGTGCCGCGTGACGCGGAAGTCGAGCTTTCCAGTGTGGATGGCTGCGAACTCGCTCTGCCCATGGCGAGGTGCGGACGTCGGCTCGAGCCGCGGTACGGACCGGCTGAGAAGGTCCCGGTCGAGGTGCG
Source organism: Amycolatopsis sp. (assembly GCF_025464955.1). Classification (GTDB taxonomy): domain Bacteria; phylum Actinomycetota; class Actinomycetes; order Mycobacteriales; family Pseudonocardiaceae; genus Amycolatopsis. The sequence goes on along the minus strand of NZ_JAODNM010000168.1, from coordinate 44,225 downwards.
CGGGGCCGGCCAGGCGACCCGGCAGGTGACGAATTTCGGCACGCCCGGAGTGTGGGACCACGCGGACAAGCTGAACGCCTGCGAGTTGATCACGCCCGGCGGCAACTGGTCTTCTTACCCGCCGCACAAGCACGACGTGGCGACTGAGTGCGAGGTCGTGAACGAGGAGATCTACTACTTCCGGATCGCCGGCCGTGACGGCGTGACACCGTCGCGCGAAGGCTTCGGTCTGCATCGGACGTACACATCGGACGGTGAACTCGACGAGGATGTCGCGGTCCGCGACGGGGACGTCTTCCTGATTCCGCGGGGGTACCACGGGCCCTGTGTCGCCGCGCCCGGCTACCCGATGTACTACCTGAACGTGCTGGCCGGGCCGGCCGACGAGCGGTCCATGGCGTTCTGCGACGACCCCGCGCACGGCTGGGTCCGCGACACCTGGAACGACCAGGACACCGATCCGCGGTGCCCGGTGACGAGTGCCGAAGGCAGGGTCCGATGAAGCTCACCACCGCGCAGGCACTGGTCCGCTGGCTGCTCGCGCAGCGATCGGAAACCCTTGACGGCCGCGAGGTCCCGCTGTTCCCCGGAGTGTTCGCGATCTTCGGGCACGGCAACGTCCTCGGCCTTGGCACGGCGTTGGAGGAGTACCGCGACGAGCTTCCTGTCTGGCGCGGACACACAGAACAGGGCATGGCCCTCGCCGCCGTGGGTTATGCCAAGGCCACGGACCGTCGCCAGGTCGGCGTGGTCACGTCGTCGATCGGCCCCGGCGCGTTGAACATGGTGACCGCGGCCGGCGTCGCACACGCGAACCGGCTGCCGGTCCTGCTCCTGCCCGGCGACACGTTCACCAGCCGCGCGCCCGATCCAGTGCTGCAGCAGGTGGAAAGTTTCGGCGACGCGACGGCCACGGTCAACGACGCCTTCCGCGCGGTGAGCCGGTATTTCGATCGGATCACCCGCCCCGAACAGCTACTCGCGACCCTGCCCCAGGTCGCGCGGGTGCTGACCGACCCTGCCGAAGCAGGGCCGGTGACACTCGCGCTTCCGCAGGATGTACAGGTCGAAACGTACGACTTCCCCGAGTCGCTTTTCACGCCGGTCACCCATCGTCTACTTCGGACCCGACCGGACAAGCGGTCGCTCACCGAGGCCGCAAGCATCCTGCGCGCGTCGAAGCGGCCGCTGCTGGTGCTCGGCGGCGGTGTCCGCTATTCGGGCGCCGGAAAGCGGGCGCTGAACTTCGCCGAACGACACGGAATCCCGATCGTCGAGACGACCGCCGGACGCACTCTCGTCGCACATGACCATCCGCTACACGCCGGTCCACTGGGCGTCACCGGCTCGACGTCGGCGAACGTGCTCGCGGCGGAGGCGGACGTCGTCCTGGCGGTCGGAACCAGGCTGCAGGACTTCACCACCGCGTCTTGGACGGTCTTCTCCCCCGAAGTCCGCCTGGTGACCCTGAACGCCGCCCGGTTCGACGCCGTGAAGCACGGCGCTCATGCGGTTGTCGGCGACGCCGACGCGGGTCTCGCGGATCTGTCCGCGCAACTGGAAAGCTGGGCCGTCGACTTCGAATGGGCCTCGCGGGCGGCGACCGAGCGCGGCAAGTGGGACGCGCACATCGACACCCTGCGCGCCCCGACCGGCGAAGTCCCGACCTACGCCCAGATCGTCGGCGTGGTCAACGAACTGTCCACTCCGGACGACTACGTGATGACCGCGTCCGGCGGAATGCCCGGCGAACTCATCGGCGGCTGGCGTGCCACCGGAACCTCCACAATGGACGTCGAGTACGGCTTCTCCTGTATGGGCTACGAACTCGCGGGCGCTTGGGGAGCCGCGATGGCACACACCGCCGGACTCGTCACGACGATGCTCGGCGACGGCTCGTACCTGATGCTGAACTCGGAACTGTTCTCGGCTGCCTTCGCCGGGCACGGCTTTGTCGCCGTGGTGTGCGACAACGATGGCTATGCCGTGATCGCGCGACTGCAACAAGGTCAAGGCGGCAAGCCGTTCAACAACTTCTACGAGGACTGCCGCAGCGGACACGCCCAACCCCCACGCGTCGACTTCGCCGCCCACGCAGAAGCATTGGGCTGCGCGACCTTCACCGCCGAGAGCCTCGACGACGTCCGCGGCGCGTATGAAAAGGCCCGCGAAGCGGCGTCGTCCGAACACCGCCCAGCGGTCGTCGTCGTCCGCACCCAACCGAACTCGTGGACCGAAGCCGGTGCCTGGTGGGAAGTCGGCGTCCCCGCCTACGCCTCCGGCCGAGCCGACTACGACCGCGTCAAACCAAACCAGGTTCGCTACCTCCGGCCTTGACCTGACGACCTGGCTCGGCTGATGGTTCGGGATCGCTCCCGACGCGGCGACTTACGGTAGGCGTATGCGCTCCGACGCCTGAGCCTCAAGCCATGTCTGTGTCGATGGTCCAGCTCAAGCCATGGTGGGACAGCGCTTCGAGGAAGCCGGTGGCATCGAAGGCTTGAGCGGGGGCGAGCACTCCGGGTTTGGACTCTCCTGCGGCGAGCCGGCGCGCCGCTTCGACCGCGACAACAGCGGTCGTGCCGTAGGTATCTGTTCCCTGGATCACCCCGCGCGTCGGTTTGCCCTCCGGATCCACCGCGTCGAGCACATAGGTGAACCGCTGGCGGTTGCGGTCCAGCTCGGTGGGGCCCTCCGGGAGGTTCTGGATCAACTCCGTCGGAATAGGCCTGCCGAGCGCAGCCTTCAGACTTGCCTCGACGACGCCCTCCACGTAACCGACCTGCACGTGTCGCGGGATTGTGATGACTTCGCACAGAGGCAGTCCCGCCACGTCGACCGACCGGCCGTCGGGCAGTGTGACCGTTGAGCGCCGCGCCGGAAGGCCGGTGCGCCAGTGTCCGTTGTCGTAGGCGAGCCCTCCCATGCTCATCGCATCGATGGTCGCCAGAACAGAGCGCAGCGACCCGCGGGAGGGTCCACCCCCACCGGTGATGACGTGGCTGATCGTGATCTCCGCGAACGGACCTGCCTGCTCGGCAAGTAGCTGGGCCAGCAAGTCGGTGGGCACACAGCCGTCGTTGGCCGAGGGCAGCACTGTCACCCCCGCATGCTCGGCGGCGCCGGCAAACGTATCGAAGATCGATTTGAGATACAGCTGTTCGCCCGAGGTGTCGAGGTAGTGGGCGCCGACATCGATCGCGGCACGCACTACCGCCTCGCCAGAGCCAGTGAACGGACCCGCGCAGTTGATGACCACATCGCTGCCCGCCAAGGCCGCAACCAGCGCAGTGTGGTCCTCGGCTGTGGCCACTCGGCGATCGGCGCCCACAATCCCCACTGCCGCCGCCGCGGCGTCCACTCGTTCCGCGTTGCGGCCGACCAGCCGCAGATCCACGTCATGACGCGACAACTCGCCCAGAACAAGTTTCGCTTGGTAGCCGTTCGCGCCGAAGACGGTGATCAGCATCTTTCAACTCCTGATTCGAGACAGCGCGCCCTCGGGGGATGCGCGACACCACGAATCTAAAAGCACAACGCCGAGACTTTCCATACCTCATGATCTCGATTTCATGCGCAGGCGTCTCGCCGGTGTTGTCAAGCGGTATCCTTGATGACGTGGACGTACTATCCGACGTGGTCACGGCGATGCGTATCGGCAAACCTCATTCGGCGCGGGTCAGCCACCGCGCTCCATTCGGCCGGCGGTTTCCCGCTGCCGGCGCCGCCGGATTCCACATCGTGCTCCAAGGGACGTGCTGGTTGTTCCCGCCCACCGGCACGCCGATCGCGCTGCGACCCGGAGACATAGCCTTCCTTCCCCGCGGTTGCGCCCACGGCCTGGCCGACAGTGAGAACGGTCCGCTCGTCGACAGCCAGATCTCGCTGCGCACGATCCAACCCGAGAAACCGCCGACTCCTGCGCCCCACCCAGCCTCCGACATCGTCATGCTGTGCGGCGCGTACCTGCTGGACCGAACCCGCGCGCATCCCATGCTCGAGAATCTGCCCGGCGTCATCCACATCCCCGCGCCGACCACACGCCACACGATGCTGGGAACGGTCATCGACCTTCTCGACGGCGAACTCCACCGTGACAGGCCGGGCAGTGATGCCATGCTGCGTGCTCTGCTGGACGCCCTGTTGCTGCATATTCTGCGAGTCTGGTTCGACGAGCAGGCCGACGACCGCACCGCCGGTTGGGCAGTTGCCCTGCACGACCCGGCTGTCACCGTGGCCCTCCGTGCCATCCACAGCGAACCCGGCCACGGTTGGACAGTCGCCGAACTCGCCAACCAGGCCGGACTCTCGAGGGCGACCTTCGCACGCCGCTTCACCACGCTGATCGGCCAACCACCCGTCACCTACCTGACCTGGTGGCGCATGACCCTCGCCGCCCGACACCTGCGTGACGACAACACACCGCTGGCCACAGTCGCCCGACAGGTCGGCTACACCTCCGAGTTCGCCTTCGCGCATGCCTTCAAACACGAATTCGGCTGCGCACCCGGACAATTCCGCAGAAATAGCCGGACAGCAGCACTGGGGGCACATGACCCCGAGCCGTCGGTAATCGAACACGAACCCGCGCCGCCGAACGCCGGACAACACTGATCCGAAAGGAGATCATCATGGACGACGCCGACCATCGGGGCCCTCACTCTGGGCGCGGGACGATCCAGCGGATGGACAACGTCGCCATCGTCGTCGACGACCTCGCGGCCGCTATCACGTTTTTTGTCGAACTCGGTCTGGAGCTGGAGGGCGAGGCGACAGTCGAGGGCAGCGCGGTGGATCGCCTCGTTGGGCTCGAGGGAGTCCGATCGGACATCGCGATGATGCGCACCCCAGACGGCCACGGACGGCTCGAGCTGACCAAGTACCACACGCCGTCGAGCCGAGACGGTGACCCGAGCGCTCCGGCGAACACGCTGGGCATGCATCGCATCATGTTCGCCGTCGAAGACATCGACGACATCCTCGACCGCTTGCGGCCACACGGAGCCGAACTCCTCGGCGAGCTGGTGCGGTACGAGAACAGCTACCGGCTCTGCTATCTCCGCGGCCCCGCAGGCATCATCGTCGCGCTGGCCGAGCAGATCAAGTGACCGGTCACTGAACGGCCCAGCGCCGTGCATAACCTCTCGCGGACGGGCATTATGTGCTCCCACGAGTAGCGCCTTTCAGTGTTCGGCCGACGCGTCGACAGAGGGAGAGCCGATGCCGAGCCCCGATGAGATCCGAGACAGTCAGCGTGCGACGTGGGCGGGGCTCGCGGCGGGCTGGGAGAAGTGGGACTCGGTGATCATGGATCAGCTGGGACCGGTCGGTGCGGCGATTATCGAGGGTCTCGACATCGTCGAAGATCATCAGCATCTCGACATTGCTTCGGGCACGGGTGAGCCGGGGTTGAGCATCGCGAGACTGTTGCCGAAGGGGCGTGTCGTGCTGACCGACCTCGTAGCGGAGATGCTGGAGATAGCCGCGCGACGAGCCAGGGCGCATGGGGTCGCCAACATCGAGACGACGGTGTGCAGCGCCGATGATTTGCCCTTCAACGACGCCACCTTCGATAGCGTCTCCGTGCGTTTTGGGTACATGTTCTTCCCCGACGTGGCCAAGGCGACGGCCGAGTTCGCACGCGTGCTCAAGCCGGGCGGACGCCTCTGCTCGTCGGTCTGGGTCAAGCCCGAGGAAAACCCGTGGACGACGATCGCTATGCAGGCAATCGCGACCGAGGCGGTGGTGGTGCCACCCGCCCCGGACACACCGAACATGTTTCGGTGCGCTGCCCCGGGATATGTCAGTGCCCTCTACGAGGACGCGGGGCTGCACGACACCGCCGAGTGGGACGTCCACGTCGAACTCATGACGAGATCGCCCGAGCAGTATTGGGAGATGATCAGCGAGCACGTCTCGCTGGCAGTCGCGGCGCTTCAGCAGGTCGACGAACCGGGGCGGCAGCGGATTCGGGCACACGCCATCGCGAACGTGATCAACTTCGAGAAGAACGGCAAGGTCCGGGTTCCGGGCGTCGCAAGGTGCATCGTGGGAACAAAGCAGGACGCGAGCGGCACGCGCCCACGCGACGGCGCGCGATCCAACGCCGGCCAACCGCCCCAGCCGTAGGCCCGTCACTTCCGCCGGGCTGGCTGTTCCGGGGCCGGGAGGCCACGGAACAGCCGGCGATCAGTGCCAGCCGGTGCAGGTGAAGACCCCGGCGGTGTCGGTGCACGCACGCACCTTGTAGTTGGGACCGTCGAAGACGTACTTGGTGACCACGTCGAAGGTGAAGCTGCCGGTCCCGTTCCCCTTTATCTTGTTGACCCACCCGTGGTAGGTGCCGTCCGGGTCGGTGACGTCCAGGTACACGTAGCGGTTCTCCGGGATGTGCGCGCGGCCGCGCGCGGATTCGTGGTGGTCCGACCCGAGGACCGTCTCCAACGAGATCCACGCCGCCGGGAACTGCCTGACGGGCAGCTTCCCGCTGCACCAGTACAGGTGGTCGGCGCCACACGGAGACGCGCCGGCCGGTAACGCCGTCGTCACCGCCAATCCGCTCGCCGCCGCCGCGATGACCAACACCCTTGCGATGAGTTTGTGCATCCCCACTCCTCCAGTCGGTTGTGCATGGGAGGGCAACCGTGCCGGTGGTGGTCCTCGCCGTGTCATCACGCGGTCCTTGTCGCAGCTCAACGCCGGTGTGCTCGGCCCGCGAGGGGGACCGGACGGAGCCCGGCTCTCACCACAGGTACTGGTCGGGCGGCTCATGGTTGATCATCGCGTCTGCTTTGGTCTGCACGCGCTTCGCGTTGCGCTTCACGTTGTCGGCGCTGCGCCCGCCGTAGAGGCGATGGCTCTGTTCCTCCGTCGTCTCGATCCAGAACGAGCGGTCGAGTAGACCTTCGACGACCACCTCGGCGAACTCCGCAGGCTCCACGATCGACGCCGGCCCGACCTGCGCCAAGATCGACGGGTCATCGCCTGCGAGATTCGTTCTCACCAGCGGCGGCAGCACCATTCCGACATGGATGTCCGACCCGGCGTCCCTGAGCTGACCGTACTGGCACTCCATGATCGTGAGCTGCGCGTTCTTGGTCGCCGCGTACTCGGCTGTGTGGTACGACGTGCCGTGCACGCCAGCCGCCGAACTCGTCGCCAGCAGGCTGCCGCCCTCGGCCTGGTTCATCAGGATCGGCAGGAAGACCTTGATGCCGTTGAGCAGGCCGTAGACGTTGGTGCCGATCGTCGACGATGCCGGCATTGAGAAACACCACGTCGACTCTGCCGAACCGGTCGATCGCGATATCCGCCATGTGGACCCGGCTTGCTCGACATCGATATCGGCGGCTGGTCCGCGACGATCGCCGCCGATGGCCCCCACGGTCTGTCCTGCCGGTTGTACCCCGGACCCGATGGCACGACCGCCGGTGCGCCGTCGGTGCCCGAGCTGCACCGTGTCCTCGTTGTCGGCCAAGCAGTTGGGGCATCACGGCAGGATCCGGGCGATCGCGAGGCAGATTAGCTCACTCTCGGTACGTGTCGATTGCCATGGGCAGGAACCACGATGTTGCCCGGCGACGGGACCACCTCGTGGCCCGGTGGCGTCGTGTGAACACCTTTCGTTGAACAGCATCCGCGGGTAAATCGATTCCTGCCGAAAACGCACTCTCATGCCGATGAGCGCACGTTCAGGACGATCTTCATTTGCCGATCTGAAGATGTGAACCAGAACCGAGGCGCTTGCGCAGAATCCGCACGAACGTCAGCCAGGTCGGTCCCGCGGCGGTATGCGAGCATGAGTTGTGCGGATCACGCGAGAGTCAGACCCGATGGTGATGTTCGAACGCGGCGTCGAGCTTGCCCGTCGCGGCGACCTCGACGGCGCAGCCGTCCAGTACCAGAAGGCGATTGATTCCGGCCATCACCTTGCTGTGGCCGAGGCGGGGATCAAGCTCGGTATCGTCCGCAATAAGGCTGGCGACAAGGCCGGCGCGATGTCTGCGTTCCGTGCCGCGATGGGCACTGGTCATCCCGAACGGGCGCCGGTGGCCGCCTTCCTGCTCGCTGGGGTCCTGTCGGCCGACGGCCGCTACAGCGACGCGGCCGACGCGTATACGTACGTGATCGATTCAGGTCATGCGCTGGCTCCCAGCGCCTTGCTCAGCCAGGCTGAACTGGCTCGACTCCACCGGTTGGACCTGGTGCTCGCGGCCGAACTCTTCCAGCGCGCGATCGACTCGGGCGACCCTGACTCGGCACCCAAGGCCATGATCGGTCTCGCCCGGTTGATGGAGACGAACGCCCCGGACGCCGCCGTCGAGCTGTACCAGCGGGCTACCGACAGTGAACATCCCGAGGCGGCTGCCTGGGCTCGTGCCGACCTACGGGCGTTGCGGGAACGTCGGGGGGAACCCGTTGATCTCCCGCCGGTGCCGAGCATGCGCCCAGCAATCGGGAATTCCGGCTGTCACCTCGTCCTGGACGAGGACGCTGTGGTGCAGGCTCTGTGGTTCGAGGACGGGGCTGCAGGCGCCGCCTGCTCCGCGGACCCTCGGCTCGTCCAAGAAGTCCTGCACCAGAACAAGCTGTTCAGTCTGATGTCCGCCGGCTATCAGGCACATTCGGACTACGAGCGTGGTGGCTACCTGATCAGGTTCCGCCGAGAAGCGTAGGCGGACCGGTGGCCTACCAGCAATGTCCGACGGAATGTCTGTCGTTCGTCAACGTCCGCTCATGCCGCGTTGAGTGGACGCATCTGCTGATGTGCGGATGTTCGGCGTTTAGGCCTTGGCGACAAGACAGGCTCGGTCGGTGGCCGCTCAGAAGATCAACTGGGGCGGCACAAGTGATCGCTGGCCAACAGGGACCGAGTCTGGACCTCTTCGAGGACGACTATCCGCGGGTGGTCGAGTGGTTCGCTCCGTGACCGCAACTCGGCGGCGACTTGTGAGGAGGGGCAACGACCTGCAAATACGACCGAAGAGCCACTTTTGTCGGCTTTCGCCGGAATATCCCAAGCTAGCTGTCGGTTAATTTATGACTATTTCCTACGATGGTAGGTTTCTATTTCAGCCCGCGTTACCGATCCTTCTGAGGTCGGCCGTTGTCGCGCACCTGGAGGACATTGTGAAAAGTCGCAGTGCAGATCATTCGGGTGAGCGAGTACTCCAATGATCATTTCCGATCCGATTGCCCGCTAGTCCCGAACGGAGCGCAATAGTTCACCAGTGCCCGCATTGCGGCAGAATGCGAACTACGCGCCCATGGTCAAACAGGCAAATTTCGCGAACCTCCCTGCACGAAACCGAAGTCGGGAGCGATTGATACGTTCCGCTCGTAATTTTTGACATAACCAGGTCCCCCGAGAACCGGAGAAATCCACCATGTCCTTGAATCGAAGGTTTCGCCATGTCCAGTTCGGCGCCGCGGTATGCGCCGCTGTCATCGGCTTGGCGCTCGCCGTACCGGCCACGGCCGGTGCGGCGCCGACCGTCCATCAGCCGGTAACCCACCACAAGATCGTCATGCACCGAGCAGGCTCCCATGCCGCACCGCGGGTCCCGAACAGCAACCTGCAGTGGGGCGGTGGCCCAGTCGAGCACAACACCAAGGTGTACTTGGTGTTCTGGGGTTCCCAGTGGGACTCAGACGCCAACAGCGTCCAGTCGTACCTGACCGACTACTTCTCAGGTTTGGGCACCGGCTCCGAGCGGTGGACCAACGTCATGACCCAATACACCGACAACAGCGGCAATGCCTCGAGCGGGAATCCGGTGTTCGGTGGCAGTTGGGTGGATAATGGCGCGGCCGCGCCGTCCAGTTCAACCCAGTCGGACATTTCCGCCGAAGCCAACCGCGGGGCCGGCCATTTCGGTGTTTCAGGGGCCGATACCGACATTTTCGTGGTCAGCCCGTCGGGTACCAGTCCCGACGGCTTTCCGAATTCAGGTTTCTGCGCGTGGCATGACTGGAACGGCAACGTGGCCTACACCAACATGCCGTATGTGATCGACGCCGGTTCCGGGTGTGGCTCCAACTCGGTGCAGGACCAGCGGGACGGTTTCAGTATCGTCGGCGGTCACGAATTCGCCGAGGCCGAAACCGATCCGCTGGCGGGCAATGGCTGGGTCGACTCGGGTGGTCAGGAAAATGGTGACCTGTGCGCCTGGCAGGGTCTCACCGCGCTCTCCGAATCGACCGGCAGCTTCGCGGTCCAGCCGACGTGGAGCAATGCCGTGAACGGGTGCGCCACCTCAGCCTGACCGCGAGGAAGGCACACCACCGACGGGTGGGGACGACTACGTAGTCGGCCCCACCCGTCCGCTCGGACCAGCCCAGCCTCGGCCCGTTCCAGCAACACGGCTTGCGCCTCTTTCTCAGCGCGCGATGATCTCCGACGCCTTGATCCGCGGTTCCAGCAGCCAGAGCCTGCCGGTGACCGCTACCCGAACCACAAGTCACGCGTGGCGCCAAGCCCGTCGTCAGACCGGCCGGGCAGCGGTCGGTAGAGCTTCCACGCATACCCATACGGATCGACGCACTCTGCATAGCGCTCTCCCCATGCCGCGTCGAGCGAACCCGCTGTCAGCTTGCACCCGGCCACCTCGCAATAGCCCGCCGCCACGTCGACATCGTCGACCTCGATCCCGATGATCACGCCCAGCCCGCGCGGGCCGGCCTGGATCTGGCGCTCCCGATCGTCGTCCGCGAACGGCATGCCCGCCAGCGCGTCCACCAGCAACTGCAAGTCTCCCCGCCGGAGGATTGCCATGACCGGCCCGCCGTCGGGACCCGGCAGCTCCGCAACCCGGTCGAAGCCGAGACCTGCGTAGAAGGCTGCCGCCGCGACCACGTCGCCGACCCGCAACCCCACCCGGAAGGGAGCTTCACCACTCACATCTTCTCCATGTCGCGCGCATGGTCGAGTACCGCGTACAAACCCATAAGCGCACTCTATTGCTGCGATGCAGGTACCCGCATCTGCCGAATAGCGCGTGCCACGACGACGCTCGACCTGCTCGAACGCACGACCCAGTCGCGGAGAAGCACCTGATGCTGTCGGTGAACTACTCGATGGGCGTGTCCCTGGACGGCTTCACCGCAGTGCGGGTGTGGTGTCCATCGACGGGGCGGCCCTGGCCGCGGACGCCATCGCCGAGGACCTGATCGACGAGTACCGCCAGTTCGTCTGCGCGATCATCCTCGGCAACGGGACCCCGTACTTCCCGCCCCTCGCCAAGCCCCTCGGCCTGCGGCTGACCGAGTCCCGGACAGTGAACTCCCGGGTCGTCTACCTTCGTTACCAGCGCATACGCTGAGTTCGACCTCGGTGGAAGATGTCCGACTCCACCGACCGAACACAAGCGGAGGAATTCGCCATGCCCCATCCTGTGGACTTCGACACCGTATCGACCGTCGGCCTGGAGTCGTCGCCGGCCGCGGCCGCGCTAGCTGGTCTGCGGGCGAACGAGGCCCGGTACTTCAAGAACAAGTACGACCACGTTTTCACGGTCGAGCCAGCGAGCAACGCCATGTCGACCATTGACTGGGTCCACCGGATCCTCAAGGAAGAACGCGGCATCGTCATCTCCGCTCGCCCGCTCGAGGCGACCGCATTCCAAGTCGAGAACATTCGGATCGCCTACGTCTTCTACGAGGACGGTCTGTCGATCAACGTGATGTACACCGTCGACGAACTCGGGAAACGGGCGGTCGGGTTCAAGCTCTCCGACGGGATGGAAATCCCCGCGGAACTCGCTTCGTTCAAGTTCGCTCGGCAGAAGTCGAAGCTGGCCGGAACCATCCGCGGCTCCTACTTCGTCATCAAGAACGAGTACTGACCCGGCACCGGGCTTTGCCGGGCGGCCGACCTGGGGTCACTGGGGCGGGTGGAACTTGACGATGGAACGGTCATTGCTTCGCGACCCAACACGAGCGTCTCACCCGCGGGATCGGTCGGCGGCGGTGGACGCCCGCTGACGCGTTGCGGGAGCGCGGACTGCGTGTCGACTGGACCAACTATGAACTCGATGGCCTGGTGACCCGAAGTGAGGTCGTACGTCGCGCCACCGCAATCGTGATGCCGCTCGATGTACTCGGCCGTGACCTCATAGCCAATCAGCGCCGAGGCATACCGGCCACGATAAGCATCAGAATCGCAGACCAACTCCGTCAGGAGCTCAGACTCCCACACACCGGCACGCCGGACCTGAACAGACGCCATCAACCCAGAGTAGGGCTGCCGAATGAGTGGACGCGCGATCCGCCTCCTTCTTGTAGAGCGCGTTGACGGATTCCGCCAACGCGTTATCGTACGAGTCGCCTTTCAGCCCCCGGCGGCGCTTACGGAGCCGAGGACGCGTTACCAGACCAGGCCGCGGCTTCGGGAAGGACAGCTTGGTCGCAATCACCGGACGTTGGGCACGGCTGTCAGCTTGGTTTCGTCACGAGGTAGTCGGCGATGTCCAACCTGCCAACCTGTTTGCGCAGCTGGCCAGTGGAGAACGGCCAGATGAAGCTGTTGCGGCCGTTGCTGTCGTGGTAGTAGCTCGAACATCCGCCGGCCTGATACACCGTGCCCGGCAAGGCGGCCTGTACCTGGGCGTTGAACCTCTTCTGCGCGGTGTGCCGTACTTCCAGGGACGTCCAGCCTTCCCTCAGCGTGCGGGTGACCGCGGCGACGACATGTCGTAGTTGGGCTTCCAGGACCATCAGCACCGAGGTGTGTCCGGTGGCGACGTTCGGCCCGAGCAGCAGGTAGAGGTTGGGGAAGCCGGCGACGGTCGTGCCGAGGTAGGCCTGCGGGCTGCCGCGCCAGTGGTGGGCGAGACTGCGCCCGTCGGTGTCGTGGAGCCGCGACGCCACTGGCATGTCGAGGATGTGGAACCCGGTGGCGAAGATGATCGCGTCCACCTCGGCGGTCGAACCGTCGGCACCGAGCAGGCGCTGCCCGTCCACCGCGCGCACCGCCGTGGGGTGGACCTGCACCGTGGGCCCGGTGAGCGCGCGGTAGTACGTGTTGGAGATCAGCAAGCGCTTGCAGCCCAGTGTGTGGTCAGGGGTCAGTGCCCGGCGCAGGGTGGGGTTGCGCACGGTGAGCCGCAGGTGCGCTTGCCCGGCCAGCTGTACCTGTCGCATCAGCCAGGGGTGGCGGAATCCGTAGCCGAATGCTTCCGTCGCCCCGTAGACCACTGCTCGCCATGCTTGCCCGAGTGCGGGTAGATGGTGCAGGAGCTGGCGTTCCACCGTGGATACTGGGAGATCAGGTTTGGGCAGCACCCACTGCGCGGTGCGCTGGAACAGGTGCAGCCGCGTCACCTTCGGTGCGATCTCAGGCACGAACTGCACTGCCGACGCTCCGCTGCCGATCACGGCGATCCGTTTGCCGGATAGGTCGTAGTCGTGGTTCCAGCGCGCGGAGTGGAAGGTCTCGCCGGGGAACCCGTCGAGACCGGGCACGTCCGGGATCTTCGGCTGATGCCACGGCCCGGTCGCCGAGAGAAGGATCCTCGCGGTGTACGGACCGGCTGTGGTCTCGAGTTCCCACCGGGTGCCGGTCCATTGGGCTCGGACGACCTCGACGCCGTACCGGATCTTCCCGGCAATCCCGAACGAGGCTGCGGTGTCGTGCAGGTACTTGTGGATCTCCGGCTGTGGGGCAAAGGTCCGGGTCCAGCTGGGGTTGGGTGCGAACGAGTAGGAGTAGATGGCCGAGGGGACGTCGCAGGCGCATCCGGGATAGGTGTTGTCCCGCCACGTTCCGCCGAGGTCGGGTGCTTTCTCGAGAACGACCAGGTCCCGCACGCCGGTCTGGGTCAGCTGGATGGCTGCGCCGAGCCCGGAGGCCCCGGCACCGATGATGAGCACATCGTGATCATTCATGTTCGGAGAGTACCGGCGTGCAGTTGCTGCGGCGGCCATCAGCCAGGAAAGGGTTCGCATGATGGGGCGAGCAAGGGACACACGCCCTACGATGTGCTCGAACACGTCGCGCTCTCCTCCTCGGACGCGTGACAGGTACCGGCTGGACTCTCGGAGAGGAGATGCCGACCCGATGGCGGCCACCGATATCGATGCCTACCTCGCGCACCTCACCGAGCCCGAACGGCGGGCGCTGAACCAGCTGCGGTCGGACATCCACGCCGTGTTGCCCGAAGCCCAGGAATGCATCTCCTACGGCATGCCCGCCTTCAGGGTTCACGGCGAGGTCGTCGCGGGGTTCGCCGCGTTCAAGAACCACCTCAGCTACCTTCCCCACAGCGGTTCGGTGTTGTCGGCGCTCGCCGAGGATCTCGCCGACTACGAGATGACAAAAGGCTCGCTGCACTTTCCACCCGACCAGCCGCTACCCCGTGCACTCCTACAGAAACTGGTCGCCACACGGTTGCGGCAAGCCGGTATTCACCAGGCCCAGCCGGCTCACGAAGACGCGGTCCGTCGCGCACGCGACACCGACGGGCGCTGACACCACGCCGGCGAACCGCACATCGACACCGGACAACTGACGTACTGACGTGCCGCTGGTCGCTCGCTCATGCCGATGAGCGGCAGGCCAGACGGTTCAGTCTTGTAGGTCCTCGGCGCTGAACGAGCGGCGCACGGTGAGCTGAGCCAGATGTGTTTCCAGGGCTTCGAGCTGCTCGGGTCCTATTTGGACTGCCCAGCGGCTGCGTACGTCGTCGAACAGTGCCTCGCCGATGGTCATCAGCTCGCGGCCTCGGGGTGTCACGCGCACTCGCTTGCGGCGAGCGTCGCTCGGGTCGGCCTCACGGTCGACGTAGCCGAATTGCTCGAGGACGGCGATGGTCTGCGCGGCGGCCTGCTTGGAGACCGAGAGCCGGCGACCAAGCTCGGAGGCAGTGTCCGCCCCCGCGTCCACGGCACGCAGCGCGAACTCGTGAACAGGGCGGACAGCTTCGTGTCCGCGCTTCGTCAGCTCCACGGTCACCTCATCGACCATCGAGTGAAACCCGCCGAGCAAGAGCAACGCGAGCTCGGCGCCACTGGACTGCGTCATGAGGTCGATCATACGAGGCCGCCAGGTATAGACAAGGCGCTTGTCTATACCTAGACTTAGACAAGTAACTTGTCTACCTGGTCGAAGGAGTGTCATGGACAGGTCCGCTTTCGGCGGTGCCACCATCCCCGCTGTCGACCACCACCGGGCCGGCCTCAACGGCACCGAACTGCATTACGTGACCGCTGGAACCTCCGGGTCCCCTGTGCTGCTGGTCCACGGCTTCCCGGAGACCTGGTGGGTCTTCCACAAGCTGATCCCCCTGCTGAGCGAGCACCACCGGGTGTTCGCAGTCGACCTGCGCGGATTCGGCGACTCCGCCACCGCCATGCCGGAGCACGACAGCACGACCTCGGCGAAAGACCTCAGCGAGCTGATCGCATGGCTGGATGTCGGCCCTGTCCACCTCACGGGCCAGGACATCAGCGGCTCGTCGACGTTCCGCGTTGCCGCCACCCACCCCGAACTCGTCAAGAGCTACACCGGGATCGAGACCGGCCTCCCGGGATTTGGCGCCGAGATGCTCGCCGACGTCACCCACGGCGGCGCCTGGCACATCGGAGTCCTGGCCGCCCCTGACATCCCGGAGATGCTCCTCGCCGGGCGCGAGCGAGCATTCCTCGCCGACTACGCGATCCCCTCGCTCACCGTTATCCGCGACGCGTTCACCGACACCGACGTCGACGAGCTCGTCCGCTCCTACGCGCGACCCGACGCGTTCGCCGGCGCCGCCGGCCTGTACCGATCTCTAGTCTCGGAGGGGAAAGAACTTCGCCAGCTGGCGACCCGGAAGCTGGGCATGCCCGTGCTCGCGGTGGCGGGCCGCTCGGGGGACTTCACGCCAGCGACCTTGCGCCAGGTCGCCACCGACGTGACCGCCCTGCGAATCGAGGGCATCGGGCACTACGTCGCGATGGAAGCCCCCGAACAACTTGCGGCCGCGCTCCACTCCTTCTACGCAGAAGTCGACCAGGAATGACGCTTTGACCCAGCCGCGTGCCCCCGCACATGTCGGCGTCGAACATCCGCTCATGCCGCTGAGGGCGCGCTGAGAAGCGGACGAGTGGGCATCAGCTTTCCCAGCGGGTGTCCAAGGCTGAGCCGGGGGCCGTCTTCAGTGTCCGACGTGCCGATCGAGGAAGTCGATCATCGCGGTGTACGTCCGCGGCGCTGTGCGTTCGATGTTGAGGCCGTGGCCGGTGTTTGGGACGACATAGCCTTCGACGGTGGCGCGTGGACCGAAGAAGGGGAGTTCGAAGTTCGCGAGCGTGGTCCCGGTTCGGCAGTCCGCAGCCAGCAGGCCGCAGAAGAACGGGTCGTCGGCCCCGTTGATCGCGAGCACGGGCACGTTGATGCCGGCCGAGGACCGGATCGGCAAGAGATTCCGGACAGAGTGGGTGACCAGCGTGACTTCGATGTATATGGAGCCTTGGCGGACGTACTCGCTCAGGCCGGTTTCGACCCCTGGGATAGCAGCGGCACCATCACCTTCACGGGAGCCGACCCGATCGTGCCCAGCACCCTGCGGCTCGCCAGCGCTGCGGGATTCGGGCTGGTGGCGAAGTCCGTGGCGGTCGCCGCGCTGTGGCGCCATCGCGGCGGCCCCGGCCAGGACATCACGATGGACCTGCGTACCGCGCCGCACCGGTTGTGCCCGTTCTACGACAAGCGTTGGGAACTGCTCAGCGGGTTTCCGCCGTTCTCCACCGCGGACCCGCGGAGCCCGATGTCGTTCACCTTTTACCGCACCGCCGACGAACGGTGGGTGCTGCCGCAGAACATGTACCCGGCCATGCGCACCACGGCCCTCGAGCTGCTCGCCACCCACGACACCAAATCCGCGGTCGGCGCCGCCATCCCAGTACCGCACTGTCCTCGCGGACCTGCCACTCGTCGAAATCGAGAAGATCGGCGACAGTGCCCCCGAGCCGTTCCCCGCCAACGCGACACAGCCGTTCGACGGAATCCGCGCGCTCGGCATGGGCAAGGTCATCGCGGGAGCGGGGATCGGTCGCGCGCTGGCGCTGCACGGTGCCGACGTGCTCAACCTGTGGCGCCCCACCGAGCTCGAACACGAGACGGTCTACTACAGCGCGAATGTGGGGGTTCGATCGGCGCTGCTGGACCCGCACAGCGACGACGGCCGAGAGCGGCTCTCCGAACTGCTGCGAGATGCGGACGTCTTTTACCACAACCGCCGCCTGCCTCCCATCATGGTCGTCAACGACTACATCGTCCCCTGGCTGACCACGATGGGCATCACCCGCGCACTGATCCGGCGGGCTGAGGAAGGCGGCAGCTACCGCGTACACGTCTCCCTGACCCGAATGGCCCTCTGGCTGCTCAGCCTCGGCATCTTCGACCAGCAATGGGCTCACGCCACAGCGGGCGCGGGCGAGCAGCACGCCTACCTTGCCCCCGAGACCTGAATGGACCACCTGACTGTCCACGCGACAGTGTCGAGCGGACAGTCGGTGCCGTGTACTGCGCTGGTGACGCCGTCGAGGAGATTAGGCAGTTGCGGGATCTCCGGGATGTCGCCGGCCGCTGCATCGCAGTCGGAGTGCGAGCCCAGAACCCGCTGAACGTCGTGCGATTGCCGCGATCTCCGCGACAGGCGTGTTCTCACCTGGACCGCGGTATGGGGATACGGGCATTCGGTGAAGGCCGGTGGGCGACGAGCGTGCACATCACGGAAAACGGTCTTCCTTGATGGATCGGAGAGTTAGGCCGGCTTGCGGCCCCATGCGGTGATCATCGGTGCGAGCATGAGGTGTAGGTCGCCGCCGGAGAGGTTCGCGAGGTGTGTTTCGATCTCCTCGGGGGTCGCCAGTTCCGCGGCCAGCAACTGGTCGCGAACGTGCTGGATCGTGGCCGCTTCCAGGATGACGCAGGCGCGTGATCCGATCGGGAAGTAGGCCTCCGCACTGACGTCCTCCAGGTCTGACTCACGCAGCAGCCTGGGCAGCTTGCGACCATACGCGAGGTCTGCGCCGCGCTCGGCCATCAGCGTGCGGATTCGGGCGCGCAGGCGGTTCGCCAACTCCTCGGCGGGGCCGCGCTCGTCCGGACAGGCAAGCGGCTGCAGCGAAGGGTCCGCATCCTCGATCACCAGCCATCCGCCAGGCCGGAGCGCATCGATCAGGATCCGCAGTGCGGCCGCGCGATCCTTCAGGTGGACCAGCACCAGTCGGGCGTGGACCAGGTCGAACTTCTCCGCCGGCGGCGGGTCGCCTATCACGTCGTGCCGACGTACTTCCAGTACACCGCCTGCTGCGGGCTCGGTCCACGACACGTCGATGTCGGTGGCCAGCACCCGGCCGCTGGGTCCCACGCGCTCTGCCAGGCCGTGCGGTACCGAGACGCCGCCGGCACCGACCTCCCAACACCGCCATCCTTCGCCAAGCCCTAAGTCGTCGAGGTGGCGAAACGTCCATGGATCGAACAGTTCGGCGAGCGCTGCGAACCTTTCGCCCGCTTCCGGACGGCGGTTGTCGAGCAGGTAACGGTTCACGGCAACAGCATGACCCCGTCAACGTCGCGCGAGCACCGACGTTGACCAACATCACGCGGTCGGCTCAGTGCCGTGCGCCCGGCACTTGGACTTGAATCGGTGTCCGGACGCGTTGGGGATATGCCGAGTGACTCATCGCAGCGTTACAGGCACGCTGGGCCGGTATGCGAACCCCGAAGGGCACAGTCGGGCTGGAGATCGAGGGGAGCACCAGGGCGAGTACGAGCACCAATGCTGACAACCCCGAACTCACGGAGATGGCAACGGTCATGGCGTGTCCTCTGACTGCGTGGCGGCGAATGAATCGAGCACAGACCGACAGATCGTGAGAGCTTCGTCGGCCGGTAATCCTCTGGCGACAGCCTCGGCGAGCAGGGTCCGTGCTCTCGCGGTCCATTCCGCGTGGAACGGCGGACCCGCGACTGTCAGGGTCACCACGGCGCCGGTCTTGCGGTTGAGCCGGATCAAGCCCTGCCTGCGCAGCAGGTCGTAGGCCTTGTTCACGGTGTGGAGGTTGATCCCGAACTCCGCGGCGAGTGCCCGGGCGGGCGGCAACGGGCTGCCCTCGGTCAGCACACCCTCGGCGATGACCTCGACGAGCCGGTCCCGGATCTGCTGGTAGTGATCGCGTGACGACTTCAACGATTGACACCCCGACGCAATGGATCAAACGCCACGCCCACCCGCTCACCACCCTCGATCCCGACAAGCCACTCACCGACCTCGAACCACTGCGCGACATGGCGCCTAACGCACGCCTCGTGGTCCTCGGTGTCTCAGCCCGCGACACGCACGAGCTTGCGGGCGCCTCTCACCGGATACTGAGGTTTCTCGTTGAGGAACTGGGATTCCGTTCTCTGGCGGTCGAAGGCGACGACGCGACGAGCATCCTGCTCGACGAGTACGTACGCACGGGAGCCGGTGACCCACAAACGTTGCTGGCCAACGCCCGGTCATTCTGGCGGACCAGGGAACTCCTCGACGCCGTCAGCTGGTTGCACCGACACAACCAGCAGCACCCGGCCGACCCGGTCCGCATCGTCAACGTGGCCGACCACCGCGGCAGGCGATGCCGCCTACCACCTGTCCGGCGGCTCGCTCGCCGAATGGTTCGACGTCATCGTGCACTGCCAGGAAGTCACGCACGCCGGCCTGTTCAATCGAACGTCGGCAACGGCCTGAGGCTGAGCTCGCAAGCTGCGCACCGGGGTAGGTCGTCCTCGGTGACGACATCAGGCTCAGGGCCGAGCCAGGCGCCACAGATCGCGACGAATACGCGAGTGCCTTCGAAGCAGGTGCTGCGTTCGCCGCCGGGATAGACCGTCCGGATGTGGCAGACACCGGGTTTCACGAACCCGCTGGCCCAACCGAACTCCATCATCTCGCCTGCTCCGGCAAGGGCCGGCCCGGACGATCGTGGCGGCGTTGGGGCGCCGATCGTCCGGGCCGACCGGCGGGTGGCGATCGCGGATCGTTCGATCGGCGCTCGTCCCTCCCGCCCTACCGACCACGCGCGGAGGCGGAGCGCCCTCGTCCCGCCGCGTGGAGTCCCGTTCGCAGTCCGCGATGAGCGAAGCCAACTCGGCGCCGCGAAAACTCCGTCGACGGTGTTCCTCGACAAGCTGCGACACCGCCCAGACGCCGATCACCACGACGAACAGCCCGGTCACCACACTGCCGAAGACCAGTCCGGCCAACTCGACGGCGTTCATCCCACTCCCCTGCGATCAACTAACATGGGAACCCATAGATTGAGAATCATGGTTTAAGGAACCCATCGAACGGGTGAGGCGACACAGCCAGTGAGTTACGGCTACTGTCTGCGCATGTCCACGAACCAGACCGTGTGCCGGAAACTCATCGGCAACGAGCTGCGCCACGCCCGGGAGCAGAAGGGCTTTAACCAGGACGAGGCCGCCGACCACATCGGCGCGAAGGTCAGCAAGATCAGCCGCCTCGAACTCGGTCAGACCCGCGTGTCGATGCCCGAAGTCAAGATGCTGCTGGAGTTCTACGAATACGCTCCCGAGCAGGTCGAAGGCCTGCTCACGCTGGCACGGGGCGCGAACCAGCGCGGCCGATGGGACGGGTATCGCGCGTCGATCCCCGAGTGGTTCCGGATGTACGTCGACCTCGAATCGGGCGCCGAGGAGATCCGCTGGGTCCAGGCGGAGCTGATCCCCGGGCTACTGCAGACCGAGGACTACACCCGAGCCATCCACGCGGAAGCCCTCGCCGCAGCGAGCGAGCCGGAGACTGTCGAGAACCAAATCCGAACTCGGATCGGACGGCAGCAACACCTGCTCGGCGACAGCGCCCCGGGTGCGTCGTTCGTGCTTTCGGAATCGTGCCTGCACCGGGAGATCGGCGGCGCCGACGTCATGCGCGCGCAGCTGGACCACCTGACAACGCTGGCGCAGCTCAAACATGTGCAGATTCAGGTTCTGCCCTACAAGACGAAGACCTACGTACGCGGGGTCCCGTTCGCCTTCACGCTACTCACGCTGGGTGCGCCCGGATTGGCCTCGCCACTGGACATCGCCTATGTGGAAACATATGACGACGCCAGCTATATCGACGAAAAGGACGTAGTGCGGAGCTACGCCAGTCAATGGCGCCGCATGACCGCCGCCGCGTTGGGACCGGCTGAGTCCATCGACTTCATCCGGGAGGTGGCGGCGCGTTACACGTAGTGCACAGAAGGGATCGCCGACGTGCCAAACCCGGACTTCGCGGACGCTCTTTGGATCAAGAGCAGCCGCAGCGCCGACCAGGGTCAGTGTGTGGAACTGGCCACAGTGGACGGCTGGATCGGGGTGCGCGACTCCAAACTCGGAGCCGACGGCCCCGTCCTCGCCCTCACCGCGACCACCATGCGGGCCTTCCTGTCCGCCCTCGCGTAGAGGACTAGTGAGTGGCTAGACCGGTTAGAACCGGTCTAGCCACTCACTCGTCGTGGTCGCCAGGCAGTACCCTCACCGGCATGTTCGTGGTGCATGCGCTGTGGTCCGCCGAACACGGTCTGGGCTTGTGGTCCGAGGATTCCGAGCTGAAGGTCAAAAGCCCGAGCCAGGCGATGCGCAGCGCGCGGCCGCATCCGTTCGCCGCGCCGGTGCCCGAGTCCGTCGTCGGGCAGGTCGGCAAGACGGGAACGGTGACGTTGCTGCTGCCGTCACTGCGGTCGGCGCCCCTCGACTCGCCTGAGCTGGTCCGCGTCGCCCCCCGCCCGGCCGCCACCACGGCACCCACACTGTTCCCCTGGTCCGTGCCGACCACCTGGGTCGCTCCGGAACTGGCCGCGGCCACGCTCGCGGACCTGTTCACGGAGCACGAAGACGCGGTCACGGAAGACTTTCGCCTCGGGGCCTCGGTGAGGTTCCTCACCACCCTCGCCGAGTTCGCCGACGATCTCGTCGAGCGACGCCGGGTGCTGCCGGACCTCGTCTGGGGCGAGGCCGGGCCCATCGCGTGCTGGCGGCCTGTACTGCAAGGCCAGGACGCCGTGACCGCGCACGCGCTGGTAGCCGCGATGCCGCCGGTTTGCCGTGCGGAGACGGCGGAGGTGGGCGACCTCACCGGAGTACGTCCGGACAGCATCGTCACCACTGTGCTGGTCGACCTGGTCGACGCGGCGCAGCGCCGACGGTTGGGCAGCCTCGACATCAGCGTCCTGCCGCCGCGAAAAGGACGCAGCTCACGGCAGCTCCCGGCAGCGGAAGCGTGGCTGATCTCCCTGGCGGACACCGTCTTCGGCGGCCGGTTCGAGGCCGACCGCGCCGAACTGGACGTGTTGGAGCGCGAACTGTCCGGGTGGGCCGGGGTCGGGGCCGGCGAGATCGGTGCGGCCAAGCTGGTCTTCCGCCTGGCCGAATCGGCCGGTTCCGACGACCTCGCCGAGCAGGCCTGGCGACTCGAGTTCCTGGTGCAGTCCGTGGAGGATCCGAGCCTGCAGGTCCCCGCGGGTCAGGTGTGGACCCAGGATGGAGCCCTCCGACGTTGGCTGGACCGACCGGAAGAACTGCTGCTCAGCGAACTGGTCCGCGCCGCGCGCGTGTTCCCCGAGCTGGCGTCGGCGCTGAACCAGGCCCGGCCGGACTCGCTCGAGCTGGACGCCGACGGCGCCTACCGGTTTCTGGCGGGCGGGGCCGAGCTTCTCGACGAGGCCGGTTTCGGGGTCATGCTGCCGTCCTGGTGGGAACGACGGGACAAGCTCGGACTGGTCCTGTCGGCGAGCAGTACGCCGACAGACGGTGTGGTGGCCAAAAAGAGCAAGTTCGGCCGGGACCAGCTCGTCAACTTCGAGTGGCAGCTGGCAATCGGTGACAAAGCACTCACCGAGGAGGAGCTCACCGCGCTCGCGGCCGCCAAGGCCCCGCTCGTGCAGATTCGCGGCCAGTGGGTCGCGGTCGATGCCGAACGGCTCCGCAAAGGCATGGAGTTCCTGCGCCGCAAGCCGTCTGGGCGCAAACCGGCCGCCGAACTGCTGCGGTTGGCGGCCACCCATCCGGACGACTCGGAGTTGCCGCTGCAACTGAACGCGCTGCAGGCAACCGGCTGGCTGGGCGACTTCCTGGACGGCACGGTCGAGCAGTCGTTGCGCCCGGAACCCGCACCACCCGGTCTCCACGCCGAGTTGAGGCCCTATCAGGAACGAGGCCTCGCCTGGCTGGCCTTCCTGTCCCGGCTCGGGCTGGGCGCCTGCCTCGCCGACGACATGGGCCTCGGAAAGACGATTCAGCTGCTGGCACTAGAGGTCATGCACCGCGGCGCCGACGAAGCTAGCCTGCCGACGTTGCTGCTCTGCCCGATGTCACTCGTCGGCAACTGGCAGCGCGAGGCCGCGAAATTCACCCCCGAGCTGCGGTTCTACGCCCATCACGGTCGCGAACGGTTGCACGGCGACGAGCTGCGCGACAGGCTCGCCGAAACCGACGTCATCGTCACCACCTATGCGACGGCGACCAGGGACATCGACGAACTGGCCGCGTACGAGTGGCAGCGGGTGGTGCTGGACGAGGCGCAGGCGGTCAAGAACAACCTGGCTCGTTCGTCGGTCGCGGTGCGCAAGCTCCAGGCCGGGCAGCGGATCGCGCTCACCGGCACACCGATGGAGAACAGGCTTGCCGAGCTGTGGTCCGTGATGGACTTCATCAATCCGGGGATTCTGTCGACGTCACAAAGCTTCCGCAAGCGGTATGCCATCCCGGTGGAACGCGACGGGCTTTCCGAACCCGTCGAACGCCTTCGCAAAATCACCCGGCCGTACCTGCTGCGCCGGCTCAAGACCGATCCGCAGATCATCGACGACCTGCCTGAGAAGATCGAAATGAAGCAGTACTGCCAGCTCACCACCGAGCAGGCTTCGCTGTACCGCGCGGTCGCGGACGAAATGATGGAGAAGATCGAGGATTCTGACGGAATCCAGCGCCGCGGCAACGTACTGGCCGCGATGACGAAGCTCAAGCAGGTCTGCAACCACCCCGGGCAGTTGCTCCACGACAGGTCTCCGGTCGGCGTGCGTTCGGGCAAGGTGATCCGGCTGGAAGAAATCCTCACCGAGATCCTCGACCAGGGCGAAAAAGTGCTGCTCTTTTCGCAGTACACCGAATTCTCCGAAATGCTGCTACCGCACCTGTCGGCGAAATTCGACCAGGAGGTGCTGTTCCTGCACGGCGGTGTCACGAAGAAGCGCCGCGACGACATGGTGACCCGGTTCCAGTCGGAATCCGGGCCGGGGATCTTCCTGCTCTCGCTCAAAGCGGGCGGGACCGGGCTGAACCTGACCGCGGCGAACCACGTGGTGCATCTCGACCGGTGGTGGAACCCCGCGGTGGAGAACCAGGCGACCGACCGGGCGTTCCGCATCGGCCAGAAGCGCAACGTCCAGGTACGTAAGTTCATCTGCGTCGGTACGCTCGAAGAAAAGATCGACGAGATGATCGAAGAAAAGAAGGCGTTGGCGGATCTGGTCATCAGCGACGGTGAAGGCTGGCTGACCGAACTGTCGACCGACACCCTGCGCGAAATGTTCACCTTGTCGGAGGCCGGCGTTGACTAGGGGATTCTATCCACCGGCAAAGCCGCGGCTGGCCGCCGACGGGATCAAGGCTCGCAGCAAACGGGGCGCGATCGCGCAGACCTGGTGGTCGAACAGGTTCATCGGGGTACTCGAATCGATCGGTGTCGGCGGACGGCTTCAGCGCGGCCGCAACTACGCCCGCGCAGGCCAGGTGACCGAGTTGAAGGTGCAGGCGGGTTCGGTGACCGCGCGCGTGCAGGGCACCAGTCCGCGGCCGTACGGGGTGCGGATCAAGGTCAAGGTATTCGGAAAGACCAAGTGGGCGGAAGTGGAACACGCCCTCGCGGAGCGGGCTTGGTACACCGCGAAACTGCTGGCCGGGGAAATGCCCGAGGACATCGAGGACGTTTTCGCGGCCGTCGGACTGTCACTGTTCCCCGGCGATTTCCGGGATTTGCAGATGGACTGCTCCTGCCCGGACTATGAAGTGCCGTGCAAACACCTCGCCGCGGTGTGTTATCTCCTCGCGGAGCAATTCGACGATGACCCGTTCACGATTCTCGGCTGGCGCGGGCGTTCCCGCGACGACCTGCTCGGCAACCTTCAGGCCATCCGCGACGCCGGAGTCCCGGCTTCCGACCGGGAATCGCACGAGTCGCTCGTCACACCGCTGACCGAATGCCTCGACCGCTACTTCCAACCGGCCGGCACGCTGGTTCTGCCGGCGCGGCCACCGGCCCACGGCGCCGCCCTGCTGACGCAGGTTCCCGAGGTCGACGTCACCGTTCGCGGGAAACCGCTGCTCGACCTGCTCCGGCCCTGGTACGAGGACGCCCAGGACTGGCCTCCACGACCAGGTGGAGCAACTCCAGGTCGTTAGCAAGGCGAAGGGTTCGGGACTACGATGGCGACTATGGAATTTCGTCGTCTCGGCCGTAGCGGCCTGAACATCAGTGAGATCTCGTACGGCAACTGGCTGACCCACGGTTCCCAGGTCGAAGAGGACCAGGCCCAGGCCTGCGTCAAGGCAGCGCTCGAAGCGGGCATCACCACCTTCGACACCGCCGACGCCTACGCCAACACCGCGGCGGAGTCCGTGCTGGGCCGCGCGCTGGAGGGTCAGCGCCGGGAGAGCCTGGAAATCTTCACCAAGGTCTACTGGCAGACCGGTCCCGGAGGTCCCAACGACAAGGGACTCGGCCGCAAGCACATCATGGAGTCGGCGAACGGGTCGCTGAAGCGGCTCAAGACCGACTACATCGACCTCTACCAGGCGCACCGGTTCGACCGGACGGTGCCGCTCGAGGAGACCTTCCTCGCCTTCTCCGACCTGATCCGCCAGGGCAAGGTGCTCTACATCGGCGTCTCGGAGTGGAACGCGGAGCAGATCACCCGCGGCGCCGCGATCGCCCGCGAGCTGAACGTGCCGCTCATCTCCAACCAGCCGCAGTACAACGCGCTGTGGCGGGTCATCGAATCCCAGGTCGTCCCGGCTTCCGAGCGTGAAGGCATCAGCCAGATCGTCTGGTCCCCGATCGCGCAGGGCGTGCTGACCGGCAAGTACAAGGCCGGCCAGCCGCTGCCCGCGGGCTCCCGCGCCACCGACGAGAAGGGCGGCGCGAATATGGTCAAGCGCTTCCTGTCGGATACGACGCTGGAGAAGGTCGCCAAGCTGGAGCCGATCGCCGCCGAAGCGGGCCTTTCGCTGGCTCAGCTGGCCGTGGCGTGGGTCCTGCAGAACCCGAACGTGGCCTCGGCCATCGTCGGCGCGTCCCGCCCGGAGCAGGTGCACGAGAACGTCAAGGCCGCCGGCGTCAAGCTGGACGCCGAGGTGCTGTCCGCCATCGACGACGCGCTGGACGGCGTCATCGAGCGTGACGCGTCGCTGACGCGGAGCCCCTGACAACCTGCTCCGCGACCACCAGGTCGTGGGGGTAGGTGATCTTGAAGTTCTCCTCGCTGCCGGGCACCCAGTGCACCGGCAGCGAGGAGAACCGCTCCATGACCGACGCCGTGTCCGTCCCGAGAAAACCCTCCTGATCAGCCTGTTCGTAGGCCGCGAGCAGCGGCTCCGCGCGAAAGCCCTGCGGAGTCTGCACCCGCACCGCGCCGACCACCGCGTGTCCGCTCAAGTGCGTCCCGCCCTCGCCGACTGCGACGACGTCGTCCGCGGCCAGCCCCGGCACCGCTCCCCCGAACTCCCGCGCCGACGTGAGCACGGCCGCGATCAGGTCCGGGCCGACCAGCGGCCTGGCCGCGTCGTGCAGCAGGACAGTGTCGACCTGTCCGTCCGAAATCCTCGGCGCGAGGTGCCGCAACGCGTTGAGCTCCGACGCCTGCCGTGTCCCGCCGCCGTGGACGACCTCGACCGGCACCTCCCTGGAGTACGTCTCGAGCACCTCGGCGGCCAGGGCGGCGTCCTGCGGCCGGATTACCAGCACCAGCGTGCCGATGCCCGGCGTTCGCCCGAACGCGTCGAGCGACCAGCACAGCAGCCGTCGCCCGGACAGCGGCAGGTAGACCTTGTTGACCCCGGCACCGACCCTGGTCCCGGCTCCGCTCGCCAGCACCACTCCGGCCGCACCTGCTCGTTCCGCCACGAGGGAACCCTAACCATCGCCGCCGGGGCAGGCGGTGATCACCAGCCGAGTAAGTTGAGTGGGGCGCCGCTGAGCGGTGCGGAAACGCGACGACGAAAGGCCAGGCGTGGACTCGGAAACCGTCATCGAGTTTGCCGAAATCGGGCAACCGGACGAGCACGCCCGCTCCGCGGCGATCGAACTGCACGGCAAGCTGATCAAGCCCGACGGCTCGCTCGGCAGGCTCGAAGAGCTCGGCGTGTGGATCGCCGCCTGCCAGGGCCAGTCGCCCCCGCGGCCGTTCACGCGACCGCGGGTGGTGGTGTTCGCCGCCGACCACGGCATCGCCGCGAAGGGCGTGTCCGCGTACCCGGCTGAGGTGACCGCCCAGCTGGTCGGCAGCCTGCTCACCGGCGGTGCCGCGATCAACGTGCTGGCCGCGTCGGCCGGCGCGAGCGTGCGCGTGGTCGACATGGGGGTCGACTCCCCCGCCCCCGCGACCCCGTCCATCGGCGAGTTCAAGGTGCGCCGCGGTTCGGGCTCGATCGACGTCGAGGACGCCCTGACCGACGACGAGGTGCGGGCCGCCATCCGGGCCGGGATGACGATCGCCGACGCCGAGGTGGACGGTGGCGCCGACCTGCTCATCGCGGGCGACCTCGGCATCGGGAACACCACCCCGGCCTCGGTACTGGTTGCCGCGATGACCGGGAGCGAGCCGGTGGCCGTCGTCGGCCGCGGCTCCGGCATCGACGACAACGCGTGGATGCGCAAGGCCACCGCCGTGCGTGACGCCCTGCGCCGCGCACGCAAGGTGCTCGCCGACCCGATCGCGGTCCTGCGGACGGCGGGTGGCGCCGACCTGGCCGCGATCACCGGTTTCCTCGCCCAAGCCGCCGTGCGCCGCACGCCGGTCGTCCTCGACGGACTTGTGGCCGGCGCCGCCGCACTGGTGGCCGAGGAGCTGGCGCCGGGTGCGCGGTCGTGGTGGGTGGCGGGTCAGCGCACCGGCGAACCCGCACACGCGCTGCTGCTGGACCAGCTCGACCTGGAGCCGATCCTCGACCTCGACATCCGCCTCGGCGAGGGCACCGGCGCCGTCGCCGCCCTGCCGCTGCTGTTCATGGCCACGCGAATCCTGGCGGAGATGTCCACCCACGACCAAGCCGGCGTGACAGGGCCGAAGGACTCGTGAGTGCTCCGGCCGGTTCTGTGTCCTGCGGGACACCCGCACCCGGGCGAAGCCGGAACACTCACGAGTCCTAGGCCTTAGCGCAGGGGCGTCATCCAGTTGTGGGGGTCGGGGCGGGTGCCTTCCTGGATACCGGTGAGGGCTTCGCGCAGCTTCATGGTGAGCTCGCCAGGCTGACCGCCGGCCACGGAGAACTCGCCTTCGGCGTGCTTGACGTGGCCGACCGGAGTGATGACCGCGGCCGTGCCGCAGGCGAACACCTCGGTGAGTTCACCCGAAGCGGCGGACTTTTCCCACTCCTCGGTGGAGATGCGACGCTCTTCGACGGTGTGTCCGAAGTCGGAAGCCAGCTGCAGCAACGACTTCCGCGTCACACCGGGCAGCAGCGAGCCGGTCAGCTCCGGGGTGACGACGCGGGCGTCCGCGCCGGAACCGAAGACGAAGAACAGGTTCATCCCGCCCATCTCCTCGACCCACCGCCGCTCCACCGCGTCGAGCCAGACGACCTGGTCGCAACCCTTTTCCACGGCCTGCGCCTGCGCGACGAACGAGGCCGCGTAGTTGCCGGCGCACTTGGCGAAACCGGTGCCGCCCGGTGCGGCGCGAACGTACTCAGTGGACAGCCACACGCTGACCGGCTTCACCCCACCGGAGAAGTACGGCCCGGCCGGGGACGCGATGACCGAGTACACGTACTCGCTCGCGGGGCTGTTGACGCCGAGCCCGGCCGAAGTCGAGATCATGAAGGGGCGCAGGTAAAGCGACTCGCCCTGCTTCGTCGGCACCCAGCGCTCGTCGACGGCGATCAGCTCGCGCAGCGAATCGACGAAGGTCTCCACGGGCAGTTTCGGCATCGCGAGGCGCTCGGCCGAGGTCTGGAACCGCTCGGCGTTGGCCGTCGGGCGGAACGACGCGATCGAACCGTCCGGCTGCCGGTAGGCTTTCAGCCCTTCGAAAATCGCCTGTCCGTAGTGGAGCACCGAGGTCGCGGGGTCGAGGATGAACGGGGCGTACGGGCCGACCTGCGGGTCGTGCCAACCGGTTCCGTTGGTCCATTTCACGGTCACCATGTGGTCGGTGAAATAGGTACCGAAACCGGGCTTTACCAGTACTTCCGCGACGCGCTCCGGGCTCGCGGGGTTCGAGTTCGGGATGTGGTGGAACTGCGTCGAGGTCGTCATGCTTAAACGATAACTCTTACTCGGACGGGCGTTAGTCGGACGTCCACCGTTTTCGCCTGGTGGGCGGTCTCGCCTAGTATGGGTAGGTGACCTATAACGCAGCTGAGCCCGCCCGGACGGACGGTGCCGGAGTCGGCGCCGACGTCAAGACGTTCGCCACCGCGGTGCTGCTGACCTTCGGGGTCGGCTTGCTCGCGTTCATCGGCTACGCGCTGCTGAACGGGGTCTTCGGCGGTTTCCTCGGCCTCGTCGCCGGGGTTTTCGGCGTCGTCTGGTGGTCCAAGGTGAACGGCAAGGCCTTCCCGACCGTGATCCCGGGCAAGTCGCTGGCCGTCCTGCTGGTCGCCGACGTCGTACTCGGCGTCATCCTGTTCTTCCTGGCCCGCTAAAGGCCTGTCCCGCTAAAGCCCGTCCAGCAACGCGGGCGGCAGGCTCGGCGCGGGCCACGCCGGATCGGGGCGGAAGTCCGTCCATGTCCCGTCGAAGGGGAAGGCGCCGGCTTCGGCCAGCCCGATCAGCCGCTCACCTTCGGCGCGCAGGGTGTCGAGGTGCTCGACGGTCAGCCGTCCCGCGTCGACGGCCGCGTCCGCCTCGTCTTCGTCCTTCCAGCTCCACTCCCCGTCACGACCGACCACCAGGTCGAGGATGCCGTCGATGCGGTCCGGGCCTGTTTCGGTCCGGCCGAGCGGGATCTCGAGGTTGGCGTACCAGCCCGTGAACTCCCCCGCCGGGCCGAAGAACCACCACACCGACGACCACTGCCCATCGGTGATGAGCCGCAGTGTCGAGGTGTCCCGCCAGCGGTCGCGAAACTGCGCACGCGGCAGGCGGAACCGCTGATCGAGCGGCAGCTCCCGCATCGACCGCCCGTCGACGAGCCGGCTCCCCACGATCGGGGTGCCCGCCGGAAGCCAGCCGAGCAGGGACCGGCCGTCGTCGGAAACCACCCGCAGTGGATAGTGCTGGCCGATCGTGCCGTCGGGCCGGAGGAACCGCTCGACCACGTCCTGCCCCGGCGTCCACCGCTGCTCAGTCACGCCCGACACGGTACCGAGCCGGCAGCTCCACCAGAACCCGCGCGACGGCCAGTCCGGCGGCCAGGACGAGCGCGGCGACAGGAGTGGCGAAACCGGCGACCGCCGCGGTCACGACGGCACACACCACGAGCGTCACGGTGTCACCGCCGGACTCCGTTCGGGCGTCGCCGAAAGTACCGAGAGCCGCGGAGACGGTCGCTAGGACAACCACGACGGCCAGGACCGGCGCGAGCGACTCGGCATCCGCGGCAGCCAGGAGGTCGCGCATCGAATCCGTCGACAGCCCGAGCCGTATCGGCCCCAGCTGGTAGAGCGCCGCGCCGGCGACGACCAGCGCTATGGCGGTCGCCCCCGCGACCCGCCGGAGGCTGTGCTCCGGCCGGTCAGGGAGCAACCACGGGAACATCACCACGACGGCCAGCAGTACACCGCCCGCCGACAGGCCGCTCGACGACATGCCACTCGACGACGAGACCGGCGGGATCGCGACACACAGCGCGACCAGCACCAACGCGGCCAGCGCCAACGCCCCGGTGATCCATTTTCGCGGCCACTCGGGCAGCCGCAGCCCGGCGAGGTCGGCCGCGGCGACGGCCAGCACGAGCACGGCCGCCGCGATCCCGCGGTGGAGCGGGAAGAGGTAGACCCCGAACACCTCGCCGAAGACCGCCACCCGCGCCAGGCCGGCCGCGGTCGCGAGCGCGCGGACCTCCCTGGTTTGCCCGGCGGGGACAGCCCACCGGGCGACGGCGGCGAGCGCTCCGGCGACGGCGATCGCGACAAGAACCCAGGTCCCCGCCGCCGCGGCGCCCACCGCGAGGGCGATCAGGAAACCAGCACCGAGCCGCACGCCCGCCACCTGCCTCTCCGACCCGCCGAGCCCACTGGTCCGCCGTTGTCATTAGCATGGCTCACGATCAACCGGGTGCACCCGCCCGGTCCCCACCGACGTGACCGCGCGAGGAGCCAGAAGTGACCGTGCCGAAGCTTGCCCTTTCCGAGAACTCGGAATCGGCGCTGAGCAAAACCCGCGCCGAAGTCCTGGTAGTCGGCACCATCGAGGGCACCGACGGCCCCGAGCTGGCCCCTGGCTCCGAGGTGGCCGACGCTGCGTTCGACGGCAAGCTCGCTGAGGTGCTCACCACGGTCGGCGCCGGCGGCAAGGCCGAAGAGATCGTGAAGCTGCCGACGCTGGGCAAGATCGGCGCAGGCGTCGTCCTCGCGGTCGGGCTGGGCAAGGCCGACGCCGACGGCAAGGTCACTGCCGAGCAGGTTCGCCGCGCTTCCGGTGCCGCCGCCCGCGCGCTCGCCGGCACCGACCGCGTGTTCACCACGCTGTCGGCGATCGACCTGCAGGCCGCTGTCGAAGGCACCGCGCTCGGCGCGTACGTCTTCACCGAGTACCGCTCGGAGCCGGGTGCCGCGCCGGTGGCCAAGGTGGACCTGGCTTCTCCCGCCGAGGGCACGGTCAAGGACCACCGCGCGACGCTGAAGGCCGCGACCGCGATCGCCGAGTCGGTCATCATCGCGCGCGACCTGATCAACACCCCGCCGAACGACCTGTACCCCGCCTCCTTCGCCGAGCGCGCGAAGAAGCTGGCCGAGGAGAACGGCCTCGAGTTCGAGGTGCTCGACGAGAAGGCGTTGAAGCGCAAGGGTTTCGGCGGCATCCTGGGAGTCGGTGTCGGCTCTGCGCGGCAGCCGCGCCTCCTGCGCATCGGCTACAAGCCCGCGAAGGCGAGCAAGAAGATCGCGCTGGTCGGCAAGGGCATCACGTTCGACTCGGGCGGCATCTCGATCAAGCCCGCCGCCGGCATGGACCACATGACCTCCGACATGTCCGGCGCCGCCGGCGTGCTCGCGTCGGTCGTGCTGGCCGCGAAGCTCAAGTACCCGCTCGAGGTCGTCGCCCACATCCCGCTCGCGGAGAACCTGCCGTCCGGGACTTCGTACCGCCCGGGTGACGTGCTCAGCATGTACGGCGGCAAGACCGTCGAGGTGCTCAACACCGACGCCGAGGGCCGCCTGGTGCTGGCCGACGCGATCGTGCGGGCCGGCGAGGAGAACCCGGACTACCTGATCGAGACCTCGACGCTGACCGGCGCGCAGGTCGTGGCGCTGGGCAACCGGACGGCCGGGATCATGGGCACCGACGAGTTCCGCGACCGCGTCGCCGGGATCGCCCGGGCTACCGGCGAAGGCGGCTGGGCGATGCCGCTGCCCGACGAGCTGCGGGCCGAGCTCGACTCGCGCCTGGCCGACCTCGCGAACGTCACGGGGAACCGCTGGGGCGGCATGCTCGCCGCGGGCGTCTTCCTGCGCGAGTTCGTCGCCGAGGGCCTGACCTGGGTGCACATCGACATCGCCGGCCCGTCGTTCAACACCGGCGGCCCGTGGGGCTACACCGGCAAGGGCGGCACCGGGATCCCGGTGCGCACCATCGCCGCGGTCCTCGCGGACATCGCCGACAACGGCTGAGCCGATCGTGGGCTGGGTACCCCAGGAGTACCTGGAGTCGGCGGTGCGTGACGTGCTCACCGCCGCCGACACCCATGTCGACGACGTCGTCGGCTACGCGGCTCTGCTGCTCGCGTCGGCCGGCGCCGTCAAGGAATCGGACGGGCTGGTGTCGACCTGGCATAGCCTCACCGAGCGCCCCGTCGGCCTGCTCGCAGCCGACGGCGTACGGGCTCGGGCGTTCGCGATGCTGTTCGATGCACGCGGCGCCGTGCCGTCTTGGGCCGCTCCGCTCATCCCCCTCGACCTCGACGCCGAGGAACGCGCGCACGCCCGCTACCTGCGCACTCGTGACTCGGTGGTCCCACCTGGGCTACTCGGCGACTCGGCGACGGCGAAAATCGTGTCCGCGCTGGCCGAGAACCTCGACGGCATGTCCCGCACCGACCGGATCAGGTTGGCCGCCGCCGACGTCGAAGTGCTCGGAGCGCCCGCGCTGCCCGCTTGGGCCGAACTGGCGCGCAACTCCTTCCGGCCGGACGTCGCCTCGCTCACCGCTTGCCGGAGCGTCGCGCCGCTCCTGGTCGCCGGAGCCGATCCGCTCGACCTCGGCGAGGAGTGGCTCCGACGCTGCGTCGGAGACCTGCTCGCGGCATTGCGAACCCGCTACCCGGTCACCGCGAAGCTGAGCGGAATGTCACAGCTCGTTGACGCGATCATCCAGCGTCGCGGCTGCTCGAAGCCAGCGCCGGCCTCGGCGACTGCGCTGGCTGAGGCCGAACAACGCCTCGGCGCGGCCCTGCCCGACGACTATCGCGAGTTCCTGCTCACCTGCGACGGCCTACTTGCCGACGACGTCTTCCCTCGGCTGCTGAGCTGCGGCGAACTCTCGCCCGCGGAGAAGGGAGTCGTCGTGATCAGTGAGCGGACGGCGCACGGCGTCATCCTGCTGACGCCGGTCGGCCTGGGGTGGCGGACCGTGGAGTGGGACCCCGACCTGGGCACCACCACCCACCGCACCTTCCGGCACCTGCTCGACGAACACCTCCGCCTGCTGGTGCAGCTTTAAAGCCTCGTGAGTGTTCCAGCCGCCTACTGTCCTCTGCGGGACACCCGCACCCGGGCGGGCCGGAACACTCACGAGTCCTCATGCTCAGGCCTGCCCGGGGCGGCGCTTCTGGCGTTCGGTGTACTCCCGCATCCGCTTGGGGTACCCGATCCGGGCGACTTCGTAGACGGGGATCGACCGCTTCTTGCCGAACTGCTGGGCCGCTTCGAGGCTGTCGATGCGCCGGCGGGTCCATTCACCATCGTGTGCGATCAACACCACGGTCGTCTGGGTCACTGTCGTCTTGGGCTCCACGAAAGCCTCGACGCCGTGCCGCACGGCGGCCCACTCCTCAAGATGCCGAGTGTCGCCGGAGCTGGCTTTGCGCAGCGTACCGGCCTTTTGGCCGCCCTTGCCGCGCCTGCGCAGCGAGTCGAAGAGACCCACCTCGACCACCTCACCTCTCACTCGCGTTCGCCTTCCATTATCCCGGCAAACCGCCATGCTCGGAGCGGGACACCCGGCTAGGTCGCAACCCAACACGACGTAGTGACAAGATGGCGTATGCCGCGCGCGTGGAGATCGCGCCGCGAGGCGCGAAGAGCTTCATCACCGATGCTTGCCGAGGAGTTTTTGAAGTGACCGACACCTCCGCCGACCTTGTGATCCTTGGTGGCGGATCGGGCGGCTATGCCGCGGCGTTCCGCGCGGCCGAGCTGGGCCTTTCCGTCATCCTGATCGAGAAGGACAAGCTGGGCGGGACCTGCCTCCACCGAGGCTGCATCCCGACGAAAGCGCTCCTGCACGCGGCCGAGGTGGCCGACGAAACCCGCGGAGCCGAGTCCGTCGGTGTCAAAGCCGTGTTCGAGGGCATCGACATGGCCGGGGTCAACAAGTACAAGGACGGCATCGTCGCCCGCCTCTACAAGGGGCTCCAGGGCTTGGCCAAGGCCCACAAGGTGACCCTGGTGGAAGGCACCGGCACCTTCGCCGGCGGCACCACCGTCGAGGTCGACGTCACCCGCTACACCGGCAAGAACGTGATCCTCGCGACCGGTTCGTACTCCCGGTCGCTGCCCGGCCTCGAGCTCGGCGGCCGCATCATCGCCAGCGAGCAGGCGCTGTCGCTGGACTACGTGCCCGAGAAGGTCGTCGTCCTCGGCGGCGGCGTGATCGGCGTCGAGTTCGCCAGCGTCTGGGCCTCCTTCGGCACCGACGTGACCATCGTCGAGGCACTGCCCCGGCTGGTCCCGAACGAGGACGAGTTCGCCTCCAAGCAGCTCGAGCGCGCGTTCCGCAAGCGCAAGATCGCCTTCAAGACCGGCGTGCGGTTCACCGGCGCCAAGCAGAACGACACCGGCGTGAGCGTGTCGCTGGAGTCCGGCGAGACCCTCGAAGCCGACCTGCTGCTCGTCGCCGTCGGCCGCGGCCCGAACTCGGCAGGCCACGGGTACGAGGAAGCGGGCGTCCGGATCGACCGCGGCTTCGTGCTGACGAACGACCGTCTGCAGACCAACCTCCCCAACGTCTACGCCGTCGGCGACATCGTGCCCGGCCTGCAGCTCGCGCACCGCGGGTTCCAGCAGGGCATCTTCGTCGCCGAGGAGATCGCCGGGCTCGCCCCGCGCGTGATCGACGAAAAGGGCATCCCGCGGGTGACCTACTCGCACCCCGAGGTCGCCTCGGTCGGGCTCACCGAGTCCCAGGCCAAGGAGAAGTACGGTTCGGACGTGACCACGTTCACCTACGACCTCGGCGGCAACGGCAAGAGCCAGATCCTCAAGACCTCCGGCGGCGTCAAGCTGGTCAAGGCGCCGGACGGGCCGGTCGTCGGCGTACACATGGTCGGTGACCGCGTCGGTGAACTGATCGGCGAAGCGCAGTTGATCTACAGCTGGGAGGCGTTCCCCGAGGACGTCGCCCCGCTCATCCACGCCCACCCCACCCAGACCGAGGCCCTCGGCGAAGCATTCCTTGCCCTCGCGGGCAAGCCGCTGCACGTGCACAGCTGACGTCACCTTCGAAAAACCAGACCCAAGCACCACATATCAAAGGGAGTCAGCGAACGATGGCCTACTCCGTCACGTTGCCGGAGCTCGGTGAGAGCGTCACCGAGGGCACCGTCACCCGGTGGTTGAAGCAGGAAGGCGACCGCGTCGAGGTCGACGAGCCCCTGCTGGAGATCTCCACCGACAAGGTCGACACCGAGGTGCCCTCTCCGGTGGCCGGCACCGTCCTCAAGATCAGCGTCAAGGAAGACGACACCGTCGAGGTCGGCGGCGAGCTCGCCGTCATCGACGACGGCACCGGCGGGGTGGCGGAAGCACCCGCCGCGGCCGCTCCGGCGGTCGAGGAGTCCCAGCCCGAAGCGGCACCGGAGCCGGCTGCGGCCGCCCCCGCTGCCCAGCAGTCCGCGGGCAACTCGATCGAGGGCACGTCCGTCACGCTGCCCGAACTCGGTGAGAGCGTCACCGAGGGCACCGTCACGCGCTGGCTCAAGCAGGTCGGCGATTCGGTCGAGGTCGACGAGCCGCTGCTGGAGATCTCCACGGACAAGGTCGACACCGAGGTTCCGTCCCCGGTCGCCGGCACCGTCCTCAAGATCAGCGTGGCCGAGGACGAGACCGTCGAGGTCGGCGGTCAGCTCGCGGTGATCGGTGACGCCAGCGCGGCGCCGGCCAAGGCCGAGGCTCCGGTGGCACCCAAGCCGGAACCCAAGCCCGAGCCGACACCCGAACCCGTCCGGCAGGCGGCACCCGCGCCGACTCCGACTCCGGCTCCGGCGCCCACCCCGGCACCGGCGGCACCTCAGCCCGTCGCCGCGGCCGCGCCCGCCGCGGCCGAGAGCTCCGACGACGGCCCGTACGTGACGCCGCTCGTGCGCAAGCTCGCCACCGAGCACGGCATCAACCTGTCGTCGCTCACCGGCAGCGGGGTCGGCGGCCGGATTCGCAAACAGGACGTCCTCGCGGCGGCCGAAGCGAAGCAGAAGAAGCAGGCTCCTGCCCCGGTCGCGGCGGCTCCCGCCCCGACCAGGGCTCCGGCGGCAGCTCCTTCCGCGCCGAAGCAGGCCGGCCCGTCGCCTGAGCTGGCGGCACTGCGCGGCACCGTGCAGAAGGCCAGCCGGATCCGGCAGATCACGGCCACCAAGACCCGCGAGTCGCTGCAGGAGTCCGCGCAGCTCACACAGGTCCACGAGGTCGACGTCACGAAGGTCGCGCGGCTGCGCCAGCGGGCGAAGGCGGCCTTCAAGGAGCGCGAGGGCGTCAACCTGACGTTCCTGCCGTTCTTCGCGAAGGCGACGGTCGAGGCGCTCAAGCAGCACCCGAACGTCAACGCGTCGTACAACGAGGCCACCAAGGAGATCACCTACCACGGCGCCGTGCACCTGGGCATCGCGGTGGACACCGATCGCGGTCTGCTCTCGGTGGTCATCCACGACGCGGGTGAGCTGAGCATCGCCGGTCTCGCGCACCGGATCGCCGACCTGGCGGCCCGTGCCCGTGACAACCACATCAAGCCGGACGAGCTCACCGGCGGGACGTTCACGATCACGAACCTGGGCAGCAACGGTGCCCTGTTCGACACGCCGATCATCGTGCAGCCGCAGTCCGGCATGCTCGGTACCGGCGCGGTCGTGAAGCGCCCGGTCGTGGTGGCCGACGCCGACGGCAACGACACGATCGCCGTCCGGTCGATGGTGTACCTGCCGCTGACCTACGACCACCGCCTGGTGGACGGGGCCGACGCCGGTCGCTTCCTCACCACGATCAAGCAGCGCCTCGAAGAGGGCAACTTCGAAGCCGAGCTCGGTCTGTAGCGGCTCCGCCTTTCTGAATCAGGGGACCCCTGGTACGAATCATTCGTACCAGGGGTCCCCTGATTCGATTGCGGGGGCGAACGTGCGGCGCACACTTGGATAGGCAACGATCAGGCGTATGCGAGTTTTGATCGCGGGCGCAAGCGGGCTCATCGGTGACGCTCTGAGCGCCCGGCTCCGGGAAACCGGGCATGAGGTGCGCAAGCTGGTGCGCCGGGACCCGGCGACGCCGGACGAGCAGCGCTGGGACCCGCCGGCGGGCAAGATCGCGGCGGGCGCGCTCGACGACGTCGACGCGGTGGTCAACCTCTGTGGCGCGCCACTGTTCCCGAGCCGCTGGAGCGGCGCGCGCAAGCAGGTACTGCTCGACAGCCGCGTCGAACCGACCGACGTGCTGGCCGAAGCCGTTGCGGAGCACGGGATCCCGGTGCTCGTCAATGCGTCGGCGGTCGGTTACTACGGCAATCCCGGCTCGGCCGTCGTGGACGAGAAAACGACGTCAGGCGAAGGCTTTCTCGCCGAACTGTGCGTCGCGTGGGAAGCGGCGACGACGCCCGCCACCGTCGCCGGGGCGCGGGTCGTGTCGATCCGCACCGGGCTCGTGCTCGCCAAGGAAGGCGGCCTGCTCGCGACGTTGAAGCCGCTGTTCTGGCTGGCGCTGGGTTCGCGGCTTGGCAGCGGAAAGCAGTACATGCCGTGGATCTCCCTCGAAGACGAGGTCCGCGCGATCGTTTTCGCGCTGGAGAACGACGCTGTGTCCGGGCCGGTGAACCTCAGTGCGCCGCAGCCGGTGACGAACATCGAATTCACCAAGGCGTTCGCCCAGGCGCTTCACCGCCCTGCCGCGTTGCGGGTGCCTGGTTTCGCGCTGAAGCTCCTACTCGGCCAGGCCGGCGAGGAGATGGCCCTGTTCGGTCAGCGTGCCGTCCCCCGCGAACTCGAGAAGGCCGGTTTCGAATTCCGGCACACCGACATCGCCGAAGCAATGTCCAACGCCGTATGACCCGGACACGCTGGGCGGCAGCGGGTGTCTTGATGCTCGCCGCGTTCGTCGGCCTCGGACTGCTGGTGAGCAAGCAGCCGTTGAAGATCGACGTCGTGATCGCCGACGCGCTGCGCGGTCAGTACGCGCGGCCGCTGGGCCGGGTCGCCGGAGTCGTGACCGACGTCTTCGGGCCGGTACTGCCCGTGGTGCTCGGCGCGGGTCTGCTGCTTGCCGCGATCCGGTGGCGCGACCACGCGAGCGTGCTGCTGCGGATCGTCGTCGTCCTCGTGTTGTGCCGCGTGACGAGCACGGTGTTCAAGCCGGTCTTCGTCCGCCAGCGGCCTCGCGCGTACCCGGATCTGAGCTACCCGAGCGGGCACGTCGTGTCGGTCGCGAGCACCGGTCTCGCCGCGGCGCTGGTGTGTCTCTGGCTCGCGCCAAGGCTGGTGCGCCGAGTGGTCGCGATCGCCGTCGCGGCGACGGTGTTGAGCGCCGCGTGCCGCATCGTGCTCGGCGTGCACTGGCTGACCGACACCGTCGGCGCGGTGCTCGCCGTCACCGGCATCGGGCTCATCGCGGCCGTCGCGCTCCGGCTGCTTCCCGGGCCGCGGGACCGCGTGCCCACCTCAACCGAAACGGCGTAATCTCGCTGGAGTGAGTTCCTCCACCGTTACCTGCCGCGCCACCACCGAACCCGTCGACGTCCGCCCGGTCGGCACGATCGACTACCTCGAGGCGTGGGAGCTGCAACGCGGCTTGGCCGTCGCCCGCGCCGACGGCGAGGGCCCGGACACGATGCTCCTGCTGGAACACCCGTCGGTGTACACGGCGGGCAAGCGCACCGAGCCCGAGGACAGGCCGTCCGACGGCACCCAGGTCATCGACGTCGACCGCGGCGGCAAGATCACCTGGCACGGGCCTGGTCAGCTGGTCGGCTACCCGATCATCAAGCTCGCCGACCCGATCGACGTCGTGCACTACGTCCGGCGGCTCGAAGAGGCGCTGATCACGGCGTGCGCGCAGCTCGGGGTGCGCACCGGACGCGTGGAAGGCCGCAGCGGCGTGTGGATCCCCGCCGACGAACGCGGAATCGAACGCAAGATCGCCGCCATCGGCATCCGCGTGCAGCGCGGCGTCACCATGCACGGCTTCGAGCTCAACTGCAACGCCGACCTCTCCGCGTTCGACAAGATCGTCCCGTGCGGCATCCGCGACGCGGGCGTGACGTCGCTGTCGTACGAGCTGGAACGCGAAGTGACCGTCGCCGAGGCCCTGCCGCTGGCCCGCGACGCTGTCCTGGCCGCCCTCGAAGGCGACCTTCCCGTCACCGACGACCACTGGCTGCCCCGCCCGGCGCCGTCGGCCCCCGGTGTGACCTTCGCCCTGTCGTAGGGACTCGTGAGTGTTCCGGCCCGCCCGGGTGCGGGTGTCCCGCGGGGCACAGTAGGCGGCCGGAACACTCACGAGCTTTAAAGCTGGGGCGCTACCTCGCTGGCGATGAGATCCAGCTGGTCCAGGTCCGAAAGGTCGAGGATCTGCACGTAGAACCGGGTGACCCCGGCTTCCTCACGCCAGCGGCCGAGCTTGTCGACGACCTGGGCGGGCGTGCCGCCGAGAGCCTCGTTGCGCAGCCAGTCGAGATCGCGGCCCGCGGCTTCGGCGCGTTTCGCGATTTCGGCGTCGTCGCGGCCGACAGCGGCGGTCAGCCAGACCGAGCGGGTGATCTCCGCCGGGTCGCGGCCGATCTCCTTGCACGCGGCGTCGACTCGGCCGAACTGCTCGATCGAGCCCTGCATGTTGGCTGACGGCAGGTTGAACTCGTTCGCGAACCGCGCGGCGAGCATCGGCGTCTTCTTCTTGCCGCCGCCACCGATGATCACCGGGGGCTTCGGCCGCTGGGCCGGCTTCGGCAGCGCGGGTGAGTCCACCAGCTTGTAGTGCTTGCCGTCGTAGGAGAACGTCTCGCCGTCCGGCGTCTCCCACAGGCCCGTAACGACCTCGAGTTGCTCGGTGTAGCGCTCGAACCGCTCCTTGAGCGGAGGCAGGTCCAGGCCCAGCGCCTCGTGCTCGCCGTCGAACCAGCCGGCGCCGAGGCCGAGCTCGATCCGGCCGCCGGACATCTGGTCGACCTGCGCCGCCGAGATCGCCAGCACCGACGGGTGCCGGAAGGTGGCGGCGGTGACGAGGGTGCCGAGGCGGATGCGGCTGGTCTCGCGGGCGAGACCGGCGAGGGTGATCCAAGCGTCGGTCGGCCCGGGGAGCCCGGAAACGTCTCCCATCTTCAGATAGTGGTCACTGCGGAAGAACGCGTCGAAACCGGCGTCTTCCGTCGCCTTCGCGACTCGCAGCAGGTCGTCGTAACTGGCCCCTTGCTGGGGCTCGGTAAAGATCCTCAAGTCCACAAGATCGATGGTAGCGCCGAGGCTAGCGCGCCTGCTCGGGAACGACCGGTTGCTCGACGGCCACCGGAAGGCGGACTCGCTCCAGCAGCTGGACGATGACGCCTTCGATCTGCGCGCCGACCTTCTTCGGGTCGGCCGAGCTCGCGATCTCCGTCGCGGCGCTGGACAACGCGCCGAACAGCAGCCGGGCGGTGATCTCCACCGGCACGTCGTCGACGTCGCCCGACGCGATCAGCGCCTCGAGGCTCGCGCGGATCAGGCCGAAACTGCACCTGTCCTCGGCCTCGCGCCAGCGCTCCCAGCCCATGACGACCGGGGCTTCGTGAATGGCGATGCGCTGGTATGCCGGATCCAGGCAGCTTTTGATGAATGCGCGCACTCCGCTCAACGCGCGTTCCCACGGCGTTTCCGGGCCGTTCATTATCTTTTCGAGGCGGTCGAACACCAGGCTTTCCACCGCCTCGAAAGCCGCCTCGAAGAGGGCCTGTTTACCGCTGAAGTGGTGGTACAGCGCGCCTTTTGTCACCCGCGCCCGCTTCGCGACCTCATCGAGGGAAGTGCCCGCGTAACCACGCTTCGTGAACAGTTCGACCGCGCTGGACACCAACGCTGAGCGGGTGGATTCGGAATAGTCCAGTCGTCTCGACCTCATTGTCGCCACACTCACAACCTTACTCCAGTTTCGTTCACCATACTCATGGTATGTTCAACGCGTCAGGTCCGTACCGGGAGTATGCCGCAAACCTGCGGTATGACCTGGACCACGGAAGGGGAGACAGGCCATGAGCTGGAACGACTTCTACCGACGCCGCGAGGTCATGGGCACCGTCCTGGACCGCGCGCGGCGAAACCCGGCGGGCGAACTGCCCTTCGCCGGGATCCCGGGTGCCGAGGAACTCTTCGGCACCGAAGAAAGCCTGCTGCTGGCGCTGCAGTACAAGTGGAACCAGCTGCTGAGCGGGCAGTTGCGCGCGGAGTCCGCGTGCCCCGACGACGCCCGCGCCGAAGCCGGTGAACTCGACCAGGTTGACGCCGTGTCGCGCGCCTGGCAGAAGACGACGTCCGCGAACGAGACTTTGCGAGCCGTGCTCGACGCCCACGCCGACCGGTATCCGTCGCTGCACTCGGTCCACCAAGCCGAGCTGCGCATGCTCGCCGTCACGGCCGGCATGGCCGAGCAGTCCGAGCCCACCGCCGACATC
This sequence comes from Amycolatopsis sp., assembly GCF_025464955.1. GTDB lineage: Bacteria > Actinomycetota > Actinomycetes > Mycobacteriales > Pseudonocardiaceae > Amycolatopsis. Next base: position 1,770 of record NZ_JAODNM010000168.1, on the reverse strand, counting down.
ACCAAGATCGGCGTCGTGCTGGACGCGTTACTCCGCCACGGCCCAGCGAGGCCCGCGCGTCGGCGTAGTCCAGTAAGCCACCTGCTGCGGATGCTCGCGCCCAGTGCGTGACTGTAGTTAGCTTGCGCAATGATTCAGCATGGTAAGTGGTCCGAGGACGAGATCCCGGACATGACCGGACGAACCATGCTGATCACCGGCGCGAACTCCGGTATCGGTCTGCAGGACAGCAAGGTACTGGCCCAGAAGGGCGCGCGGGTGCTACTCGGCTGCCGGTCGCCCGAGCGTGGACAGGAAGCGCTGCGTTCCGTCGCCGCTGTGGCGGCCGGCACCGCGCCCGAACTGGTGAGCCTGGACCTCGGTGACCTGGACTCGGTCCGCATGGCCGCTGACGCGGTCCGCGAGCTCACCGAGGACTCGCTCGACGTGCTGATCAACAACGCCGGCGTGATGGCGCCGCCGAGGGGCACCACCAAGGACGGCTTCGAGACCCAGTTCGGCACCAACCACCTCGGCCACGCCGCGTTGACCTGGCTGCTGATGCCCGCGCTGCGCGGTTCGGCGCGCGGGCGGGTGGTCACGATGTCGAGCATCGCCGCCCACGGCGGCCGAATCGCGTTCGACGACCCGAACTTCGAGCGCAGGCGGTACAACGCCGCGAGCGGATATGCCCAGTCGAAGCTGGCGAACCAGATCTTCGCCCTCGAGCTGGACCGGCACCTTCGCGCGGCAGACGAGACTGTGATCAGCGTCGCGGCACACCCCGGCTTCGTCAGCTCCAGCCTCGGCGCGAACATGGCGAAGGCGTGGTCCAACCCGCTGCTCAGCGGGTTCCTCAACTTCGGGATGCCCACGTTCGGGCAGAGTCCCCGGATCGGTGCGCTTCCGGCGCTCTACGCCGCGACCATGCCAGACGTCGCCGGTGGCGACTACTACGGCCCGCGCGGCCCCGCCGGCGTGTACGGGCACCCGAAGAAGGTCGGTCCGGTGCGGGCGGCACTGAACGCACGTCAGGCGAGCGCGTTGTGGGAGATGACCGCGCAGATGACGGGCGTCACGCCGGACCCCGCGTGAAAGGCCCTGCCAGGTCGCGCGGGCGTAGGCTTTCAAACGTGAGTGCCGCACCGGATGGGCGTAAGTTGCTGCGACTTGAAGTCCGCAACGCCGAGACGCCGATTGAGAAGAAACCGCCGTGGATCAAGACCAAAGCGCGGATGGGCCCTGAGTTCACCGAGCTGAAGAGCCTGGTCAAGCGCGAAGGCCTCCACACGGTCTGTGAAGAGGCTGGTTGTCCGAACATTTACGAGTGTTGGGAAGACCGCGAGGCCACCTTCTTGATCGGTGGTAGCCAGTGCACGCGTCGGTGTGATTTCTGCCAGATTGACACGGGTAAGCCGGATGCGCTGGACCGTACTGAGCCGCGGAAGGTGGCTGAGTCTGTTCAGGCGATGGGTCTGCGGTATTCGACGGTGACTGGTGTCGCGCGTGATGATCTCGATGACGGTGGTGCGTGGCTCTACGCGGAGACTGTGCGTCAGATTCACGGGCTCAACCCGGGCACTGGTGTCGAACTGTTGATTCCGGACTTCAACGCGGACCCCGAGCAGCTCGGGGAGGTATTTTCTTCCCGGCCCGAGGTGCTTGCGCATAATGTGGAGACGGTGCCGCGGATTTTTAAGCGGATTCGTCCTGGTTTCCGTTATGCGCGGTCGTTGTCGGTGATCACGGCGGCTCGTGAGGCTGGGTTGGTGACGAAGTCGAACCTGATTT
>NZ_JAODNM010000154.1 GCF_025464955.1 Amycolatopsis sp. | reverse complement strand
TTAACGCGTCCCCGGTCGAAGTGAAGAAGGCCGGCGACCGGCTGTTGGACACGTTGGATCCGGATGGGCCGGAGCCGAAGGATCCGCCGGAGAGACCGGAGCGGGAGTTGTCGTTCCAAGAGCACCGCGACGGCTCCGCGACACTCAAAGGCAAGCTCGACAACCTCGCCTACGCCCAACTCCGCGCCGCCCTCGACCCCCTCGCGAAACCACACTCGACGAAAGAGGAAGGCCGCGACACCCGCAGCCAATGGGAACGCCAAGCCGACGCTCTCGTCGACCTGGTCCGCCTCGCGATGACCGTCGACGAGATCCCGACCCACGGTGGTGACCGGGTCCATGTGGCGGTCACCGTGGACTACGAAACACTCAAGTCCGGCATCGGGACGGCGATGCTCGACTACGGTGGCGTCATCACGGCGGCGGAGGCACGGATGTTGGCGTGCGACTGCAAGGTCATCCCCGCTGTTCTCGGGACCGAGAGTGAACAGATGGATCTAGGTCGGTCCAAGAGAATCATCACCACCGGACAACGACGACGACTCGTCATGCGAGACCGCGGATGCGCCTTTCCCGGTTGCAACAAACACGCAAAACACACCGAGGGTCACCACATTATTTTCTGGATCCTCGGCGGGCCAACAGACCTGGACAACTTGACCCTCCTTTGTGAACGGCACCACCGATTAATTCATTGCGGTGGTTGGGAAGTACGCATGGGTGGTGACGGGAGGCCGGACTTCATCCCGCCCGCTTATCTCGATCCGCTTCGAAGACCGAGGCGAAATACCATGCACGTGTAACAGAAACCCCACCCCAGGGCTCGTGAGTGCCGCGACCGGATCATCCGGCCGCGACACTCACGAGCCCTGACTGCATTCCGGGCACAACAGCAACTCGCCGTCGACTTGCGAAAGCGCCGCAGCACTACTGAATCGGAGCGTGCGCGGCGAGCTTCAGCAGCCTCAGTGCTCACGTCGGCACCTGTGGTACCAAGGCGTGACAGGGGTGGCGCTCGGATCCGTACGGCGTGCCCGTCGTCGGCCCCGGTCCTTGCTTCTGTAGACAGGAGTGCCGCAACTCGCCGCGGAGTTGTGGAACCCGCCACTCCGCGGACGCGCGCCTCCGGCGCCCGGCGGCCCGCCACCGACCTGGCCGCACCGTCACCGGACTGACGGACTCCGTGTCATCCAGTCCTGTCGTCGAGTCCTATCTGGACACCGCCTGCCTACTGCCAGCACTCACCCAAGCTGGATAGCCACGCTATGCGTGCCCATTGACACACTCGCAGATTCGCAGGGCGAGAATCCGAAACTGCGGATATCTTCTCCCTTCACTACATCTCAGCGCCGGGGGTGGGCGTAGAAGCCGGCTCCTGTCTTTCGGCCGAGCCTGCCCAGTTTGATCAGCTGCGTGAGCATCGCGGTAGGTTTCACGTCCGGGTCGTGGTTGACCTCGTGCAGCCGGCGCTGGATCGCTTCGCCGACGTCGAGGCCGATGCTGTCCATCAGGGTGAACGGCCCCACCGGGTAGCCCAGTCCACTCTCGACGGCCGCATCGATCTCCTCGATCGTCGCCACCCCGCTCTCCACGAGCCGCACGGCGTCGTTCAGGTAGGGGAACAGCAGATAGTTCACGATGAACCCGGCGCGGTCCGAACAGTCGACCGGCGTCTTGCCGAGTCGCCTTGCCAGGGCATGCGCGGTGGCAAGGACGTCCTCGCTGACGAACTCGGTGCGGCAGACCTCGACCAGCATCATCGCCGGCGCCGGGTTGAAGAAATGCATCCCGACCACGTCAGCGCGTCGCTCCGTCGCCTCCGCGCAGTCGGTGACCGATAGGCTGGAGGTCGTCGTCGTGAAGATTGTGCCTGGCCGGCACACGCGGTCGAGTTGGGCGAAGACCTCGGCCTTGACCTCGTCGTCCTCGGCGACGGCCTCAACGACGACGTCCCGGTCGGCCAACTCCTCGAAGTCGCAGCTGGGGTGCAGGTTCGTCAGCGCCGCACGCCGTTGGTCCGGGGTGATCTGGCCGCGGCGGACCGCACGCACCATGGAGGCGTCGACCGCCTCGATCGCGGCGTCCGCCTTTTCTTTCGTGCGGGCGACCAGGACGGTGTCCAAACCGCTGATCGAGGTCACTTGGGCGATGCCTCGGGCCATGGTGCCGGATCCGACCAGGCCGATGCCGGTGACCTCCCGAGCTGTCACGTCATGGTCAACGCCAATTCGTTCGGCGGCGGAAGCGACTTCCCCAGACGGGGTGTAGGCATAAATGCCCCGACTGACTTTGGCGCCGAAATGCTGGTCGTCCACCATGCGGCTGAGGAGCCCGGCAGGTGCGTGCGCGGCGCGACCGGTCCGCTGGTGCAGGTCGGTCAGCCCCGTTGCCGCGACGTCCAACCCGATCCGGTCCAGCAACGCGAGCGGTCCCGACGGCAGGCCGCAGCCCAGCCGCATCGCGGTGTCGATGTCCTCACGGGTGGCATAGCCGGCCTCGTACAAGGCGACCGACCGGTTGAGGTAAGCCAACAACAGGTCCCAGGCCAGCCGGTGTGCGTGGCCGAGTTCCCGTTGCCGCAGTGGAAGCCGCGCCAGCAGCGCCTTGGCCGCGTCGGCCGCGTCGGGGTCGGTCATGGTGGTGGTCATCAGTTCGAAGCCGGTGCCCGTGCCCGGCGGGACCAGGAAACGCAGGCCCACCAACCGGGTCGGCCGGCCGGATGCGGCGGCGAGCGAGGCCAGCGAGAGTGTGGCGGTGGTGCTGATCAGAACCGTGTCCGGAGAGCACGAAGCCGCGACGGCACGCAGGACCGAAGCCTTGATCTCCTCATCCTCAGGTACCGCTTCGATGACCAGATCCGCGCCGGCGACCGCGGCGGGATCGGAATCGGCCGCGATCACCGCGATACCGGACTCGGTGAGTAGTTCCACGCAGGCTTGACCGACCGAGCCGAGTCCCACGACACCGACGGTTACATTCTGTTCAGTCACAGCGATTCTCGTTTCCTTCTGGCCACTGAAAGAGCAGCCTCAGCTCTGAAACCTGGTGATGTGCGGCAGAAAACGTTCCCGCAACTCGGGATCGTCGACTCCCAGACCGGTCTGCGGTGCCAGGCACAGGATGCCGACCTTGCCGTTGTGCCGATTGGCGTGCACCTCCCGGACTGCTTGCGCTGTCTCGGCCAACGGGTACACGGCGGACAGCGTCGGGTGGACCATCCCCTTGGCGATCAGCCGGTTGGCCTCCCACGCCTCGCGGTAGTTGGCGAAGTGCGAACCGACGATCCGTTTGAGACGCATCCAGAGGTGCCGGTTGTCGTAGACGTGCTCGTACCCGGAAGTCGAGGCGCAGGTGACGATGGTGCCACCACGGCGCGCCACGTACACGCTGGCGCCGAAAGTCTCCCGCCCAGGGTGTTCGAACACGATGTCGGGATCGTCGCCGCGGGTGAGTTCTCGCACGACGGCACCCAACCGCTTCCACTCCTTGGCGTCCTGGTGGTGTTGGTCGGACCAGAACCGGAATCCCTCGGCGGACCGGTCGATGACCAGTTCCGCGCCCATCGACCGGACCAGGTCCGCCTTCCTCGGGCTGGACACCACACAAACCGGGATGCCGCCGCCGTTGAGCACCAACTGGGTGGCATACGACCCCAGCCCGCCCGCGGCGCCCCAGATCAGCACCACGTCTCCCTGCTTCATGGCAGCGCCGTTGGGCGAGACCAGCTGCCGGTACGCGGTGGAGTTCACCAGCCCTGAACAGGCTGCCTCCTCCCAGGTGAGATGCTTGGGCTTGGGCATGAGCTGGTTGGCCTTGACGAGGGACAGTTGCCCGAGGCCGCCGTAGTTGGTCTCGAACCCCCAAATGCGTTGTTCGGGGTCGAGCATCGTGTCGTTGTGCCCGTCCGGCGAGGTCAGTTCGACGTTGAGGCAATGCGCGACAACGCGGTCGCCTGGCTTGACGTTGCGCACCGCGGCTCCGGTGCGGAGCACGACACCGGCCAGGTCCGATCCGACCACCTGGAAGGGCTGGTCATGCTGCTCCGCGCCGGGCACGGTTTTGGCATAGCGCTGGAGGAACCCGAAGGTCGGCATAGGCTCGAAGATCGAGGTCCAGACCGTGTTGTAGTTGATGCTGCTGGCCAGCACCGCGACCAGGACCTCGTCCGGGCCAGGCTGGGGCGTCGGCACGTCGCGCACATGCAGCGACTTCGCCGGATCCTTGTCCTGGCTGGCCATTCCGGCGAACATTTCCGACTCCGCCTCGAGGACCACGGCGCCGAGATAGCTCGCGGGAACCGGCAGCGAGGCAACCTCGTCGGCGGAGGCATCCGCGGAAAGAATTGTCTCAAGTATCTTTCTCACAGGACTCCTTTGTCGAACCATCACAAAAGCTGTCGGCGTACAGGTACTGCGACGGTAGCGCGGAAACCGTGCGTCTATGCCCCGCTACGGTCCCGCTCACCCCTCAGTCCGCTTTGTAGAATTGCCTGATCTTGGCGATTATCCGGTCCTGGTCGCCTTCGGTGAGGCCGGTGTAGGTCGGCAGATAGAGCCCGTCTGAAGCGAACCGCGTCGCATTGAGCGAAGGCCAGACCGGATCGAGGTACATCGGTTGTCGGCTCATCGGCTGAAAGAACAGCCTGGTCTCGATGCCGTCCACAGCAAGGGATTCGCGAAGATCGTCCCGGCGTTCGGCGCGGATGTCGTACATCCACAGCACGTCACGCGGCGGCAGTTTGGTGAGGCCTTCGATGCCTTCGAGGCCGGCGTCGTAATGCGCCTCGATCCGTTTGCGGATTTCGAGGATCTCATCCAGCTTTTCCAGTTGGGCCAGGGCCACCGCGGCCTGCAGATTGGTCATCCGGAAGTTGTAAGCGAGCTTCTTGTGGATAAAATCGTGTTCTCGGCTGAACGCCATTCCGCGCAGATGCGCCATCTGTTCGGCCAGATGCCGGTCGTTGGTGACGCACACCCCGCCCTCGCCGGCGGAGATGATTTTGTTGGCGAACAAGGAAAAACAGGCGATGTCGGCGACGGGACGCACCCCGTGCGCCTCGGCGGAGTCCTCGATGACGCGCAGATTGTATTCGTAGGCGATCTTCATGATCGCGTCCATCTCGCAGCGCCTACCGTAGATGTGTACCGGCATGATGGCCTTGGTGCGGGCGGTGATCTTGCTTTCGAGTAGTTCGACGTCCATATTGAGATCGTCGGCGCAGTCGATGAAGACCGGGGTCGCGCCGGTGTAGGTTACCGCCCAGGCGGAGGCGATCATGGTGAATTCGGGAACGATCACCTCGTCTCCGGGGCCGATCCCGAGCGCGCGCAGGGCCAGGGTCAGCGCGGTGGTGCCGGACGAACAGGCGACCCCGTGGGCGTACTCGTTGTACTCGGCGAACTGCTCTTCGAACCGGCCGACGAATGGGCCCTGGGAGGAGATCCAGCCGGAGCTGACGGCCTCCGTGAGGTACTCCTGTTCCCGGCCGGTCAGATAGGGCTGTGATACCTGGTATGTGAAAGCCATGGAATCCCTCGCTCAGCGGTTCGGCCATCCGTGCCGGGCAAATCGCCACGAGCGTATGCGCCGGAAACCCGGATATTCACCAGAGTCCGGGGGCGTATGGCCGCAGGTCTCGCGATTTCCTTGAATTCCGCAGGAGTCGTTGACGGGTGCTCCGCGTCCTGCGACCGTCTGTCGCGAGGCGCACTGAAGTGTTGGGTCCGGTGCCCGGTTTTCCGTGCTCCGGCGGGATTTCGTCTCGTCGGCGTGTACGCGGACGCGAGGGGAGAGTTGATGTCGAAGCGCGCGCTGATCACCGGTATCACCGGTCAGCACGGCTCGTACCTGGCCGAGCATTTGCGGTCACTGGTACACCAGGTCTTACGGCTGAGCCGCGGGCAGGCGAATCTCCGGAAGTCACCGATCTCGAGGCTGATGTCCGATCTGTCCTTCGTGGGCGGTTACCTGACGGAGCTGAGCAGCTTGGTGTCCTTTGGCAGGTATGGGGAGTCCGGTCAGGCGTCCCGTGAGTGCGACTACGGTGCCCTCCTACTCACTGCGAGCTGGTGATCAGTCAGATGTCTCACGAACACAGACCGTTCACCAGGGCGGTGGCACCTTTCGAACAATGGTCCCTGGCTTATCCGCGGGAACTGGCACCGGTGCTGAGCGTCTGCGTCGAAGGATTCGGCGTGATCGACCCCAGCCGACTCCGAAAGGCGGTGGCGATCGCGTCGGAGGCGTGCCCCGGCGCCCGGCTTCGTCGTCGCCGCCGATACTGGGTGGACAGTGAAGTAACCCCGTCGGTGCACGTCGTGCGCGGACGGAGCCTCAATCCGTCAGCGCTGCACGAGATTCCCGAGCTGCGGGCGGCATTGCCGGACGCCCTCGGCGCCAACTGCGAGGTTGTGCTGTTCGAAGGCACGAACCCGACGGTGGTGTTCCGCGCTTCGCATAGCGTGATGGATGCACACGGCCTGATGCTGTGGGCGGAGGACGTTTTCCGGGCACAACGTGGCGAAAAGCCCGTCGGTGCCAGATCCGAGGTCACCGTCGTCGATCTCGGCGACCCGCTCTACCTGAGCGCGGCAGACGATAAACGCGAACAGGAACTGCCTGCCCTGCTCGGTGTGCCGGACCGGCCGGTGCCGAACGAATACCTTTGGCGGCGCAGGACGATCGACGGCACCTTCCCCGCGCTGACCGCACAGGTGGCCGCGGCGATCGTCGAGATCGCCGGCGCACCGGTTGTTCCCATCGGCTTTCCAGTGGATCTGCGACCGTTTCACCCCGAGGTCGGCTCCACCTCGAATCTCTCCATCACCATCTCGCTGGACATCGAGGCGGGCTGCAACTGGGAGCGGATCTACGAGCAGCTACTCGGTGTTCTGGCCGAACGCCGCGGCAATGTCCACGCACCAGGGCCAGAGATCCTCCGGGCGCCGCTACCGATTCTGCGCTCGGTGATCCGCGCGAGCGACCGCCGCATCGTCAAGCGGGACCGGATGAACTTTGCCGCGGGGGTCAACAACATCGGCAAGATCGACCCGGCAGCCTTCAGCGCCGATGGGTTCGAGGCAGCCGGTGTGTATCTGCTCAGCCCGCGCGAGCCGGGTGCGGCGGTTGCGCTGGTGCTGACGGAGGGCAAAGGCCGTACCGACATCACACTGTCCTGGTGGGACAGTCCCAGGATGGGGGAGCGGGCCGACCGACTCCTTGACCACATTTGTGACACGCTTGCGGCACCGGAAAATCGTTCGCATAGCTCGATGTCCGCGCCGGAGCCGCCCGAAACCGGATTGCTGAAACCGGACCGCGGTGTGGTCCAACAGTTCCGCGATCAGGCTCGCGCGCATCCCGAGGCGATCGCCATCAGCGGACCCGAAGGCGACATCACCTACGCCGAGCTGGACAAGCGCGCCAGGGTCGTCGCGCGCGAGCTCCGCGCGCGAGGTATCGGCAGGGATATGGTCGTCGGCCTGCTCGCGGACAAGACCGTCGCGGCCGTGGCCGGAGCCTGGGGTGTCCTCATGGCGGGTGCGGCCTATCTCCCGATGGACTCGAAGCATCCCGACGGCCGGGTACGCACTCTGCTCGAGGACGCCCGATCGCCGGTCTGCCTGACCCAGCGTCCCCACGACACGCGGGACTTCCTGCCCGATGGCTGCACCCGGATCGTGCTGGACGATCTGCCTTTCGACGTCGAGCCGCGGGAACTCGACTACCTGCCGTTGCCCGGCGATCTTGCGTACGTGGTCTACACCTCGGGTTCCACCGGGAAGCCCAAAGGTGTCGAAATCGAGCACAGTAGCCTCAGCAACTACGCGAGCTGGGCAACCCGTGAGCACGGGATCGACGCGTCCACCCGGCTGCCGCTGCTCTGCTCACTGTCCTTCGACGTCGCGGAGATCTCGTTGATCCTGCCGCTGCTCGTCGGTGGGACGCTGCTGCTGATGCGAGACGAGATCAGCCATCTGTCCATTCAGGAGGTGCTCGACAACGGCGCCACCATGCTGTCGCTGACACCGTCCCATTTGGACCTCATCACGCGGCTCGAGCTGAAACCGCGCGGGGTCAAGACGTTGATCGTGATCGGCGAGCAGTTCACCCGCTCGGTCGCGGCCCGCGCTCAGGTGATGTTCGGGCCGGAATGCCGGGTCATCAATCTGTACGGTCCCGCCGAAGCCACCATCGGCGTCAGCCATCACTTCTTCACCATCGAACGCGACACCGGGGCGGCCGTGCCGATCGGCGTGCCGCAGGACGGGGTGTCGTTCCACCTGCTTGATCCGGAGCGCCGGTTCGTCGCTCCTGGCGAGCCGGGGGAGCTGTACATCGGCGGGAACCAGCTGGCGCGCGGCTATCGCGGGCGGCCGGATCTCACCAGGGAACGGTTTGTGCGGATGGCCGACGGCAGCCGGGTGTACCGAACCGGCGATATCGCGCGGCGGCTGCCTCCGAGTGGTTCGGCGTCAGGAAGCGGTTCCGTTGAGAGTGGTGGGCCGCGGTCGGGAGCGTTCGAGTTCTGTGGCCGGATCGACGACCAGCTCAAGGTGCACGGTCACCGCATCGAACCGGCGGAGATCGCGCAGACGCTCGAGACGCATCCTGCTGTCGGGAGTGCCGTCGTGGTGGCGCGGAGCCGCAAGGGTCACCGGGACAAGGCGTTGTGCGGGTACATCGTCGCGGTCGAAGATGTCGAAACCGCCGAACTCGAAGCATATCTCGCGGAGCGGCTGCCGGACTATATGGTCCCGGCGGTGATCGTCAAGCTCGACGAGATCCCGCGTTCGGTCAACGGCAAGGTCGCGGCCGGTTCACTGCCGGATCCCTTTGCTGTCGAAGGAGAACAGTCGATCGAGCCCGCGAAGCCCCTTGACGACGTCGAGGCCACTGTCGTGAAGATCTGGTCGCGGGTGCTCGACGTTGACGTCGACACGGTTACGGGCAGCAGCGACTTCCACCGCATGGGCGGGGATTCGCTGTCCTTGATCACCATGGTGGCGGAAGTCGCCCGCCAGGTCGTCGGCCCATCCGGCGAAAAGGCCTTCACCCTCCACATGCCGCAAATCATCCGTCGCGCCACAGTGGAGCATGTGGCTTCGCTGGCTCGCCTGTCGAAAGGATGACCAGCGCGGACCGTGGCCTCGCGAAGCTGGACCTGAACAAGCGGGTCCAGATCGCCCTGGCCGGACCATCCTGAGCGCGGGGAGGAACGGCGGTACGACTCCGCCCCATGCCCCGCCGGTTTGCCCCCGTGACCGGGCTCCCATGAGGTCGCCACCGGTTCGCCGGTGGTGGCGAAAGTGCGGTGGTACCGCGAGTTCCCGCACCGGCTATCCGATGGCGAAGCGGCCGTTCTATACCCAGCCGGATCCCTTGCAGCCAGCCTATTCCCGGAGCTTCGACCTGCTCTTTCGAGGTCTCGAGCTGGTAACTGGCGGGCAGCGGCTGCATCGCCACGCCGACTACGTCGCCGCTCTCCGTCGAGTTGCGGTCAAGGGCGGGTGATGACGGAGAACTCGGTGCCGGCCGGATCGGTGAGTACCGCCGTGCGGCCGTACGGGCTGTCTTCGGGGGCCGCCGCGGTGCCACCGGCCGCGACCGCATTCTTGACCGCGATGTCAGTGTCGGCGACTTCGAACAGTGTTGCCCAGGCCGGCGCGGCGCCGGGGGAGCCGAAGATGCCGCCGATCTCGTAGCCGTCCGGGCGCCGGAGGAAAGTGAAATCGGCACCGGGCAGGTCCTCGTTGCGGTCGAGGGTGTAGCCGAAGACGTCGGCGTAGAAGACGCGTGCGGGTTCGGGGTCGGGGGTGAGGAGGTCGTTCCTGACCAGCGACCCGGGTTCGTTCACCACCTCGGCGCCGACCAGCGCGCGGCCCTGCCACAGTCCGAAGGTCGCGCCGGTTGGGTCTTCGGCGACCGCGACGCGGCCGAGGTCCAGCATCTCGACCGGCGGTTCGAGCACCGTGCCGCCCGAAGCTGCGACGCGCCGGGAAGCGTCGTCGCAATCCTCCGTGGCGAAGTACATCCTCCACCTCGACGCACCGCCGCCCGGCGTGGACGTGTGTCGGAACGCGGCGACCGGTTGGTCGCGCAGCAGGCAGATCGACTGGTCCCCGGTGCTGGTGCGCACGAGCCGGTAGTCCCAGCCGAACATCGCCCGGTAGAACGCCCTGGCCTGGTCCGGTTCCGACACCGCGAGGTCGATCCAGGTCGGGGTGCCCTCCGGCTGGTTGCTGGTCACGTAGCTCAAGTCCGTCTCCTTCGTCGTGGCGCGAGGACGACGACGGTAGCGGCCGGCTACGACAGTTTCGGGCCTACCGTGCGAGCTGGGCGACCCCATGCACTGTCTCTCCGTTGCGGCGAAGCCTTCCTCGGTTTCGGGCTCGCCGAGGCCACCGAGTGCCACAGACGATCCTGACCACGGCCGCACCGTGCAGGCGACGCAAAGTGACCTACCTCTAGACCAGCCGCTAACGGCGCAGGACGGCGCGCTCGACGACGGTCCACGTCGTTGTGGTGAGCAGGTAGAGACCGGCCGCGAGCGGGACGAACGCGGTGGCGAGCACGGTTCCGTAGGGCATCAGCCGGGTCAGCGCCGCGGCCGGCGCGGGCAGGCCCGAACGGTCCATCGTCTTCGCTTGCCAACGCGAGGAGAACCAGGCGACCACGACCAGCGCGGCGGCGAGTCCGAAGAACACCGGGCCGTGGAAGTGGTCGCCGAGACCCGTCCCGAACAGCGTGCCTTCAAGCAGCGAGTTCGGGTGCCCGTCGACGGAACCAGAAGAGAACAGCCGGTACATCACCATGAACACGGGCAGCTGCAGCAGCATCGGCAGGCAGCCGACGAACATCGACGTCCCGGACTCCTCCTGGAGAATGAGCATCTCCTCGCGCAGCCGGGGCGTGTCCTTGCCGTGCTTTTCCCGAAGCCGCTGAATTTTCGGCGCGAGGACGGCTCGCGCCTTCTCGCCGCGGACGGCCGCGCGGCTCAACGGGAGCAGCAGGGCGCGGATGCCCATGGTGAACAGGACGATGGACAACGCGATGCTGAGCTGACCGAGCAAGGGGTGGACGGCGACGGCGAGCCAGACGAACAACTGGTGCGCACCAGCCACGGGCACAGTGAGGAAACCGAACATGAGCAGCACTCCGACCAGGATGAAAAGGGGATTTGGGCAGGCGGAATGGCTACGGAAAGGGGTCGGAAAAAAGACGCCTACGCAGCCGAGCTGCGCAGGCCGGGGGAGCGGGGCCGTCGGCGTCCGCGGGCGTTGGGGTCGCGCAGCCGCACGAACGCGGCGCGCCGGGACCTCTCACGCAGGGCCGACACGCGGCCGGGCACCGGCGAACCGGGGTTCGAGCGGCCGGCGTGGGCGTGGTGGACGACGAGGACCACCAGCAGGGTGCCGGCGACCACGGACAGCACGGTCAGCAGACCGGCGGTGGTGGCCGGCCCGGCGAACAGCAGGGTCGGCAGTGCCGCGAGCAACGACAACGTGTGCACGGCACTCCTCCCCGGAACTCGACGCTCCCGCACAGCGTACCGGCTTCCGCCGCGCTGCGACGACGTCTCCTCGCCCGGCGAGGTTTTCGCGGATCGGCTGAGGCGCCTCCTGAGGCCGGGTGCGGCGACCGAGATGAGTCCCACTGCTCGTGACGGTCGCTGAACCCGCTTTGCCGGGTGAGGGAACGGGGTACGACAAAGCCGGCGAGGTACGCGAGCCAGGCGAACTACCTCGACAACGGAGTCGTGCTGGTGCTGGCGGAGCTGTCCGGAACCGGTCCCGGTACCGGTTCCGAGGGGTGGCGTGATGCAGTTAAGCAGGGTGGGAAAAGAACCGTCAAGGGCCGTTCCGGCATTTCTGTTGTTGGTACAGACCACTTGGCGAACATTCGGAAAATCACCCCGTTGACAGCGGTCGTGACGTCTCCGTAACCTCGGGGCAGAGCGTTCTCATCGCCGTGTGTCCCCCTGCACCGGCGCGTCTCCACCGAGTACACGCGAGCCGTCCAGCTCCCCTCCCCAGTACCGCATCGCCGCTTTCCGTTGGCCTGCGGGCGCTCGCGTGCTCTAGGAGATGACAAGCCGTGCGACTCCCCACGTCCCCCTCCGCGCGCCGGAGATCGGTGGTGTTCAGCCTGGTGCTGGGCGCGCTGACCCTCGCCGCACTGGTCACCGTGCCGGTGCTTTCCGCGCAAGCTGCCCCCGCCCTGCTCTCCCAAGGGCATCCCGCTACGGCTTCCTCGACCGAGTCCACCGCGTTCCCGGCCGCTTCCGCCTTCGACGGCGACCCGGGTACCCGGTGGTCGAGCGCCGCTGCCGACCCCCAGTGGATCCAGGTCGACCTCGGCTCGCAGCAGGCCATCGGACAGGTCGTGCTGAACTGGGAAGCCGCCTACGCCAAGGCGTTCACCCTCTCGACGTCCAACGACGGCACCACCTGGACTCAGCTCTACGCCACCACCACCGGCGCCGGCGGCAACCAGACGCTGCCCGTCACGGGCTCGGGCCGCTATGTCCGGCTCACCGGCACTCAGCGCGCCACGCAGTACGGCTACTCGCTGTGGGAGTTCCAGGTTTACGGCACCGGCGGTGCGCCGGCGTGCGCGGCCAACAACGCCGCCCTCGCCATGCCGGCCACCGCATCGTCTACTCAGGACGCCGGGGCGTTCCCGCCGAGCGCGGCCTTCGACGGCGATCCCGGTACGCGCTGGTCCAGCCTGTCCAGTGATCCGCAGTGGATCCAGGTCGACCTCGGCGGGGTCCACCCGGTCTGCGGCGCGACCCTCACCTGGGAGACCGCCTACGCCAAGGCCTACCAGATCCAGCTGTCCACCAATGGAACGAGCTGGACGACGGCGTACTCGACGACTACCGGCGCGGGCGGGACCGAAAACCCGACCCTGAGCGGCAGCGCCCGCTATGTCCGGCTCACCGGCACCCAGCGCGCGACACAGTACGGCTACTCGTTGTGGGAGTTCGCCGTGCGCACCACCGACGGATCCACACCGCCGAGCAGTCCCACCACTCCGACGGTGCCGCCGGGTACGTGCCCGTGGGTCCACTCGACCGCGCCCGTCGCCGACCGCGTCACCCAGCTGATGGGCCAGATGACGCAGGCGCAGAAGGTGATCGTGCTGCACGGCAACGGCGCGACCGGGCCGTACATCGGCGACACCGACGCCATCCCGGCATTGTGCGTACCCGCGTTGGGCCTGGAGGACGGTCCGGCCGGCGTCGGTGACGGGCTCGACGGTGTCACGCAACTGCCCGACCCGACCTCGGCGGCGGCCACCTGGGACACCAACCTCGTCCAGCAGTACGGCGCCGTGGCAGGCAAGGAATTCGCCGGCAAGGGCGCGTCCGCCGAGCTCGGCCCGACACTGAACATCGTGCGGGATCCCCGCTGGGGCCGCGACTTCGAGACCTACAGCGAGGACCCGTACCTCTCCGGGCAGACCGCCGCGGCCGACATCCGCGGCATCCAGAGCGCCGGGGTGATGGCCACGGCGAAGCACGCGGCCGCCTACAACGTCGAAGGCGGCGCGTCGCGCGGTACCCCGTCGGACAACGTCATCATCGACAACCGGACGCTGCAGGAGATCTACCTGCCCGGCTTCCAGACCGCGGTCTCCCAGGGCGCGGCCGCGTCGGTGATGTGCGCCTACAACGAAATAAACGGCACCCCGGCCTGCCAGAACTCCACGGTGCTCACCGCGGGGATCAAACAGGCCGCCAACTGGGGCGGGTTCACTGTCGCCGACTGGGGCGCCGCCACCGGCGGCGCGCCGCAGCTCGCCAACGGCGGCCTCGACATGGAGATGCCCGGCGGCGCGTTCTTCGGACAGGGCCTGATCGACGCGGTCAACCAGGGCAAGGTCACCCAGGCCAGGGTGGACGACATGGTCCGGCGCGTGCTGACCCAGATGTTCGCCTTCGGGTTCTTCGACAAGGCACCGGCGGGCAACCCGGGTTCGGTGGTCACCAACGCGGCCAACGTCGCGACCGCGAGGACCGTGGCCGAGCAGGGGTCGGTGCTGCTGAAGAACGCCAACAACGCGCTGCCGCTCACGGCGTCCTCGCTGAAGTCCATCGCGCTGCTCGGTGGTGACGCCATCGACGCGCAGGACATCGGCGGTGGCAGCGCGAAGGTCAACCCGTCACCGGCGGCGGTCAACCCGATCAACGGGATCACCGCGCGCGCCGGGACCGGTGTCAGCACGCAGTGGGTCGCCGGGGCGGGGGAGCACGTCACCACGCCCGACATCCCGTCGGCGGTCGCGCTCGCCAAGAAGTCCGACGTCGCGATCGTGTTCGCCAGCTACGGCGAGTCCGAGACCCAGGACCTCGCCACGATCGACCTGCAGAACCAGCAGAATGAACTGATCAGCGCGGTCGCCGCGGCCAACCCGCGCACGATCGTGGTGCTCAACACCGGGTCCGCGGTGACCATGCCGTGGCTGAACAACGTCTCCGCCGTCGTCGAGGGCTGGTATCCGGGGCAGGAGAACGGCAACGCCATCGCGGCGCTGCTCTTCGGCGACGTCAACTTCTCAGGCAAGCTGCCGGTCACCTTCCCGAAGAGCCTCGCCGACGTCCCCGCGAGCACCGTCCAGCAGTTCCCCGGCGCCAACGACCAGATCCAGTACTCGGAGGGGCTCAAGGTCGGCTACCGCTGGTATGACGCGCAGAACATCGCACCGCTGTATCCATTCGGATTCGGCCTGTCCTACACGACGTTCGGCTTCTCCAACCTTCAGGTCGGGGCAATGGGCACGAACGGGACGGCGACGGTCTCGGCGACGGTGACCAACACCGGCAGCCGGGCCGGCGCGGAGGTCCCGCAGCTCTACGTCAACCAGCCCGCGGCCAACGGTGAACCGCCGCACCAGCTCAAGGGCTACCAGAAGGTGACACTCAACCCGGGACAGAGCCAGGCCGTGCAGTTCACCCTCACCGCGCACGACCTGGCCCACTGGTCGACCACCACCAATGCGTGGACGACCAACCCCGGCGCGTACCAGATCCTCGTCGGCAACTCCTCGAGGAACCTGCCGCTGACCGGGACGCTGACGGTGAACACCACGTTCGCCGCCGCGACTCCGGCCGCGACGGTGTCGGTCACCAACCCGAACGGGATGAGCAGCCCGGTCGCGGCCCACGTCGACCTGCCCATCACCGGCTTACCCTCCGCGCCGGACGCGAAGCTGACGTTCACCGCCACGGGGCTCCCCGCCGGCCTGGCCATCAGCTCGGCCGGCGTCATCTCCGGCACCGCGACGGCGAAGGGCACCACGACCGTCACGGTCACCGCGTCCGATGGGAGGGGCGCACCGGCCAGCGCGAGCTTCGTCTGGACCACCACCTGAGCCGAAGGGGGCGTTCCCCGGACCCCGATCCCGGGGAACGCCCCCTTCACCCGTCCCGAGTCCCCTGCAAGGTAAGGAAAGTCATGCCGACACGAAGGAACGTCCTGCGCTGGGCGGCCACCGCGGCCGCCACCGCCCCGCTACTCGCCCTCGCGAGCCGGACGGCGGCGTCGGCCGCGACGCGGCTGCCGATCACCGTCGTCAACAACACCGGCCTCTACCCGAACTCGGCGATCTGGATGTACGTCGTCGGCACCAACCTCAGCACGGGCCAGCAGTCCTACGTGCGAGCCGACGGCACCTTGATCCCCGCGGATCCCTCGCTGAACGGAGCCGACGGCTACGCCGACCTGTCGATCCCGTTCCAGTCGAACCTGTCCCTGCCCAACATGTCCGGCCGGATCTACTTCTCCATCAACCAGAAGCTGAAGTTCCGCGTGGTCACCGATGGCAACGGGCGCGCGGCGTTCCAGTACCCGGCCGGCTGGGTGTCGAGCGACCCGAGCTTCTCGGTCCTGCACGACTGCATGGAGTTCACCTTCGGTGACGGCGGGATGTTCTGCAACACCACCATGGTCGACATGTTCAGCGTGCCGATGGCCATCCAGCTCTCGGGCGCGTCGAACCAGACCATCGGCACGCTCAAGCCCGGCGGCCGCGACGCGATCTTCGCCGGCATCGCCGCGCTGCCCGACTTCAAGTCGCTGATCCAGGGCAACAACGTGCGCGTCGTCGCGCCCGGGCACGGCATCGAGGGCGGCATCTTCTCGTCCACCTACTACTCCTCCTACGTCAACGACGTCTGGAACACCTACACCGGTCAGGACCTACGGGTGAAGATCAACACCACCACGTACACCGGACGCGTGTCGGGTGGGCTGCTCCGGTTCGATGGCGGAGTCGCGGCGTTCGCGAAACCCACCACCTCGGACGTCTTCTACTGCAACGGCGCGCTCGGGGCACCGAACGACGGCCTCACCGGACCCGTCGCGGCCCAGCTCGGCGCCGCATTCAACCGCTCCACCCTGCGGACCCATCCCGACCAGCCGGTCACCGACCCCTCGGCGTTCTACCAGGAGACGATCTCCAACCACTATTCGCAGGTGATCCACCAGAACATGGTCGACGGCAAGGCATACGGCTTCCCGTTCGACGACGTCGGCAACTTCGCCTCCTACATCCAGGACAACGCGCCCACCGCCATGACACTCACGCTGACCCCGTTCGGCTCCGGCGGCACCACACCGGCGGCAGGGCTGCTGTCGCAGGGACATACCGCAACGGCGTCCTCAGCGGAGAACACCACCTTCCCGGCGTCCAACGCCTTTGACGGCAACGCAAGCACGCGATGGTCGTCGCTGTTCGCCGACCCGCAGTGGCTGCAGGTGGACCTCGGCGCGTCCCATTCGGTCAACCGCGTACGCCTGAGCTGGGAAGCCGCCTACGCCAAGGCATACCAGATCCAGACCTCGACCAACGGCAGCACCTGGACGACGGTGTACTCGACGACCGCGGGTGCCGGTGGGGTGGAGGACCGGACGTTCACCGCTTCGACCGCGCGGTACGTCCGGGTGCTGGGTACGCAGCGCGCGACCCAGTACGGCTATTCGCTGTGGTCGATGGAGGTCTACGGCAGCTGAGCCGGCGCCGACTCGCGAACCACCAGCGTTGTCGGCACGATCCGCGGCTCACTGAGCAGTTCGGTGCCGCCGAGATGGGACAGCAGCATGCCCGCGGCTGTTTCGCCCATCTCGCGGGCCGGCTGCCGCACGGTGGTCAGCGCGGGCTGGGTGTGCGCGGCGATCGCGATGTCGTCGAAACCGATCACCGACACCTCGTCGGGCACCGGCCGGTTCGCCGCGCGCAGCCCGCCGAGCACGCCCGACGCCATGAAATCGTTGTGCGCGAACACCGCGTCGTAACCGAGCCCGGTGGCGTCGAGTTCGGCGATGGCTTGGAAACCGCTTTCCGGGGTGAAGTCGCCCTCGACGACGAGCCGTTCGTCGAGGGGATGACCGGCCTCGGCGAGGGTTTCGGCGAACCCGTCGAGCCGGTTGCGTGTGCACTCGAATGACGGCGGCCCGGTGACCACAGCCATCCTCGTGCGGCCGCTGCCGAGGAGATGCCGCGCGGCGGACGCGGCGCCGCCGTGGTTGGTGGTGGTCACCGATGGGAACTCCGGGTGGCGCCCGCGGTCGTCGATCATCACCACCGGCAGCCCGCCGCGGTGCAGTTCGGTGATGTAGCTCAGCGTGTCCGGCGGTTCGACCAGCAGCAGCGCGTCGAACGCGTTGGACGACACGTGCCGCGAGAACTGGGCCAGCGAGTCGGAACCGCGGTTCATCGTATTGATGAGCAGTCCGTACCCGGCCGCTTCGAGGACGTCCGCGACGCCCTGGAGGACCTCCGAGATCCACGGCCACGTCAGCCCGGGTACCAGCATGCCCACCGTCCGGGTGGTGCCGCGGGCCAGGCCAACGGCACCGGCGCTCGGGATGTAGCCCGTCGCGGCGATGACTTCGCGGACCCGGATCGCGGTCGACGCGTCGACGTCGGACTTGTCGTTGAGCACCCGCGAGACCGTCGCCTTGCTGACGCGGGCACGGCGGGCGACTTCGGCAATAGTTACACGCATGTATTCGCCCCTCGGTATGGCTGGACGCCTCGAGTGGCGTGCTCTTCCCCCGGTACTCGTTACAGCCAGTCAACCCGGCCCGATCAGGGCGGTCAAGGAACTTGATCGGTACATGCGCGATCGTTCTTCGGCGTGCCGGTGGGCGGGACGACTCCTCGGGTGCGGGGCGGCGCGGGGCGGGTCCGGTGCCGTTGTGTACGAAACGTCCCCCGATACAAATGATTTGTACTAAACATCCCCCGAGTCGCTCGCCGTCGCAAGCACCCGACCGCCCCAGTCCTTGCAAAAGTGCGACGTTACTCGAAGAGCGAGGGGTCACCTGCGCCGTAGCGGACGATCTCCGGCTCCGCCAGGGAGAAGTCGATGACCGTGGTCGGCTCGGTGCCGCATTCGCCGGAGTCGATGACGGCGTCCACGACGTGGTCGAGCCGTTCCTTGATCTCCCAGCCCTGGGTCATCGGCTCTTCCTGGTCGGGCAGCAGCAGCGTGCTCGAGAGCAGCGGCTCACCCAGCTCCGCGAGCAGCGCCTGCACGACGGGGTGGTTCGGGATCCGCACGCCGACGGTCTTCTTCTTCGGGTGCAGCAGCCGGCGCGGCACTTCCTTCGTCGCCGGCAGGATGAACGTGTAGCTGCCCGGGGTCGACGCCTTGATCGCCCGGAACACGTTGTTGTCGATGTGGACGAACTGTCCCAGCTGCGCGAAGTCCTGACACACCAGGGTGAAGTGGTGCTTGTCGTCGAGGTGGCGGATCGAGCGGATCCGGTCGATGCCGTCGCGGTTGCCCAGCTGACATCCCAGCGCGAAGCAGGAGTCCGTGGGGTAGGCGATCAGGGCGTCGGCGCGCACCAGGTCGACCACCTGGTTGATCGCACGCCGCTGGGGGTTCTCCGGATGCACGTCGAAGTACTTCGCCATCCGTCGAGTTTAGGATCATCACCCGCTGTGATGGCGGTACCGCGCCCGCAACGGCGTGGCGACCCCGCTACGACGGCAGGTAGCTGGTGATCTTGCCGAGGTAGTCGTAGTGGCTGTTGAGTCCGCCCGGCGCGGCGTGCACCGGCGCCAGGGCGTCAGCCGGAGCGACCGTGCGGTCACCGGGCCCGTAGTCGGCCGTGATCCCGCCGGGTGCCGAGCTCTGCTCGACCCACGACATCAGCGGGGTCACGAAGTCCACAGTGGTCAGTGAACCGTCCGGGGCGAAGAGGCAGTGGTAGGTAGCGGGCAGCAGGTACAGCCGTGAGAACGACTGGCTGCTGTCGAACCCGCCGGCGGCACGTTCGACAGCGCCGTAGTAGTCGAGTGTGGACCAAACGGGGATCGCCTGGTCCGCCCAGCCGTGGTAGACGATGAGCTTGCCGCCGTGCGCCCGGAACGCCCGCAGATCGGGGTTGTTGGCGTTGTACAGCGTGCGGCCGAGGCGATCGAGGGCGTAGAACTCGGCATCGGTGAAGTGGACGTCGGCGAGCGTGAAGTTCGGCGGCGGGTTGCGGTCGAACGCCAGGTACTTGAAGTAGTTCAGCCCGATCCGGCTCGCGAAGGTGTCACCGGGAGCGGCGGTGTCGGCGGCGGGCTGGACCATCTCGCCCAGCCACGCGAGCTCGGAACCATAGGGCTCACCACCGTTGAACAGGCTGCGGCCATGGGAATCGGTCGGCCCGCGGTAGAACGCGCCTACGGCGGTGACCTGCGACGGGGTCAGGCACGCGGCGGTGTCGGTGGCAGCCGGGCAGCGCAGTGTCGCGGGGTCGAATCCGCACAGCCGCGGGTCGGCGATGACCCCGTCGGAGTTCCCGCACGCGGCGAGGACGGCCTTGTGGAGAGCAGGCAGCTTCTCGCCGGTGACGATCTGGTGCCCGGCGGCGTCGGTGTTGCTGCGGGAAAGCCACGCCGACAGCAATCCCAGCGGCGCTTCGTTGGCCGCGGGCGAGCCGGCGACGATGCCGTCGAAGTCTGCCGGATAACGCTGCGCGAGCATCAGCGCCTCACGGCCGCCGGTGGAGCAGCCGTCGAAGTAGGAGTAGGCAGGCGGCCTGCCGTAGTAGCGCGCGATCACCGCCTTGGACACCTGCGCCAGGCTGTGCTCGGACGTCCGCCCGAACACCACCCGCGCGCCAGGGTCGTGCTCGCCCCAGCTGGCGTCGTTCACGCTCGGGGCGGTGTGCCCCTCGTCGTCGGCTCCCACCACCAGCTCGCCCGTGTACTCCGCCGCGCAGGTCAGACCAGAAATCGTCATCGGCGGCGTCATCGCGGGAACAGCGCCGCAGTACGCGCTGCACCCCTCCTGCAGGTAGCGCCCCTGCCAGCTGGACACAGGGAGCTTGATCTCGAACCGCGTGTTCGGCGCGGTGACGCCTTTGACGTCGCAGTAGTCCTTGTGCAGCGCGGCATCGGTGACGGGTTGCGCCGAGGTGATCCGGCTCCCGACGTCCGGCACCGCGAAACCGGCCAACGACGCACAGCCGCGCACCGGAGGGATCGCCGACCCCTCCGCGACCGCCGCCGGAAACGGTGTCACCGCCACGGCGACGACCGCGGCCACCAGCCCTATCCGTCCGATCGAAAACCTCACGACGCCCCCTGACCACCGGCAGTTCCTGTCGGGTATGAGCCTGCCGGACACCCGCCGCCGCCCACATCAACCGATCTACCGATGCCCACCCTGGCCAACTCCGGCGACTGTTCCGAAGCGCAGGAGAGCTGGTGGTTTCAGGCCTCGGGATTCCACGTGAGCAGGCGGACCCGGCTGACCGTCTCGAGGTGTTCCTTCATTGCTGCTGCCGCAGCGGCGGCGTCCTGCGCTCGAATGGCCTCGGCGATACGCCGGTGCTGAGCCAGGGACTTCGGTGGGCGGTCCAGCTGCTGGAGCGACTCGTGTCGGCTTTCGGCGATTCCCTCACGGATTCCCTGCATGAAATCCGTGAGGAGAGTGCTGCGAGCGGCCGCGGCCACGGCGGCGTGGAACTGGCGGTCTCCATCTTCGCCCAGTTCGCCGTCGTCGATTTGGGTGCGCATGACCTCGAGCGCAGCTTCGATAGCGGTGAGATCGTCGTCGGTGCGTCGCAAGGCGGCCAGTTCGGCGAGCTTTGTTTCGATTGCTTCGCGGGCGTCGAGCACGTCGGGCAACCGGCGGCGGCGATCGACGAGTGCGGCCAGCGGTTCCGGGTCCAGGGAGCTGGTACGCAGATAGACACCGCCGCCGTGCCGGCTTTCGACCAGGCCTTGAACTTCGAGCACAACGACGGCCTGTTTGATGGAGGCGCGGCTTACCTGTAGCCGGTCGGCCAGTTCGCGTTCGGGTGGCAAGCGATCGCCCGCTTGCAGGCCCTCGCTAGCCACATGCTCACGCAACTGGGCCATGACCTGCTCGTACATCCGAGGACGGGTTACCGGGCGGAGCGAGTCGGACACAGTTATACAACCCCCTTGACAGGTCCTCGTGAGTCTAGCAGTGTTTTGGGTTACTGTCCTAGTGGACAAGTGGCTGAGCCAATGGAGGTAACAATGCCGGCACTCAATCCTGACCGGCGACACCGCAGGCGCGCGGTGATCGCCAGTACGGTCGGAACGACGATCGAGTGGTACGACTTCTTCCTCTACGCCACGATCGCCGCGCTGGTCTTCCCCAAGTTGTTCTTCCCGGGCAGTTCGACCGGTGCCGGTGTGCTGGCGTCGTTCAGCACGCTTTTCGTCGGGTTCGCCGCCAGGCCGGTCGGCGCAGCGATCTTCGGCCACTTCGGTGATCGGATCGGCCGCAAGGTCACGCTGGTTACGACGCTGCTGTTGATGGGATCCGCGACTCTCCTCATCGGGCTCCTGCCCGGATACTCCGCGCTGGGTTCAGCCGCCCCGCTGCTGTTGACCCTGCTGCGGGTCGTGCAGGGCATCGGTGTCGGTGGCGAGTGGGGTGGCTCGGTGCTGATGTCGATGGAGTGGGGCAGCGCGAAGAGACGCGGGTTGATGGCGAGCCTTCCTCAGCTGGGCGTCCCGCTCGGGCTGCTGCTGTCGACGACGCTCGTCGCGGCGACCGAGGCCATCAGCGGCGATAGCTTCGAGACCTGGGGCTGGCGTGTGCCGTTCCTCTTCAGCATCGTTCTGATCGGGATCGGGCTGTGGGTTCGGCTACGGGTGCAGGAGAGCCCGGACTTCACCGAGATGAAGAAGACGGGCGCGGTCGAACGCCGCCCGGTGTGGACGGCCATCCGGAAGCATCCGCGGGAAATCCTTACGTCGGCCTTCGTGCGGCTGTCCGAGCAGGCGCCGTTCTACCTGTTCATCACGTTCGTGCTGACCTACGGCACGAAGCATCTCGCGTTAGCGCGAGGTGAGCTGCTTAGGGACACGATGGTGGCCGCCGCGATCGGGCTCGTCACCGTGCCGCTGTTCGGGCATCTGTCCGACCGGTTCGGGCGGCGGTTCGTCTACG
Organism: Amycolatopsis sp.; assembly: GCF_025464955.1. Classification (GTDB taxonomy): domain Bacteria; phylum Actinomycetota; class Actinomycetes; order Mycobacteriales; family Pseudonocardiaceae; genus Amycolatopsis. The sequence continues at coordinate 92,399 of NZ_JAODNM010000154.1, read as the reverse complement.
GCATCGGCATCGTCTGTACTGGCCTCTACGCGTTCCCGTACTTTGCCTTGCTGGACAGCCGTTCCTCGGGTGCGGCGCTGCTGGCGATCGTCGTTTCGCTACTGGTCCACGACATCCAGTACGGCCCGCAGGCGGCGCTGATCGCCGAAAGCTTCGGACCCAACGTGCGTTACAGCGGCGCCGGTCTGGGCTACCAGCTCGCTTCGGTCATCGCCGGCGGCCCGGCACCGCTCATTGCCGCGGCACTTCTGCAGGCCACCGGTTCCAGTGTCGGAATCAGCTGGTACATCGTCGGATGTGCGGTGATCTCACTGGTTGCACTCCTGCTGATGCCGCGCCGTGCCACGGCGGCCTCGGCGGAGTTTGCCGTCTCGGCCCCCGAAACGGCGAAGGCCTGACCTGGATACCTGTCCCAGCCGTCGAGGTGGACGCTCCCTCGGCTGGGATGAACGCCAATTCTCTTGATCAAAGTGGCTGATCCACTTGGCCAATGCCGCATTCTCGGGAGAGGACACCATCATGCGTTTGACTGGACGGACTGTCATCGTCGCCACGGTTTCCGCGCTCCTTGCCCTCTCGATCGTCAGCTCTGCGCCGGGAGCCGACCGGCCTCGAAGAGACTGGTTCACCTCATGGGCCGAATCACAACAAGGACTGGCCGCCGTGACACTGGAAAACCAGTCGGTGCGGATGATCACGCATTTGAGCCAGGGCGGCGACGCGATCCGCGTGCGGCTTCAGAACACCTTCGGAACCACCCCGCTCACCATCGACCGGACCACAGCCGGCCACAGCTCCGGGCAGGCCGCCGTGACCGACGTGCGGCCGGTGACGTTCGGCGGCCGTCGTTCCATCACGATCCCGCCCGGCGGCGACGTCTGGAGCGATCCGACCGGGCTCGTCACCAACCCGGACAGCGACCTCGCCGTCAGCACGTACGCCTCCGGTCGCATCGTCCCCGGCCGGCACGACAATGCCTTCCGGAATAACTACGTCACCGCGTCCGGCGCGGGGGAGCACACCGGCGACCCAGCCGGGACCGCCTACACCAGGACAGTGACAGCCACCTATCTCGTCAGCGCGGTCGATGTCCACAATCCAGCGCTGCAGGGAACGATCGTGCCGTTCGGCAGTTCCGTCGTCGATGGCACCGGTAGCACCAACTGCGGTCCCGGCTGCACGGAAACCGGGACCAACCGACGCTGGTCCGACGATCTGGCCCGCCGGATCACCGCGGAACTCCCACCCGGACAGCGTCTGGCGGTGGCCAACGCGGGGATCGCCGGTACGACCAGTTCCCCCGACTGCCCGCAGATGCCTGCGGTGTATCGGGGCCTGGACGCCGCTACGCGTCTCGACCGCGACGTTCTCGCGCTGCACGGCGTGACCGGCGTGATCTACTACTACGGTACGAACGACCTTGCCGACGGCTGCACGGCGGTCCCCATCCTGGATAGCTACCGGCAGGTTTTCTCGCGGCTGCGCGAAGCCGGGATCGCCGTCTACCTCACCCCCATCACGTCACGTCCCGGCTACACGGACCAAAACAACCGTGACCGGTACACCGTGGGTACTTTCGTCAAGCAGTGGAACAACTGCGCGGGCTCCTGCGACGGCGTCGTGGACTTCGATCAGGTGCTCAAGGACCCGCTCAAGCCCAACGCCATCAACCCGGCCTACGACAACGGCGACGGGATCCACGCCAACATCCCCGGCCAGCAAGCTCTCGCCGACTACGTATCCCTGGCGATGCTCAGAGCCTCCAGGTGGTGAAAGTGAGACACCTGGTGCGCCCGGGACCCGGGTGTGGGACTCGGCTCCGTCAGCGTGGGACTCGCGGCGTGCACATCGGAGAGATCGCTACGGTGGGCCCATGACCGCCTCCTCGGAATCGCTGCCCGGTGTCGGACGGACCGCTCTAGGCGTCGCAGGTCTGCGCGCGATGGAGAGCCGCAGGCCCGACAGGCTGTTCGACGATCCCTATGCACAAGCGTTCGTCGAAGCCGGGCGGGCGTTCTTCCCCGAAGTACCGGACTCCGCAAAGGACAAGTCCGTCGGTGCGTTGTTCTACGCGCACGTCGTGGTCCGCACCCGGTTCTACGACGAGTACCTGCTGCGCGCGGTCGCGGCAGGCTGCGAGCAGGTGGTGCTGCTGGCCTCGGGGCTGGACACCCGGGCGTTCCGGCTGACCTGGCCGGACGGCGTCCGCTTGTTCGAACTGGATCTTCCCGAGGTGCTGGAGTTCAAGGAACGGGTGCTCGCCGCCGAATCCGCGGCCCCCGGCTGTGTTCGCGAGGCCATCCCGGCGGACCTGCGCGAAGACTGGTCGGCGCTGCTGCTCGCCGCGGGCTTCCGGTATGACGCACCGACTGCGTGGCTGGTCGAAGGCTTGCTGATCTACCTCTCCCACGACGAGGCCACCCGGCTGTTGACCACCGTGGGTGAGCTGTCCGCGCCGGGCAGCCGGGTGTCGTTCGAACGGCGCACCAACAACAGAAACGGACTCGCGGCCCGCGTCCGCGCGATGCCCAGCGCGAGCGGGCTCACCACGCTGTGGAAGGGCGGACTGGGTTCCGAGGGGCCGGCCTGGCTGGCCGAGCACGGCTGGCAGACGGAGCTCCACGTCCAGTCAGTGCTCGCCGTCGAATACGGCCGCTCGGCCGCTGAGTTCTCCGACGGCGGGTTCGTCACCGCCGTCCGCAGCTGAGCGGACCGGCTCAGGCCGCTGCGTGCAGGTTCGTGGCCTGGAGGTCGTTCGCCGCGGGCTCAGCACCTTGCCGGCCGTCCTCGCGTCAGTACTTCGCCTCAACGGCCGCGGCGAACTCCGCAGCCAGGGTGTCGAGTTGCTGTGCGGTTCCGTGTTCTCGCCAATCGGGTTGCTCCTGGCCGGGGAGGTACATTCCGTGCTCGGTCAGCACTACTCGGGTTCCCTCGCCAGCTGCGGAGAACTCGACGCTGGTGACCGACACGGTCGACAACTGATCCCCGGAGTGCAGTGTCGACGTCGTGAGGATTCGTTCATTGGTGGCAATCTCGGCGTAGCGTGCCTCGTAGGTCAGCGCATGCCCCTCTCCGTCGTCCCCCTTGACGGTCTCGAGGCCGCCGACTTCGAAGTTCTGAGAGTGTTCTGCTCCTTGGGCCATCCAGCGCTTCCGTGCTTCCGGCGTCGCCCAAGCCTCGAACACCCGCTGGACCGAGGCCTGGTATTGGCGTTCGAGGGTGAACGTCGAGTGTGTTACGTCCATGATCATTTTCCCTTCAGATAGTCGTCGAGTCGATCAAGTTGCCGTTCGGACGCCGTGCGTTGACCGCTGAGCCACTGTTCGGCCTCGCGCAGCGCCACCGGTTCGATCCGGCAGGTGCGCACTCGGCCGACCTTCTCGGTCGCGATGACACCCGCCCCTTCCAGTACCTGCAGGTGTTGCATCACTGCGGGCAGGGACATCGCCAGCGGCTCGGCGAGCGCCTTGACGGTCGCCGGGCCACGGACCAGTCGTTCGACGATCGCTCGCCGGGTCGGGTCGGTGAGCGCCTGAAAGACACGGCCGACCGGATCGAGACCGGATTGGTTAGGCATGCGCTTAACCATTGCCGCCTGACCCGAAAAAGTCAAGAGGTTGCTTAACTATGTGACGGACAGCAGCCGCTACTCGCCGACTCCGGTCAGGGGGATCTCGTCGAGGATGAGCACGGTGTGGCTGGAGACCACGTTGGGCAGTGTCTGCAGCCGGTTCAGGACGAGGTCGCGCATGCCCTGCGCGTCATGCGCGCGGACCAGCAGCACGAGGTCGTGATCACCTGAGACGAGCGCGGCGTGCCATACCTCGGGGATCTCCCGGACGTGCTGCTGGACCTGTTTCCACGAGTGCTGGCTGATGTTGAGGTAGACGTACGCCGAGATCCCGTAGCCGTTGCGCTCCGGGTCGATCACCGCGCTGTACCCGGTGATGACGCCGTCGCGGTGCAGCCGCTCGACCCGCGAGTAGGCGCTGGCCCGGGAGATGTGCAGCTGCTGCGCGAGCACCCGCATGGACAGCCTGCCGTCGGCGCGGAGCTCGGTGACGATGCGCCGGTCGGTCTCGTCCAGCGGGGCAACTTGTCCAGCGCGCATGGGCCGGTCCGGGGGCTGAGTGGACATCTTGGGGACTATACGGCTGTCTAGAGTCAATTCGTCCGCCAGATTGCGTTGCTTCTAGAACATTGGTCCTCGGCTATGGAGTATTGGCGCACAGAGTGTCGCTCAGCCCCGTGGAGGATCCGATGACGATGACGAGTGTGCCGGCGGCCAGCCGCGAGCTTCTGCCCTCCACGTCGCCGCTCGGGCTGCTGACCGAGGACGGGCGCCCGGTGGCCGACCCCGGCCTGGTCATGCCCGCCGACGACGTCCTGCTCGACCTCTACCGCCGCATGGTCGTGGGCCGCCGGTTCGACCGCCAGGCCACCGCGCTGACCAAGCAGGGCCGGCTCGCGGTCTACCCCTCCTCGCACGGGCAGGAGGCGTGCCAGATCGGCGCTGTCGCCGCGCTGCGCGAGCAGGACTGGCTGTTCCCGACCTACCGCGACTCCGTCGCCATCGTGACCCGCGGCGTCGACCCGATCGAGACGCTGACCCTGCTGCAGGGCGGCTGGCATCTCGGGTACGACCCGTACGAGCACCGGGTCGGCCCGCAGTGCACCCCGCTGGCGACGAACACGCTGCACGCCGTCGGACTCGCCCACGCCGCGCGCTACCAAGGGGAGGACACCGTCGCGCTGGTCCTTCTCGGTGACGGTGCCACGAGCGAGGGTGACACCCATGAGGCGCTCAACTTCGCCGGGGTGTGGCAGGCGCCGGTGGTGTTCCTGGTGCAGAACAACGGGTACGCGATCAGCGTGCCGCTGAGCAAGCAGACCGCCGCGCCGTCGCTGGCCGCCAAGGGGATCGGTTACGGTGTGCCGGCCAAGTCGATCGACGGGAACGACGCCCCGGCGGTGTACACCACGGTCCGCGACGCTGTCGAGACCGCGCGAACCGGTGGCGGGCCGACGCTGATCGAGGCGATGACCTACCGCATCGAAGCCCACACCAACGCCGACGACGCGAACCGCTACCGCGACCCCGGCGAGGTCGCGGCCTGGCTCGGTCGTGATCCGGTGGACCGGCTCGAGCGCTACCTCACCGACACCGGCGTCCTCGACGCGACCAGCCGGGCGGCCATCACCGACGAGGCCGAGCGGTTCGCGTCGCGGGTGCGCGACGGGATGAACGTCGACCCCGAGGTCGACCCCGCCGAGCTGTTCGCTCACGTTTACGCCAGCCCCACTACCGCGTTGCGCGAGCAGGCCGCGCTGCTCGCCGCCGAGATCGCCGAGGACCAGTCATGACCACCCTGGAACGGCCGCTGGTCGGCACCGAGCAGCTGACGATGGCCGCCTCGCTCAACCGGGCGCTGTCCGACGCGCTGTCGGCCGACGACAAGGTCCTCGTCTTCGGCGAGGACGTCGGCCCGCTCGGCGGGGTGTTCCGCGTGACCGATGGGCTGGCCGAGAAGTTCGGCGAGCGCCGGGTGTTCGACACTCCGCTCGCGGAGTCCGGCATCGTCGGGACCGCGATCGGGATGGCGATGAACGGACTGCGGCCAGTCGTGGAGATGCAGTTCGACGCCTTCGCCTACCCGGCGTTCGAGCAGATCACCAGTCATCTCGCGAAACTGCGCAACCGCACGCGCGGCCGTGTGGGGCTGCCCGTGGTCATCCGGATCCCTTACGGCGGCGGGATCGGCGGCGTCGAGCACCACTGCGACTCCTCCGAGGCGTACTACACGCATACCCCCGGCCTGCGAGTCGTCACGCCGGGCACCCCGGCCGACGCCTACGACCTGCTGCGCGATGCGATCGAGTGCCCGGACCCGGTGATCTTCCTCGAACCCAAGCGCCGGTACTGGGCCAAGGGTGAGGTTTCCTTCGACCGCACGTCCGCGCCGATGGACCGCGCTGTCGTGCGCCGCGCAGGCAAGGACGTCACGCTCATCGCGTACGGACCGATGGTCACGACCGCGATGGAAACGGCCGAAGCCGCCGTCGAAGAGGGTTGGGACGTCGAGGTCGTCGACCTGCGCAGCCTCACCCCGTTCGACGACGAGACCGTGGCCGCGTCGGTGCGCCGGACCGGACGCGCTGTCGTCGTGCATGAGGCGTCGGGCTTCGGTGGCTACGGCGCGGAGGTGGCGGCCCGGCTGACCGAGCGCTGCTTCCATCACCTGCAGGCCCCGATCCTGCGCGTCACGGGCTTCGACATCCCTTACCCGGCACCGAAACTGGAGGAGTTCCACCTGCCGAGCGTCGACCGCGTACTCGACGCGATCGCGCGGCTGCAGTGGGACGACACCGCCGAACTCCCCGGAGGCCGCCGTGCCTGACTTCCTGCTGCCGGACCTCGGCGAAGGACTGACCGAGGCCGTCATCGTGCAGTGGCTGGTGTCCGCCGGGGACGTCATCGTCACCGACCAACCGGTGGTCGAGGTCGAGACGGCGAAGGCGACTGTGGAGGTGCCCTCGCCCTACGCCGGCGTCGTCACGACGTTGCACGGTGAAGCCGGCTCGACACTGCCAGTCGGTGCGCCGCTGATCACCGTCGGCGCCGCGACCGGCTTCACCGAGCCCGGGGTGGTGACCGCCGAAAAGGTCGAAGAGGGCAGCGGCAACGTCCTGATCGGCTACGGCACGTCGACGACCACCCGCCGCCGGCGTGGTACCCGCCGCGGACCGGCGAAGGCTTCGCCACCGACCGCGCCCGCTGCGCATTCGTCGGCCGGCTCGCTCGCGGTCATCTCCCCGCTCGTGCGGCGCTTGGCCAAGGAGAACGGCGTCGACCTGCGCACCGTGGAGGGCACCGGACCCGACGGCGTCAAACGCCGCGCCGATGTCGAGCGGGCGCTAGCCTCACGCACCGCGCCAGCCGCTCCTGTGCCTTCCTCCGAAGGCCGGCGGATCCCGTTGCGCGGCATCCGGAAGACGATCGCCGACAAGCTTTCGCTGTCCCGCCGTGAGATTCCCGAAGCGACCGTGTGGGTCGACGTCGACGCGACCGAACTGCTGGCCGCGCGCGTCGCGCTCAACGCGGCCGATCCCGCCCGCAAGGTCAGCCTGCTCGCGCTCGTCGCGCGGTTCACGTTGCTCGGGCTGGCGAAGTTTCCGGAGCTCAACTCGCGAGTCGAGGCCGACGAGATCGTCGTGCTCGACAACGTGCACCTGGGCTTTGCCGCCCAGACCGACCGCGGGCTGATGGTGCCGGTCGTGCGCGACGCCCACCGGCTGAGCACCCGATCGCTGTCCGCGGCGATCACCGAGAAGACCACCGCCGGTCGCGACGGCTCGCTGTCCCCGGCGGACCTGTCCGGTGGCACCTTCACCGTCAACAACTACGGCGTCTTCGGCGTCGACGGCTCGGCGGCGATCATCAACCACCCCGAGGTCGCCATCCTGGGTATCGGCCGCATCATCGACCGTCCTTGGGTCGTCGACGGCGTCCTCGCCGCGCGGAAGGTGTGCCAGCTGACCCTGGCGTTCGACCACCGCGCCTGCGACGGCGGCACCGCCGGCGGGTTCCTGCGCTTCGTCGCCGACTGCGTGGAATCGCCCATCACCGCCCTGGGCGAGCTCTAGCGACTTAAGGACTCGTGAGTGTGGGGTGTCTTAGTTTCTAAGAGACCGCAACTCGACGGCGAGTTGCGGTCTCTCGAGCCCACGCGTCGCTGCCGACTTCAGGATGAGATCGACACCGAACTCGAAGCGGCTGTCGAAGTCGCCGTCGGCGAGGTGGGGCAGCACCTGCAGCAGGGACCGATACCCGCCGGCCCCGAGCGCTGACCGCAGGGTTTCGGCGGTGTCTTCTGGCCTGCTCTGCTCTTCTTGGGTGAGCCCGAGCGTGAAGTAGATCAGCGTCCAGCACGTCCATCCGGCGGCGTGGTCGGCGAGCCCGCCGTCGAGCAGGGCGGTGACCACGGCGTCCGCGGCGGCCAGTGTCGCCGGTTCGGCCGCGAAGGTGCCGGTCACCACTCGGGCGCCGTCGCGGTGGGCGAGCAGGGCCTGCCGGTAGCGCCGGACGAGTACCGCCGTGCGCTCCCGCCAGTCCTCGGGCAGGTCGTCGAGATCGATGTCGGCGAGCACGGCGTCGGCCATCAGGTCGCGCAGCCGCGCCTTGGACTTGACGTGCCACGACACTGTGTTGAGCCGGACCCCGAGCCGCCCCGCGACGGCGCGCAGGGTCACCGCGTCGAGGCCGGACTCGTCCAGCAGCTTCAACGCCGCCCGGACGATCTCGCCGACGCGGCCGCCGGTCGCGGTGTCGTCCGAAGTGCCCACTTGCCGAAGTGTAGGTCAGCGACCAAGACATGTGATCACCCGCACCCCGATTGTATGATCATGCGACGGTATGCATATACTTCCGTTCATGTCCAAGGTGCTCACTTCCCTTCCTGTCAACGAACGAGTCGGCATCGCCTTCTCCGGCGGCCTCGACACGTCGGTCGCGGTCGCGTGGATGCGGGACAAGGGGGCCGTGCCGTGCACCTATACCGCTGATATCGGGCAGTACGACGAGCCGGACATCAGCTCGGTGCCCGACCGCGCCACCGCGTATGGCGCGGAGATCGCCCGTGTGGTCGACTGCCGCGCGGCGCTGGTCGAGGAGGGGCTCACCGCCCTGGCCTGCGGAGCGTTCCACATCCGGTCCGGCGGCCGTGTCTACTTCAACACCACCCCGCTCGGCCGGGCCGTCACGGGCACGCTGCTGGTGCGGGCGATGCTCGAGGACGACGTGCAGATCTGGGGCGACGGCTCCACCTACAAGGGCAACGACATCGAGCGGTTCTACCGCTACGGCCTGCTCGCCAACCCCTCCCTGCGGATCTACAAGCCGTGGCTGGACGCTGATTTCGTCAGCGAGCTCGGCGGTCGCAAGGAGATGTCCGAGTGGCTGGTCGCCCACGGCCTGCCCTACCGGGACAGCACGGAGAAGGCGTACTCCACCGACGCGAACATCTGGGGCGCGACCCACGAGGCGAAGTCGCTGGAGCACCTAGACACCGGGATCGAAATCGTCGAGCCGATCATGGGCGTGCGGTTCTGGGACCCGAGCGTCGAGATCGCCACCGAAGACGTCACGATCGGGTTCGACCGGGGACGCCCGGTCACGATCAACGGCAAGGAGTTCGGCTCCTCGGTGGACCTCGTGCTGGAGGCCAATGCCGTCGGCGGCCGGCATGGCATGGGCATGTCCGACCAGATCGAGAACCGGATCATCGAGGCCAAGAGCCGGGGCATCTACGAGGCGCCGGGCATGGCTTTGCTGTATGCGGCCTACGAGCGGCTGGTCAACGCGATCCACAACGAGGACACCCTCGCCAGCTACTACAACGATGGACGGCGGCTGGGCCGGCTCATGTACGAAGGCCGTTGGCTGGACCCGCAGGCGCTGATGGTTCGCGAATCGCTGCAGCGCTGGGTCGGCAACGCGGTCACCGGCGAGGTGACGCTGCGGCTGCGGCGAGGTGAGGACTACTCGATCCTGAACACCTCCGGGCCGGCGTTCAGCTACCACCCGGACAAGCTGTCGATGGAACGCACCGAGGACTCCGCCTTCGGGCCGGTCGACCGCATCGGCCAGTTGACCATGCGCAACCTCGACATCGCCGACTCCCGCGCCAAGCTCGAGCAGTACGCCGGACTCGGCATGATCGGCACCTCGCACCCGATGCTGACCAGCGGGCAGCCGACCTCGTCCGAGCTGATCGGTGAGCTGGCACTGGGCGGGGCCGAGGCGATCGCCTCCCGCGGTACCACCGACGACGCCGAGCTGCTGGACTACGCCGCCATGGAGTCCGGCACCGACTGACACACGGCCGGACAAAGGCGGGGCTGGGTCCGATCACGATCGGGACCAGCCCCGCCTTTGCGCCGCGCAACTCGCCGCCGACTTGCGAATCGTCAGCGGGAGCGTGTTGTCCGCGTCACCAGACGAGGGGAGTTCGGCGACGCCGACGAGGCCCGGCTTGGGCTTGATTTGCTCGTGTGGCACGGCCAGGCGCAGTTCGGGCAGCCGCCGCAGCAGCGCGGGCAGGGCGATCCGCAGCTCGACGCGCGGTGATCCGGTGACGCAGGCCCTGGATGGAGGACATGAAGCCCAGGTTCGCGGCCAGGATGGCCGGATGCCCTTGCAGCGGTTCACCGTTGTCGAACACCATCGTGGCGTCTTCGGCGAACAGTTCAAGTAACCCGTGCGGGTCCTTGCGATCGACATAACCGAAAATGTGCTGTGCGGTGGTCATTGCGGTCTCCTCTGGGCTTAGTGGGGGCGAATGGCGGGCGGGGCTTCGATCCGCGTGCCGTACTTCAGCGACAGCCCGGCGATGCGTTCGAAGTCGGCGGGTCCCATTGGCGCGGCCTGTTCGCCGGGGCGCGCCGGTATGCCGGCCTCGGTGAAGAACTCCTCGAAACCGCCCGGCGTAGCCAGAATCAGCGCGCGGGCGGATTGACGCCCGGATTCCTGAACCAGTGCGCGGTTCCGCGCGGCAGATAGACGAAATCGCCTGTCCGGACGACGGTTGTCTTCTCGCCCGCGGTGACCTCGAGGACACCGTCAAGCAGATAGAACGCCTCGTCCTGCCTGGTGTGCACATGTGGCGGTGGGCCGCTGCCCGGCGGCACGGACGCTTCGAGCAGTCCGAACGCGCCGCCGGTCGACTCCACGGTCGCCTTGACCGTGTACGTGTCTCCCACCACCCAGGTCGAAGGTCGCACCGACTTCACCGAGGACGAAGGCGACTTCGCGCACGAGCTGGTTTCCTTGCTGGGCCAAGGATTCCGCGCCGCGGGGGTGCGGACCAGGATGTCCGGAAGCACCTCGGCGCTATGGCCTGGGCTGATCATGCTCCTGCTCAACGTCGCCGAGCGCGTCCGGACAACGGGCGTGGATGCCAGCGCTTGCGTGCTTGGAGCGTCGGGCGACTGGATTCAGGTGCTCGCCTCGCCGGCGACAGGCGGCGGATCCTGACGGGTGGCAGTCATCCTGCAGGCCGCGACCGCACCGGCGGTCGCGCCGCTGATCTCCCTCGCCTACGGGCTCACCGCCCGCGAACGCGAGCTGACCGAGCTCGTCCTCCATGGCTGCGACACCGCCGGAATCGCCGCGCGGCTGTTCATCTCACGACACACCGTCCAGGATCATCTGAAGTCGATCTTCGCCAAGACCGGTGTCCGCAGCCGCCGCGACCTCGTGACCCGGGTTTTCGTACCGTAGGACCGGTTGCCCGAGCACTGACCGATCCCGTCTTCCGGCTACGCCATGCGCACGCGGGCCTCGCCGACCATGACCGGGTCGAGGCCGGCATGGGTTTGGTCCGCACGGTGCCACAGCTCCCGTGCGAGGTCGGCCGAGCCGTTCGCGGCGGCCACATTGCCCATCCCGGTATAGGCCCGAGCGGTTTCGTAGGTACTTCCGCAGGCTTTCGCCCGGTCAACCGCGTCCCGGTAGGCGCTTCTCGCGCGGTCGTGGTGGCCCGCGTGGAACCAAGCCCAGCCAAGGCAGTTGAGGGCCATGGTCGCGTCGAGGTCCAGCTTGAGCTCATCGAAGACGGTCAACGTCGTCGCGGCGAGCGACGCGGCTTCGGGAGCCCGTCCGAGTGCGACGAGCACGAGCGCACTGCCGCGGGCGGTGATCGCGGCGTTGCCGCGGTTGCCGGTCCGCTCGTAGAAATCCCGTGCCTGCTGGAAGTCTCTGAGCGCGACGGCGTGTTTGCCGCGGTAGTGATCGACCCACGCGCTGTGTGCCAGCGCGGTATTTTCCCCGTGAACGTCGCCGAGCCGCTGGTACAGCACGAGTGCGTCGCCGAAACAGGTGGACGCCTCGTCGAGGTCGCCGCGATCGACAAGTCCGATGCCGAGATTGGCCGTCGTGGTCGCCAGTGCCCAGGTGTCGCCGAGTTCGTCGGCCGACCTGAGAGCCCATCGATGCGTCGCGATCCACGGATCCCACAGCTTGGCTGTGAAGAAGAAGCTCCGCAGGAAGAACGCGAGTTGCCAGCATCGTTCGTGCTCGCCCCGCTCACCAGCCACCCGGCACAGCTCGACCAGGCCCACCCACTCGGTACGGAACCAGCCAAGAGCCATGTCATCGTCGTCCAAGCGCACCGTTTCGGGCACCTCCGGGCCGAACTCGATCTCGGGCCGGAAACGTTGTGGCGCAAGCAGTCGATCCGCTTGCGAAGCAGTTCGCACAGCGAAGTCCATCAGCCGCCGAAAGGCCGCCGAGGCTTCCTGCGCAGGCAAGGCGGCGAGCACGGTTTCGCCGGCGAACACACGCAGCAGGTCGTGGAACCCGTACCGGTCCATTTCGGGCTGGTTGAGCAGGTAAGCGTCGTGCAGTCGTTCCAGCTGCCGGTCGGCCTCGCGCAGGGAAACAGCGGCCAGCGAACTCGCGGTGTGGACATCGAAGTCCGTGCCGGGGTACAGGGCGAGCAGTCCGAAAAGCCTGGTTTCGGCGAGGCTGAGCTGCCGCACGGACAGCTGGAACGCCGCGAACAGTGAGCGTTCGCCGTCGTCCAGCTCGCCCAGCCGCTCCGCTTCGGCGCCGAGTCGCCTGTCCAGCTCGCCGACGTCCCAACTCGGGTGGGCACGCAGCCGGGCCGCGGCGATCCGGATCGCCAGCGGCAGCCCGGCGCAGTGTTCGACCACTCGGGTGACGACCTCGCCAGGCGGGCATCCGGTGAGCGAGAGGAACAGTTCGACGGCCGCGGGCTGATCCAGTGGATCCAGGGAGATATGCCGGGCGTCATCCAAGGAGCTCAGCCTGGACCGGCTGGTGACCAGTACCCGGCATTTCGGTTCGGCAGGCAACAGTGATCGCACTTGCGCCGCGTTCGCCGCGTTGTCCAGGACCAGCAGCAGGCTGCGTCCGCGCAGCCGCGATCGGTACAACGCCGCACGGTCGTCCGGATCTGCCGGGATCCGGTCGGCCGGGACGTCCAGTACGCGGAGCAGCCGGTCCTGTACGGCCGCCGGGTCGGTTGCCTGCTCGTCGGGACTGGCCCCACGCAGATCGACGAACAGGGATCCGTCGGCGAACCCGGCTTCGAGGCGGTGAGCGCAGCGGATCGCGAGCTCGGTCTTGCCTACGCCGCTCATGCCCGAAACCACGCAGACCCCACCGTCCGCCTCCAGCGCGTCTCGGATGGCTTGCACCTCCGTGGTCCGGCCGGTGAACACGGTCGCCGCGGCGGGCAACCACGACGGTCGGACGTCCGGGCGGGTCCTGCGTCGTACTGGCGTCTGCGGCAGCACCGCGGTCAGCGCCCCGGTTGCTCCGAGTTCGGACTCACAGAGCGCGGCCAGTGCGGGATTCGGCGTGGCGAGCCCGGTTTCCACCTTGCTCAGATAGCCCTTGCTGTAGTGGGTGCGTTCGGCCAGTTCGGCCAAGGAGAGACCGGCCGATCGACGAAGGCGCCGCAGTTCGGCGCCGAAGGTCGCTCGTTCGTTCATCAGCCCCCATCCCTGTCGGATGGCCAGTATGGCTGCACGGACGGCCTTGCCACACCGCCGTGAAGCCACCCTGGGGCCGGCCAGGTCCGCGGACCTGGCCGGCGGCTGTGCGCACAGCCCGTGGTCGTCAAGCATGTCCGGCCTCAGCCGAACGTGCGGGTCAGCAGGGACACGATCAGTTCGATGATGTGCGTCTGCATGCTCAGCTCGCCTCCTCTCCGTGGATGGTGACCACGGGGGCGACCCGGTCCGGCGGGGCGATCCCAGGCGTGCCGCCCAGTGCTACGCCGACGACGAAGGCGAACACCGACAACCAGAAAACCAGCCGCAGGAGCAGCGAAAACGAACACATGACCTTCAACTCGACTCCTCCGGGACAACGCGCCAGGGCACCACTCGAGAACACGGGAAATCCGTGGCTTTTCAGGGTTTTCGCCGCTCAATCGGGCGGCTAACCAAGAATGCGATGCCCATCGAGGGGCGACAAGGAGTTTCCTGTTTCCACCAACGGGAGGAAACAAGAAACCACGAAATAACGATCCAGGTTGTATTCCATGATCTGCTGGACACCGGTGGCCCGGCTGACCACTATTGACGATCGTGCGTGTTCCCGGTGGGGAGGACAGGTGGGCATCAGCGCGACGGCAGTCGTCGGTGAATTGAAGCTTCTTCGTAAGGGAAGGGGGATCTCGGCAGCTCAACTCGGCGAACGCGTCGGGCCGGCCTTGCGGGCTGTCTTCGGTATTTCCGAGGATGAGGACACCGCGGAAATCCGACGAAAGACTTCCGAGTGCTTGCGTGCTTTCGCCGCGCCGCTGCCGGAAGACCTGCGGACGGCGGTGCTCGCCGCGTTCGGGCTCCACGAGGACGCGCGGAACCCCTTCTACCAGGACCGGGTGCGTTGGGTGGCCCAGACGCTCGACCGTGACGTCCGGACGGTGCGCCGCCGCATCGACGAGGGTATCGAGCAGGTCGCGGAGCTCGCGGTGGCCGCTGAATCGGAACCGCCGGCGCGGCCCTACCCGAGTCGCAGCTGGCATACCGAAGAGCTGAGGGTGTCACTGGCCCTCGACCAGCCGGTGCCGGAGGCGTTCGAGTTCCGCCGGGTGGTCGCCGATGCCGAGGACATCGCCGAGCTCGACCTGGCGCTGACCCTGACCGATTCGGTGGAAGACGGGCGTTCGTTCAGGGACGACGAGCTGGACGTCGACGTCTTCCACGGCGGGTTGCTCACCGGCCGCGTGATGGAATCCAGCGACCGGGTCGGCCTCGCCCTTCAGCTGCCCGCGCCGCTTCGCCTCAAGGAACGGCACGAGATCCTGCTACGGTTCCGGGCCGTTCTGCGGCAGCCGCACTACGTGTGCGTGCCCCGGCATCCGGTCGACCTGTTCGACCTGAACATCCGTTTCCCCCGGCCGGGTCCGGTGGAGATCGTCCAACTGGAGAAGGTGCTTCAGAACGACGCGCGAGATCACCAGTCGCGAGGGGTGACCCTGACGCCCGACGACTCGGGTGAGGTGCACGTCCAGTTCCGCCATCTGGCACCGGGTTTCGCGTACGGGGTACGCTGGCAGCCCTAGTGCCGGTCGTGGGTGCTCACCCGGTCCGTGGCCAGACCAGTTCTTCGACAGTGAACAGCGCGGATACCACCGGATGGGGTAGCTGAACCAACCGCTTGGCGGCTAGCGCTTTCGCGGACAGGTCAGGGTGGATGGCCTCGTTCGCGGTGATGTCTTCCGCCGCGCTGTCGACCAGTTCGATCGCGCGTTGACGTGGGCCCCGGCCGCTGAACACGAGCGCGAGGCCGAGATCGACCCTGGTTTCAAGGGTTTCGGGATGGGTGCGGCCCAGTAGCCGCACCTGGGGTTCGAGGATGCTTTCGAGCAGATCGGCCTGGCGCCCGAACTCGTGCAGCTGGGCGAGGGCGAGTGCCATCCCGTGCCGGATCCGGTAGCACAGCCGGTGTTCCTCGCCGAGCACGCGGACAACGGTGCGCTCGGTCGCGCCCAGTACACCCAGCGCATGTCGTGGTTGCCCCAAGGCGAGGAGCGCGCGGTCGGCCAAGGCCGTGGCGGTCAGCGTCAGCGGATTCTCCGAACCGCAGCGCTTTTCGTAGGTTCTTTCCAGCTCCCGCAGTTCGGTAGCCCATCGCTCCTGGTCACTGGGGTTCGCCCGTAGGGCTTGCAGGTCAAGGGTGAGCATCGCGTCCGCGCGCACCAGTTCGGCCTCGGTGCACCGGAAATGATGTTCCCGGCCTTCGGCGCGGTAAGCCGCCACGAGCTCCGCCGCGACCTCGCGTGCGCGGCGCGGGTGCCCGCTGAACTGCAGGCTTCGGGCGTACTCGAGGCTTGCGGAAGGCGTCAGCTCGGCTCGCAGCGCGTCTGATGGTGAAGCTCGGAGTTCCGGCAGGGTCGCTTCGAGCAGGGTGACAGCCTCCGCGGGCCGGCCACGCAGCCGGCAAGCTCGTGCCATCGCCACCACCGCTCGCAGCCGCTCGCCGGCGTTCACCGGGCGCCTGCCGTCGTAGGCGAGCCGGACCATGTGGTCAGCGGCGGCATAGTCGCCGAGGCAGTCGAGTGCTTGAGCCGCGATCGACGCGGCCGCAGACCGGTCGGGCCCCTCGACGGCCAGTGTCGTCGCATGCCGGGCGTGTGTGATCGCCTCGTCGTAAAGCCCGCAGGCGATCTCGATTCGCGCGGCCGCGATGAAGTCCGCGGCGGCCGCGGCCGCGTCCGCGAGGATCATCGCGTAGATCTCACCAGCGGCGAATACGTCGCCCTGGTTCCGGTAGGCCGCCGCGATCGGGCGCAACAGCTCGATCCGGTGCGCGGTGGTGCGCTCGGTGACCGCCCGGGCGTGCTGGAGAAGGAAGCCGTGGCGATCTTCGCGGTCCTCGGACAGCCGACGTCGCAGGGCTTCCGCCGCAAGCTCGGGAAACTGGTCCGGCTCGAATTCGGCACCCGCCACCTCCGCCGCCAATGCCTGGATCTGCAGTCCGCCTTCCGTGCGTGTCGCGAACCCTCGTGACACGAGCTCCTGCACGGACTGTGCGAACTCGGCGATATCCGGGGACCCGAGTACTTCCCGGGCAAGTCCGGTCGGGAACGGCACGGGCGCGAGCACGCTCGCGAGCGTGCTCAGACGCCGCGCTCCCAGGTTGAGCCGGGTCATTACCTCCCGGATGGCCTGCGGTGCGGTGTCCGGCAGGGCGAGCACGCAGCCGTCGTCGAGGGGTCCAGGGTCGTTCTGGACGGTGAAAGCGTTGGCACGCAGGGTGAACGGATGTCCGCCGCAGCGTTTCACCAGCCGGACGATCGCGGCTCGCTCGGCTTCATTGACAGGTCTCCGCACTTCGCTGAACAGCCGGAGCCCTTCTTCCTCGGTCAACCCCGGCAGGTCCAGGGAGGTTGCGCCTCGCAGAGACAACTCACCCCGGCTCGTGATCAGCGTGAATACTTCGACGGACTGCAAGAGCAGGTGGTCCAGTATCACCGACGGGAGCCCTGCGGGCACGTCGTCGATGAGCAGAAGAACCTTCTTGCGCGCGATGGTGATCCGCTCGGCGAAGACGTCCCGCAACCGGCCGAGGTCCATTCCGGACACCTCGATGTCCAGGCGAGCGGAGATCGCGCGGGCCAGCGCCAGCTGGAACTGGGAAAGGAACTCCTCCGGCGCGTGGTGGCCGAACGGGCCGAGTCGGATCACTCCACCGGCGAACGCGTCGTGGAACAGGGCGGCGTACTGCTCGGCCAGCACGGTCTTGCCCGTGCCCGCCATACCCCGCAACACCACCACGGTCCGTGGCCGCGTTGCCGGAACCGGCGCGGTCGTGGGATGGAAAGCGTTGTGCACGGCCCAGAGTTCGCGATGGCGTCCGGTGATCGGTAACACGGACACGTCGTGCTGGGGATCCGTCATCTGCGTACTCCACTTCTTGCTGAACCGATCCGTTTCGGTAGCGACAGAATCGCTATCTGTCGCCATTCCGCTACAATTTTTGCTCCGCACGGCTAACTGTCCTGTATTTGACAAGTCTGGCGCGGCAACCGAGGAAATCCTGCGCGGATGAACTCCGGTTAATGGGCAAGACCTGGACAACAACCGATTATTCGGTACTTCGGTGGTAGTCACGGGAGATTATCAGGCATTCGGAACTCGAGTGTCGGAGGAGATGAAGATGAGCATCAGCAACGCCATCGCGAGTGGCAACGGCGGGGGAGGGCCGATGAGCAGGCAATCGCTCGACCCGCTGGTGGTGGCGGCCAAAACCGGTGACCCGGATGCGGTCGAGGCGCTGCTGCGAGTCGTCAAGCCCGCCATGTTGGGCTATTGCCGCGCGCGGATGGGCGGGCGCGATCTGACGTACCTCTCGGCTGAGGATGTCGTGCAGGATATTTGTGTCGCCGTGGTCAAGAGCCTGGCCGGCTATGAGGACCAAGGCGGATCCTTCGGCTACTTCGTGCGCGCGATCGCGGTCAACAAGGTGGCTGACGCCTACCGCACGGTAGCCAGGGACAAGTCAGGTCCGGTGCCGCACCTGCCGGAGACCGGGACGGCGCGCAACGAGCCCGAAGAGTACGTGCTGCAACTTGATCTCAGACTCCGGCTGAAGCAGTTCGTGTCGGCCTTGCCGCGGACCCAGCAGCAGGTGGTCACCCTGCGGACGATGGTCGGCATGAGCGCCGAGGAAACCGGTGCGGCACTGGGCATTTCCGCGGGCAACGTCCGGGTCAGGCACTATCGTGCGCTCCGGGCACTGCGCACGATGGTCGGGAGCGAGGACCTCTGAATCGGCCGTTGTGCACGATTCCGCGCCGGTATGCGAGGGGTGGATCGGATCCCGGGCGTGGAACTCGACTCCGTCAGCGTGGGACTCGCCGACAACAGTAGCTAGGAGAGCGTCGGATTGCCCCAGGCCAACTCTGGTCGCCTGCCGGCTTGCCCGCTGCTGGAGCGCCTTGTCGAGGCCGTCACGGCCGGGCGGTGCATCTCCAGGCGCAACTTCAGTGCACCGGTGACGTCGAGGTCGACTGTCGCCGGCTTGCCCGCCGCTACCGTGACATCCCGCTGCAGACGTCCATCGAGGTAGATCCGGAACTGCCCGACTTGGAAGGGCTCGGTCGCGTCGTCCAGGACTCCGGCCACCGCTGTCAGCCGCGCATATGCTCCTTTGAGGTCTATCTCGATGAAGCCCTGTACCTGTGCTGCGGCCGACTTCGGCCGCAGCACGATGCTGTCCGTGTAGAGCACGTTGTCGATCCACGCCGTGCTGGGGCGGACATGAGGATCGCTGTCCAACCAGTTCAACCCCTTCGCCAGAAGCACCTGCGACGAGGCCGACGTGTCGTCGGTTGCGCCTAGCCACCGGCCACGCTCGGGCATCGGGTGCGGGCCCTGTCCGGTGATCGCGGCCAGCAGTCCCGACACCCCGGCATCGGTAAACGCGGCGATGTCGAACCTGGTGGTGGAATAGGGATTCAGGAACTCCGGGATGTCCTCGACCGAACCTCCCGGCAGGACGACCGGTAGCACTCTTCCGGTCTGCTCGTCGAGGTTGCGGGTCAGGTGGTTCCGGATGATCGCCGCCTCGAACTGCGCTCCCCGTCCCTCATGTGGCTCGGCCTCACCGTCGGCTCGGCGCTTGTACTCGGGGGAGGCGACGACCACGATGAAGTCCGCCTTGGTCAGATGCTTGATCGCCCAGAGAGACCAGTCGATGCGCTTGTTGTCGTGCCACCGGTCCAGATGGACGTCGAGGCCGATCCGGGCCCGCAGGAACGTCGCGAACTTGAGCACGAGGGCCTTGTGTTCCGGTGAATCGTGCGAATAGGTGACGAACACCCATGGTGCCTCGTGATCGGACATCGGTACTCCTCGGCTGCGCTGATCCCTATTTTCGGGTATCGGAATTCTCGGTGATATAACGGGGTGATGCGTCATTTGTCACGAGCTTGTCGCCCTTCTGTCGTCTTTCCCGTCACTTGCCTGACAGTGTTCGCTCGGATCTTCCCGGCGGTTGACCCATTTGGCGCAGTGGTCGGGAAGTGTCCAGCTTTTGTCTTTATTTTGCACCTGTTTCGGGGCGGCCTTGTCGATCTAGCATCGGGGCTGTCCGATCACCGGTTTCCCGAAGGAGCGATGGCACGCGTGTACGAGTACGACGTGTTCATCAGCTACCAACGCGACGGCAACACCGTGCCCGCGTGGGTTCGGACCCACTTCTACCCGCGACTGCGGGACCTGTTGGACGACAACGTCGACTACCAGGTGAAGATCTTCCTCGACGAGAAGATCACCGTGGGCAGTAAATGGCCACAGGAGTCGCTGAACGCTCTGCAACGGGCCCGGATTCTTGTTCCGGTCTGTTCGCCGAAATATTTTCTCGACGAGTGGTGCCTCGCTGAATGGCACTCCATGCGGGAACGGGAGAAGCTCGTGGACATGGCGTCGCGGGAGAATCCGCAGGGGCTGATCTACCCGGTGATCTTCAGTGATTCCCTGAACTTTCCGGGCTACGCGCGTGAACGGAAGATGCGGAGTTTCAAGAACTGGAACCAGCCCTATCCGCAGTACCAGACCACCGTCGAATACCACGATTTCCATCGCGAGGTGGGACAGATGGCGGAAGAGTTGGTGGAGATCATCGCCGGGGCACCCGACTGGCAGCCGGACTGGCCGGTGCTGACCCCGTTGCCCGACCCGCCCAGGCATTCGAAACTGCCGAGGTTCTGACCTATGCCCGGAACCGTGGTCACGTTCTACTCCTACAAGGGCGGTGTTGGCCGGAGTTTCACGCTGGCCAACACCGCTGTCCTGCTGGCGCGCTGGGGCCACCGGGTGCTGTGCGTCGACTGGGATCTGGAAGCCCCGGGCCTGGACGCGTACTTCAGGCCGATGATGAGCGTCGCTCCCGTCAGTGGCGTGGTGGACCTGATCGACGACTTCCTCGCCGGCACGACCTACCCCGCTCCCCACATCACCCGGCTGACCGGGATGGGGAAGCTTGATCTCATCGCGGCGGGTCGCGCCGACGAGCACTACGCGGGCAGAGTCCAGGAAATCAACTGGGAACTGCTGTACGAGAAGGGTTTCGGCGACTACCTCGAACTGTGCCGTGCGCAGTGGACGGCCGAATACGACTACGTCCTGCTCGACAGCCGCACCGGTATCTCCGATATCGGCGGCATCTGCACCGCCCACCTCCCGGACCGCCTCGTCGTCCTGTTCACCGCCAACATGCAGAGCCTGGAGGGAGCGGTCGATATCGCCCAGCGTGCCAACGCGGCCCGTGACCGCATGCCCTATGACCGTCCACAGTTGGCAGTTCTGCCGGTGCTGTCCAGGTTCGACGCTCGCGAGGAGTACGCCCGCGCGGAGGAGTGGCGGCGCATCTGTCTCGAAGCGACCAAGGGCTTGTTCGGCAACTGGCTCGACCGCGAAGTTCCGGCCGAGCTGATGGCACGGCACCTGACGCTGCCCTACGTCTCCTATTGGAGTTTCGGCGAGCAGCTCCCGGTTCGGTCCGAGGCCAGCCCGTCAGCCGACCAGATCAGCTTCGCGCTGGAGACGGTGGCGGCGGTGATCGCTCATCACTTCGACCGCACCGACCTGCTGGCGGAGAACCGCGACGCCTACGTCAGCGCCGTACGGACGGAAAAGCGCACGTTCAGCCACGACGTCCGGGTGAGCACCCCTCGGTCGACCTTGGCCGACGCGACCGAGCTGATCGAACACCTCAACCAACTCGGTGTCCGAGCTGAGCTTTCGCTGTCCGGCGAACGGTCTTTGCTGAACCGGACCGAGGACGGCATGAAGCACCTGTGCCTGGTCGTCGACGGCGAGGTGAGCCGGTGGCAGGCCGCGGAGGTGGAGCTGTTCCTGCACCGGACCGTCGGCCAGGATCGCCGGGTCATCCCGGTACTCACTGCCGAGACGAAGCCCAACAGCCTGCCGGGCTACGTCGGCAACCTGCGCTATCTGCGGTTCAGGCCCTCACATGGTCCCGTCGAGGTGGCGCGTGACCTGTTCGAACAGCTCAACGGCGTCACCGCGCTCCTGGACACCGGTGAGATCGACCTGGTGGAGGTGCTGGGGCGAACCACCCGTACCACGCTGCGCCCGCTGCTGTGGGAGTTGGTGCACGACCTCGTCGGCGCGCTGCAAACCGCCGTCGGCGCGGGAGATGAGGTACGGGCCAAGGAACTCGCGGCAGACCTGGAGCTGGCGATCAGACCCCGCTCCAGCGACGGCGAGCAGAACCATAGGACAACCGTGCCACCGGCCACCCGCCTCGCGATCGACTGGGCCGTGCGGATCCTCGAGGTCCGCGTACAAGGTTCAGGCGGCACTCGGGACGGGTTCACCGGGCGGCTCCCCGAGTAAGCCCAGGCCGGTTTTTGCGAACGACCTCCGGCCGCGATCCCGCGGTCACGGACCCACGGTGCGGAAGGATTTCGGATGACGGATCAACTGGGACACAAGCAGACCGCCGCCCTGCTCACGTTGATGGCACTCGCGCGCGAAGTGTCCAATCCGGAGCTGGAGGGCATCGCGCGCTTCAAGCTTGACGGTAAGGAACGCAACCAGTTGAACAAGCTGAACCTGGTGGCCAGCGAGTTCCGGAAACGACCGGAGACGGGGCGCAAGTGCTATTTCCACGTGCTGACCGACAGCGGGTGGGCCTGGTGCGAGGAAGAGTTGCACACGGGTGAACTGTCGGCGCCGTACGGCAGCCTCGGCGCGGCACTGTACGTCGTTCTCGGTGGAATCCACAGGCACCTGCGCCGCGAAAACCTTCGCCCTCTCGACTTGTTCCTGCCCGACGTCGAGGTGACCGTCGACGAGATCGAAAGCCGGATCCGCACCGCGTACCGCAAACTGGCTCGGTCGCCGGGCGATTGGGTGGGGCTGGTGGATCTGCGCCGGATGCTTGGTGACGCGCCCACTGCGGACGTCGACGCGGTGCTGAAGGAGCTGAGCCGCACTCGTCAGGTGCACTTGGTTCCGGAGTCCAACCGCAAGACGCTCACCCCCGACGACCACAGCGCGGCCATCCGCATCGGCGGTGAGGACAGTCATCTGCTCTCGATCGAGGTGGCGTGATGGAATCCTTGGCAGCGTTGGCCGCGCTGCGTTTCGACTGGGCCGACACCCCCGACCACGTCTGGCGGGACTCGCCGTATCACGTGGACGGCCTGCACACCGACGTCGCAGCCGAGATCGACAAGGGCATCCGGGATGCCGCGGCCAGTGACGGCCCGAGCCCGATCGGCCTGGTCCTGCAGGGCCAGAAGGGGGTCGGCAAGACCCACCTGCTCGGCCTGGTCCGGCGCCAGACCCACCGCGCCCGCGGGTACTTCTTCCTTGACGACCTCCTGGCGGGCGACGCCTTCTGGGAGAACACGGCCGATGCGCTGCGTCAGGGTTTCTCCCGGCTGGACGAGTCCGGGGCCTCACAGCTCACGAGTTTTCTCCGGAGAGTGTGCCTGCGCGTCGGACTCGATGCCGAGATCACCGCCCACGTCCTCGGCAGGAAGGGTCTCACGCGTGAGGACGTCGACGCGTTCGTCGACGGACTGCGGACCCTCGATCGGCAAATCGCGAGCGAGAGCGCGGACACCGCGCGGGCTTTGGTGCTCTACGCCTCGGAAACCGCAGGAACCGGCTACATCGGCGAGGACTATCTCGGCGGGTTCGAAGAGTCTAAGTCGGGCGATCGGGCGAAGTGGGGGATCCGGCCGAAGCCGAAGTCCGCGCGCACCCAGGTGCGGGACATCACCCGGCTGCTGGCGCTGACCGGGCCAGTGGTGATCGGCGTCGACCAGCTCGACACCCTCATCGCCCAATCCGCCCTGCAGGGAAAGCACCACGGGCACACCGAGGACGACGACCTGCTCGTGGCTCAGATCGCCGACGGACTGATGCGGCTGCGCGAGGTAACCCACCGTACGGTGACGGTGCTCGCGTGCCTGCCCGGCACCTGGACACAGATCAAGACCAAAGCGGCCGACACGGTCTCCGACCGCTTCCATGAATCGTTGTTTCTCGGCCGGGTCACCGATGCGGCCCTCGGACGAGCTCTTGTCGAGAAGCGGCTTGGCGTGGCATACAGCGCGATGGGTTTCGTACCGCCGTACTCGACGTGGCCGGTCGCGGCGTCGGCTTTCGAAGGGACGTGGGATGAATGGACACCCCGCGAGCTCCAGAGGCGCATCGGCGCTCACATCGACAGCTGCCTACGCGCCGGACAGGTCCGCGAGCTGACGACCTTCGACGATCATGGGCCTCGCCCGGTCGAAACACCGCAGCTCGCGCCCAAGCCCGACCGGTTCACCGAACTCGACAAGCGGTTCGAAGAGCTGCGGTCGGCGGCCGACTCCGTCAAGCTGCTCGACAAGGCGGCCGAGGACACGGTGATGCCCAAACTCCTGTCCGCGGCGCTGCGGGCCTGGATCACCGAAGTCGGCGACGACAATATGGAATGGACCTGCGACCCACCGGCCGGACGGAACGAACTCCACGCCTCACTGACCCGCACCGTCGACGAGGCCTCCGATCTGAAGGAGCACTGGGCTTTCCGAGCGATCATCGCTCCGCACCATCTCGCCGTGCTGCACCGTTTTCGCAAAGCCCGGTCGGCTGCCGGGTTACGGCAGGGCGCGGACAACCGGCACCTGATCCTGATGCGCAACTCGTCATGGTCACCAGGAGTCAAGACACAGGCCGAGCTGAAGGCGTTCGAAGCCGCCGGGGGGCAACGGCTGAAGCTCTCCGAATCGGACGTGCGCACCTTCTGGGCACTGGAGGAGATGCTGGCGACGGGAGGTACGGAACTTCACCAGTGGCTGGTCGAGCGGCGGCCCGCCGGCGGGTCTGACTTGTTGTCGTCCGTGCTGCCCGTGGTCACCCCGGGGCAGCACAGCGGCGGCGGGACCCACCCGCCGCCGGCCGAGGATGAGATCACCCTCGGCATCGTGGACAGCACGGGGGAGCCGTTGCGGCTCGAACTGTCGGCGCTGCGCAAGCACGCCGCGTTGTTCGCCGGGTCGGGCTCCGGTAAGACAGTCCTGCTCAGGCGGATCGTGGAGGAGTGCGCCCTGCAGGGGGTCTCGGCGATCGTGCTGGACCCGAACAACGACCTCGCCCGGCTCGGTGACGCCTGGCCTGATCCCCCCGCGGCGTGGGGGCCGGATGACGCTCAGCTCGCGAAGCGGTACCTGGCCGAGACGGACGTCGTTGTCTGGACTCCTGGCCGCGCCACCGGCCGCCCGCTGGCTTTCCGGCCGTTGCCCGATTTCGCGGGTGTCCTCGATGACGAGGATGAGTTCGGCGCCGCCGTCGAGGTGGCGGTGGCGACGCTCGCTCCCCAGGTCAGGCTCAGGGGGAGCACTGTGAAGGCCAACATCGGCCTGGCGGTCTTGCGGCAGGCCGTCATCCACCACGCCCACACCGGGTCACGCAGCCTGCCCGCACTCATCGACGTCCTGTCCGATCTGCCCGAGGGCGTCAGCACGCTCAACGACAGCAGGCGCGTCGCCGCCGACCTCGCTGAGGCGCTCAAGGCCGCGATGGTCAACGACCCGCTCTTCGCCGGCGGCGGTGAACCCGTCGATCCGGGCACCTTGCTCACACCTGCTGCCGGCAAACGCGCCAGAGTCTCCGTCATCAGTTTTGTCGGCCTGCCCGCGGAGGAACAGCGGCAGAACTTCGTCAACCAGCTGCAGATGGAACTTTTCGCCTGGATCAAGCGAAATCCCGCCGGCGACCGTCCGCTGGGTGCCCTCTTCGTGATGGACGAAGCCCAGACCCTTGCCGCCTCCGGCCCGCTCACCGCCAGCACCCGCAGCACCATCGTGCTGGCTTCCCAGGCACGGAAGTACGGTCTCGGCCTGCTCTTCGCCACTCAAGCGCCGAAGGGCTTGCACAACCAGATAGTCGGCAACGCCATGACGCAGTTCTTCGGACGCCTCAACAGCCCCGCCCAGATCGCCGCCGCGAACGAGTTGGCCAGGGCCAAGGGCAGCACGGTCGCCGACATCTCGCGGCTCGAACGCGCTCAGTTCTATGTGGCCGGCGAAAACTTCGAGTTCCGACGGATCACCGCGCCGCTGTGCCTGAGCAACCACCCCGCCAGCCCGCTCCGCGTCGAGGAGGTGCTCGACCGCGCCCGCGATGTAGACGAGTAAGAGCCGTTGCTCAATCTCTGACCCGGAACGGCTGCTCGCAGGCATCACACCGGACACCGGCCAGTTCGAACACCGAAAGCGCGAACCTGCCGAGGCGAGGTTTCGGACACCCGCACACAACCACGATGTAGTTGTCGCCCCCGCGGTGCGCTCCACGTCCGTCCACCGCGCCCAGTTTCGGCGGTCGCGGGGGTTCGGTCGGGGATTGCTCCGCATCGTCGGGGTCCGCGGTGGGGGAGACCGGCGGGTAGTGGGCGCGCTCGATCACCTCGGCTTCGGTGTGTCGCCAGACCGTCAGCGCCTTTTCGAGTTGCACGAGTTCACGACGGTAGGCCGTGACAGTGCTGTCCATCGGCGTGGTGGCCGACCAGCCGATGCGGGGCGCCTGGGTAGTGGTGAGGCCCATTTCGTAGGCGAGCTGCTGGAATCGCTTGTTGTGGTAGCGCCCGTCGCTGACGTCGTCGATGTCACGGGTGACCGCAAGGCCGTGTGCCGCCTCGTGGAGCGTGGTGCCCAGGATCTCCGCCGGACTGCGACGCAACCCTTCCGCGCCGAGAAAGAACTCGGCACGCGGTTCGTGCCCCTCGCCGACGTGCCAACGAGAACGGGCGAAGTGGCCGTAGATCTCGTTGGTGGCACCCGATGTTCCGGAGGCGAGTACGAGTATCGCCTCCGGAACATCGGGATGCCGCCGCCGGATCTCCGCCCACATCACCTCGACGGCATGCATCACCTGAGTCGTCGGCCCCAGTTCCACCGTTTCGGTTACAGGCACTTACTCAGTGTATCGTAGAGTTACCGAGTAAGCGGTAAGTCAGATCAAGGCAAGACGGTGTCAGGGGAGGGGATTTCAAGGCCCTGGTCGATGAGCCAGCCGATGAGGGCGTGCGTGTCGACGTTGATCGTCGTGAAGTGGGCCTCCAACGGCAGTTCGTTGTTGGTGACCTCGTGCGGTTCGTAGATCCTGGTGGTGACGTCGTTGCCGTCGCCGCGACCGCAACTCGACGGCGAGTTGCGGTCGCTTAGAAACTAAGACACCCCGCAAAAGCGCAAAAGTGGGAAGCCGGTGACAGGCGGGCCGGCGGGCGCTTTACCCCTGACCGGTCAGCCGCTGTTGCAGGACGGTGAGCACCGCGCGGGCGGCGGTAGGACCGGTGTTGAGGTAGAACACGTCGTCGTCGACCGCGACGGCGTGGTTTGCGGCGACGGCACCGAGGGTCGGCCAGAGCGGTGCGCTTGCCATCGACTTCGCCGCGTCTCCACTTTGGACGGCATAGAAGATCCAGTCCGCGTCGGCCTGGTCGAGCTGTTCGGAGCTGATGTCCTGCGAGGTGCCCTTGAACTGCTGGGTTTGCGGGCGCCGGAGACCGGCGTCATCGGCGACGCTGCCGGTGAAGGACTCGACGCCGAACATGCGCAGCCGGTCGCCGTTCTTGCGCAGGAACGACACAGTGAGCGGGCTTTTCGTGGTGCCGCCGAGCCCGGCGGCGTCCTGCTGGAACTTGTCGAGCACCTGACGGGCCTGCGCGGTCTTTCCGACGGCGTCGGCGACGAGCAGGAAGTCCTGCTTCCAGTAGAGCCCGGTGCCCTGGGTCGCGACCGTCGGCGCGAGCTTGCTGAGGTTGGCGTAGAGCGTCTTGTTGTCCTTGCCGGTGATGTTCATCAGGATCAGGTCCGGCTTGAGGTTCGCGATGGCCTCGATGCTTGGGCTCAACCGGCTGCCGACATCCGCGACCTTCGCCAGCGCGTCGCGCTGCTGGGGAAAAGCGTTGATCAGGTAGCGGGGGACAAGCTCGGCGCCGTCGCCCCGCGTCGAGCCGGTGGGGACGATGCCGAGGGTGAGCAGCGCGTCTGCCTGGCCGGTCGAAACGACGACCACTTTGGCCGGTGCCGCGGCGATGGTGGAGCTTCCGGCGAAGTGCTTGACCGTGCGCGGGAACACGCTGTCGGCTACGCCGCTGCCCATCCCGGCCGGGATATCGCGCGGCGCGACGTGCGCGGCGGGTGCCGTCGTCCCGGGTGGGGTGCCGGGTGGGGTGGTGGGCGGGGTGGCCGCGCACCCGGTCAGCAGGAGGGCGAGGCAGGCGCCCCAGATGGCGGTTCGCTTCGGCAGACGGGTCATCATCGTGGCTCTCTTTCGGAGGGGTGGGGATTCAAGCGGGCCGTCGCCCGATCAACCAGGTGAGGTAGGCGCCGCCGAGTACGCCGGCGACGAGTCCGACGGGGATCTGGAATGGCGCGAGGGCTCGTTGCGACACCAGGTCCGCCGTGGTCAGCAGCAGCGCGCCGGTGCAGCCTGCCGCGAGGAACGGGGGCGCGAGCGAGTGCGTGATGCGGCGGCCGAGCTGAGGTGCGGCCAGTGCGAGGAAACCGACCGGCCCGGACACGGAGACGGCCGCGCCGGTGAGGGCGACGCCGAGCAGTGCGGCCGAGACCCGCATCCCGGCGACGCGGACCCCGAGGCCCTGCGCGATCTCGTCGCCCATCTCCAGCACACGCAGCGGTGGCGTGAGGAAGGCGAGGAGGATCAGCAACGCCGGCAGCGCCACGGCGAGCACGAGCACGGGTGGCCAGGTGATGCCGTTGAGACTGCCGAACAGCCAGAGTTTCGCGGCTTCGGCGCGGTCCTGATCGGCGCGGGTGAGCAGGAAGTCGTTGATCGACGCCAGCATCGCGCCGATCGCGATGCCGACGACGATGAGCCGCTCGCCGCGCAGCTTTGCCCCGGAGCTGAGCGCGAGCACGACGACGGCGGTCAGCAACCCTCCGGCAACGGCGCCGATCACGACCTGGGTACCGCCCAGCCCGGCGACGAGCAGCGCGATGAGGGCACCGGACGCCGACCCGGTGGTGAAGCCGATCACGTCGGGGCTGCCGAGCTGATTGCGGGAGATGCTCTGGAACACAGCACCGGCTACGCCGAGCGCGGCGCCGACGAGCAGGCCGGCAACGGCTCGCGGCAGGCGCTGACCAAGCACGATGAACCGGTCGGTCCCGCTGCCCGCACCGCCGAAGACGTCAAGGACGCCGGAGAGGCCGAGGTGGTAGTCACCCAGGAACAGACTGGCGGCGGCGATCACGACGGCGACCAGTAGCACCGCGAGGCTGATGGCGGCCGAACGCCGGCGGGTGCCCGGCGGGGTCACCGCGCGCTCCTGCGGCGAAGCACCGCAGCGAGCAGGAACGGCGCACCCACGAACGCGGTGACGATGCCGAGCTCGAGTTCGCCAGGGGGCGCGACGAGCCGGCCGATCAGATCACTCGCCAGCAGCAGCACCGGGCCGGCCAGGAGTGCGTGCGGCACGAGCGCCCGCACGTCGGGGCCGACCCGCCAGCGCAGGACCTGGGGGACCGCCAGACCGACGAAGGCGACTGGGCCTGCGGCCGCGGTGGCGGCCCCGCTGGCCAGGATCACGGCGGCGAACGCCAGCCCCCGGGCCCAGGCGAGGCGCACCCCGAGCGAGACCCCGAGCTCGTCGCCGAGGGCGAGCGCGTTGAGGGACCGGCTCATCACCGCGGCGAGAGCCAAGGCGACCAGTGAGAAAGGCAGGACCGCCACGAGCACATCCAGGCCGCGGTCGGCCAGCGCGCCCACCACCCAGAAGCGGTAGGAGTCGAAGGTGTTCGAGTCGAACAGGGTGATGATGCCGGTGGCCGCGCTCAAGCTGGCCGACAACGCCGCCCCGGCGAGCACCAGGCGGACCCGATCGCTCCCGCCGCCCCGTCCCACGAGTTGCACCACGATCGCGGACGCGCCCGCGCCGGCGAAGGCGAACCACACGTAGCCCGCGGCCGAGCTGACGCCGAAGACTGAGATCCCCAGCACGACGGCGAGCGCCGCGCCGGAGTTCACGCCCAGCAGGCCCGGCTCGGCCAGCCGGTTGCGGGTGAGCGACTGCATGACGACCCCGGCGACGGCGAGATCCGCGCCCACGACGACGGCCAGCACGGTGCGCGGGAACCGCAGCTTCCAGACGATGATCGACGCGGCGGAGCCGTCGGGCGCGAACACTGCGTGCCACACCTGTCCCAGCGGCAGTGTCTGGGATCCCAGCGCCAGGCTGGCGAACAGCAGCCCGACCAGCAGGGCGACCAGAACCAAGACGCCGGTCACCGTACGCAGGCCGTGTCGTCGTCGCGCGACGGGTACCAGCATCGTTCCTCATCCGTGTGATTAGCCTAGGCTAAGCTAACCACACGGATGACCGACGCGAGCCAGGGCGGTCCGTGCTGGGCCCGAGGTACAGGCGAGTCCGGCTTCTCACTACCGCGACGCTCCTTCGGAACCACTATTGGTGACCCCGAATCAGGTCACCGGCGGAAAGGTAAGAAATACGATTGACCTTCCCGGCAAGTTGGGCAATGATAAATTCACCCAGTCAAGCGGAGGAGTGATCATGACGAATATGCGAAAGCGGAGGACGCAGCACCAGCATCTGGTCGCCGCGCTCGCCGCCTCATGCTCGTCGAATGATCAGCGGAAAGCCTTCTCCTGTCGCGAACAGGTCCTTCTGGACTGCGCAGGCTCCCCACCATGACGTAGACCTCGTCATGTCACGGGAGCCGCCCATCGGGAAACCGATCCGGGCGGCTTTCTCTATTCAGCGCACCCAAAACAATTATCATTGATTGACGCTGCCCATTTCCTGGGTGGTGATGTTCATTGACATCTACACAGTGGAACAGACATTTACTCACTGCTCGTTCCGGTCGCGTCCGCCGCGGCAGGGACGAGCAGTGGGGTCCGGCCGTGCTCATCGGCGCGGCCGGACTCCACTCTCATCACTTCGCCCCTGTAGCTCAGCGGACAGAGCACCGGCTTCCTAAGCCGTCGCGCGCAGGTTCGACTCCTGCTGGGGGCACAGCGCGTTGGTCTAACGGAAGGACGCCGGGTTTTCACCCCGGACGCCGCGGGTTCGACTCCCGTACGCGCTACGACACCGCCAGGAAACACCAGATGCTCACGTGGCCCAGTGGCGACGGCAGCTCCTTGTCGAGGAGACGATCGCGGGTTCGAGTCCCGTCGTGAGCGCAACGCGGCTCTAGCCCAACAGGTAGAGGCAACTGGTCGAGGGCCAGTCCAGTCGGGGTTCGACTCCCCGGAGCCGTACGCAGTATCCATCCTGCCTCTCGAGCTCAACCGGCCCGAGCACCCGTCTCGTAAACGGGAGGAACTGGGTTCGACTCCCAGGAGAGGCTCCATCGGCTCCGCGCCCGCGGTGCCGATGCCCCTTCTCGATCCCGGTTGGTGTAATCGGCAGCACCACGGATTTTGGATCCGTTTGCCCAGGTTCGAGCCCTGGACCGGGAGCCCGGCCCCTGTGGCGAAACACGGCAGACGCACGCGGCTCAAAACCGGGCACCCGCACCGGGTATGCAGGTTCGACTCCTGCCAGGGGCACACGAAGAACAGGGAGGATTGGCCGAGCCCGGAAAGGCAACCGTCTCGAAAACGGTGGTCGGCGTGATGAGCGCCGCGCAGGTTCGAATCCTGCATCCTCCGCTGCCGCACCGCGGCGCAACGGGTCGTTGGCTCAATTGGTAGAGCGGCCGATTCTTAATCGGTAGGTTCGGGGTTCGAGTCCCCGACGACCCACGTACACCCGGCACAGACTCTCGTCCGCACGGGCCGCTAGCTCAATTGCGTAGAGCAGCCGGCTTTTAACCGGCGTGTTCGGGGTTCGAGTCCCCGGCGGCCCACAAATCGACCTCAAGAACCCCAGAGTCATCAC
Source organism: Amycolatopsis sp. (assembly GCF_025464955.1). Lineage (GTDB taxonomy): Bacteria > Actinomycetota > Actinomycetes > Mycobacteriales > Pseudonocardiaceae > Amycolatopsis. The sequence continues at coordinate 60,967 of NZ_JAODNM010000154.1, read as the reverse complement.
GCCACCACTCGCACGCCACGACCGGCCGACAACCAGTCAGCGGCTGTCGGCGTCAGTTGATGTCGAACTCGTTGCCCTCCGGGTCCTTCATCCCGACCGCGTAGTGGTCGAGCCCTTCCTCGGCTAGGGCGCCGGAGATGGTGGCGCCGAGGCCGGCCAGTCGGTTGGCCTCGGCGTCGACGCGCTGCCGGCGGTTCTCGATCGGGTCGGTCCGCGCGCCGCTGGCGTGGATGTCGAGGTGCAACCGGTTCTTGACCACCTTGGGGTCCTGGACCGAGTTGAACCAGATGCTCGGGCCGTTGCTCTCCGGGTCGCTGATCCGGTCCACGCCATCGCCCAGGTCCTCTTCGGGTACCCCGAGGTCGCGGTAGTAGTCGTTCCAGGTGGCGAAGCCGGACGGCGGCGGCGCGAGCCGATAGCCCAGCGCGGCGGCCCAGAAGCGGGCCAAGAGGTCCGGGTCGGCGCAGTCGATCACCAACTGGTAGCGGACGGGCATCGAGGTTCCTCTCGCAGGTAACGCGGGGTGCGGTTCGTATTGTGTCGCATCCGGCCCACGACGTGTCACGACCCGAACCCCGCGGCTCTGTTGTCAGCCGACCTCGGCGAGAAGGGAGTTGAGTGCCTGCCAGCCGTGCCATGCCCTGGTCACGCCGAACTGGGCATTGAAACGAAGGGCGGCCCGCACATCCTCGGGTGAAGCGCCGGCGCGCAGAGCCCGGCCGACGTGCGCCCGGAACGTATCTCCCAAAGTCTGGTAGTGCACGTCGATGCTCAGGCTCGCGAAGCCGCGCTCCCGCTCGGAAAGCGTTTCGGGACCGTGGCCGGACCGCATCCGTGACTGCAGGTCGAAGTACTCCAGGAAATGCGGGTCCAGCTCGCTTAGCGAGCCCCGGACCGCGTCCGGCAGCGGGCTCGGCGCGGCGCCGGGCCCGGTCTCCAGCAGGTTTTCGGCCAGGGGCTCGACCTCCTCGTAGGACAGGCCTTGCGCCGCCTCGAACTCGGCCAGTCTTTCGAAACCGGCCGTGGCTGCGGGATACCCGCAGTCGTACGAAATGAAGCGCACCAGTGCGCGAACGTCCGAAGTGGACACACCCCGATCCAAGCCGGCCCGCAGGTGCGCCTCGAACGCGAGCCCGAGGCTCGGCTGGCAGACGTCCGCTACTACGCACAGGAACGTCTTCTCGCGGTCGGACAGCTCGGGAATCGCGCGGGCGTGTCGGGCGGTGGCACCGACCATCTGGGCGAACACCGGGTCGAGCGCGGCCAGTCGCTCGAGGTTGGTCGTAGCAGTCGTCACGGTTGACTCCTTAGGAGTGAACGATCATCGCACTACACCTGTAGTGCGAATGAAGCTACACCTGTAGTGCGATTGCTGTCCAGCTACACTCGGCAGGCCATGGAAACCAGTCCCTCACCCCGGCGCCGCCCCAACACCCGAGGGCAGGGCGAACTGCTGCGCGAGGACATCGTTTCGGCCGCCGTGCGGATGCTCGACGAGCTCGCCGACGACGAGGCCCTGTCCCTGCGCGCCGTCGCGCGCGAAGTGTCAATTGCCGCCACGTCGGTCTACCTGCACTTCGCCGATCGCGACGCGCTGGTGCTGGCCGCCATGCGCCACTGTCACGAGGAGTTGGTCCAGGCGGGCGACGATGCCGAGGCGGCGCATGAGGGGGACCCTGCGGCCCAGCTGCTCGGGCGCCTTCTGGCGCAGCTCGCCTGGGCGGAGGCCCACCCTGGCCTCTACAAGGTGCTGCACGAGAGCAAGGTCCACCGGCGGCTCGGCATGCCGTTCAAGGAAGTGCTGGTCCAGCGCACGACGGCAGCCATCCAGCGGTGCATGGACGCGGGCATTGCCCCGGACGACGACGCGACAACCGTCGCGATCGACCTCCGCGCCGCCGTGAACGGCATGCTTTCCCAGCGCATCAACGAACCCGGCCTGCACTGGCCGCACGCGGCCAAGCAGGTCGACCGGTTCCTCACCAGGCTGGTCGGTCTGCCGCCACGGCCGTGATCGCCCGGGGACGAACCGCGCACGTTTGATCATTCCCCTGAGGTGCAACAGGCTGCGCACCCGACTGTTAATCGGGAGGTACCTGGTTCGAGTCCAGGCGGGGGAGCACAGCACAAACGGCATTTCGCCGGAGGAAACGTCCTGTAGCTCACTGGCAGAGCGCCCGCCCGACGCGCGGGAGGCCGCGAGGTTCGATTCCCGCCAGGACGACAAGGAAGCTCATCTCAGCGCCCCCTGCCGGGCAGTTGATCGTGGCAGTGACCGCCGGACTTGATGATCATTTCAGAGTCTGAAGTGGATCGTGAGGCTGTGTCAATTTCCTGCAAGGAAGTACGCACTTCTGGTCACCTACTGCGAAAAGTCACACCCGGACGGGATCTTGACGCGCGTGGCCCGGCGGCCACCCGGACCTCATGACTCCGGGGTCCCTGGTTCGACACCAGGACGCGCGACCACGACCTACTCCACCGGGAATCCGGGTTCGACTGCCGGGTGGGTCTCCACCATGTCCGCTCCACTGTGCCGAGCACGGCATCAGGAGGTAGGAACCGCTCAAGGAGCCACGCCGCTCAGCCACCCGAAGGCGGTTGCTCGACGGTTCGGCGCAGGAGCCAGTCCCGGTCGGTCCGGATGAGCGCGTACCGGACCGAACCCGCTCGGCCGTGCAGGGTGAAGAGCATCCGGCGGTCCGTGCGGTCGTGCTCCTCCCACCAGCCGATGTCGGCGATGGACTTGTCGGCGTCCTCGTAGGTGAGGTGGTCGAGGTCATGATCGGGAACAGCGACGGCCAACCGGTGGTGCCGGCTGTCCGGTGGCAGTCCGCGGGGAACCGCCCACGACCGCAGCACCCCGTCTTCCTCCAGGCGGAGGTCGAAGTGGTGCCGCGGGCGGTCGTGTTCGTGCAGCACGAATGCCGGTCGGTGCGGGTTCACGGCTGGTCCAGTCCGTCGGTTGCCTCGATCTTGCCCCATGTCCATCGGGAGGCACGGGTCAACGGCGGCGTTCCGCTCAGACGAGGCCGAGCTCCTGGAGGTCCGTGGCGTATTTGCGGATGAGCGCCGCCGAAATATGCGGGATGTCCTTGTCGGGGCCGACGCCCGCTTCCTGCACCGCGGCGCGGAACCGGTCGGTGGGGATGCCGGCTCCGGGTACCGGTTCGGCGGGCTGGGCGAATGCGTGCAGGAGGGGGAGCAGCGAACGTTGCTTCTGCTTTTCCGGCAGGGCCCGGACGGCGGTCTCGAAGCGGGTGAACCACTCGGCGTAGTCGTCGATCCGGTGGATAGGGTACCCGGCTTCGTTCAGCCAGTCGACGAAGACATCGAGGGAGATGCCGTCGTCATGGGGGTTGAGGACGTTGAAGGTCCGGTACCCCTCGTCATTCTGGTTGCCCAACGTGGTGATGGCGTCCGCGGTGAAGTCGGCCGGCAGCCCGTCGTAGTGGGCGGCCACGTCGCCGCCGGGTAGATAGAACGACGCCGGCGCGACGCCGGTGGCGATGAGGCTGAGCAGCAAGCGCGTGAACATATCGGGCACGTTCAACTGCCCGGTGTACTGGCTGTGGGCGAGGATCATGTCCGACCGGAAGGTCGCCACGGGTAGGCCGCACAGGTCGTGCGCTTGCCGGAGCAGGACTTCGCCGGCCCACTTGCTTGTGGCGTAACCGTTCGCGTAGCTCTCGTCGAGTTCCCGGGCCGGGCTGGTGACCCGGATGTCGGAGTCCTCGTCGTCCGACGATGCCTGTGCGAAGACGACGGCGACGGTCGAGAGGTAGGTGATCGGCTTGAGCCGGGTGGTGAGCGCCAGCCGGATCAGCTCGGCGGTGCCGACGACGTTGGGGCCGAACAGCTGGTCATAGGGCAGGACGTGGTTGACCAGCGCGGCCGGGTGCACGATCACGTCGACGGTGTCGGCCAGCCGCTGCCACGTGGGTTCGTCCAGTCCGAGTGCCGGGTCACCGATGTCACCCGCGAGCACTTCCAGGTGCTGCGCGGCCAGCTCCCGGAAATGGCGGAGCAGTTCGGGGTCGCCACTGTCGAATGCCTCGTCGAGGCGCTGGCGAGCCGCTTCGGCGGTGCTGCCGCGGACGATACAGACCAGCTTGCCGTCCACCCGCGCGAGCCGTTCCAACCATTCCAGACACAGGAAGCGCCCGAGGTAGCCGTTGGCGCCGGTCAGCAGGACGGTCCGCACGGAACCGCCGGGGCGGGGCAGCGTCGTCGCGGTGGCGAGGGTGCCGCTGTCAATGAACTTGTCCAACGTCAGATCCGTGGCCAGTGCCCGTGTGCTGCTCGCGCCGTGCACTGTCGTGAACGTGGGCCGCTCCGAACCGGACTCCAGCGCCTTTTCGACGTACTCCGCCAGCCGCCCCAGGTTGTTGGCGCGGCTGATGATCACCCCCACCGGGACCTCGACCCCGAAGATCTCTTTGAGCAGGGTGGAGAACGAGAGCGCGGACAGGGAGTCGCCGCCCAGGTCCATGAAGTGGGTGTCGGGGCTCAGCGGGCTGCCCGAGGCACTCAGCACCGCCCGGGTGGCGCGGACGACGGTTTCGTGCACCGGCCGGTCGCGGCTGCCGAGGCGCAACGCGCGCAGCTCCGAGGTCTCCCGGTCGGCGAGCTCGTCGTACCGCTGTTCCAGCCGTTCGCCGTAGTGCTCCTTCAGCTTGGGCGGCAACAGTTTCCGGATCCCGGACAGCAGGCCGTTCTCGGCGCTGAACGGCACGGTCTCGACGAGGATGTCCCGCGGGATCTCGTAGGAGTTGAGGTCCGCGTCTTTGGCCGTCCGCTGCAGGGACTCGAGCAGCGCCTGCTTGACGTCGGTGCGGCCGAGCGCCTCCGGTGTGGGGACGACCACCGCGAGCAGGTACGCGCGCTCACTGTTCCCGTAGAGATAGATCTGCCGGATCAGCGGGCTGCTCGCGAAGACGGCTTCCAGGCGGGAAATGGCCACGAACTCGCCTTGGGACAGCTTCAGCACGTTCTTGCTGCGGTCGACGTAGACGAGCTCGTCCGGGCCGATCTCGGCCATGATGTCGCCGGTGCGGTAGAAGCCGTCCTGGTCGAACACCTCGGCGGTGGCGTCGGGCCGCTTGAAGTAGCCGGGAACCATGGTCCGCGACTTGAGCACGAGTTCACCGCGGGGATAGGGCGAGTCCGTGGCGAAGTAGCTCAACTCAGGGACGTCGACGAGTTTGTAGTCGAGCACCCGCGGCCGCGCCACCTTCCGGTCGATCAGCACAGCGCCCGCCTCCGTCGAGCCGTAGCCGTCGTGCAGCGGGAGTTCCAGGCAGGACTCGACGAACGCCGCCATCTCGGCCGAGAGCGGTGCGGACCCGCTGCCCACCCAGAGGAGGCGGCCGCCGAGGAACTTCTCACGCAGGTCCGCCTTCACCTCGGCCTCGAGCCCAGCGCCGTGCCCTCGGCGATCCAGCTCGCTCTGGTAGTGCTGGAACAGCATGTCGCAGATCCGTGGCACCAGCATCAGCTCGGTAGGGCGGATGATGGCGATGTCCTCGAAAAGGGTGGACAGGTCGCTGCGGGCGACGAAGTACGCCGTGCCGCCGTCGGCGAGCGTGCCGAGCAGGATCGCGCGGCCGACGACGTGACTCAGCGGCATGTAGTTGACCTCGATCACCGGCCATCCCGTCTTTTCCGGCCAGAATCCTTGCCACAGCTCGCCGACGAGCCTGTCGGTGTACATTGCGCCCTTGGGGGAGCCGGTGCTGCCGGAGGTGTAGATCAACAGCGACAGGCGTTCCTCGGCCGGGTCGGCGGAGAACTCCGGGGCAGGCGGCAGGTCCTTCCCTCGGTCGAGCACCGCGGCCAGCGAGTCCACGACGACGTCGCTCCCGGACTCGGCGAGGCGCCGGATCGCGGCCTCGAACCGTTCGCGCTGGTCGTCGACCTCCGGGTGGTAGTCGAACACGGTCAGGCGCCGCACCGACTCGCTGTCCGCGACCAGTTCGACGGCTGTTTCGAGGTTCTCCACGCTCGTGGCGAAGACGCGCGGCGCGGTTTCGGCGATGATCGGCCTCAGGTGACTGACGGTGGCACCTGCCTGCAGGGGCACGGAGACCGCGCCGATCCGGACGCAAGCCAGGTCGATCGTCGCGTAGTCGGTGCTGCTGAACCCGAGGATGGCCACGAACTTGCCGTCCCGCAGCGGGTTCCGGGCATCGTGGTACCAGTCGGCCGTGATAGCGCCGACCCGTTCCCACAGCTCGCCATAGCTGATCGTGTCGAACCGCGGCAGCAACCGCAGAACCGTACGTCCCGTCTCCGGATCCGTCGTCAGTTCCTTGGCCCGCTCGCCGAGCGCGGGCCGGTCCGCGTACGCCGTCATGACCGTGGCCACGAGCTCCGTCAGCGGCAAGCCGGGGCGTCGGATCGCGGCGCTGACCGACTCGAGCGGCCGCGCGTCGCGAGCCTGCTGGTCGCGGGCGTACAGCTCGGCGAGGAGGCGTTGCTGCTGAACGTCCGAGCCGGCGGTTTCGGACCTTGAACCAGTAGCCATGATCAACCTTCCAGTGGCTTGTCAGGCAGCGCATAACAAAACAAGGAGTCTGATCATGCAACTTAGCAGCGCGGTGGCCTATTTTTGGGGAGTGTGGTGATCATCATCGTCTCCTTGTGCGGCGAGGTGCCCTTGACGCCTTGTGGTCACCTGGCTACGGTCGCGGATTGAAACCGTTTCATGTTTGGGGGCTTGATGAGATCGCTCCTGGTTCTCCTCGTCGCGGTGACGATGACCTGCGGCTTCGTCTCTACGGCGGTGGCCGACGACGTCCAAGCGCGCGAAATCACCGTGCGCGGGTCTTCTTTGGCCGACGGATTCGGCCGCGAGGTCGTGCTTCGCGGCTTCGATGTATCCGGGGAAGCGAAGCTCGCGGAGAACGGCTTCCTGCCGTTCGCCAATGCCGCCGACGCACGTAAGTCCGCCCAGGCGATGCGCAGTCTGACCGGCGCGAACGCCGTGCGCTTCCCGCTTTCCTGGGCGGGCGCGGAACCGGTCCGGGGACAGTTGGACGCCGGGTACCTGACCGCGCTGACCGACCAGCTGAAGGCGTTCCTGGACGAAGGCGTCACGGTGCTGCCGGACTACCACCAGGACCTGTACTCGCGCTATTTGTTCAGCGCGGACAGCTGGTACAGCGGCGACGGCGCGCCGAAGTGGGTGGTCGCCGCGGGCAACTACGCGCACGAGAGCTGCGGGATCTGCGTCCACTGGGGACAGAACATCACCCAGAACTCCGTGGTGCAGAACGCCACGAGCGACTTCTGGCACAACGCGCACGGTGTGCAGGACGAGTTCTTCAGCCAGGCCACCGAAACGATGAACCACCTGCGTACCCACCTGAGCGCCGCGGAGTTCGCCGGGATCGCGGGGATGGACCCGTACAACGAGCCCTACGCGGGGCGCTACGACTCATCCCAGGACAGCCGGTCCTGGGAGCAGAACGTGCTCTGGTCGTTCTTCCAGCGGTTCCGCCAGGCCATGGACACCGCCGGCTGGCCGGACAAGCCGGCGTTCGTCGAGCCGAACATGTTCTGGAACGCCAACATCTCCTTCGAGAAGCAGACCGGCGGCCTCCTCGACGTCGGCGCGGCCGGGTCCCGCTATGTGTTCAACACGCACTTCTACGACCAGCTCGCGCAGTCCGGTGTGTTGATGCCCGGCAAGGCGGGTGACGGCCAGTACGCCGGCGACTTCGGCGCGGTGCGGGATCGGGCGGCGGCGCTGGGCACGGCCGCGATCGTCACCGAGTTCGGCCCGCCGATGACCGGCTTCACCTCGGACAAGACGCCCACGGTGGACAAGGCGATGTACCAGGCACTGGACTCCCGGCTCTCCGGTGCGACCTGGTGGACCCACGCGTCGGTCTCGGGGCCGGTGCTGTCGGGAATGCAGTGGCAGTGGGACATCTACAGCGGTCAGCACCACGAGCTGATGAACGACAACCCGCAGAAGGTGCTCACCACCGGGGATGGCTGGAACGGGGAGGACTACTCGGCCGCAGTAACCGAGGCGGGCAGAACCATGCAGCTGCGCCAGGACGCGCGTCTGCTCGATCGGCTCTATCCAGCCGCCGTGGCCGGGCACACGCTCGCCTTCACCTACGAGGACCGCTTGCGCGACGGCAGCCAGACGCTCACCTGGAATCAGGTGCCGTCCACCATGCCGGCCGTGGCGAACCTGGTCGGCACCGGGCGCTACGGCGTGTTGGTGTGGCAGGGCGCCGATTTGGCTGCCCCAACGGAACTGCACATCCCGGCCGACCTGTCCGCCACGGTGGTCACCGACCTCGACCCGGCAGCGATTTCCCGTTCCGGTGACCGGCTGCGGCTGGCTGCCACGCCCGGTCTGCACTACGCGCTGATCGCCGAGCCGTCCACCCCTCCGACCGGGGCCCAGCTGGCCGCAGCGCGGACCGAACTCGCCACCTGGGTCCCCACGGTCCTCGCCGGAAGCCCCCGATAAGGCACTCTTCTACAAAGTGGGTCTTCGGTCGTATGCGTCGGCGGAAACGTTCCAGTTCGCGAAGAACGAGAAGAACTCAAAAAGTGGCGGAATTGGACGAGCTCAGCAGTTGATTGCTTTGTCCTGCAACGAGATTCGGAAACTCTGGGCGACCCTGACCAGAACCAGCAACGCTGAAGCGCATAACCGGCGGTCCACAGGGCTTTGCTCCAGGTGCGCGACTCCTCGGTTTTCCGGGCGGACGGGAATCCGTCAGGCCCGGCCGGGACGTGGGCGTTCAGCCAATTCCGGAGCACGGCCCGGAATGTACGCCGGTCCTCGTAGTCGCCAAGCCGCGTGGCCGCCACCGTACTGTCGGCCATGCCCGGCCGGATAGTGCTCGGCAGCGACCGGGGAGAAATGCGCGCAAAGCTTGCCGATGTGCGGGTGGCCTGCCACCATGCCCGCACTGGGCGGTTTCGGATCGGTTACGCCCCGGCCCGGGGCTGGTACGAGCCGAAACTCCAGTGGTTGCCTTCGAAGTCGCGGGCCGCGTATTCCCGCGAGCCGTAGTCGGTGTTCTCCAGCGCCCGGGTGATCTCGGCGCCGGCGGCCTCCGCCTGTGCCGCGTGGGCCGCGACGTCCTCGACATAAACGTAGATCGAATGCCGTGTTGTCATCGGGTCGGGTTCGTTGTCCTTGCCGAGCGAATCGCGGGCCGTCGCGAACATCACGATGCCCGGGCCTAGTGACATCTGCGCGTGGTTCACCGTGCCGTCGTCTCCGCGAACGACGAAGTTCTCTTTGAAACCAAAAGCTTTCGCTAGCCACTCCAGTGCCTTGCCCGCGTCCGCGTACCGCAGTACCGGATAAATGTTCGGGTCGGACATCATCGCACCTCGCTGTTTCGGCCCCGTTTCGTGGGGCGCCAGCGTATCGCGGGCGCGGTCTGGCTCGCCCGGCGAATGGTCACCACGCCGGCCGCTCGGCGGTAACCTGACCGCCATGACCGGTCACGAGATTCCTGGCGACGTACTCACGGTGGCGGATACCATCGCCGAGCAGGTGCTGTTTCCGGCGGCTCAGGCGGTGGACGAGTCCGGGACGATCCCGCCCGGACACTTCGACCTGCTCGCCGATCAGGGCTTCTACGGACTGGCCGCACCCGAGGCGCTGGGCGGCCTCGGGTGCGGCTTCCCGGCCGCGTGCGCGGTCGTCGAAACCCTGGCCGCGGGCTGCCTGTGTACCACGTTCGTGTGGCTGCAACACCACGGCTTGGTGCTGCAGCTGGCTTACGGAAAGTCCCACCGGCTACGCGACGAATGGCTGCCGCAGCTCGTGTCCGGCCGGCGGCGGGCTGGTGTCGCGCTGGCCGGCACGCTGCCCGGGCCGCCCGTCCTGGTGGCCGAACCGGCCGCGGACGGATACGTCCTCACCGGAAACGCCCCGTGGGTGACCGGATGGGGCATGGTCGACGTGCTGGCGGTGGCCGCCCGTGACGGCGACAACCTCGTCTGGGTGCTGGTGGACGCGAAGGAGTCAGACACCCTCAAGATCGACCCGCTGCGCATAGTAGCCGTTTCTGCGAGCAACACTGTGGTCGCGGAGTTCACCGGGCACCCGGTGCCGGCGGACCGCGTGATCAGCAGCCAGCCGTATGCCGAGTGGGCCCGAGGTGACGCGGGCGGCCTGCGGATGAACGGCTCGCTCTCGCTCGGCTTGACCCGGCGTTGCCTCTCGCTGCTGGGTCCCAGCCCACTGGACGCCGAATTCGCCGCCGCCCGCGACCGGCTGGACACCGCGGAAGGCGACGGCCTGTTCGTCGCCCGCGCGCAGGCCTCGGCGCTGGCCCAGCGCGCTGCGACCGCGCTGGTGGCCGGCACCGGCAGCCAGGCGGTCCTGCTCGGCCGGGACGCCCAGCGGCTCGCCCGGGAAGCGATGTTCCTGCTGGTGTTCGGGTCCCGGCCGGGCATCAAGCAGGCCCTGCTCCCGATGCTGACCGGTGCGCGCGGAGATAGCTCCGCTATTCCTCGATCATTGACTTAAACCATATTTTCACTGTGACGAAACGATAGCTTGAAGAGCCTGTTTCCCATCGCCCCGGAGTGGCGAAGAATGTCGGTTGTGCCACCCTCGTGTCACTCCTCAATTCGACCTTCAATTCATGTCAGGAGAATTAACCTGGCACGACTTTGATCTCCTCATCGCCGCAAGAAATACGGGAATAATGTGCACCCCTCCACGTCCACTGAACTGTCTACAGTGGACTCCCTGGGCCGTCCTGGGGCCGTGAGATGTTGAGTCACAACGGGTCACAACCACTCCTAAGTAGCGCCTGGGCCTGCGGAAACACCTCAGGTGACATCAAGTGAAACACGCGGCGGTGCGGGACGCGTCGTGCATGCGTCCCGCACCGCCGCATCCGAGCTTCAGTCCTGCTGCTCGGCCCACCAGTGGCGGCCGGTTTCGGGCAGCGTGGAGATCGGGTCGTAGTAGGGGTAGCGCTGAGCCAGCGCGTCAGCGGGATCGGTGATGGTTTCCCGGTCGACGCTGGTCAGGTAGTTCTTCGTCCAGTACGAGATACCCTTCTCGCGGTCGTACTCCGCGAGCTGGTGGACCCAGCGCTTGCCCACGAACGGCACATCGCACACGATCCGCGGCGTCGCGTAACCGGGCAAATAGCCCATGATCGCGTGCTGCAGGTCCTGCGCTTCGGCGACCGAAACGCGCCAGTGCTCGGCGTTCGGGATCATGTCGCACATGATCGGACCCATGCCGCGACAGGCGCTGTCACGGACCTGACCTGCGCAGATTCAAAATGACTAAGGTCGTCGGCAGCGCCGGGGCCTTTCTGGGGACTACTGAGTTGAGCCCGCTTTTCGGGGTGCCCGTGGGCCGCAGCGGCGGTCGACGGGGTCGCCGCCCGTAGCTCAGCCGAAAGATGGCAAGCGACAAGCATTATGTATGGGTGTTCGTGGCGTAACGGCGGCCGGGAAGCCCGCTGAACGCTAGTTCTCCCAGCCTCATCGAGCTGCGCCCAAAGCCGATCACCCAATCCGCATGGCTACTCTGCGTAGCAGGGTTCGGGTAATGACGTCTGTGCCGATTCTCTTCGCGGCGTGTTACCCCTGGCCTGCTGTACGCCTGGTTTAGTGGAGAGGCCGCCAGCCTTCAAGTGTGGATGTGGTCGGCGAACACCGCGTAGGTGACCTTGATGCTCTTCGGTAGGTCGACCATCCTCACCGTGGGGACCTCGCCGATCAGGGGGCCGAAGTAGACCAGCATGCCGAGTCGGCGCAGAACCTCGATCGACGACCAGAATGTGGTGGAGCCGCCACCGTCGAAGACCGCGTGGACTCCTTCGCCCCGGGTGAGTTCCATGACGCGTTCGACGAAGTCCCCGTCCCTTGAGTCGAGCACATGGTCGGCACCGGCTTCCTTGGCCGCCGACACCTTCTCCTCCCGGGAGACCAAGCCGATGACCTGAGCTCCCCGGAGCTTGAGTAGCTGGGTGAGGATGCGCCCCACACGCCCGCGGCGGCGTGCACGAGAGCGGTCTGCCCGTCGCTCAGCGGCGCGGACTCCATGGTGAAGTGGTGGGCGGTCAAACCCTGCATCAGTTGCGGAGGATGGCGGTCGGTCGCCGTCCCTGTTCCGGGGCCGGTCACCAGGTGACCATGAGTTTCTTGACGCCGTAGTTGGTGCCGTGGACATCCATCGGGACCTCGTCCTGCGGGACTGCCAGGCGGAGGTTGGGGAACTGCTCGAACACACGCGGGAGCACCGTTCGCAGTTCGGCGCGGGCGACGTTCTGGCCGAGGCACTGGTGCACGCCGTAACCGAACGCGAGGTGGCGGGCCATCTTGCGGTCCAAGTCGGGCACATCGGGGTTGGCGAAAGCGCGAGGGTCACGGTTCGCGGCGGCCATGGAGACGACCACCAGCTCGCCTGCGGTGATGTGCTGGCCGCCGAGCTCGAGATCTTCGGTGGCGCGGCGGCTCAGCCCGAACTGGACGATCGTGAGATACCTCAGCAGCTCTTCGACGGCGGGCCCGACCATCGCCGGATCACTGACGAATCGTGCGCGCTGATCAGGATGCGTCAGCAGGGTGAGGGTGGAGAGCCCGAGCATGGCCATGGTGGTGTCGTGGCCGGCGAACAGAAGCAACACGCCGACGCTGACCAGGTCCTGGTCGGTCACGATCGAGCCTTCTTCGCCCGACGAGCGGATCAGCTCGGCGAGCAGGCCTTCCGCATGCGGATCCCGGCGCTTCAGCGCGACCAGCCCGGTGACGTAGTCGACCAGCCAGGACGAACCGGCGTCGCGTTGTGCCTTGGACTTGCTGGTGTCCATCATGACGTCCGTCGCGCTGTGAAAGTCGTGCCGGTCCCGTGCGGGCACGCCGAGCAGTTCGCAGATGACCAGGCACGGGATCGGCATGGACATCGCCTGCACGAAGTCCACTGGTCTGGGTCCGGCCGCCATCGCGTCGAGCTGCTCGGTGACGATGCGGTCGATGAACGGTTGCAGCCGCAGTCCTACGGCCTTCGGGCTGAACTTGCCGGCCAGCAGGCGCCGGTACGCGGTGTGGTCGGGTGCGTCCATCTCGACGAAGGTGGTGCCGAAGGAGACCAGCCCAACGGCCGGCTCAACGCCTTCTTCCCCTGGTATGTCATGACGGGACCGCAAGGTGGAACTCATCCGTGGATCGGAGAAGACCTGGCTGCCTTCGTCGAACCGGGTGACCAGCCAGCCTTCCTGGCCGCTCGGGAAGCGCATGCGCACGATGGGCAAGTCCTCGCGCAGCTCGTGATAGGCAGTCGGCGGGTCGAGCGGCGTCTGCCGTTCGATGGGCATCTCGGGAAGGATTGCGGTCATGGCTGTTCCCCTTTCCTGGCGGCCAGCGCCGCCTCGACTCCCTCGCTGACGGCGGTGCCGTTGCCCCAGCCGACGTAGTAGTTCAGGTGCAGGACCGCCTCGCGGAGTTCGTCCCCGGTCAGTTCCTTGTTGACCAACGCGCCGGTGACCTGGATCCGGATCAGGTCCGCGCGGCCGATCGCCGCGGTGGCACCGATGACCAGCAGCCGCCGGTCCCGTACCGACAGGCCGGGGCGGCTCCAGATCTCGCCGAAGAGATGGTCGAAGGTCACCTGCATGGCGGGGGTGCTGGCGGTCGGCATACCGGCCACGAAATCCGGTCCGTAAACGGCTTCCATGACATGACGGCCCGCGCTGGTCTCGCGGTACTGGTTCTGTTCGGTGGTCACGCTGTCTCCAGGGTGTCGAGAATGTTGTCGCGGACGGTGTCGATCAGCGGTGTCGTGATGGCGAGTGCGGCGGCGAGCTCCTGCGCGGCCGCGAGGTCCTTGTCCATCAGCACGCGCATGTGCGGGGACATCGCCGCCGCGGTGCCGGACCAGCGCATCCGTTCCAGCAGGAACAAGGTGGCGCCTTCAGGATCGGCCTCGTTGATGACCTCGAGCAGCCGCTGCGGCGCGACCCCTGCCGCCGCGGTGAGCGCGGTTGCCTCGCGCACGGCGCGGAAGGAGCTGTAGGTGATCATGTTGCGGGCGATCTTGGTCGCCATCCCGGCTCCCACTGGTCCGCAATGGACTACCGCCTTGGCGAAATCGTCGAGTACCGGCCGTGCGGCCTCCACGACGGCCTCGTCACCCCCGACAATGGCGACCATGCCGTGCTGGGCGGCTTTGTCGCCGGGGGTGACGCCGCAGTCGAGCAGCCGAACTCCGACGGCGGCGCAGACGTCCGCGAGTTCGCGCACCACCGGGACCGCGACCGTGCACAGCAGCACCACGATCAATCCGTCCTGTGCCCCGGCCAGCACACCTTCCGGGCCGGACAGGACGGTCCGGGCCTGCGCGGCGTCGACCACCGCGATCAGCACGACGTCACTGGCGCGGGCCACCGCCGCGGGTGAACCGAGTGGCGCCGGTACGCCGACCAGGTGGTCAGCCGTGTCCGGCCGGATGTCATAGACGGCCGGGACCCGGCCGGACGCGGCCAGGCTGACGGCGACGCCGCCGCCGATGATGCCGAGCCCGATCACTCCGGCGCGAGGTGTGACGGAAGCTGCGCTCATCTCGTGACTCCTTGTGCTGTGGTCATTCCCGCACCAGAATCGCCATCGCCGGGCATACCGCGGCGGCATCGCGAGCTGCCTGGTGCAGTGCCTCGGCCGGATTCGAGTCCAGCAGGATCACGACCCCGTCGTCGTCGCGCTGATCGAAGACATCCGGCGCGGCCAGCACGCATTGCCCCGCCGCACAGCATTTGTCCACATCGATAGTGATCTCCATCTGTTCCTCCGACGAATCCGATACGATCTCGGGCGCCAGTCATCACCTGGATATGCCCAGCGTTTCCGGCTCGGCAAAAATGTCCGGCCAAGCTTCAGGGAATCGTGTATCACACGACGATCAGCAGCTCGGCTGTGCCGAGTTATCGCAGGTTGAGAGACTTGCGCAAGTCCCGGTATTCTTCGTCAACGAGGGGAATGATCGACTCCGCGTTGGGGAGTACCCAGAACTGGTTGTCCCGAACGGCGTTGAAGATCATTCTCCCCGCTTCGTCCCCGCTGATCCCGTCGGCGACGACGTCAGCCAAACGGTCGAGATTCTCCTGTGCCTGCTTCGACAGCGAGCCGGCCGCATAACGAGCCGCGGTTCCGGTCATGATCGCGGACTTCACCCCGCCCGGGCAGACCACTGAGACACCGATCGGCGCCTGCAAGGCAAGCAATTCCTCCCGCAGCGTCAGGGAAAGGCCGATCACCGCCGCCTTCGACGCCGAGTAAGGGGCGAGCTGAGGGGTCGGGGTGAGGCCGCCCATTGACGACACGTTGACGATGTGCGCTTGCCCGCCGTGCGCCAGCATGCGCGGCACGAACGCGCGGATCCCGTGCACGGCGCCATACAGGTTCACGCCGAGAGTGTGGGTCCAATCGCTCAGCGGCTGCTCCCACGCCGCACCCATGGTGGCCACTCCGGCGTTGTTGCACAACACGGCGACCGAGTCGAACCGGGCATAGGCCGCCTCGGCCAGTGATTCGACCGCGTCAGGGTCGCTGACGTCCGTGGTCACGGGCAGAACCTCGATGCCGTAAGCCTGCTGAAGCTGCGCTGCGGCGGCGGACAGGGGAGCTCCGTCGATGCCGGCCACGACGAGGTTGGCCCCGGCTGCGGCAAACGCCTCGGCGATACCTCGGCCGATCCCGGATCCCGCACCCGTGACGACAACTGCTTTTCCGGTGAACTCCTGCATTTTCCTGTCTCCTCAACACTAGTCGGCGGAGCGACTGAATTTCTCCCACTCGCCGAGTTCGGTCAGCCGCCGATTGTCAGCGGCCAGGATGTGCTCGAACGCGGCACTGCCCAGGGGCACGCGCAGCGGAGGGCGGTCAAGGGCACTGAGGTCGAGCACGAATCGGGCGGCACTCTCGGCTGTGGTGCCGGCGGAGGCGCCGTCGGCATAGGCCGAGGCGAGCCCGTGCAGCAGGGCGGCGTACGGCTGGCTGGGCGCCGGAATGGCCATGGACGACGCGATCGAGGTGGCCATGCGTCCCGGTTCCACGATGGTGACCGCGATGCCGAACCCGGCGACCTCGAGGGCGAGTGCCTCGAGGAATCCTTCGGCCGCGAACTTCGCGGCGACGTAGGACGCCAGCCCGGGGGCGGGCGCGAGGCGTCCGCTGACCGACGAGATCTGGACAAAGTGCCCGCGTCCGGCTTCCCGCAGCAGCGGCAGCGCCGCCTTCACCACGTTCACCACGCCCCACAGGTTGGTGTCCACCACGGCGTGCATGTCCGCCAGGCCGACGTCTTCGATGCTGACGATGTCGGCTCGGTCGGCGTTGGTGATGATCACGTCCGGCACCCCGAAATGTTTGACGGCCGCGTCCATCGCGGCTTGCGCCGCGGCGGCGTCGGTGACGTCGAGCGCGAATGCTGCCGCACTGCGCGGGTACGCGGCCACCAGATCGCCGACCGACTCGGGATTTCGTGCCGTGAGGACCACCCGATGTCCGGCGGCGAGTGTCGCCTCGGCGATCGCGCGTCCCAACCCGCGTGAGGCACCGGTCAGGAAGAACGTCTTGCTGTCAGCCATCACCATCTCCCTCCACACGAACTCCTGAACACCTGTTCAGTGGCGACTGTAGCTGAACAGGTGTTCAATGGTCAAATGGATGCCCGAGACCTCCGCGCCGAACTGATCGCCGCAGCGGTCGGCATGCTGGCCGAGCCGCAGGCCGTCGCGGTGCCGTCGCTTCGCGCGATCGCTCGCAAATGCCAGGTCGCACCCTCTGCGGTCTACTGGCACTTCCCCTCCGAGGCCGAACTCCGGTCGGCGGTACTGGAGGTCATGTACGCGGACATGGTCGAGTGCATCGAACAAGCCATATCCCGCACTCCGGCAGGGGCGGATCCCCTCGTGGCACAGGCGCAGGCCTACGTCCGGTGGGGACTGGCCCATCCCGGCGCCTACCAGCTGCTGTTCGAAAGCGACGATCCGGTGCCCGTCGAACGCGCCGAGCACGGCCCCCGGCTGCAGAACCGGATCGTCGAGCTCGTGGCCGCTGCCGATCCGGGCAGGCCGCTCGCCTCGGCTCTGCTGCTGTGGTCGGCCTACCACGGTCTGGTATCGCTGCGGCTACACAAGACCGATTGGGACTGGGAACTCAGCGCGGACGAGGCGACTGCCAGAATCGTGACCGCAATGACAGCGACATCGGCCGGCGACACCCGGCATCGTCGCGCCCGTTAGCGCGTCGGAACACCGGCCCCCTCCGCCTTGAAGCGCTGCGCCAAGCCGTCGACCGGGGCGATGAACAAGTCGGGTTCGAGTGATTGTCCGCGCGCATTCCCTCTTCCACGCACGAGATGGGCTTCACTCGAAGGGGTGGACGTGCGGAGTGGCGGGGTCCACCTCACCTTGGCCCGCCGGTCCTGAACACCTGTTCATGGTATGCTGGAACCAGGGCTGAACACGTGTTCAGGTAAAGGAGATTCATCATGTTCACCGTCATGACCGTGATCCGGAAGAAGCCGAACGTCACGACCGAAGAGTTGCGGCACTTCATGAAGAACATCTACGGGCGGACCTACCAGGAGATGCCGCAGACCAGGTCGTATGTCCAGTACTTCCTGTCGGATCTGGCCACCGACGACGCGGAAGACCCGATCGACGCGATCGTTCAGATCAGTTTCGATTCCGAGGAAACGATGCGCGAAGCGCTCCAGGCCGACAGCTATGAGAAAGCCGCGAAGGCCCGCGAAGAATACATGCGGGAGACCTCAGTCGGAATTCACTCCGCCCTCGTCGAGGAGACCAACAAGATGGTCTGAACGCGGATCCCCGACGGTCTGCCGGACCGTCGTGCGAGCGACGCCGAAGTGCTCGATCAGCTCGGACTCCGACCTGCCCCGAGCCTGCTGACCTGAAGAACCAGATCGTGCCCGTGCTCGTCACTGCAGTGACCCGGCCCGGCAGTGGAAGGCCCTCGCTCCGTTCGGGCTGGATGCTCACCAAGGGACAGTTGTGAAGCCGAGGCCGAACGCGTCCAACGGCAACTTCACGACCTCGGTCATGCCTGCCAGCGTGAATATCGCAGACTCGAATATGTGCAGTCCGTCGGTATCGCCCAGCGCGATTATCCAGACCCATTCGTGGAAGTGGTGACGAAAGCGATCGCGACGAGCTATTGATACTGGTTGGCGATTCGAAGGTAGTGAGCCGTCGGGGCTGTGTCTGGGGACACGTCGCAGGAGCCTGTGCGGATTTCGGCGAAGCCCGCGGGTGGGACACTAAGCGACAGTTCGGTTGTTGTACGCACACCAGCATCGAAGTGGTTACCGTTCAGGTCGCCGAAGTGCTTGCGCAACCGGCAAAGGGAAACGCTCAACGCGGGCCGGCCGAGGTCCGGCATCACCCCGATCGATGGGGGTAGCGGTATGTCACTCGCCGGAATCGACCTGAACCTGCTGGTCGCGCTGCGTGAACCCTGGCGATTCCGCCGCGGGTGAGTGTCGCGAATGTTTGCCAACGGATGTGGAAATGACTCAGCCTTGAAAAGCAGTGATCGATGCCCTTGAAAACGATTGTTTGCCACGCTTTCGGGGCGCTTCGACGTGTGGGACATCTGACCTCTGGGCCTTCTCTGGGCCTTTTGACGTTCAGTCACGTCCAGCCCTAACCGGTCCTGACCAGCCCGAACGAGGCGTGCGGCGCGAGGGCCTGAGAAGTTACCTGGATCCGGTTTTGGGAGCACCGCAGCCGGGTGCCCACAAAACCGGACCGGCTGGGCTAGCGGCCCTGTTCAGCCCACCATTGCTGTCCGGCTTCGGGCAGTGTGGAGATCGGGTCGTAGTAGGGGTAGCGCTGCTGGAGTGCGTCGGCGGGGTCGAGGATGTTCTCTCTGTCGACGCTGGTCAGGTAGTTTTTGGTCCAGTAGGAGATGCCGTTGACGCGGTCGTACTCCGCCAGCTGGTGGACCCACCGCTTCCCGACGTAAGGCACGTCGCAGACGATCCGCGGCGTCGCGTACCCCGGCAGATAACCCATGATCGCGTGCTGCAGTTCCTGCGCCTCATGCACCGAAACACGCCAGTGCTCCGCGTTCGGAATCATGTCGCACATGTAGAAGTAGTACGGCAGGATGTTCGCTTCCCCCTGCAGCGCGAAGCAGAGGTCGAGCAGGTCCGCCGGAGTCGCGTTGACCCCGCGCATGAGCACACCCTGGTTGCGCACGTCGCGCACGCCGACGTCGAGCGCGGTCCGCGCCGCCTCCGCGACCAGCGGCGTCACCGACTGCGCGTGGTTGACGTGGGTGTGGATCGCCAGGTTGACGCCCCGCCGCTGCGCGGTGACCGCGACCCGCTCGAGCCCCTCGACGACCTTCGGCTGCAGCCAGTGCTGGGGGAGTCCCGCAAGCGCCTTGGTCGCGAGCCGGATGTCGCGCACGGTGTCGATGTCCATCAGCCGCATCAGGAACGACTCGAGCTGCGGCCACGGCACGTTCGCGACGTCGCCGCCGGACACGACGACGTCGCGGACCCCGGGCGTGCGCTGGAGGTAGTCGATCATCGCGTCCTGCCGGTCGACCGGTTTCAGCGACAACTTGTGCTTGTCGACCTGCGGGGTGGAGTTGCCGACCAGGTCCATCCGCGTGCAGTGCCCGCAGTACTGGGGGCACGTCGAGATCATCTCGGCGAGCACCTTCGTCGGATAGCGGTGGGTGAGCCCCTCGGCGACCCACATGTCCGCCTCGTGCAGCGAGTCCCGCTCCGAATGCGGATGGCTCGGCCAGGCCAGGTCGCGGTCGCTCTGCACGGGAAGCATGTAGCGGCGGATCGGGTCAGCGTAGAACGCCTCGGTGACCTTGTCCGGATCACTGCCGGCCGTCGGCGCCATCGTGTTCAGCATCTGCGGCGGGAGCAGCATCGACATCGTCGCCATCTCGCGCTGGTCGGCGGCGAGATCGTCGTAGAACCGGTCTTCGAGCAGATCGCCCATCAACGCGCGCAGCTGCTTGATGTTGCGCACACAGTGAA
Source organism: Amycolatopsis sp. (assembly GCF_025464955.1). Classification (GTDB taxonomy): domain Bacteria; phylum Actinomycetota; class Actinomycetes; order Mycobacteriales; family Pseudonocardiaceae; genus Amycolatopsis. The sequence continues at coordinate 40,929 of NZ_JAODNM010000154.1, read as the reverse complement.
CACGCTGCCACTGTGCGTCACGCCATTGGGTCTCGGTGACGTCGCGCCACCCGGGGTAGCGCCGCCAATCCGGCTCGACAAGTTCGGTCCTGACGTAGTCGTACGGCTGCTCGAGGGTGGTGGCGGCCGGCGCGACAGGTTCCTGGATCGCAGTCATCTGTGCTCCCTGAGGTCTAGGTGACGTGAAAATATCCTGCCATATCGTTCGAATTACGTAAATATTGTTGTGTTACGTGTTTTTTACAATATCGCTCACCCCGGCCGATCGCAGCGTCACCCACCGGGCAGACTCGGTCCCGTGACGAACGACAGCACCACGCTCCTGCTCGGGGGCCGCATCTACGCACCGGGCGCCTCCGACGCCACGGCGATGGCCATCACCGGCGACACCGTGGTCTGGATCGGCCAGGACGGACCCGCACGCGCGCTGCACCCTGGCGCCGACGTCGTCGACCTCGACGGCGCGTTCGTCTCACCCGGCTTCGTCGACGCGCACGTCCACGCCACCGCGACCGGCCTCCACCTCACCGGCCTCGACCTCACCACCGTGCGCGACGCCGGCGAGCTGCTCGCCGCGGTCGAGAACGCCATCCAACCCGGTGAGGTCCTGCTCGCCCACGGCTGGGACGAATCGCGGTGGACGAACCCCCGCCTCCCCAGTCGCGCCGAGCTCGACGCCGTCGCCGGGGGAGCCGCGGTCTACCTCAGCCGAGTTGACGTGCACTCCGCACTCGTCTCGACCGCGCTGGTCGCGCGGACCCCCGAAGCCCGCAACGCCGCGGGCTGGTCCGCGGACGGGCCGCTCACCCGCGAGGCCCACCATCGCGTCCGCACCGCCGTGCGGCAGGCCGTCACGCCGACCCAGCGGCACCGGGCACAGGAAGCGTTCCTGCGCACCGCGGCCGCTCGCGGAATCGTGAGCTTGCACGAATGCGGGGGACCCGACATCTCCGGCGAGCAGGACCTCGCCGACCTCCTCGCGCTGGCCACCCGACCCGGGCTCCCCGAAGTGGTCGGCTACTGGGGCGAAGCCGGCGCCGTGGCCACCGCGCAGCGACTGGGCGTCCGCGGCCTGGCCGGCGACCTGTTCGTCGACGGCGCGCTCGGCTCGCACACCGCGGCTCTGCACCAGCCCTACCTCGACGAGCCGGACACCTCCGGTGCGCTGTACCTCGCCCCCGAAGCCATCGCCGAGCACCTCGTCGCCTGCACCGAAGTCGGGCTGCAGGCGGGCTTCCACGTCATCGGCGACGCGGCGGTCGGCGCCGTGGTCGAAGGCTTCCGCCTGGCTGAGAAAGCCGTCGGCAGCCGCGCACTCGCCGCTCGCCACCACCGCCTCGAGCACCTGGAAATGGTTGACGCCGGCCAAGCCCGCGAGCTTGCCGCTTGGGGGGTCTCCGCCTCGGTCCAGTCACAGTTCGACGCCGCCTGGGGTGGCGCAGAAGGCATGTACGCCGCGAGGCTCGGCGTTGAACGCGCAGCCGGGCTCAATCCGTTCGCGGCCCTTGCCGCCGAAGGAGTCCTGCTCGCCCTCGGCTCGGACAGCCCGGTCACCCCGCTGGACCCCTGGGCGAGCGTGCGAGCCGCGACCTACCACCGCACACCGGGTTCGGGCCTGTCCGCGCGAGCGGCCTTCACCGCCCACACCCGCGGCGGGCACCGCGCGGCCGGCGTGCTGGACGGCATCACCGGAAGCCTCGTCCCCGGCGCCCCCGCGCACTACGCGATCTGGGACGCCGCGGAGCTCGTCGTCGCCACCTCAGACACCCGCGTCCAGCGATGGTCGACCGACGCACGGTCCGGCGTCCCACCCCTGCCGGTCCTCGAACCCGGCGCGGTCCTGCCCACTTGCCTGCGCACCGTCCGCGGGGGAGAAGTGATCCACGACGCCTTCTAGCTCACGCCCGGCGGCGGCCAGCCAAGTCCGTAGGGCGTGGTCGTCGTGCAGCTCCGCCACGGCGGCCTCGATCGGGTCCTCTTCGTGCGGCTCGGACCGCGTTTGAGCCCCGGGCAGGCGAGCAACGGCCCCTTCACCCCGGCCGCTTAAGGTGAGGGACGTGACCGTGGTGGAACAAGAACCCGTCGCGCCAGAAGAACCCCCGCGGCATCGCAGGTTCTCCCTCGCGTGGTTGACCCGTTTCGTCGGCGCCGGAGCCTCCGGCTACCTGTTCTACCTGAGCTTCGCGCCCCGCCCGCTGTGGTGGCTCGCGCCGATAGCCTTCGCCGGCCTCGGTCTCGTGCTCCACGGACGACGGTTCTGGGGCGCCTTCGGCCACGGCTTCGTGTTCGGGTTCGCGTTCTTCCTCCCGCTGCTGACCTGGCTCCAAGCCTTCCTCGGCGCGGACTTCGGCCCCTGGCCCTGGCTCGGCCTCTGCGCCGCGCTGGCGCTCTACTTCGGACTCGCGGGCGGACTCATCACCTGGGTCGCGAAACTCCCCGGAGCGCCGATCTGGATGGCGCTGGTCGTCATCGCCACCGAAACCCCCCGCTCCTGGTTCCCCTTCGGCGGCTTCCCGTGGGGCCGTGTCGCGTTCAGCCAGCCCTCGGGCGCATTCCTGCCGCTGGCGTCGGTCGGTGGCGCGGTGCTCGTCGGCTTCGCCGTCGTACTCACCGGCTTCGGCCTCTCGACCGTCATCCTCCGCGTGTCCCGCACGAGCTGGACTCCGCGCACCCTCGCCGTCCCCGTGGCCGCCGCGCTCATCCCCGTCGTCGCCGGGCTCGCCCTCTGGCCGACCATCGGCACCGACGCCCAGGACGGCTCACTCACCGTCGCCGCGGTCCAGGGCAACGCCCCCGACACCGGCCTAGGCATGCTCACCCAGGGCGCTGACCTGCGTGGCTCGCACATCGCCGAAAGCGAAGCGCTGATCGCCGACATCCGCGCCGGCCGCGTCCCCAAACCCGACCTGGTCGTCTGGCCGGAGACCGCGACCGAGGTCGACGGCCCCGACCCCGTCCTCGACCGACTCGTCGCCGACTTCGGTTCACCCGCCCTGATCGGCGCGCTCTACCGGCTGCCCAACGGCGAGTACTCCAACGCACTGGTCGCCTGGGACCCCAAGACCGGCCAGGGCGCGCACTACACCAAACAGCAGCTCGTGCCCTTCGGCGAGTACGTCCCCGCCCGCGCCCTCGCCGAAAAGGTCACCCCGTTCGTCAAGAACATGGACGAGCGCGTCCCCGGCGACGGCTCACCGGCCGTCCTCGACGTCGCAGGCACCAAGGTCGGCGCCATGATCTGCTACGAGGTCACCTACGACTACGTCGGCCGCAACGCGGTCAAGGCCGGCGCCGAGCTGCTCACCGCGCCCACCAACAACGCCTGGTACGGCCGCAGCGAGATGAGCTACCAGCAGCTCGCGATGTCCCGGCTGCGCGCGGTCGAGCACGGCCGGGCGGTGGTCGTCGCCGCCACCACCGGGGTGAGCGCCATCGTCATGCCGGATGGCACAATCAGCAGCTCGACAGGACTTTTCACCGCCGCTTCCCTGGTCGGTCACGTGCCGCTCAGGACGGCGACTACGCTGTCAGACCGTCTGGGAGTCTGGACGGAGTACGTACTGGTCGGAGCGGCACTCGCCGCGGTGCTGTCCGGGCTCGTACTCCGTTTTCGCACTTCCACCACCAACTCGAAGACAGCAGTTACACAAGCGGGGGCGTGAGGCCGCCGCTGAGGGAGGACACGGATGGTGCAGGCGCCGCGGGGGGCCCAGGGAATCGATCCGGTACTGGTGGTGATCCCGACGTACAACGAACGGGAGAACCTCGGCCCGATCCTGGCCCGGCTGCACGGGGCACTCCCCGAGGTCCACGCACTGGTGGTCGACGACGGCAGCCCTGACGGCACCGGCGAGCTCGCCGACGAGCTGGCCGCCGCCAACGAGAAGATCCACGTCATGCACCGGACCGAGAAGGCCGGGCTGGGCGCGGCCTACGTCGCCGGGTTCCGCTGGGGACTGGCCAAGGAGTACGCCACCATCGTCGAGATGGACGCTGATGGTTCGCACGCGCCCGAGGACCTCCCTCGGATCCTCGACGCACTCGGCGGCGCCGACCTCGTCATCGGCTCGCGGTACGTCCCGGGCGGCGGCTCGGTGAACTGGCCGGCCAGCCGGAAGCTGATTTCCCGCGGCGGCAACATCTACTCCCAGCTCGCGCTCGGCGTGAAGATCAAGGACATCACCGCCGGGTTCCGCGCGTACCGCCGAGAGGTGCTGGAGAAGCTCCCGCTCGACGAGGTCGCCTCGCGCGGCTACTGCTTCCAGATCGACCTCGGCTGGCGGACCCTGCGCGCCGGGTTCGAGGTGGTCGAGGTGCCGATCACCTTCACCGAACGCGAGATCGGCGAGTCGAAGATGAGCAGCTCGATCGTGCTCGAGGCGATGCTGCAGGTCGGCAAGTGGGGCATCCGCCACCGCCTGCAGCAGCTGCGCCGCCTCTTCAAGCGCGGCTGACACCGAACCAGCACAGCAGAAAGCCCCCGCGACGATGGTCGCGGGGGCTTTCTCTTGTCTGGCTGGGGGAGAGCTACCTAGGCCGAGCGGGTCCGGCGACCCTTCAACTCGGCGAGACGTTCGTTGAGCAGGTCCTCGAGCTCCGGGATGGAACGACGCTCGAGCAGCATGTCCCAATGCGTCCTCGGGGGCTTGACCTTCTTCTGCTCGGGGGTACCGCCGTCGATGATTTCGGACTCGCTGCCGTGCAGGCGGCACTCCCAGACCGACGGGATCTCGGCGTCGTCGGAGAACGGCACCTCGAACTCGTGGTTCTTGGGACACGCGTAGCGCACGGTGCGCCGGGGAGCGAGATCGTGATTGCGGTCTGTCTCGTAGCTGACCGCTCCCAGCCGGCTTCCACGAAGAACACGGTCGGCCATGATGGGGTCCTTTCAGTCGGCTCCTGGCGGAGCCTGGGCGATGCTCACCCTATGCAACGAGCGGGATGGCCGGGAGATTCCCGGAGCATCATGTCATTGCTCACGATGAGCTGCATCACCCGGCGGCAACAGCTTCTCTTGATAGGAGTTCTTTCGGCCCGTTACGTGACGCGCTTGAGGCCTTCTTCGTGCTGGTATCCCCCAGATGGGCTATCGATGCCCCTGTTCAGGTCAGTCGTAACTGAGCGTGTTGGCCTCGTACGGGTCCGAGATCTCCGCTCCGAAAGTGCCGTCGGCACAATACTTGATAACGCACAGTAGCGCTTTCGGCCTCCATCGGCAATAAAGCTGAACTTTCAACTACGGACGGTTCCGTATCGGCTACTACAACGGTGTCCCCGGCCCGCACCACCTCACCGTCGAGCACCCGCGCGTTGAACCGCCCGGTCGCCCCGCACCAGCACAGGACTTCGACCTGCACCGGCTGCAGCTCGTCAGCCAGCTCGAACAACCGCCGCGCACCCGGGAACAGCCGGCTGCGGAAGTCCGTCGCGATCCCGAAGCAGTAGACGTCGATCTCGGCGTCGTCCGCGAGCTCGCCGAGCTGCTCCACCTGCTCGGGGGAGAGGAACTGCGCCTCGTCGACGATCAGGTAGTCCAGGTGCCGCCCTCGCGCCCAGTACTCACGCACCAACGTCCTGAGGTCGGTGTCGGCCCCCACCTCGACCGCGTCCCTGGTGATCCCGATCCGGCTGCTGATCTGCGGCACACCCGACCGGTCGTGCCGGACCAGCAACAGCCCCTGGCGACCCTGCCGGGCGTGGTTGTGGTTGATCTGCAGCGCCAGCGTCGACTTCCCGCAGTCCATCGGCCCGTAGCAGAACTTCAGCTTGCCGCCGGCCGGCGCGCGGCGGCGGGAACCGGCCACCTGGGCCGGCGACAACGCGCCGGTCGGGTCGGTTTCGCTGTCCTTAAGCACAGTCACGACCGTCGACCCTATCGGTCGACCACGCGACGACCGGCGCACGGTTGCCCCCGGCCCGGGTCCCCGCGCAACCGACGGTCGACGCGCCCGGAAACCGGCTTCGCGGTCGTCGGCGTGTCGCTCCTCGGCATCCCCCATGTGGTGTGTGATTCTGATGTTATCCCTGTTTCTCTTGTGGCTTGTGTGATCGTTACTTACTGTGCAAGCCATGAAGCAGTCCCGAGTCGGCGCGTTCACCCGCGCCCTGATGAGAGTCACTCTCGTCTGTGTCGCGGTTGCCGGCATTCCGCTGGTCACAACCTCGGCGGCACTCGCGGACCCAGCCGGCGCCACCTGGGCCAAGCTCCGGATGTGCGAAGCCAGCGGCCACTACGCCGTCAACACCGGCAACGGATACTACGGTGCGTATCAATTCGACGTGCCCACCTGGCAGAGCGTCGGCGGCCACGGCCGCCCCGACCAAGCCACTCCCGCCGAGCAGGACTACCGCGCGCTCTACCTCTACCGCATGCGCGGCTGGCAACCATGGCAATGCGCCGGAATGCTCAGCCTCCGCGACGACGGAGACGCCCGCAGCAAACGCGCGCCCAGCTACGCCGACGCCGCCTACATCGGCGGTGGCGGGTCACCGAACCCTTCACCGTCACCCGGACCGGTCGCGCCGCCCGGCGGCCCCAAACCCGCCTGGCCCGGAGTCGTCTACGCCTACGGCGACTGCGCACCCGCCCTCAAGGCCTTCCAAGCCCGGATGAACGTCTACGGCTATGGCTTCGCCGCCACCGGGTGCTACTACGAAAAGACCAGAACCGCCGTCCTCGAGCTCCAACGCGCCAACGGCATCAACGATTCCGGCAGGCTCGGCGTCAAGACGTGGACAGCCGCCTGGGACGGCAAGAAACCCCGCTGAGCAGACTGAGCAGATTGGGCAGAAACTCGTCGCACGCGGTTGTCCATCGCGGCGGGTGGCCGTTCGTCCCTACAGTGGAAGCCGGCGATCGGCGCCGGTCCACACCCAAGGAGCCCAGATGCCTACCTATGCCGCCCTCACCTACACCATCGACGTCGACTGGACGCAGCCCGAGTACAGCCAGGAGATGAAGGAGTACAACGAATTCGGCGAGGCCGCGGCCGCCGTGATCAGGGGTGGCAACGCGCTCTACCCGACCGCCACCGCCACGACCGTCCGCGTCACGGGCGGCAAGGGCGGCGACATCGTCACCAGCGACGGCCCCTACGCCGAGACCAAGGAAGCGCTGACCGGCTTCTACCTGCTGGAATGCGCCGACCTGGATGAAGCCGTCAAGCTCGCGGCGGCGATCCCGGCAGCCTGGGCGGGAGCCGTCGAAATCCGGCCCATCATCCAGTTCGGCTGACGATGGCGGCCGGTGACGCGGTGGCAAGGCTGGTGCGGGAGGAAGGCACTCGGGTCCTGGCCACGCTCGTCCGCGTCACCGGCAGCGTCGACCTCGCACAGGACGCCACGCAGGATGCGCTCGTGCGCGCGCTCGAAACGTGGCCGCGTGACGGCGTACCCGACAACCCGCGCGCATGGCTGATCGTGACGGCGAAGCGCCGCGCGATCGACCTGATGCGCCGAGAGGCGCGGCGGGGCGGGAAGGAGACCGACGCGATGGTCTTCGCCGAGCCAGGCCCCGAATCACCCGAAGTGGTGCGCGACGACCTCCTGCGGCTGGTCTTCACCTGCTGCCACCCATGCCTTGCCGTGGACGCCCAGGTCGCGCTCGCGCTGCGCACCCTCGGCGGGCTGTCGACCCAGGAGGTCGCCCGCGCGCTACTGGTGCCGGAACCGACCATGGCCAAGCGGCTCACCCGCGCCAAGCAGAAGATCACCCAGGCTGGCATCCCTTACCGTGTACCTGCCGCCGAGGAGCTCCCCGCACGGCTCACCGGCGTCGCCGCGACGATCTACCTGATCTTCAACGAGGGCTACGCAGCCGGGGCGGGCGCGGAACTGGTGCGAGTCGGCCTCGCCGCCGAAGCCGTCCGCCTCGCCCGGCTGCTCGCCGAGCTGATGCCCGACGAACCGACCGTGCTCGGACTGCTCGCGCTGGTCATGCTCCAGGACTCCCGCCATGAAACCCGCGTCGACGCCGAGGGTAGGCCGGTGCTGCTGGCCGACCAGGACCGCGCCCGCTGGGACCACCGCGTCATCCGCGAGGGCGTCGAGCTGATCGGCCGGGCGCTGAAGCGAACCCCGGACCGGCCCGACCGATACGTCGTGCAGGCGGCCATCGCAGCCTGCCACGCTCTCGCGCCCACTTACGCCGACACCAACTGGGAAGCGGTGGTGTCCTGGTACGACGTCCTACTGCGAATCCAGGACAACCCAGTCACGCGCCTCAACCGTGCCGCCGCGCTCGCCGAACTCGACGGCCCGGCCGCCGGCCTCGCCATCGTGGACGATATCGGCGAACTGGCGGCTTATCCGTGGTGGCACGCGACCCGCGCCGAACTCCTGCACCGGCTGGACCGCCCCGACGAAGCCCGTGCCGCCTACGACCGCGCCCTCGCCGCCGGCATGAGCGAACCTGTCTCCGGCCACTTGCGCCGACGATCCGCCGAACTCCCGCCCTAACCGGCGTGCCAGGCCCCGCGCTCGACCAGCACGTCCCGCAGCAGGTCCGGCCGGTCGGTCACGATCCCGTGCACCCCGAGATCCAGCAGCTCCCGCATCTGCGCGGCGTCGTCGATCGTCCAGGTGTGCACCTCGACCCCGGCCCGGTTCGCCGCCGCCACCATCGCCCGGTCCACCACCGTCAGCGGTCCCTGTCGCACCGGCACCTGAGCCATCTGCCCTCGCACCAGGAAACCGACCGGCAGCAGCGGCAGTCGCGACTTCGCCAGCAACGCAGCCACCGAGCGCGGGCCCATCGACGTCGCCAGCTTCGGCCCGGCTATCTCGCGGAGCTTCGCGAGCCGGCCATCGGAGAACGACGCGGCAGCGACGCGGTCGTAGGCACCGGCACGGTCGACCGTGCGCAGAAACGCCGTCACCGCACCGCCCGACTTCACGTCGACGTTGAACCGGGTCTCCGGCAGCTCCTCGAGCACGTCCTCCAACCGGGCGATCGGCTCCCGGCCCCCGACCTTCGCACCCTTGATCTGCGCCCAGGTCTGGCCGGCGATCGACCCGGAACCGTCCGTCGTCCGGTCGAGGGTGGCGTCGTGCTGGATGACGACCACGCCGTCGGAAGTGGCGTGCACGTCCGTCTCGACGTACCGGTACCCCTCCGCCACGGCCTGCCGGAACGCCGACAACGAGTTCTCCATGCCCTCCAGCGCGCCGCGATGCCAGCCGCGGTGGGCGAACGCGCGAGGTAGGGGAGTGTCCAGGTAGGGATGCGTAGTCGGCACGCCCACAGTCTGCCCTTCCGGCGTGGCCCGGGCATGAGCGGATAGTGGACGACTAGGGTCATCGCCGTGAGCGAAGTGGCGGAGAAGACCTCGGCGACGCGCGACGAGCTGGCCGAACTCCGGCGCCCGGGCGCGTCGAAGCACTGCGGCTGGTGCGGCCGAAGGCTGCCTGAGAGCGGCAACGTCGGCCGCCGGCGCCGCTACTGCGGACAGTCGTGCCGCCAGCGCGCCTACGAACGACGTGCCGCTGTGCAACGAAGCGGACTACCCGAAGACGCCGTCGTCCTCTCCGACACCGAGGTAGCGACCTTGCAGGACCGGCTCTTCCAGCTCCGCTGCGCCGCCGAAGACGTCGTCACCGCCGCGGACGACGGCGCCGGCCCGGACGAGCTGCGCAAACTCGCCGACGAGTTGGCCAGGACGGCCAAGGAACTCGAACAGCTCCGCTAACCGACCTCCGTCACGCGTCGTTGACCATGGTGTCCAAGGCGCGATAGGTCCGGTTCCCGGCGACCGCGACTCGCTGCTCGCGACCGGTGGCCTCGATGTAGTTCTGGCTGGTCGCCAGGCTCGCGTGCCCCAGCAGCGCCATGATCTCCGACGCCGTCGCGCCGTCCTCGGCCAGCCTGGTGGCGAAGGTGTGCCGCAAGGCATGCAGGTTCGCACCGGCCGGGACCCGGTCGTGCAGACCTGCCCAGCGATAGCAGGACTTCACCAGGTACTCCAACGCACCGCGCCCGATGGGTTCGCCGGCGCGATCCCACAGGAGCTGCACCGACGCCCCGAACCGGCGGTGCGGAAACCGCGTCCGGCACGAGACGAGGTACGCCTCGATGATCTTCTCCATCGTCGGCTGTACCGGGATCGAGCGCTCCCGGCTGCCCTTGCCGTGAACGTGCAGCCGCATCTCGCCCGGGCGCCCCACCAGGGAACGCCTGGTCAGCGTCCGCATTTCGGCTGAACGCAGCCCGGCGACCAGACCGAGCGCGATGACCAGGACGTCCCGTTCCGGCCACGGATCCCTCGCTTTATGCGCCCCGCGCGCGGCGGCCTCGAGCAAACGCTCGGGAGTGTCCTCGCCGCGCAGCGGTTTGGGGGACAGGGGAGGGGCCTTCGGCCGGTCGACCGCTCCCATCGGATTCCCCGTCAGCAACCCGTCGGACACGCAGAAAGTCAGGAACTGGTTCCACGTCGACCAGGCCCGCAGTACCGAGCTTTTGGCGTGACAATCGGCAAATTCACCGAACGCGGACCGCAGCGCCTGGGCGGTCAGCCCGTCGAGGGGGAGTTCGTCCGCCGTAGTGGCCGAGGTTTCGGCCAGGAGCGTGGTGATGCCGGCCAGGTCTCGCCGATAGGCGTCCGTGGTGTGCGGAGAGTCCTTCCGCGGCCGCCGAGCCGCGAAGAATGCTTGCTGTGCGTCGAGAACCCTCATGGTGATCTTGTACAGCACCGCACCGACAGTTCCGCGGCCACAGGTAGTTGCTGAGCGCACCTAACTAATATATGCTGCATAATGGTGATTATGCATGACAAACCACCCAGAAGGGGCATTGGGGCTTCCGGGGGATATTGGCCCCCTGAAGCCCAAATCTTGCGTCCAGGACGTCGTTTCGTGCACTTTGACGAAACGCGCCGCGCCGGATGAATCCTGAGCAGCGACGACAGCTCAAGGGCGCTGATATGCCGGTTTGAGGCGAGCCGAGTTCTTCAAGGTCAACTCTCGCGTCCCGTTGGACCCGGGTCAATTCGTCACTGTGACGTTTTATCAGCGCGTCAGGGAGTCTTGGCCTGGTGAGTCGCACCGAAGGATCCGAGGTTTCCAGGATGTCCAGCCGGCGCTGCTCGGACAGTCAAATCTCCGGTCGTCGAGCCGCCGGGTCGGCGTGACAGTGCGGTCGATGTACCGCGGACGTCCGCCACGGGTATCGCAATGCTCTGCTCAAATCTTCCCGACAGACCCCTTCCCGGCAAGAATCAGCATGTCGCGATAACGCCGATAAGTTACATTATGTCAAGTAGTGGACCGCGTGACCGAGGTCCACCGGCCGAACCACTGCTCGGCGCCGTACTCCTCGAACCGCTCCACCTCGGTGAACCCCAGCTTCGCCACGAGGCGCATCGAGCGGTCGTTGGCCGTCTAGGTGCTGAGTACCACTGGCTCGCCAGGACACGCGTCGGCGAACCAGCCGAGTACCGCTGCGCACGCCTCGGTGGCGTAGCCAGATCCCCAGGGCTCCGGCAGGAGCATGTAGCCGAGTTCGATCTCACCGCCACCCGGCGCGGACATGACTTCGATACTCAGCGTCGCGCCGATCGAGCTGGATCATGCCGATCATCGCTCCGTCGAGATCGATCACGAATAGGCCGAATCGGCGCCGGTGGCCAGGTGACGGGTCCGAGCGCAGGCATGGCGGCCAACGTACCAAGGGAGCTGGCTCTCAACTGGACGTACGTGTGCAGTACATCGACCGCCTCGCGATGCGCGGTGATCCCCTTTCCTGGGGCACCTGCGAACATCGAGCCGCCGCCGACCGCTTCGGCCGCGGCGGGGTGCCGCTCGTGTCGGCCATAACCGAGTGGCGCGACGCCGGTGAGGTTGCTCCCCCACTGGATCGTCTCTGCGAGGTCCCGGGGCGCGGACATCCGCGTCGGCTACGCCCGCTGCTCGCGCCTGACGCAGAAACTGCAATCACAGTTGGACGCCCTGGCCGCACACCATTCCCCGCGACAAATCTTCGCCGAGAAGATCGGCATCCGCGTGCGGGGTCCGCCTGAAATTCGAGGCTGCCTCGACGCTTGCCGCTATGGCCGAAACCGAACGCGAAAACTCCGCGAAAACATCCTCCAAGGACTCCGGCTAGCGCGGCTTGACTGCCGACGTCAGCCCTGCGAGGTCGTCGAATTCCCGGGTCAGGTGGGCTGCCAAGGTCAACGAGGGGTCGTCCAGCCAGCCGGCGACCGCTTGGGCCCAGGTGGCCCAGCCGACCTCGGCCGCCAAGCGCGCCACACGTTCACCGGTCCCCCGCGCTTCGAGTGCTGCCGCGAGCGTCGACTTCAAGTACTCACCCTTTGCCAGCTGGCGCTCTTGCAGTGCGGAAGACGCCGAGATCACGCGATGCCTGGCCTCGGTCAGCGGGCGGTTCGCCTCGAGCCTCGGCACGGCTGCCAGGAATGCCCGGAGAAGGGTCTGCAGCGGCGGAACGTCCTCCGGCGTGCTGTCCAGGGTGGCCTCCAACGCGGCGCCAAGGGTTGCCTCCCCGTCGAAGAGCACCTCGCGCTTGTCGGCGAAGTGACGGAAGTAGGTGCGTTCCGTGACTCCTGCCCTGGCTGCGATCTCGGCCGTGGTCGTGGCGTCGAACCCGCGCTCCCCGTAGAGCTCGAGTGCAGCCTGTTGAAGGCGGTGGCGTGCTTCTTCTCCACTGCGGGGCATGGGTCGATCGTACGCGTTATGTCAGTGACTGGCGATACGTGGTAGCGTCAGTCACAGACACTACGTCGCCGCCACTCCGATACGGGAGCCTTCATGCATGTCTTCGTCACCGGCGGATCCGGGCTCACCGGCCCCGCCATCGTCACCGAGCTGATCACGGCGGGACACACTGTCACCGGTCTCGCCCGATCCAATGCCAGCGCGGACCGTCTGGAAGCACTGGGTGCGACGCCGTTTCCGGGGTCGCTGGAAGACGTCGATGCGCTTCGTGCCGGAGCCGCGCGCGCCGACGGAGTCGTGCACATGGCCATTGCCGGCAGCTTCTCCGACCGCGACGACCTCATGCGTCGCGATGTCGCCGCGATCAGCACGCTGGGCGAAGCACTCGTCGGCACGGACAAGCCGTTTGTGAGCACGTCAGGGACGCTTGTCATGCCAACCGGCCGCGTCAGTGATGAACAGGACCCGCCGGACGCGGCTTCACACGGCGCGTTCCGGGTTCCCGGAGAGCAGGCGTGCCTCGGCTTTGGCAAGCGCGGCGTGCGATCGAGCGTCGTCCGGCTTGCTCCCACGGTTCACGGGCCGGGCGACTTCGGCTTCATCCCGGTGCTCGTGGCGAGCGCCCGCAAGACCGGCGTGTCGGCGTACATCGGAGACGGTGAGAACCGCTGGCCGACGATCCACCGGCTCGACGCCGCGCGGCTTTTCCGGCTCGCTCTGGAGAAAGCGCCGGCCGGCACTGCGCTGCATGGCGCCGGTGAGGAAGGAGTCACCCTCAAGAGCATCGCGGAGAAGATCGGCGAGATCCTCGGGGTACCCACCCGTTCGCTGGCGCCCGAAGAAGCCGGAGATCACTTCGACAACCCGTTCCTGGGCGTCGCCTTCGGTATAGACGCGCCGGTTTCCAGCGCTCGCACTCAGCAACTCCTCGGCTGGGCGCCCACGCACGCGACGCTGCTCGAAGACCTGGAGACGGGCGATTACTTCGCTTTGCCCGTGTCCTGATCGACCACGCTCCCCCAGTCCTGCGTCGCATCGATTCCGAAGAGACGGCGAGCGTTGCCGCTGGTGAACTTTTCGCGGTCATCGTCGGTGTCGAACTCTGTCAGGAACTGCTGAATCTCGGGTCGGGTCGGCTGCAGGAAGGGGTAGTCCGTCGAGAAGAGGAGATGGTCGACCGTCGTGACTGCGAGGGAATGCTGGAGCAGCGCCGGGTTGAACATGCCCGAGCTCGTGATGAAGACGTTCGAGCGGAGGTAGTCCGACGTCTTCCGCTCCAGGCCGGCGATGCGGGACACGCTGTCGGTGCGGTCACTCCAGAACGGCAGCAGTTCGCCCCAGTGACCGAGGACGATCTGCAGGTCGGGGTGGCGGTCGAAGGTGCCCCGGAGGATGAGGCGCAACGCGGCGAGAGCCGCCTCGAGGTGCCAGCCCCAGCCGAAAGTGGACAGCGCGCGGGAGGTCATCGGATCGAAGCCCGCATAGGCCGCGTCCCGGATGGTTCGCGTGGGGCTCTGAGGATGGATGAAGATCGGCTGGCCGAGGGCTGCGGCGGCCGCGAACAAGTCGTAATAACAAGGATCGTCGAGCGCGGTCTCGCCGGTCCGGCCGTAGACCATGGCGCCGACGAACCCGAGCCCCGCGGCGCGTTCAAGCTCGACGACGACGGCGGCCGGGTCGGCCATCGGCAAGGTCGACATCGCGCGCAGACGGGACGGATGACGGCGAACCGCTGCTGCGGCGAGGTCGTTCATGTCCCTGCTGAGCGAAACGGCGTCGGCAGGAGCGAGCGGAGTTGTTGCCGGAGGCGCCAGCGAGATGATCTGCATGTCGATGCCCTGCTGGTCCATGGCTGCAATGCGTGCGTCGCCGATGTCCTCCAGTCGGGCGAGGTTGTCGCCCATCTCGTTGAACGCCAGGCTGTCGTCTCGGCTTTCCTCGGAAAGTGCGTTGAGCGCCGCTGCCAGCTGCGGTGTCGTCCAGTGTTCTTCGATGGCGATGACTGTCATGGCCGATCCTCCCTCCCTGCAACAAGGTCCACCCAACAGGCGTTTGGCCGACAACGCCAGCCGGAGCGCCTGGGTCACCGCCGTATCGAACGAGTCTCGCTGGGACGGGCCTTCACCAGCAGTTGTGCAGGCAGGCGGAGGAGCCAAGTGCTGACGTCGCGGAACGGGCCGCCGTCGCCCCAGTCGCAGATGTCGTAGTACAGCGGAACGGACGCCGCGTAAGGAATCAGCGCCGCGCGCTCCGGGGCGGTCAGTCGCCAGCCCGCCGATTCCTCGTACGCGCGAACAGCGGTCGGGATTTCGTCCCTGGGTTGGCCGAGCCTGATCAACACGTGTGCCAATGCGTAGCTCAGGTCGAAAACGCGTGGGGCGGACATGATGCTGCCGAAGTCGAGATACAGCGGTTTGTGGTCGAGGCTCAGCAGAACGTTGTCGGGATGGGGATCGCCGTGGACGAGCTGGTGCGGCAGCCGGTCGGTCGGGATCCATCGCTGTGCCAGCTCTCGCAGTATCGGATCCAGTTCCGGGACTGCGCCGGGATGGCCAGCGGCCCGGTTGGTGGTCAGCCATCTTCTCAACGTCTGTGGCGAGGCGAGCGTCACGATCTTCGGCCGAACCGGTCCGCCGGGCACCGTGGCGAGCACCCGGTGCAGCCGGCCGATCGCCGCGAACAGCCAGGCCAAGTCCGGTTCGAGATACTCTGTCGGCACGAACCGTTCGAGCTCGGCCCACCTCGGTCCACACCGCACCAAGCCGTCGCCCGCGGGAACACCCACCCGCAGGCCTTGGTCGGCCAGCTTCTGACGCAGCTCCCGCTCCCCCACCAACCTCGTCCGACTGATGAACGGTTTGTGCACGCGCAGCACCAGGTCGTCGCCAAGGAGGAGGTTGAGGCCGTTCCCACCGCCGAGATCCGATACCGCCACGCCCGGGGCGACCTTGTCCAGCAGCTTCAGCACGGCAGGATCGTCCACTGTGGCGCGCCCCGGCCGCACCGGGTGCGTGTCGTACCAGTGCCGTACAGCAGGGTGTCCGATCACGCCGTCAGTATTGCCGACCGCAGCCGCACGGACTGGTGAGTGTTCCGGGCGGCTACGGTGTCCTGCGGGACACCCGCACCCGGGCAGGCCGGAACACTCACCAGTCCTACTCGACGTTCCGAGCGAGGATGCCGAGGGTCGCGCGGAGACCGGCTTCGGGGATGACCGGGAAGACGCCCCGTTCGCGGTACTGCTCGCTGATCTGGCTCCAGTCGTAGTACGAGGTGGCCAGGGTGCCCGTCGTGCTGGGTTCGAGGCGGTAGCCGTAGAGGTGCTTGATCGGTGGCTGGACCTTGCCGGAGATCGTCCACTCGATGGCCGCGTCCTGCTCGAACCGGGTGATGATCACCGTGACGTCGTATTTGCCCATCGGGAAGTCGTTGAGCGCCTCGCGGTCCATGTGCACGACGAACTCGTCGCCGACCTTCTCGACGGGGTCGCCGTCGGCGGACTGGAGCATCCCGGAGCTGTCGATCGTGACATGGCCCTGCGGGTCGGTCAGCAACGCGAACACCTTGGCGGGGGTGGCCGCGATCTCCCGCTGGACTTCGAAACGCTCTGTTGTCATGCCCGCCAGACTAGCGATCACCCGAAAGCCGTTTGCCGAGTTCGGTGTTGCCCGCTAGACAGGCGAGGTGAAACTCGACAACTTCGCCGGAATCCCGGACACCGAACTCGACCCGGTCACTCCGGACGACGTCGCGGAGCTGTTCGTCCTGCAGCGCTGCTGCTGGGTGCAGGAAGCCCTCATCAACGACACGCTGGCGATTCCCGCGCTGCACGAGAGCATCGACGATGTCCGCGACTGGACGAAGACCTGGTCAGTCTGGCTGGTGCGGCAGGGGCACCGCCTGGTCGGCGGGGTGCGCGCCAGGCGCGACGGCGACGCGTGGGAGGTCGGTAGGCTGATGGTCGCGCCGGATCTGGCCGGACGCGGGCTGGGCCGCTGGTTGCTGGCGTATGCCGAGCAGCAGGCCCCGGCCGGCGTACGCAGGTACTCGTTGTTCACCGGTGCCGGGAGCACCCGCAACATCACGATGTACCAGCGCGCGGGATACCAGCTCGTCGAACAGCCCGGGAGTCCTTCGGAGCATCTCCCCGGCGCGGTCTTCCTGGTGAAGGAGATTAACGTCTAGTGCGGTTCGAGCGGATCGGCCGCACGTCCGGGGCGTTCCAGGAGTCGGTGTCCGCCGAGCAGATCGTGGAGATGGGCCGCCGGGCCTTCGGGACCGAGGTGGTTTCGGCGGTGGAGCTTGGCGGCGGTCTGTACAACTACACCTACCGGTCCGCGTGGATCACGCGAGCCCGGGCGACCGGCCCGACCTCGATTTCCCGGTTCTGTACCTAGTAGTATGTACGGCATGGAGTCCACCAGGGAACGCCTGATCGAGAGCACCCGGCAGCTGCTGTGGGAGCGCGGGTACGTGGGAACCAGCCCCAAGGCGATCCTGTCCCGCGCCGACGCGGGACAGGGCAGCATGTACCACCATTTCAGCGGTAAACCCGAGCTGGCGCTCGCCGCGATCAACCGGACGGCCGAGGAGATGCGCGCCGGGATCGAGGTTCAGCTGAGCGGCCCCGGCACCCCGGTCGAGCGGATCACCGCCTACCTGCGCCGCGAGCGGGACGTGCTCAAGGGCTGTCCGGTCGGCGGTCTCACCCAGGACCCGGAAATCATGGACGACCCGATGCTGCACCAGCCGGTCGAGGAGACCTTCGTCTGGCTGCACGGCCGGATCGCCGAAGTCCTGGACGAAGCCCGTGCGTGCGGCGAGTTGGATCCCGCGCTCGACCCCGCCGCCACGGCCTCCACCATCCTCGCGGTGCTCGAGGGCGGCTATGTGCTGGCCCGCGCCGCAGGTGCGCCCGAACCATTCGGCTACGCCATCGACGGCGTCCTCGGCCTGCTTTCCACCCGTACCCGTTCCGCTGACTGACGACGAACCGGAAGGTGGCCGCACCCATGTACGCCATGCAGTACGAAATCACCGTGCCTGCCGACTACGACATGAACATTCTTCGGGCGCGCGTCGCCGCGGCCAGGCACGTCCTCGACGACCGCCCCGGACTGGGACTGAAGGCCTACGTCATCCGTGAACGCCGCGTCGACGGTTCGCCGGTCAACCAGTACGCGCCGTTCTACCTGTGGAACGACCCCGGCGCGATGAGCCACTTCCTGTTCGGCGGCGGTGGGTTCGAACGCATCATCCGCTCGTTCGGCCGACCTGCCGTGCTGCAGTGGACCGGGGTCGCGAGCGTGGCGGGCCCCGCTCGCGGGACGACCCCGAAAGCCGCGTCGCGCCGGCTCACCGCGTTGCCGGTCGATCCCGACCTCGGGGACACCGGGTTGGGCCTGGCCGCCCGGATCGAGCAGGAATGCAAGGAGCTCGAAGCCTTGGCGCAGGTCGAAGGCGTGCACACCGCGGCATTGGCCGTCGACCCTCAGCGCTGGCAGCTGCTGAAGTTCGTTCTGTGGGCGGACTCGGTTCCGCAGGACAACGACGCCACCGAGTGGTACGAAGTCCTTCACGTGTCCTCACCGGGCCTGGCCGAGCTGCCCAACGGCCGGCACTGGTAGGTCAGCCCGCCGAGGACACCGCCTCGTCCCATTCCGTCGCGCGGTCGTCCCAAGAAGCCCGCAACCGCTCGGTCACCCGCGGGTCGTCATGGGCTGCCGCGATGCGTACGGAGTCCTGCCAAAGCTCTGGCGCCGTCCAGGTTCCGGCCAGCAACCGGGACGCGCGATCGGCGGCGTTGGCCACCAGCACGGCCAGCGCGTCCGCGTCGACGGCGCTCGCGTGTTTCGGTGCGTTGCGCAGGTTGAGCTCGCCGAGTAGCTCGCGTTGCCCACGTCCGCGCAGCAGCAACAGCACGAACGGGTCCGCGTCGAGCAACCACGACGCCTGGTAGCACAGCGCGGCGGCGTGCTGGCACGGCAGATCCCAGCCGGGGCAGTCGCATTCCGGGTCGAGATCCCCGATCCCGGGGAGCAGGCCGATGCCGGCGTCCTCGGCCGCGTCGACCAGGTCGTGGGGCATGTCGCGGTCGAGCAGAGCCGCGAGGTGCCCCGACCGCGCGGTGACGCGGTCGAGGAATCGGACCCATTCGGCGTCGGTCAGCGGGGCGAGGGTGACCGTGGTGCGGTAGAGGCCGTCGGCTTCCCCGTCGACGACCGCGGCCAATCGGCCGGGACTGACGGTGATGGTGCCGACGCGGCCGGCATAGGCATACCGGCGGCCGTTCTTGAGCGGTTTCTGGTCCAGCGCGGTGTCCTCCAGCGCCTTGATCCACGCCCTGCCCCACCACGACCGCGCGAACTGACCGCCACCGCGCTTGCTCGCGCCGAAGGCGGGGAACCCGCGGACCCGGTCCTCGTCGAACTCCCCCATCAGCTGCTCCTCAGTTCGATCAGCTCCGCCAGTTCTGTGTCCGACAGTTCCGTCAGCGCCGCTCCGCCGGAGTCGAGCACGGAGTCGGCGAGCCGCCGTTTGCCCTCGAGCAGCGCGCCGATGCGGTCCTCGACAGTGCCCTCGGCGATGAGGCGGTGCACTTGGACCGGCCGCGTCTGGCCGATGCGGTAAGCCCGGTCGGTCGCCTGGTCCTCGACGGCGGGGTTGAACCACCGGTCGTAATGGATGACGTGGTCGGCGCGGGTGAGGTTGAGTCCCGTCCCGGCGGCCCTGAGCGAAAGCAGGAACACCGGGGCCCCGCCGCTCTGGAACCTCTCCACCATCGCTTCGCGCTCGCGGAGGGGCGTTCCGCCGTGCAGCAGCTGCACGGCGAGCCCGCGCTCGGTGAGGTGGCGTTCGAGCAGGCGCGCCATCACGACGTACTGGGTGAACACCAGCACCGCGCCGTCCTCCGCGGTGATCGTGTCGATCAGCTCGTCGAGCAGGTCGAGCTTGCCGGACCGGTCCGCGGTCGGCCGGTCGTCGGCGAGGTAGTGCGCGGGGTGGTTGCAGATCTGCCGCAGTGCGGTGAACAGCTTCATGATGAGCCCGCGGCGGGTGATCCCGTCGCTCGCCGTGATCTGCGCCATCGTCTCGCGGACGACCGCCTCGTAGAGACCCACTTGCTCGGCGGTCAGCGAAACCGGCTGATCGGTCTCGGTCTTCGGCGGCAGCTCCGGGGCGATGCCGGGGTCGGACTTCTTGCGCCGCAACAGGAACGGCCGCACGAGCCGCGACAGCCGGTCAGCGGCCGCGGGGTCGGTCCCGGCTTCGACCGGGTCGGCCCAGCGCTCGCGGAACTCCTTGAGCGTGCCGAGCAGACCGGGCGTGGTCCAGTCGAGGATCGCCCACAGCTCGGACAGGTTGTTCTCCACCGGCGTTCCGGTCAGCGCGATGCGCGTGGCCGACGGGATCGCCCGCAACGCCTTCGCGGTACCGGATCGGGCGTTCTTGACGTGCTGGGCCTCGTCGGCGACGACGAGCCGCCAGTCGACGCCGGCCAGCCTCTCGGCGTCGACACGCATCGTGCCGTACGTGGTGAGGACGAATCCGTCGGTGACCGTGTCGAGGGAACGGTCCAGACCGTGGAAGCGGCGTACTCCGGTGCCTGGGGCGAAACGCCGGATCTCCCGTTCCCAGTTTCCCAGCAGGGACGCCGGACAGACGACGAGTGTCGGCCCGGCCGTTTCCGGCTCGGCCTGGCGGTGCAGGTGCAACGCGATCAGCGTGATCGTCTTCCCGAGCCCCATGTCGTCGGCGAGACACCCGTTGAGGCCGAGGGAGGTCATCCGGATCAGCCAGCGCAGTCCGCGCAGCTGGTAGTCGCGCAGGGTGGCGCGCAGCGCGGCAGGCGGGCCGGCTTCGGTCCCCGACTGGGAGTCGGGCTCGGCGATGCGCCGGCGGAGCGTGTCCAGCCAGCCGCTGGGCGCCACCGCGACCCGCTCGCCGTCGACCTCGGCGGAGCCGGTCAGCGCGATCCCGAGCGCATCCATGCCGGTCAACGGCTTGAGGGACTGCTCCCTGGCCTTCCTGGCGAGGGACGGGTCAAGCAGCAGCCACTGGTCACGCAGTCGGACCAGAGGCCGCTGCGCCTCGGCGACCGCTTCCATCTCCGCGGCGGTCAGCGGGTGATCGCCTAGCGCGAGCTGCCAGTCGAAGGACAGGAGCTGATCGCCGAAGAAGCCCGAAGGCGCCGAGTCTCCCGCTCCGACGACGGCGCGGGCGGTCAGGCCGCCGAGCAGTTCCTGGGGCCAGTGCACCTCGACCCCGACCGCGGCCAGCCTGGGGACCCCGAAGCTGAGCAGTTCCTCGATCTCGACGTCGGCCAGCGCGAGTTCGTCGGGGACCGAAGTGTGCAGCAGCCGCTCCAGCGGTGGCCACACCCGCGCGGCTTGGCGCACGGCGAGCAACGCGGCGATGCGAGCGTGGGTGGTTTCGCCCGTCCACAGCTCGGCAGCGTCGGTCACCTGGCCGTCGGCGAGGCTGTGGACCTGCAGGACCGCCTGGAAGCGATGGCCGGGGGCCTCGACGCGCAGCGAGATGCGGACACCCGCGGCGGTCTCCGCCCACTCCCGCAGGTGCGGGACGTGCTGCGGGGACGACGCGGCGAACGTGGCCATGCCCGCGGCGGTCTCCGCGGCGGGGGTGCGCGGCAGTTCGTCGGCGATGGCGTCAGCCAACGCGCGTGCCTGCTGGTCGAGTTCACCGAAGTCACCGGGGCCGAGACGCCACATGTCGAACCCGCCGGGTGAGACGGCGGGCTGAAGCCGTCCACCGGCCACGGCTTCGAGCGCGAGCACGGCTGCCCTGGTCAAGACGGCGACCGAAGGATGCGGATCAGGTGCGTCTCGCGCGGCCAGGAGCAGCGTGAGCGCGTCGGGGATCGTCAAACGTCGGTCCGGCTCGGTGAAAACCAGGTGTCCGGAGCGGGGTGGATCCGCCGGCTCGAAGGTCGCTGGGCTCTGGAACAGGGTGGCGAGGTCCGCTTGTGAAGCTCTCGGCATCCGCGGGCAGTCTCCTTGGGATGGTTACTCCGTACGGCGGACAGCGCAGTCTACCATAATTCCGTACGCCGTATATAATAGCCGGGTGGACAATGCCGCGGTGAGCACCGAGTACACCGGCGGCGGAGACCCCCAGCGCAGTATCGAACTCCTGTGGGGCGTCCACGAACGCCCTCGTCGCGGGCCGAAACCGAAGCTGACCATCGACATGATCGTGTCGGCCGCCATCCGGCTGGCCGACGCCGAAGGACTGCCCGCCCTGTCGATGCGCCGGGTCGCCGACCATCTCGGCGTCGCGGCGATGTCGCTGTACACCTACGTCCCGAGCAAGGCCGAACTGATCGACCTGATGATGGACACCGTCCATGGCGAACTGGGTCGCCCGGGCCAGGACGCCGACGGCTGGCGGCCGAAGCTCGAAGCGATCGCGCACGCGAACTGGCGGCTCTACCACCGCCACGCCTGGATGCTGCAGGTCACCACGAACCGGCCGCCGCTAGGCCCGCACACGATGATCAAGTACGAGCACGAACTCGGCGCGGTCGACGGCGCCGGGCTCACCGACCTCGAAATGGACGCCGTCATCAGCCTGCTCGCCGGCTACGTCCAGGGCGCCGCCCGCAATGCCGTCGACGCCGCGCAACTCGAGCAGCGCACCGGTATGACCGACGAGCAGTGGTGGACAGCCAGCGCTCCTGTGCTGGAGAAGATCGTCGACGCGAGCCACTTTCCGCTCAGTGGCCGGGTGGGCACCGCCGCGGGCGAGGAGTACGGTTCCGCCTTCGACGCGGCACGCAACTTCGAGTTCGGCCTGCCGCTGGTCCTCGACGGCGTCGAGCGCCTCATCGCCTCGCGCTCCTGACCTTGCCGCTCAGGGGACGGCGACGACCAGGCCGAGATGTTCGCGGCGTTCGAGGAGTTCGTGGACAGCGCGGGCCTCGGCCAGCGGGAACACGGCGTGCACAGCAGTGCGCACGGTCCCGGCAGACCAGTAGCCGGCGGCGTCGACCAGGTCGGCCGCGGCCTCGTCAGGACGTGCCGCGCGCCAGGCGACGAACGACAGCCCGGTGACCGACTTCATGGTGAACAACGCCGGAGTCGGGACGCTGGGCAGCGTGCCACCGACGGCGCCATAGGTGACCATCCGGCCCAGCGGGGCGAGCAGGTCCATGCCGTGGTCGAAGACCGCTCCCCCGACTGCATCCAGTACGACGTCGACGCCGTTCGGAGCGGTGGCTCGGACCTGCTCGGGCCAGGTCGGGTCGCTGGAGTCGATCGCGAAGTCGGCACCCTGCTCGCGGACGAAGTCCAGCTTCTTAGCCGACGACGCCGTGCCGATGACCGTCTGCGCGCCCAGCGCTTTGGCCAGCTGCACCAGGAGGTGGCCGGTGCCTCCGGCCGCGGCCTGGACGAGGACTGTCTCGCCGGGGCTCAGCCGGGCCTGGCGCAGCAACCGGAGCGCCAGCGGCGCGGTCATGGCCAGAACGGTCGCCTCACCTGCGTCGACGTCGTCGGGCACCGGTGCCAACCACTGCGCGTCGGCGACGACGTAGTCGGCGAAGGCGTCCTCGGACAGTGCGGCGACACGATCGCCGACCGCGACCGAACCGGCCCCCTTGCCGAGCGCGGTCACGCGCCCGACCACCTCACCGGTCAGCGTGCCGGGCAGCGGACGCGGAAACGCCTCGGAACCCCGACGTAGCACCGTGTCGATGAAGTTCGCCCCGATGGCATCGACCTCGATCAGCACCTGCCCTTCCCCCGGCTCCGGCACGGGGACCTCGTCGTACTGCAGAACTTCCGGACCACCGTGGGCGCGATAACGGACGGAACGCACGGAATGCCTCCCCCTAGTCGTGGGATGTATCAATGATGGGTGACACCCACGTTATGGAGAATCGTGGGTGCTGTCAACGATCCGGCTAAAGTCAGTGCCATGACGAACCCGCACCGGCTCAGTGACCGCGTCATCTGGCTGGTCGGCCGCGCTGCCCAGCAGGCCCAACGCCTCGTCCAGGCCAAATTCGTCGCGGGGCCGATCCGTAAACCGCACTACGGTGTCCTGGCGAGCCTCGCCGACGGCGGTCCCGCCGCGCAGGCTCCGCTGTCCGACCGCATCGGCATCGACCGGAGCGACATGGTGTCCCTGCTCGACGATCTCGAGGAGCTCGGGTACGTCGTCCGACGAGCGGATCGCACGGATCGGCGCCGCAAGATCGTCGAGATCACCGACGACGGAACAGTGGCGCTCAAGGAGCTGGACAGGCTCGTCCACGCCGCAGACGACCAGCTCGTCGCCCCCTTGACCGCCGATGAACGCGCGACCCTTGCCGGACTGCTTGCCAGGATCCTTCCCGAAGCCGATGCCGGGCGGCGCTGAAGTCGGCCTGGCCGGTGATGGTGAACGAGGTGGCGGCGGCAACGGGCGATGAACCGGTCAGGTCGCGGCTGGATCGGCGGCTTTGGCCGCCCGCTCGATTTCAGCGCGCCGGTTCTCCCAGAAGGCCGCACCCTGTCCTCGCCGGGCCATGCCTTCCGCGTCCATCTCGACCTCGCCGTCCAGCTGTTCTCTCAGGATGTCGGCATGGCCGGCGTGCCGAGTGGTCTCCGTGAGCACGTGGACCAGAACGTTGAACAGCATCACGTCAGGACGTGGCCACCAGGGCACGTAGCCGGGCGAGTCGATGGCGAGAGCAGCGATTGTCGCGTCGGAGTGTTCCCAGACGCGGTGATAGCGGCTGGTGATCTCCTCGCGTGTTTCGCGCTCGGTCGCCCACATGTCGGTGCCGCGCTGTTCGAGGTCGTCCCACCGGGGGATGGACTCGGGGAACGGTCGATCGAAGACCTCCCCGAAGTACCGGGACTCGGCCACCGACAGGTGCTTGACCAGCCCGAGAAGGTTGGTTCCGGTCCAGGTCAGTGGACGACGGATGTCGTACTCGGACAGCCCGTCGAGCTTCCGGAGCATCGCCTCACGGATCTCTCGCAGGTCACTGTGCAGATACTCCTTCGCGAACTCATCGATCACAATTACGAGCATGCACCAACGTCCTGTACCTACGGGTACGGATGGACGTTCAGCCGAGCGGGAAGCGCTGCGCCCACCGACGCTGCCAGGGCGTTTCGACGGCACGGCGGTGGTAGTTGGCTCGAGTCCACGTGATCGCGTCCACTGCGGGCACACCCGCCAGGATCGCCAGGCAGGCGACGACGGTGCCGGTGCGGCCGACTCCCCCGCCGCAGGCGACTTCGACCCGGTCACCGGCTCGCGCGCGGTCGTGCAGCGCGCGGATGTCGGCGATGGCGGCGTCGCGGTCGCGGGGCAGCAGGAAGTCAGGCCAGTCGATCCAGCGGTGGGGCCAGTGCAGTTCGGCGTCGTGGCGACCGCGCAGTTTCCCGCCGCCGAGGTAGAGGCCGTGATCGATGCTGCCGACGTCGTCCGGTGGAGGGTTTCGCAGGCCCCGGCCGCGTATCCAGGACTGGTCAGGCAGCCGGATCGCGCCGACGAGAGGGTCGTTGGGCATGACCCATCCTGCCCCAGTCGCCGATGCTGCCCCAGACCTGGTCGATCCGGTCGAGGATCGGGCCGCTCCCGTGTTCCAGGCTCAGCGCGTCGGCGCGGTGGGCGACGTACCTCATCAACGGCACCCCGCCCGCCACGTTGAGCCGCACCCCGATCGCCCGCACGTCCGCCGGCGCCGCAACCAGAACGAGCCGCGCCAGCTTGCCCGCTTCGACTTCGTAGACCCCAGGCAGCGGTGGGTTGTTATTGATCCTCGCCTTCGCGCGCCGGCGTTCGCGTCGGCGGTTCCACCAGTCCCTCACCGCCGGACGGTATCCACACCTGGCTGGGAGGGGTCCCGGAAAGGCTTGGCCTGAGATCGATGTGAGGTTCTAGTCTGACACCGACCGTGACCTACACAGCTGGGGGTAGTCGTGCCGGTGACCGGGGAACGCGGGTTCGCGACCGCAGCCACGTTGACGAGCGCGGCGAACGCGGCTCTGGGGCCTGGGCACGAGCCGGTCACCGTTGACCGGTTGCGCGGCGGCACCAAGAAAGGCGTCTACCGCCTCACTTTCGACGATGCCTCCACCGCGATCGTCTACGTCTGGGACCCCGCCGAGGACTACTGGCCCGACTCGGACGTCGACCTCGCCCACCCGTTCTCGCACGCCTCGGGGATCGAGCTGTTCGAGTCCGCACACCGGCAACTGGACGCATTGGGGGCGCGCACCCCACGGCTGCACTTCGCCGATCGCAGCGGACAGTACTTCCCGGCCGACATCGCGGTGGTGGAGGACATTCCGGGCGAGACCCTGGAAGCCCGGCTGTGGCGTGATCCGGCCGGCACGGACGAGACACTCGGGAGGCTGGCCGATGCACTCGACGTCATGCAGCGGCACCGCGCATCCCGCTTCGGCAAAGTCGCACTACTCGAGAACGACGGCAAGTCCCGTGGTCGCACCTGCGAAGGACTCGTTCTGGCCCGCGCAGTCGACGACCTCGACGAGGCGGCCGCACGCGACCAGCGGATCGCCGATGCCCACCACACGTTGGCCGAGATCCTGCACCAGCGAGCCGAACAGGTGCGCCCGCGGTCCGAGTACGGGCTCATCCACGGCGAACTCGGACCCGACCACGTCCTCGTCGACGAGGACGCGAATCCGGTGCTCATCGATATCGAAGGATTGATGTTCTTCGATATCGAGTGGGAGCACGTCTTCCTGAGGACCAGGTTCGGCGAGCGCTACCCACGGCTGCACCGCGGTGGCCTCGACGAGCATCGCCTGTCGCTCTACGAACTCGCGATGCGCCTCTCCCTGGTCGCCGGACCGCTGAGGCTGCTCGACGGTGATTTCCCCGACCGGGCCGGGATGCTCCAGATCGCCGAATACAACCTCCAGCAGGCGCTGACCGCGCTGGCTGGACCCGCTAAAGCCGACGGCTTACCACCAGGTTGAACACACCATCGGCACCCGAGGGCAAGCATTCGCGGCCGAGTGCGCGGCGACCCGTTGGATTTCCTTCACTGGATAGGGAGTTTTGCGGCTCTTGTGCTGAAGGTCTTCGTAGAACCCACCCATCACGACGGCCAAGGGCGCATGACGTTCGATGATGGCCGCCGCGGACTTCGGGATCCCTTCGGGTTTCCGGCCTTCCGCGCAGGCGCGGACGAACGCGTCACGTTCGGCTCGCTCGTACCCATACAAAGCTGTGACCAGCCAGTTAACTAGGAACGTGACGGTGTAGTCACGGTCGTAGGTCAGGTGGTCGGTGAAAAACGCCGTTTCGGCGGCGGACAATTCGAACTGGGAAGACAAGGCGAGTCCGAAGTCCGCGAAATACAGTCGACGGCCGTCGGTGAGGACATTGCCGAAATGGGCGTCGAAATGCAGCAGGCCGTTGTCGTTCATGAACAAAACCCCCTCGGCGAGGTCGCGTTCGACCATCAGGCAAGCAGATTCGGCGGTGTCACCGCCCTCGGCGAGCTGCCCGGGCAGCCATTCGTCCACGTTCCACGGAAGATGTTCAAGGAACAGCACAACGCTCGCCGAGGCAGCGCCGACCGCCTCGATACGCTCGCGGACCGCCTCGGCCCCTCCCCAGCGCTCTACCATGCCGTCGATGTCCTGCAGCTCTTCGGGAAGCGATGGCGCAGAGTCCGGCAGCACCCGCCAGTGGTACATCAGCGGGAAGCCTTCGTGCTGGGCACTGAGCACCCAGCTGGTGGTCATGACATGCGCCGCCACCTCGCGCCAGACGCCGAACCCGGAACTGCCGATCCCGTACTGGAAGTACACCGGCAGGTCCCAGAGGTTGGCGGTCGACAGCCTGTTGTCCGGAAGCAGTTCGGTGTCGGTCAGCGGGATCATCTTCACGAAGACCCGGGTGCCCCCGACGGCCAGTACGAAGTTGTCGCCGCCGATCCCCGAGCGGATCGGCGGAACTCGTCGAGGAGGTCGCCTAGCCGACGGTCACTGAGCAGGGCCAGCTCGGTCGAAACGGTGCTGTACTCGGCAAGGCGAGCGGCATAGGCGTTCGTTGTGGAGTCCACCGCGCTCACGGTATCGACGGCACAACCCCGGGGTTGAGTAGCAGCGGTACAGCCGTTGGCGCTAAGCCCAGAACGGCCTGGTCAGTGGCCATTCAGTGTCAGTAGAGCCGGTTAGAGATCGGTAGGACGAGGACTGGCTGCTGACCGGCGCGCGCTGACCCCGTTGTTCTGGACCCACGTAAATCCGTACGGCAAATTCGAT
Source organism: Amycolatopsis sp. (assembly GCF_025464955.1). Lineage (GTDB taxonomy): Bacteria > Actinomycetota > Actinomycetes > Mycobacteriales > Pseudonocardiaceae > Amycolatopsis. Next base: position 13,003 of record NZ_JAODNM010000154.1, on the reverse strand, counting down.
CTCGACATGAACACGCTGCTCGGCTTGCCGGCGCCAGCGTGGCATCGGACGTTCGGTGGGTCAGCTCCTGCGCGTGCGGCCGGTCAGGGTGTGGCGGTGTGCGCGAGGCGGTCGAGGAGCCTCGCCCAGCCTGATTGATGGCTGGCCAGTTGGGTGGGCGGCAGGTCGCGGTGGGTGAGTTCGACGATCGTGTCGGGCCCGTCCGGGGTGAGCACGATCTCCACGGTGGTCGATCCTGGCTGGAGGACCGCGCTGCCGGGGATTCCCCAGGTGAAGACGACTCGCTTGGGCGGGTCGATCGTCACGAACTGCCCGCGACTGGATCCACCCCCGTCGATATCGAGGGCGAAGACACCGCCCGGCTCGGGCACCGTGCCGGTGGCGTCACCGAACCATTGGGCCAGCAGTGCCGGATCGGTGAGGTAGGGGAAGACCGCGGTCGGCGGTGCGGCGATGCGGACGGTCGCGGTGAGTGTGTCGGCGCTGGTCATGGTGGGTCGGTGTCTCCCGTTCGCGGGTGGTTGGCCTCGACAGCGGCCTTGAGGCGTTGCAGTGCGTCGGGCCACAGCTCGGCAAGCATGGCGCGGACCTGCTCGAGAGCCTCGGAGCGCAGCTCGTAGAGCCGGCGGGTGCCGTCGCGGCGTTCGGTGAGCAGCCCGGCGCGTTCGAGTACGCGCAGGTGTTGGCTGATGCCCTGTTGGGTGATGTCGTCAAAATGGCCGGCGATCTGCCCGGCGGCCAGCTCCCCACCGCGCACAAGGCGCAGGATCTGGCGTCGTCGCGGGTCGGCCAGGGCCCGCAGCACCGCGTCCGGACCGTACCCGCCCCCCGAATCGTCATCCCGGCGCGCGGGTACGGCGCTCATGTCCTTCACCATCACGTTCCGAACCAGGTCCTGACGACGGTGCGGCACGCGGCAATGCGCGGCCGCGCGGGGCGGATTGTCACACGGCAGATGCGGTCCGAGCGCGATCCCGGGCCTCACGACGCGCCAGGTCGGCATCGGAACCTCGGGGATTGCCCTGGCCGGCCTCGGCGTAGAGACCAAGACTGGGAATGAAGTGGTCCCACCCGTTCTGGCACTGGTCGTAGCACTCCAATTGCGGGGTCAGACCCCGGTGCCGGAACGCCAGCTCGCAACCCCCGCCCTGGCCTGGCCTGAGCTCGAAGGTGATCGTGGTGCCGTCCCAGTCCGGCAGGAACGGACACGCCAGCACCGACCAGACCACCTTCGAGGACGGCTGGGCGACATCGACGTGCAGGACCAGCGGCTCCGGAGGGCCCATGGTCAGGCGCAGCTCGCCGCCCGCGATGCCTGATCCGGTGGCCGGTGCCCACCACGCGGCGACGCCGGCGGCAGTGGTGATCGCCTCGAACACCACCTCGGGCGAGGCGTCGAAGTGGGTGTTGCGCTGGTAGTCGGCGGTGTCCCTCTGGGCGCCGTCGCCGGAGGACGACATGTTCACGCTTGCGGTCATGGTGCACCTCTTCCTCGATCTGCTGCTTGTGCGCGTCCGCGCGACGATGTAAAGGACTCTATTGTACAAGGACATGGTTGTAAAGAGACTCGAGGCGGTGGAGGGTGGAGGAACCGGGCGCCCCCGACCTGCCGACGTCCCGGAAGCCACCCTTTGTAGGCGTATTCGGCTCGTGCCCCGAGCTAGCCCCTACTTCTGGTCGCCACGACGGGAGGTCGGCTCGGATGCGAAGTCGGAGAAGGGCGGCGTGGTCACGCCGCGGGGCTCGGCCAGCAGACGTGTGCCTCATTCCGACCAGGGCGTCAGGGGCTTGGCGCCAACGGCTTTATCGCTGCTACTCGACCCCGAATCCCGGCGTCGACCGTGTTTCCGGCCGGGGCGCGGGACTGCACTCACTGTCGGTGTACCCGTGGTCGAGGATGTCCTCGTACACATTGACCTTGAAACTGATCAGGTCCAGGCACTGCGCGAGCTGGCTCATCTGGGTGTGGACCCGCGCCTCGTGCTGTCGCAGCAGCGCGATCCGCTGTTCCTCGTTGCCCTCGCCCTGCCTGACGAGTTCGGTGTACTCCCGGATGGCGGGCAGCGGCATTCCCGAAGCCCGCAGGATGACGCAGAGCTCCAGCCAGCCGACGTCGTCCTCGGTGTAGAGCCGACGTCCGCCGGCACCGCGCCGGACCTGGTCCGCCAGGATGCCTTCGCGTTCGTAGAACCTCAGGGTGTGCACGCTCAGCCCGGTGCGTTCGGCCACCTGCCCGATGCTGAGACTCGGCGCTGTTTCCGACATGACCGCAGCCTAGAGCTTTGGCCCAGAGCCTTGACCTAGAGCCGTCTCTAGCTCCTAGGGTTCGCCGGCAAGGGGCCGATCCGGCGCTCCGGCACGACCACCCAAGGGAGTAAGTCCATGCGCTATCGCGTCCTCGGCGGCACCGGTATTGAGGTCAGCGTCCACTGTCTGGGCACGATGATGTTCGGCGCCATCGGTAACCCCGATCACGAAGACTGCGCCCGGATCATCCACACCGCGCTCGATCAGGGGATCAACTTCGTCGACACGGCCGACATGTACGGCGCGGGCGAATCGGAGGAGATCGTCGGGAAAGCACTTCGGGGCACGCGTGATGACGTCGTCCTCGCCACGAAGGTGCACTTCCAGATGGGCGAGGGCCGTAACCGGAGCGGCAACTCTCGGCGGTGGATCGTCAAAGCGGTCGAGGAGAGTCTAAACCGCCTGCAGACCGACTGGATCGATCTGTACCAGGTCCACCGCCCCGATCCCGCTACCGACCTCGAGGAAACGCTCGGCGCGCTGACCGACCTCGTGCGCCAGGGAAAGATCCGCGCGTTCGGCTGTTCGACGTTCCCGGCCGAGGAGATCGTGGAGGCGCAGTTCGTCGCCGAGCGGCGCGCGCTGGGGAGGTTCCGGACCGAACAGCCGCCCTACTCGATCCTGTCCCGGGGCATCGAAGCGTCCGTGCTCCCGGTCTGCCGGCGCTACGGCATGGGCGTCCTGGTCTGGAGTCCACTCGCGTTCGGCTTCCTGACCGGCAGGTACCGCAAGGGACAGCAGGCCGACCTGTCCGTCGGGCGGCCCACGATCCGGCCGGAGCGCTTCGACCCGCTGCTCCCGGAGAACGTCGCGAAACTCGACGTCGTCGAGCAACTTGTCGAGGTCGCGGACGACATCGGCTGCTCGCTACCGGAGCTCGCCATCGCGTTCGCCGTGGCGCACCCCGGCGTCACCTCGGCGATCATCGGACCGCGGACCATGGAACAACTCGAAGGCCTGCTGAAGGGCGCGTCGCTCATCCTCGACGACGCGACCCTCGACCGGATCGACGCGATCGTCCCGCCCGGGACCGACGTCTACCGGCCCAACAGTCCGTTCCCGACGGCTTCGCTGGCCGAGGTCGCCCAAAGACGGCGTCCGCTCGCGGAACGGGCTGCCGGCTAGAACGCCCTGACCAGCGGTCGGCAACCGGTTCCACCTGGAGATGCCGGGCTGGGGCTCGATTCCGTGCGAAGTCACCGAAGTCGAGCCGCACGAACGGTTCGTCTACACCTTCAACGGCAACTGGACGCTGACCTGGCGTCTGGTGGTTGAAGGGACCGGCACCCGGCTGCTGCTCGAGCACTGGGGTTTCGACCTCGACGACAAACGAAGCCGCGACGCCTTCGAGCGCATGGGCCCGGGCTGGCGAGACGAGGGCCTGCCCGGACTCGCTCGGCTCGTGACCGATCAGCTGACTGTTGCGCGGTAGTCATGAAATATTCGCGAGCAGATCGCAGAGGCTGACGTTACGGTGCACCCATGTCCGAGCTTCCCACCGTATCGCTTCGCGCACGTACTCCCGACGACCTCGATGTCTTGTTCAGCATCGCGGCTGATCTGGCCACCTGGGAGGAGCGAAACCCGTCGGCACCGGCTCCGCTGACCAGGGAACGGTTCGACGCACGGCTCGCGGCCCCTGGCAACACCTCCGAGGACACCGTGAACTTCGTGGTCGACGTCGACGGCGTGGCCGTAGGCAGCGCCTCGCTGTTCGGGTACGACTCGTTCGCCCACCATGCCGAGGTCGGGATCAGCTTGGTGCGCGAGGCCCGGGGCCGCAGCATAGGCACCGCGGCGATCGTCCAACTCGTGGAGTTCGGATTCGTGCGCCGCAACCTACGTCGGATTCATCTGCAGGCGATCGCGTCGAACGCCGGCGCGATTCGTGCTTATGAGAAGGCGGGATTCGTCATCGAAGGGCGTCAGCGCCAGCACGCGTGGGTCCGCGGCACGTACGAGGACATCGTGGTCATGGGAATCCTGCGGTCAGAGCCGACCCTAGCTAGCTGACCAGGCTGCGACCGGCAGCTCGGCTGCGACACAGCGGGTCGGCTCCCAGCGGTCCTCGGGTGTCCGTTAACCGCGTCCCCGTTCGTCGAACCAGGTGAGAAGCGGCAACCGGTCGCTCGTTCCGGAGGTTCAACCCATGGTCACGAAGCCCTTGGTCGTCGGTCTGCCCACCGCGGACCGGCGGACATCGTTCGCCTTCTACCGGGACGGGCTCGGCTTGGCGCCCTTCGGCGACGAGGTCGGCGATGACGGTCTGCCGGAACCCTTGCAGTTCACCGTGAACGACGGGGTCCGGAATTCCCCGAAGGCGGGTGAACTCCTGGACCGGGTTCCTCGACGCCTTCACCCACGTCTCCGGAGGCAACTCGCGGATGGCCGGCCTCCCGGTCAGCCTGGTGGCCCTGCTGACCGCCGAGGCCTGCAACATCGGCCTGACCCCAGTGACCAACCCGAATTTCGCGCACCTGACCCGGTCGCGGTTGTCGCATGTGGACCAGAACTACCTGCGCGGGGACACCATCGCCGCGGCGAACGCGAAGCTGATCGAGGCCCAGTCGCAGATCCCGCTCGCGCAGTCCTGGGGCGGAGGCCTGCTGGCGTCGGTGGACGGGATGCGGTTCGTCGTCCCGGCGCGCACGATCAACGCCGCGCCGTCGCCGAAGTACTACGGATACAAGCGGGGCATCACCTGGCTCAACGCGGTCAACGACCAGGTGTCGGGGATCGGGACGATGGTGGCGCGCGGACATCCCCGGCGCCGACGTGCCCGAACAGCCCGCCGGCGGGTACGGGCCGCTGGAGGCGATCGCGCGGAACAAGGTGAACCTCGGCAAGATCGAGACCTGGTGGCCCGACATGCTCCGCGTGGGGGGGTCGCTGATCACCAACCAGGTCCGCGCCTACGACCTGCTGCGCATGTTCGGCCGCGAGGGGCGGATGTCGCCACTGGGGCAGGCCTTCGCCGAGTACGGCCGGATCGAGAAGACCCTGCACTTGCTCGCGGTGGTCGACCCGGTCGACGACACCTACCGGCGGCGGATGAACCGCCAGCTCACCGTCCAGGAGTCCCGCCACCGACTGGCCCGGACCATCTGCCACGGCAAACGCGGCGCGATGATGCAGGCCTACCGCGAGGGCCAGGAGGACCAACTGGCCGAGCTGGGCCTGGTGCTCAACGCGGTGGTGCTGTGGAACACCCGCTACCTCGACGCCGCGGTCGCCGAGCTCGAAGCCGCCGGCCACGACATCCCGGAAGCGGACAAGGCCCGACTCTCGCCGTTGAAGGAGAAGCACCTCAACTGCCTGGGCCGCTACGCCTTCACCGCGTCCCAGCCCGCGGCAGGTCTGCGGCCACTGCGGGATCCCGCGACCCGCGACGACCACGACGACCTGTAGCGGCCGACCACCATCACGGATGATCGGGTGTGGTGGTCGGCCGCCCGTCGATTGGCGGTGTCAGTTGTCGTGTCCAGCCGCTCTGCAGGCGCACATCGCGTCGCGGAGGGGCTCGTCGTCTAGATCTGGACGAACGTGTCCGTGACGGTTGTCGAGTTTCCGGCGTCGTCGGTCAAGGTGGCCGTCACCGTGTCCAGGCCTATCGGCAACGCGCCGGTCGGTATGGACACCGACCACATGCCGTCTGCCTGCACCGTAGCGGAGTACGAGCTGTTACCTAGGCTGATGTTCACGTTCTGCCCGGCCTCGGCACTCGGGGCTGTCCCGGTGATCGGGCCATTCGGCGACACGTCCAGCAGTATCGGACTGGTAATCACCAGGGAGGGCAAAGGGGCAGCTGCCTGCGCGGCTGGCGCAGCCAGCAGTGACGACGCAATGCCCATGACTGCAACGGCAGCCACTGAGCCGATTATGTGCTTGAGAGGTTTCACAAAACCACCACTGTAGCGCGAGACGCTCCAGGACCGATGCCAACGCCTCGGTCTCCTGAACGAGCGGTGGCCGGCCCCATGGGCGTAGCCGCCCAGGTCAGCCGCTGGGTAGCAGGTCGGCGGGCAGCCAGTACAGGCCGAGCCGTCCCCGGCCGGGAACCGGCTGTTCGAACAGCCGGGGATCGGCCTGCACCCAGTGGTAGGTGCCGGGTTCCTGCTGGCCCCAGGGTGCGCAGCAGCCTGTGGCGGGGTGGATGTCGACCAGGCGGACGGTGCCGAGGTAGCCACCAGGACACGCGGCCTGGGCGTCGAAGCCGGTGATGCCCAGCTGAGCGGCGAGCGTGACTCCGGTCGGTGCCCACGCCTGACCTCCATGGACGACGAGTTCGCCGCGATGTGTCGTGGCCCAGGATCGGTTCTCGACGGTCTTGCCTGTGAAGAGGAGGTTGGCCCACGGCCGCCGCACCGACAGCGCCCGCCGCTGACCGGCCAGGACCCGGCGCGCGGTCTCGGTCGTACGCCGGTCGACGGCCCGGCCGCCGCGCGTGCGCTTGACCCATTCCTGGTCGGGTACCCACGGGCTGCCGTCGGGCACGTGGCCGGGCATGACGGTGCTCCTGTCGCTGGTCAGGTACTGGGCTGAAGGGCGACGAAGTCGGCATGGGCCTGTTCGACCGCCTCGGGGTGACGCTGCCGTTGTTCGTACCCGGCCAAGGCCCGGTAGATGCTGGCCACGCTCGGGGACTTCCCCGTGCGTTTGCCGGTGGGGATGATCAGGTCCGGTCGGATGTCCTCGACGGATTCGCCGTTCGCGCGGCGCCGGAGCACCGTGTGCAGCATGTCGTCGGTGATGACGGGAGGTCGCCCGCCGTGGTTTCCCTTGCGTGCGGCCGCGTTCAGACCTTCCAAAGTGGATTCGCGGATGGTCTCACGGTCGGTTTCGGCCATCGCGGCGAAGAACCCGAACAGCATCCGGCCGGTCCCCGACGGGTCGTAGATCCCGGCGATCGGCCCGGCGAGCATCTCCAGCAGGATGCCGTGGGCGGTGAGGTGGTCGGCCAGCGCTGTCAGCTCGGCGGAGTCGCGGCCGAGGCGTTTCATCTCGTAGACGGTGAAGATGACCCGGCAGTGCGGGGCGTGGGCCTTGATCTGGCGGGCGGCCTCGAGGGCGGCCTCGAACTTCGGCCGTACCCGGATGCGGGTCGAGATCTTCTCGGAGAAGATCTTGTCGCGCGGGATACCGTGCGCGGCCAGGGCATCAAGCTGGGACTGGAGTTCCTGGGTGAGGTGCGAGCAGCGGGCGTAGCCGATGCGGATGTCCGCGCTCGGGGTGTCGGGAGCGATCGGGGCCGGCGGCGGGGTGCCCGGTCGCCACGGCTGGCCCGGCCCGCGGTCGGCCGGCGTCGGCACGCGCAGGTTCTTCGCCAGTCGGGGCACTTTGGTGAACCGGCCGGTGTGGTAGGTCCCGGAGACCGCGCCGGAGCGCGACCGGCACGGCGAGCCCGGCTCGGCCAGGCAGCGCGGGCACGGGTGCTGCTCGACCTCATCGGCGTCGGACGGCACGGTCGTCTCGGTGTCCTCCATCCCTGAATCTTCTCACAAACATTTCTCAGAACTACCTATGACCCCTGTTTGGGTGAGAACGAGTTCTGAGACGAATTCGGGCTTCGCTGACGCCTTCGCGACCGGCTCACCGATCTTCTCTCAGAAACGGTCGTTTATGAGAACCAGTCAGCGTAGATTCGCCCGTCCGCAGGACTGGGCTTTTTGTGGGCATCGTGCTTGACTCGATCCATGCCCACAAAAAGCCCAATAGAGGATGAGGTGGTCGCCGCGATCGGACGATTGCTGCGGCGCGGACTGCCGGTCACCCCGGCGGCCGCCGAACCGGTCCTACTCGATCTGCGCGGCATCGTCGCGCGGGCGGCCGACCCCGCCGACGAGGCCAGCCGCACCGCCGCGCTCGACGGCACCCTGCGCGGCCTGCTCGCCCGGTTCCCGGACACCCGCTACGCCCCGGCGGCACGGGCCCTGTTCGGACTGCCGCCGGCCGAGCCCGGCCAGAACCTCACCGCCCGCCGGGACCTGGCCGCCGAGCAGGCCGGCCACGAGGTGCACCACTTCCGCAAGCGAGTCGAACCCCGGCTGATCGAGAAGGTCGCCTGGGAACTGCTCGCCGACGCCGAGCGGTTCACCCGCTCCCCGATGATCGCCCCCAGACTGGCCCCGTCCACCGTCCGGCAGCCAGTGCAGGCCGACCCGTTCGCGTGGGAGGTCGCCGAACACGAGGAGCACCTGTCGCGCCTGTGGTCGACGGTCTACGCCGCCCGCGCCGAACTGCTCGCGCTCGAGCGGCTGATCAGCCTGGACGCCGACCGGATCGACATCGGCCACCAGGCGGTGACAGCCGCCTGGCGCTGGGCCGTGGCCCGCGGTGAGGCAATCGGCTACACCACCGCCTTCGCCCCCGACCAGGACACCGCCGGGCTGATCGCCCTGGCCGGCTGGACTCCCGCACTGACGGAGGCGCAGGCGTCCCGGCTGACCGAGGCCGCCGGCGGTGGCGCCAGCCGCGAGCAGTTCGTGCACTCCTTGCACGGCGAGACCGGGCTGGGCAACGCCTGGACCGAGGGCTTCCTGTCTCGAAACATCTCCCCCGAGCACATCCCCGAGAAGAACGGATCATTGTCGTGACCAGCACCAACACCGCCTTGGCCGCCGCGCTGGAGGCCGCGTCCGCCGGTGATCCGCGCCGCTATGTCATCACCGGTGGCCCGAGCTCCGGCAAGGACGACCTCATCGAGGCCGTGCATACCGCCGGGATCCCGTGTATGGCCGAGGAGCCAGGCCGGGAGATCTACCGCAAGCACCGCGAACGACTCGGGCGCCACCTGCTGCGCGAAGACCGTCGCGAGTACTCGCTGGAGGTTCTGGAGGCGTTCGTCGCCGAGTACACCGCGCATACCGGCGGGGTCCGCTTCTACAACCGGGGCATTCCCGACGGCTATGGCTGGGAAGGGTTCTTCGGCCTCAAGCCGACCAGCGAACTCGAGGAAGCCACCAAGCAGTACCGGTACGACGCGATCTTCGTGCTCGACCCGCTCGACACCTTCGAGGAACCCGACGACATCGTGTGGGCCAAAGACCGCGAGATCCGCCGCGTGCACGAGCTCATCGTGCAGGGCTACTACGACGCCGGCTACGAACCGGTGTTCGTCGCCCCCGACTCCGCCGCCGCGCGGCTGGACTTCATCTGCGCCAACCTTCGCCTGCCCAAACCCAGCCGAGGAGCGTGAACGCCATGTCCCGCAACGCGAAGTCCTCCCTGCTGGTCTCGCCGAACAGCGTGTTGGCCAACGCACTGCTGCGCTCGATCGACATCCTGCGGCCCCGCGTGCTCGCCGCGCGACCGACCCGCATCGAGTTCGTCGTCGGCACGCAGATCAACGGCGCCCCACACCTGGGCACCAACCTGGTGCAGACCGCGGCGTTCCTGCTCGCCAAGATCGCGCGGCGCGAGTTCTCCATCGACACCGTCGTCCGGTTCGGCGCGCTCGACAATGCGCCGCATGACGTCGTGCTCGACCCGGAAACCCACCACGCCTACCAGCAGACCTACTACCACGCGCTGGGCAAGGACGGCATCGGCGCGCTGATCGACCGCTACTACCGGGCGTTCTTCGACTCGCTGTCGCAGGCCACCGACACCGACTACGCGGTCGAGACCTACACCGACCAGCAGGCCACCCCGGCGTTCCGCGCGGAGTTCCTGCGCACCCTGGAACACCTCGACGACATCCGCTGGTGGATGGCCCCCTCCCACGGCCAGGTCCACGTCCGGGTCCCCTGCCCGGCCTGCGGATGGGCAGAGAAACGCGGCGACCGCACGAAACTTGCGCACCTGGACGAGGACGGAGGCACGTTCACCGCGGTCTGCTTCGACCACGGCCCCTACGAGGCGCACATCGACCCCGAGGACGACCAGCCCTACCTCGATCTCGCGACCCTGTACCGGAACCTAGTCAAGGAACGCGCCTTCGGCCGTGACGAGCGCATGCTGCACGTGATGATGAAGGGCGGCGACTGGGTCTTCGGCTGCCAGCTCGTCGACGGAGCCCTCGGCGCGCTCAACACCCCGCCGACGCACATGCCCGTCCGGGTCTTCACCCCGCAGGTCCTCGCCCCGACCGGCGCGAAACTCTCGAAGTCCCTGCTGCGCGAACAGGGCAAGGGCGCCCTCCCTGCCGACGTCGAGCCCTGGATGCTCGACACCACCGCCTGGGCCGGCTCGATCGACGACTACGTCGACGCGCTCGTCTGGCTGGTCGGCGAGCTGCTCACCGACCCGAAACACTTCTTCCGCTCGTTCACCGTCAAGGAACTAGGCCGACTGATGACCGCACGCCCCACCGAAACCGTGATCCGCGCCCACGAGATGGGCATCTACAAGCGCTACTTCGACCTGATCGCCACCGGCCGCAAGACAACGGAGATCCGGGTCAACGACTCCAGCCGCCGCAAGATCAAGGAAGGGTCGCTGATCCGGTTCCGCTGCCAGGGCGATGCGGTCCTCACCCGCGTGACCGCGGTCAACCGGTACGCGACCTTCGAGGAGATGTTCGACCACCAGGACGTCGCCTCGGTCAATCCGCTCGCGACCCGCGACGAGCAGCTGGCGAACATCCGCCAGATCTATCCACCCGAACGCGAAGCCCTCGGCGTCGTCGCGATCGGCATCAAACTGGTCGACCCGCCACGCCCTGCCTAACTGCTCCCTGAACTGACGAACGGTGTGGTGCGGCGGGCTGCCGCGCAGTCCATGCGCGGCCGCCCGGCCGGGTACCCACCCACGCCTTGAGCACGGTGCTCAGGACGTGAAGATCATGCCTCACAGGTCCGACAAAGGCCCTGACCAGCAGGTTTGCGGCTAGCGCTAACGGCTGTACCGCTGCTACTCAACCCCGGCGACCACCACGGACGTCCGAAACTGCTGCTCACCTTCGAACCCGGGCCGGGCGCGATGATGACCCAGCAGATCGTCGACTGGTGTGCGGCGAACATCGCGGCGCTCGAAGTCGAACGGCTCGGCCCCGCCGGCCATCACACCCGGAAGACCAGCCTGAGGCGATCACCGCGGCCCTCGGCGCTTGGCTGGACAAGCACGACCTTCGATCCGCCCGGTAGGTCGCGCGGCAAGTTCACTCGGCCTGTCCGGGGTTCGAGCCGGGGTCGGTGTCGGTGTCGGACAGCAGCTTCCGCACTTCCTCCGGCAAGCCCTGCGGCGCCCACGTAGTTCGCACCACGTCGCTGAGACGGTCGAGGCGGTCGGTGACGGAGTCCGCGGCGGCCGACGCGTGGTCGCGGCCGAGTTGAGCGGCCCCCAGTTCACGGTTGAGGGCGTTGACGGTCAGATGGAGAGCCGCCATCGCCTCGTCGTACGTCAGCCTGGCGGATCGGATCTCGGCCTCGGCTCGCTCGCGGACAACCTCTGCGGCCGCGCGGTGCTCGGCAACTTCTCGCCGGTGACGGGTTTCGGCGCGTTCGAGCTGAGCTTGGTGGGCCGAGGCCTGCTCGGCGAGGCCGACGACGAGTTTGCGCTCACCGGAGTCGGCACGAGCTGACGCCTCAGCCGTACGCAGCCTTTCCTGTTCGAGAGCGGCGCGCATCGCCGCGGCATCGGCTGCCGACTTCGCCAAGGCCACGTCGAGGTCCGCGACTTTGGTGACCGCGGCCTCGGCGCGGGCGAGTGCCCGGTCCAGCTCGTCCTTGAGGGCGCCGACACGGCCTTCGGCCCGCTGTTGCGCCTGTTCTGCTTCGACGCGGGCGCCGCGTTCGGCAGCCCTGTCCCGCTCGGCCGCTGCGCGCTCACGCACCGCGGTCTCCGTGGCGTGCGCCGAAGCCGCTGCGTCCGCCCGCGCGTCTTCGGCGGCGGCCTCGGCTACCCCGCGAAGCCGTTGCTGGTCGGCCGCCGCTGAGTCGGCCAAATCCCGGCCGGCCACCGCCTCGGCGACCGTGGTGTCGAGCTGACCACGGATCGCGCCCAACGCTTCGAACAGCGCCTGCGCCGGAGCCACCGCCCGGTCGACCTGTTCACCCAACGCGGCCACCGAGGTCCCGTCCAGTGGCGACGCGTCGTCTCGCAACGAGTCGACGTCGATCAGCGCCGCCTCGGCCTCACGACACGACAGGTTCCGGGTCCCCCAGTTTTTCCCGTCCTGGCAGAAGCGGGCGCGGTTGCCCCGGCCGGACACCATCGGCAGCACCGCGGCGCAGCGCCGGTACGCGCATACGCGCCGAGTTTCGTCACCAGTTTCGTCAGCCCCCTGAACGGGCCGGGGTGATCCCATGGCGAAGTTTTCGTCGTCCTGACCCGGGTTTTCCATGGTCACCACCCTAGCATCACCAGTTACAGTATTAGATATTGATATCTAATACTGTAATTCCAGCATGAGGGACCCCTTTGACTTTCGATAATGTGCCATATCCGAAGTCAGAATCGGACATTTCACCGATGGGCGTTTGGGCGGTTGTCGGCACTCAAGATAGGTGCGCAAAACTCAGTAAAGGTGCGCAATTTGAGGCCTCCGGCTCAGCGTAGTTGCGTTGTTCGCCCCTGCTGGACGATCGACGATCGCAGGGGGTTAACGGACACAGCGGACCCTCGTTCGACGCTTAGGGCTCGCCTGTAAATTAACCGTGGATATGTTGAGTAGGGTGGCATGCTGATGACATGAGCATGACCGAGGAGTTCAGGACCGCGCTGGCGGCGAAGTTCGCTGAGATCCTGCCTCACCTGG
>NZ_JAODNM010000145.1 GCF_025464955.1 Amycolatopsis sp. | reverse complement strand
GGGGCCTCGGATATGGGTCTGTGACTTCCGCGGTCGGTTGAACTGCGATCCGACCTCCGGTTCGCGGTGCTGAGCTTCAGACAGCGTCGGCGGCCTGGGCGGCGTCGCACTGCCTCAGCAGGGGATCGGCGAGTGAGACCGCATCCACCTTTCTGCATTGTGGGCGGGTCATGGGCGTCGGGGTTCCTCCACCTACCCGGCCTGGTGGGCGGTGTTCTCGACCCAGTGGGTGAACAGGTCCAGGTCGCCTGAAACCTGCAGGCTGTCGTCCAGCCCGGCGGAGACCGACCGACGCCTGGTCAGCACAAGCAGCAACGTGGTCGCCGGTCCGCGGACCGTGACGTCCGCCGTGCCGTGGCGATGCTGCCAGGTCGCTCCCTCAGTGCCGCGTTCGACGAACCACTCGCCAGCCTCGCCGAGATTCGGCTCATCGCTGGCGTGCAGGTGCAAGGTCTGCCCCTTGCCACGAAGCGCTTCAGCGGAGTCCGGCCGCTGAGCGGCCCATCCCGGCGAGGTCATCATCGCCAGGTGGTCGGTGATCGCGTCGGCGGCGAGTTCGGCGTCGAGCTGGTAGGCCACGCCGGCGGTGGCGGCCGCGTCGGCGCGGTGAATGATCGTCTCGCACAGTATCCGGCGCAGCCAAAACCGTGTCCCCGACCGAGCGTCACCCGCCGGGTTCCACACCGGCGCGTCGACACCAGCATCGGCGCATGCCGCAGCTAGCAGCGATGCACCCTCGGCCAGCCATGACGCCCATGCGTCCTGGTCGGCGGGCAGGGCGGCGAACGACGTAGGCAGCTGCGACGGGTCGGACACCCGTTTCTCCACGATCGAGGCAACCCAATGCTGTGTCTGACCGAGATGCTCGACAAGCTTGCTCAAGGTCCACTCCGGGCACGTCGGCACCGGCGCATCGACCGCAGCGCGGCGGGCGGTCTCAGCGAACTGCGCGGTCTGATCCACCAATGCCTGCCCGTACCGCTGCATCGCCAGCTCGATCATCGCCCGCAACCTCTCATCTCGTGGTGAAGTTGTGGTCAGTAGATCAGGCGCTTCCGCGCGGTGAAAGTCATCGCTTAAGCAGCGAGAACGTCCGTAAGGGAACGTACATCGTGATCTTGGTCCGTTGCAGCAGTCGACCTCGCGACACGCTGGCCAGGACTGTCTCAGATTCCCGGTACGGTGAAAATCTCAATGAGGGTGGCCAAGCGTCGCGTCGACCAACCCCGCTATCACGGGCACGCGAGAAGGAACGGGTCCAGATCTTGCGCTGTCTGCGATTGTCGTAGATTTTGTCCGCGCGGAGCTCGGCGCGGCCCTTGGTGAGCTGTTGGAGTTGCGCGGTCAGGTGCTCGATGCGGATTAGCTGTTCGGCTTCGCGAGCGGTGGCTGGCGCCGTGTTCTGTTGGGTGATCGTGGCGAAGCGGTCACCCAGGTCACGGCAAGAGCCCTGGCTGATCTGATTGCGGTCGACCTGTGCCTCGCGGGCCAACGCAGCCTTGCTGAGCAAACCGGGACGGACGACAGACGGAGTGCCGCCGAGCATGCGGACCATAGCGGCGACAACGGCTTTGCGAGTCGGATTTGTCTCCGTTGGCAGGCGTCCACCCAGACCCTGCTCAGGGCCATCCAGGTGCTGCGCCTGGAGCACACGGCGTCACAGGCCGACATCAGGGTTCTCAACCAGCAGCTCGTGGCTGCGCGTGACGGAAGGGCACTCGGCCTCTACTCGCTCCCGCCTCTGTCATGACCGACCGCCGCGGGCGGCGGCACCCACGCCGTGTGCTCGCTGCCGCAAGGGCGAGTCAAGCACGTTGGGATGAGCCAGGTGCGCGACCCCGGAGACCCCCGAGACCCTGCCGTCGGTGTCGCACGAGCACCCGTCATGCGCGGTGGGCGTCGATCCAGGTGCGAACGTCGCCGCTGCGGATGTACACATCGGGGTAGCCCGCCACTGCGCAGCCGTAGCCCCACGAGGCGATGCCTTCCAGCGTCGCCGTGTCGCCCCTGACGGCGACAGGGGGCCGCCGTCATCACCTTGGCAGCGGTCCTTGCCGCCTTCGGCTTCGGCGGCGCAGATCATGCTGCCGTCCACACCGTCGTACTGGGCGCGGCGCTGCGCATGACATCGGCCGCGTCGACGAACTGCTCGCGGCGAGTCCGGTGCCCGGGCCTGACGAGGTGACCGCGGTGTTCTGGCGGGCCTGCCATGGAGGTCAGCGCCGCATGGTCGAGCACCTCCTGTACGGGGTGCGGACATCAACGGGGTCCCCGGCTATGCCCAGCACACGGCGGTCGACTTCGCGGCTGAGCCGGACACGCGCCGGGCGCTGCTGCGCGATTGGCTGCTCGGTCCTGTCGCACCCTTCAGCGCTGAGCCGCCGGGGTTCCCGCGCCGGCAGCACAGCAACCTGAGGTCTTGCTCGCAGCGCGGCGCGGGGCGGAGACTGGGTTCGTGGACAAGCAAGCCGTTCATGACGACCTGGACCGCGCGTACGCGACGTTTCGCCTGCTCCTCGACGGGGCCGGCGAGGCGGACCTGCGCCGGGCGTCGAACGGCACCCGCTGGACCAACCAGCAGCTGCTGTTTCACATGCTGCTCGGCTACCTGATCATGCAGGCCCTGCTCAGGGTGGTCCGGCTGTTCGGGCGCCTCCCGTCAGGCGCCAGCCGCGCCTACGCCCAGGTGCTCAACGCCGCGACCCGCCCGTTCGACGCCGTGAACTACGCCGGTTCCTGCCTCGGTGGACGGATCCTGGGCGAGCGTCGGATGATAGCGATGTTCGGTCGTGCGGTCGCGTCGCTGCATCGCCGGCTGGACACCGAGACCGACGCCGACCTCGCCCGGGGTATGCATTACCCCGACCGGTGGGACCCGTTCTTCGGGGAATTCATGACCCTCGCCGACATCTACCGCTTCCCCACCCAGCACTTCGACTTCCACCGCCGCCAGCTCACCCTGAGCGCCACGAGCCAACCGGACGACACGTAGCCGGGGCTCACGCCTAGCCGTCCGCGGCCATGTCGTCGCGGGCTCGGCGGACTGCGTGCCGCAGCAGCGCGGGGTCGGGTGTTCCGGTGATTCCGGTGTCGGTCCGGTAGACGCGACACGCCAACGCCGGCACCTGGCTGGGATCGGCGAAGGGATCCACGCCGTCGATCGTGATCGTCGGGGAGCCGGCGAAACCGAGATCCTCGGCGTGGTCCTGGCTGGTGACCACGACAGCGACCACCGGAGTCGTGGTGAGCCCGAGTTCATCCAGGGCGTGTCGCGCCAGGTTCGCGGTCGGCGTCTCATTCGGGCAGTCCGGGACAACGAGTAGCCGAACCTCCATCGCGGGTGGCCTTTCTGTCTCGCTTGCGGTGTGTGGTCAGCAGCAGTCGTCTCCGCGCCAGGCGTCGATGCCTTCGCGCACCGCGAGCGCGGCGATCCCCAGCCCGACAACCGGGTCGAGCCACCACCAGCCCAGCACGGTGTTGGCGAGCAGGCCGAGGAGGACCGCGGCGGCGAGGTAGGCGCACAGCAGGTTCTGGGTGCCCTCGCCGCTGGTCGCGCCGGACTCCAGGCGCGTGCCGAGGCGTTTCTTCGCGACACCGAGCAGGGGCATGACGATCAGGCTGGCGATCGACAGTCCGATCCCCAGCCAGCTCGTGGTGGCGTGCTCCGCGGAGATCAGGGTGGTGACCGCGTCGTAGGCGATATAGGGAGCGAGCAGGAAGAAGGTCACCGCAACCGCCTTCTGCGCCCTCGCCTCCGAGGTCTCCGAGAGTGTCCTGGTGCCGGTGAACCGCCAGATGACGATGACGCTGGCAAGGCCCTCGATCACCGAGTCCAACCCGAACCCCAGCAGCGCCACGGACCCGGCCAGGACCGCGGCGGTGATCGCGACCGCGCCCTCGGCAGCCATGTAGGCCAGCGACAGCCACGACAGCAGCCGGACGCGCCCGGCCGTGCGATGCCAGCCGGCGTCACGCTCCACCGTCGCCGGCGGCGAGCAGCACCCGTCGGCGCACTCGTCGACGTCGGTGGTGCGGATCTCCTGCGTCGGGGAGTGCTCGCCGGGGCTCATGACTCGGTCACGTCGTCGCAGCCGTAGGTCGGGCACAACGCGACGGCGTTGCCGGTGGCGCCCAGCACGGTCTCGGCGGCGGCGAGCAGGTCGATCAGCGCGGGCTGGGTCAGCCGGAACAGCGATGCTCGCCCGAGGGGTTCGGAGGTGACCAGGCCGCAGTCGCGCAGGCACGCCAGGTGCTTGGACACGGTGGACTGCGCCAGCCCGAGTGTGTCGACCACGTCGACCACCCGCGCCGGGGCGGTGGCCAGACGGCGCAGGATCGCCAGCCGACTCGGATCGCCCAGCGAACGGAACAACGCCGCCGCCGGCTCGAGCTCCGTACGCCTCACCACGACATCGGGCGCTGTCATCGTCATAAGGCGATGCTAACGGGGTGGTGCCCGGTGCGGCCAGGGCGGGCCGACCGCAGGGAGGTGGCACGGCCGCCAGCTGGCGAAGAGAATCTACTATTCTACGCAGTAGATACGTAGATGGAGGAGTTCATGGGCCGACCACCTCTCCGCTGGGCAGCGTTCGGCGTCGCCGCGCTGCTGACGCTCACGGCGTGCAGCACCGGCGCCGACGCGGTGTCGCAGGGATCGACGTTCTCGTTCGTCTCACCGGGCGGGAAGACGAAGATCTTCTACGACCCGCCCGCCACCCGCGGGCCCGCGCCGGACCTGGCCGGCGAGGACCTGCTGCGGCAGGGTACGCAGATCGGGCTGCGCGACTACCCGGGCAAGGTCGTCGTGCTCAACATCTGGGGTTCCTGGTGCGGCCCGTGCCGGGCGGAGATGCCCGAACTGCAACGGGTCTACGACCACACCAAGGCCTCCGGGGTGCAACTACTGGGCATCGATGTCCGCGACGACGTCCGCAGCGCACCGGTGGACTTCGTGCGCTACATCGGCGTCACCTATCCCTCGATCTACGACCCGCCCGGCCGGTCGCTGCTGAGCCTGAAGGGCTACCCGCGCAACATCGTGCCGTCGACCATCGTCCTGGACCGCGCGCACCGGGTGTCGGCGATCTTCCTCATGCCGCTGCTCGACTCCGACCTCGAACCTGTGGTGCGGCGCCTCGCTGCCGAACCGCCGGTCGCCGGAACGGCCCCGTGAACCGGACCGCCTAGACAATCGCTACCAGGGCGGTATCACAGGTCGACGACGAGTCGTGGACTGCGTGAGCGAGACACACAGGGGTAGATCAGGTCGGTCCGGTCGCGCTGGCCGGCGGGCAGCACGTCGTCGCGGTGCTCGGGGGTGCCGGCCAGGACGCGGACTTCGCAGCTGCCGCAGAACCCCTGCTCGCACGACGACGGCGCGCCGGGGACGACGTCGCGGATCACGGCCAGGAGGCTGCGATCAGCCGGAACCGGCAATACCTGGCCGCTGCGTGCGAGCTCGACCTCGAACACCGCAGCCGGCGGGTGCTGCTGTGTCCCGGCTGCCGGGGATAGCAGTGGGCCGAAGCGTTCGACGTGCAGGTGACGGTCGGGGAAATCCGCGGCGATGGTTCGTTCGAGGGCGGCGATGAGCGGCTCCGGCCCGCAGCAGTACACCGCCGCGCCACTCTGTGTGTCGTTGAGGGCCGCCACCAGATCGGGGAGTCCGTCGGTGTCCTGGGGCACCAGGTGAACGCGCCCGGGTGTCAGGGAGAGGAGTTCGTCGGTGAACGCCATGCTGTCTCGGGACCGTCCGCCGTAGACGAGCCGCCACGGCATGCCGGCGTCCTCGACGCGGCGGATCATCGGCAGCAGCGCGGTGATCCCGATGCCACCGGCGACGAAAAGGTAGGAGCCGGCCAGGACGAGCGGGAACGTATTGCGCGGTCCTCGCGCGGCGATCGTCTGCCCGGCGTGGAGCTGGTGCACTTCGGTGGAACCGCCGCGCCCGCCGGGGACTCGCAGCACCCCGACACGGTAGTGGCCGCGGTCAGCGGGGTCGCCGCACAGCGAGTACTGGCGAGCCTTTCCCGACGGCAGCACGAGATCGACGTGCGCACCGGGTTCCCAAGCGGGCAGGTGTCCGCCGTCGACAGCGGACACAGTGACGGCGAGGACGTCGTCGGCGGCCCAGCGTAGTTCGGTGACACGGACCCGCTGGTCGCTCGGCGGCGCCGGGGACTCGGCGAGTGCGATGTCGCTTGTGGACGGTGGGGGTGCCGGTGGTGTCGTGGTCGTGGCGTGGCGGCCGCGCAGCAGGCGGTAGGTGCCCAGGAACGTCAAGGCGCCGCCGAGCACCAGCGCTGTCGCGCGGGTGGCGGTGGTGTCGGTCCCGGCGGTCAGGGCGTGCACGGTGACCAGGATGAACACCGCGAACGCCACCCGGTGCACCGATCTCCACCAGGCCGCAGGGATACGTGCCTTGAGCAGAGAGGTGACCAGGACCGCCGCGAGCAGGTAGAACGCGGTCACGCCCCACGCCACCGCACCCGGCCGGTAGCTCGAGGTGAAGGGCACCAGTACTTGCAGCGGGCCGATGTCCACCCACTGGTCGGCGAACAGGGTGAGCAGGTGGGTGGTGAGGAAGACCGCAGAGAGGATCGAGAGAAACCGGTGGAGGTCCAGCAGCCGCGCGGGGGTTGCTCTCGGACCCAGGATTCGGCTGGAGAGCAGCATTCCGTGGGCGATGGTGGCGCTGGAGATCCACCAGGCGGTCAGTCCGCTGGCGCGGGCGATGTACCACCAAAGCTTGGGGTCCAACACTCAAACCTTTCCATCGGTCCCACCCGGTGGGCCGTTCCGTCGTACATCGTCAGGATCGCGGCGACGCTGTGGGTCTCCAGCAACGCTGACCCGGGCTCGAGCCCGGCTATCAGTGCCGCTTTGGCGAGGATCTCCGCCCACTGGGCATGGGCGGCCACGACGGTGACCGCGGCCACCGCGCTCGTCGACGGGGCCCCGGTGCGCGGGTCGATCAGGTGGTGGACCTCGTCGCCGCCCCGGCGCCACCGTCGGCGTAGCCGGGTGGAGGTGGCCACGGCCCCGCCTGCCAGGGACACGTGGGCGAGGTCGTGGTGCGGTGCGGTTTCGTCGCTGATCGCGACGACCCAGCCGCCCGCTACCGGTGGCATTCCGGCGACGCGGACATCTCCGCCGAGGTTGACGCACACACCTTCGGCTCCTCGCGCGACGACGTCGTCGGCGAGCAGGTCTGCGGCGTATCCCTTGCCGATTCCGCCGAGGTCGAGCCGGACCTCTGGCGGGAGCCGGGCTCGGCGACCGGTGATGTCGATGCCTGCGCATCCCGGTGAGGGCGTCGTTGTTGCGGGTCCGGCGGGTCCGGTGTGCGGGAGAGTCTCGAAACTGCCGGTGTAGCCCGCATTCTCCAACGCGGTCAGGACGGTGGGGTCGTACAGGCCGCCGGTCAGTTCCCAGGCCTGCACCGCGCGGCGCAGCACCGACACCGTCACCGGACTCAGCCGTACCCACCGGCCCGATGCGGTGTTCAGGCGGCTGATCTCGCTGTCCGGGCGGAACCGTGACCAGCGTGACTCCAGCTCGCCCAACCGCGCGCGGGCGTACTCGAGAAGGCCGGGCGGTCCACCGACGACGATGAGGTGGGCGGTGGAGCCCATGACGGGGAAGTGGGCTTCAGCTGCCATTGCTGCGCGTCATCGGCTGCCCCGCCGGCGTCGGAACAGTCGACGGCGCGGGGCCGGGGGTGGACGCCGACGAACCCGAGGAGGAGGAACACCCACTGCCGGCAGAACGAGTCACCGGGCTTGCGGTGGTCTGCACGGCGGTGGGAACCGCGGCACCCACTGGGGACACACTGGTCTGGGCGACTGCCGGTGGGCTGAGGGCGGCCAGCAGCGCCGTCACCAGAGCGACCCCGGACAGGGTCGCACTGGCGATGACCACCTTGACCGCGGTCTTGCGGTCCTGGCCCGCGGCGTCGTCGGTCACCGTCACTTGTCGCCCGTGCCCGTACCCATGTCGCGTTGGCAACATCCGGTTGTGCCGTCGCCGGTGCCCATGTCATCCCCGCGTCGTGCGGTGGGGGTGGAGGTGGGCGCCACAGTGGGAGTCGCGGCAGGAGTCGATACCGAGGTGTTGGCGGGTTGGGAGGAGCCGCCGTCGGCCAAGGCCGTCGCGGCGACAGCGACCGCCACGGCGACGACGGCGACACCACCGGCGACCGCGAGCGCGGTGCGGCGCCCGATCTTCCCGGCGATCCGAGCGAATGCGGACATGGATGTGCCAGCCTTTCATTGAAGGGTTGCTACGGCCACTGCGATTGCCTGTGGCCGGTCAACGCCACCCGTTCATGTGCCGGGCGCTGAAAGTCCTGCCGTGAATCTGATCTCGGGTGCGCGGTTTACATCCCGCCCATCATTCCCATGCCGGCCTTGGCGGTACCGGGTGCGGCGGGGGCCGGCGTCGGGGTGCCGGTGGCAGGCGGGGTGTTCATCGTGTTCGGCATCGCGGCTGTTCCCGCGCCCATGGTGTTGCCCTGGGCCATGTTCATGCCGTCTTGCATGCCCATGCGCATGGCTTCGAGCTGCATCTGCATCTCCATATCCATGCTGGGGTCCGCACTCGGCGTCGACGATGCGGTGGGGGTCGTTGGTGTTGTGGTGGATGTCTTCGCGGTGTCGGCGGCGGGAGTGGAGGGGGCCGCGTCGGCGAGTGCGGCGGTGGCGACACCGATGGAGATTCCGATGACCGCGATCCCGCCGGCGATGGCGAGGGTGGCGCGGTGTCCAAGCTGTGCGAGACCCATGAGTTCATCTCTTTCTGTTCGAAGGCAGGGTGATGTGAAGCGCGCGACAGGAGACGTCGGCGCGGCACGCGTGGCGCGACGATGGTGGTGTGCAGGGAGTTTCGTGAGTGCCGCGTGACCGCGGCGCGAGTGTGGCGGCTAGTGCAGTGCGGCCGTGGCGTGGTCGGCTCTGAGTTGGTCGAGCTCGGCGCGCAGCTGCTCGATCTGCTGCGGGCTCTGGCTGTCGGCGGTCGCGGTGTTCTTGTTCCGGCCGCGCATCATGATCCACATCATGGCGCCCATGCCGATCGGACAGGCTGCTCTGGCAAGCCCGAAGATGAGCGACTGCACGGGTTTCTCCTCGCTGGCTGGTAGCACCGCCATCATGATCTACTAACTACGTACGTACATAGTAGATCATGATGGCGGTGAGCGCACGCCCTCTTACCTTCCGCGTAGGGCGGCGCCTACGAGCGCCGGGAACGTTCCTGGACGTGCTTGCCCAGCGCGCGCCGGAGCTTGCGTTCGGAGAGCCGACCGAAGGAGAAGGGTTCACCGTCCACGAGCACGCCGGGCGCGAACAGCACACCCGCCGTCGTCGCCAAGCGCTGCCCGTCCTCGCCGGCCAGGTCAATCTCGGTGATCTGCAACGGATACTCCGTCCCCAGCCGGTCAAGGACCGTCTTGGCGTGGTCGCAGAAGCCGCAGTCGTCCTGGGTCAGCAGTGTGATCTCGACGGGCTGGGTCACGGTTTGCGTTCCGCGGTCAGGTCGGTGAGCATCTTCGGCGTCGGCAGGAACATCGTGTAGTCGGGCGCGCCGCCGTAGTCCGCCCGCCAGCGGATCGTGCCGTCGGGGCCGACCAGGACGAAGCTGTGGCCGTCGCGCATGTCGCCCATCATCCCGAACTTGTTCGCGCTGTAGGCCTGCGAGACTCCCATCGTCGGGTCCGAGAGGACCGTGGTGGACAGCTTCTCGTCGCTGACCTTCTGCGCGATCAGGTTGGCCGGGTCGGTGGTGATCGAGACGACCTCGTCCACCCCCGCGCTCGTCAGTGCGGCCTGGTTCTTCTCCAGATCCTTGATCTGGTCCCAGCACGGCTGACACGACAGGCCTTCTTGGAAGTACAGCAGGACACTCTTGCCGCCGAAGGAGGTCGAGGCGACCTGGGCACCACTAGACGACGTCAGGGTGAACGCCGGTGCGGCGGTCCCGGCACCGGGCTGGCCGGACACATGCTTGAACCCGCTCCCGCCGGTTGCGCTGTCCTTACTGCCCTGCGAGTTCTGGTAGATCAGGAACAACGCGACCAGTGCGACGACGACGATCGCGATCACGCCGATCATCCGCGACCGCGAGGGTCCGCTCGATCCACCGCGCGCCCGCGCCACGGCGCTCGCGCCGCCCTGGGGCCGTTGCGCCCGGCCGGCGCTGCCTCCTTTTCCCGCGGTGGGGCGTTTCGTTGCGGTTTTACCGCTGGTCTTGCTCACGTCGGTTCTCCTCGACGATGTCGGTGGTGGTGGAAGTGGTGTCGTCCGCGTCGGCGCAGCACGCCGACGCGGCAGGAGTCGAGGGTGTCTTGGGGCGCAGCGCGCGCCGGATGAGCAGGACGAACACCAGCAGCAGGACGACCAGCAGACCCCAGCCCGGGATGAAGGACAGGGTGTTGAGGGAGACGCTGGCGATGTGCTGCAGCCAGGCGCTCAACGCGGTCTGCCAGCCTCCGCTGGGCATACCGGGCCCAGTGAACGCCAGGATCACCGCGAGCACGCCCATGGCGACCATCAGTGCCCCGCTGACCGCGCTGCCCAGCGCCATCTGCCGCTGCCACCGGCCGAGGCGGACGCGCACGGTGCGGTCGGTGAGCAGCCGGGTCGCGCGCTCGCGGCGTTTGTCCCACAGCAGTGCGATCAACGCCAGCGGCGTCACCATCCCGGCCACATAGGCCGCGCCGATCGCCAACGCGACCGGGAAGGACGCGGCCGCCCCGGAGAGCACCGCGACTCCGGCCAGGACAGGGGCACAGCACGCACTGGCCGCACCGGAGAACGCGCCGAGCACGTAGGCCGAGCCGAAGCTGCCCTCCTTCACCGTGCGCCCGCCGGGCATCGGCAGGTTCGGCTTCCAGCCAGCCAGCGTCGCCACCCCGGCGGCGATCATCAGGGCGCCGCCGATGAAGAAGATCCAGAGGTGCTGGGTGAGCAGCAGGCTGCTCAGGAAGGTCGCACCCAGTCCGATCGGCAGGATGATCGTCGCGACGCCGGCGCCGAAGATCAGAGTCGCGGGGACGACTCCGCCACGGTGGCGGAACCCGGTGGAGAGGTAGGCGGGCAGCATGACCGACACGCAGCATGGAGCCAGCAGGGCGACGACGCCGCCGAGGAACGATGCCAGCAGTGTCGTTCCGACCAGTACGTCACCCATGGCGGCCGCTCTCCGTCGTCCGTGCGCGCATGAACACCCTTTCCTGCTACATCCGGTTGATGGGGCTGTCGTCGGCTACTATCTACGATGTCCGTACGTAGATAGTAGCTTGTTGGCGTGTGAGGTCGACGTTCATCGCCGAGTCGGCGCGCGACCAGCGGGGACGGGGCTGAATTGGCGGGCCACGTACCCTGTGAAGCAACCAAGGAGTGGAGGGAATGCGCGTGCGCGGGTTCGGGGATCTCGAAGCGGTGATCATGGACCGGCTCTGGGATCGTGACGGCAAGACGACGGTCCGCGACGTGTTCGAGGACCTGCTCCAGGGCCGCGACATCGCCTACACCACGGTGATGTCCACGATGGACAACCTGCACCGCAAGGGCTGGCTGGACCGCGAGCGCCACGGCAAGGCGTTCGCCTACTGGCCCATCCTGAACCGCGAGCAGTACAGCGCACGCCTGATGCGCGACGCGCTCGACGCCGGAGGCAACTCCGGCGCGGTGCTGACCCACCTCGTCGAGCAGATGACCGACGAGGAGTCCGCCACCCTGCGCGCAGCACTGGCCCGCCTGACCTCCAAAGGCACGCGATGAGCGTCGCCGCCTGCCTCGTGCTCTACACCTTCGTCATCGCCGTCCTCGGACCCCGCCTGCTGCTCCGGCTGACCCACGCCGGGGTGGCCCCGCGGCTCGGGGTGGCCACGTGGCTGGCCGCGATCGGAAGCGTCGCCGCGTCCTGGGTGGTCGCCGCCGGGTTCCTCGCCGCCGAACTCCTGCAGGACTGGAACAGGCCAGGCCAGATCGCGAGCGCCTGCTTCGCGGCACTGCGCTTTGTCGCCTCCGGCGGTTCCGGGCTGGTCCTGCAGATCGTGCTGCTCACGCTGACCGCCAGCGCGATTGCGGCACTGGCCAGCCTGGCCTGGCGGCTCGCCCAGTCCCTGACCCACGCACGGACACACACCCACCGCCACGCCCGCCACGCCCGCATCGTCGGACGCCGCGTCGCCGGGCTGGACGCCGTCGTACTCGACGCCCCCGAACGCGCCGCCTACTGCGTCGCCGGGCGACCGCACACCATCGTGGTCACCAGCGCCACCCTCGACGCCCTCGACGAGGACCACCTCGGCGCGGTACTCGCCCACGAACGCGCCCACCTCGCCGGGCACCACCACCAGATCCTCGCGGTCACCCGGGCCCTCGCGACAGCACTGCCCCGGGTGGAGCTGTTCACCACCGGCGCGGCCGAGATCGCCCGGCTGCTGGAAATGTGCGCCGACGACACCGCCGCCCGCAGCCACAGCCCGGGCACCCTGCTCGGGGCGTTGCTCGCGCTGTCCGGGTGCGCACCGCTCCCCCGCGGCGCACTCGGCGCGACCGGAGTGGACGTACTGGCCCGCGCC
This sequence comes from Amycolatopsis sp., assembly GCF_025464955.1. Classification (GTDB taxonomy): domain Bacteria; phylum Actinomycetota; class Actinomycetes; order Mycobacteriales; family Pseudonocardiaceae; genus Amycolatopsis. The sequence goes on along the minus strand of NZ_JAODNM010000145.1, from coordinate 14,167 downwards.
GAACGCCTCGTCACACCGACTCCCCGCCGCGACCGGCTGCGGACGCGGCTGCTGCTGAGCGCGGCCGCGCTCCTGGTCGTCGGCGGGCCGCTGCTCACCGGCGTGCTGGCGCTTAGTGGCCTCGCACTGTGCAACCCCGCGGCGAGCTGAGCGCACTGCGACAGCCTCGCGGTAGTCCCCAGCTCGCGACCGGAACTGGCACGCGGCCACTGCCGAACAGGAGCGGAGGGACGAGACATGAGTGATCTGGACCGGTTTCAGCATCCACGGTTCGCTCGGCTCTACGAGCGGATCAGCGCCGAATCCGAGCAGCGTGGCACCGGCGAACACCGGCACCGCACGCTCGCCGGGCTGACCGGGCGAGTGATCGAGCTGGGCGCGGGCAACGGACTGAACTTCACGCACTACCCAAACACGGTGACCGAAGTTGTCGCCGTCGAGCCGGAAGACGGGCTGCGCGCGCTGGCTGAACAGGCCGCGCACCACACGACCGTCCCGGTCCAGGTGGTCGCGGCCCACGCCGGCGACCTGCCCTTCGACGACGGCTCGTTCGACGCCGCGGTCGCGTCGCTGGTGCTGTGCTCGGTCCCCGATCCCCGCGGCGCGCTCGCCGAGCTGCGGCGAATTCTCACCCCCACAGGGGAACTGCGGTTCTTCGAACATGTCCGCTCTCGCCGACTCCTGCCCGGGCTCCTGCAGGACCTGGGCACACCGCTGTGGTCACGGCTGGGCGGTGGCTGTCACCTCAACCGCGACACCGCCGCCGACATCCGCGCGGCCGGCTTCACCATCAACGAGATGGCCCGCGTTGTCTACGCGCCGATGAACTTCTCCCCGCCGCAGACCCACATCCTCGGCCGCGCCACGATCGGCAGTTGGTAGCCCTGAACTCGCACAGACGCGACGACCACGTCGCGCCGGTCGACGACGAAGGCTCTGCACGCTCACGAGCACGCCGAAGCCCGGGTGGGTCGCTTCACCGACCGACCCGAGCTGCCGACACTCTGGCGGCCCTGCTGGCCAGGGAACATCGGCGTGCGGCCGGCGAGGTCCCCAGCCTGCCGGGTGACAGCACTCGCCATCACCCGGCACAGCCCGGCTGCCACCGACGCCCTGACCTCGGACCGGCGGGCCGATCAACCGTCCATCGTGTCCTTCTCGCCGGACATCATCTTCTGCATGGCGGGGCGCATCTGCTGGTGCATGGCGATGGCGGTGGCGCGCTGGTCGGCGGGCAGATTCTGCACCATCTGCTGCATCATCTGATCCATCTGCGCGAGTGACGCGTCGGTGCCTGACACCTGACCGCTATCCGTCCCGGTGTTCGGAGCTGCCTGAGCGGCTGGTGCGGGAGCGGGAGCGGGAGCCGGGTCGGACGACGCGAGGGCGACGCCGGTTCCCGCTGCGCTGAGCCCGAGCACCACGACCGCCGCGGTGAGAGCGACCCGGATCTTCTTCGTATTCCGCATTGTTCTACCTCCTGCTGGTGGTCGTCGAACCGACGATCTCGGCCGACGTGTTCGACGCTAGGGCGAGGTGATGAAGATCCTGTGAATGCGGTGCGCGGCCCGGCGCGGTGGCGGGAAGCCGGACGAGGAACCGGCTTCCACACCGGGGACCACTCTGCGCGGTGAGGGTGCCGCCGTGGGCGGCGACGAGTTCGGCGGCGACCGCCAGGCCGATGCCCGAGCCGCCGGGCGGGGCCCCGGCACCGCGGAAGAAGCGGTCAAACACCCGCGGGAGTTCGTCGTCGGGGATACCGGACCCGGTGTCGGCGACCGCCAGTTCCGCGCCGTCGGTGCTGCGCGCCAGGGTGACGGTGATGGTGCCCCCGGGCGGGGTATAGGTGGCGGCGTTGCTCAGCAGATTGGTGACCACCTGGCTGATCCGCACCGGGTCGGCGGCCACGGTGGCCTCCTCCAGGAGCGCAACAAGCCGGACGCCACGCTGGGCGGCATGAGCCGCCAGCCTGTCCACGGCGGCGGCGATGAGGGGGCGCAGCGCGACCTGACTGCGCTGCAAGGTGAATCCGGCCGCGCCGGCGTCGGCCATGGTTTCCAGGTCCGCGACGAGCCGGGTCATCCGCCGTGATTCCTCGTGCAGCGAGGTGATCAGCTGCTCGTCGGCCGGGGTGATCCCGTCCCGGACGGCCTCGAGCTGTCCTTGCAGGATCGTCAGCGGGGTCCGCAGCTCGTGGGCGATGTCGGCGGCGAAGGCGCGGCGCAGCTCATCCTCGCGGTCTAGGGCGTCGGCCATCGTGTTGAAGGACCGGGCCAGCTGCCCGATCTCGTCGCGCGAGGACACGTGCGCGCGGCGATCGCGGACCCCGGCGGCCAACTCGTCGGCGGCCGCGGTGAGCTCCGCCAGCGGCCGGGTGGTGCGCCGGGCGAGGAACAGGCCAGCCAGCAGGGCGACGGCGCCGGCGCCGAGCCCGGCTGCGAGAAGTAGACCGTTGACCGCGTCGCGGAAGTCCCGGTCCGCGGCGGGCGCGGCGGCGCGCGGCACCGCAAGCACCGCCGTGGCGACCTCTCGCCCGTCGACCGTGATCGCGCCCCGGACGCTGGGGGCAAGCTCTGGCGTGCCCATCATCGTGCGGTGCATGACCGTCATTGCCGGGTCGACACCGGCGTCGGCCAGCGACCAGATCGTTCGCCCGCCGGGTGCCAGCAGCTCGACGGTGTCACCGGACATCACCAATCCCGGGGCGAGGCGGTCCAGGGACTCGGTGCGCCAGCCCTGATCGGTCTGGTAGTCGGCGGCGAGCAGCGTCACCACCTGCTGGGCGCGGGCCTGCTGCTGGGTATCGAGGTAGTCGGCGAACCGTTGCCCGAAGGCCAGGTTCACCACGATCGCGGTCAGCGCGGCCGCGGCCACCGCCGCGGTGGTGATGGCCAGTGCGAGGCGGCGGGCCACCCGCCCCCGCAGCCACAGCGGCAGGCTAGGCATCACGGTCAACGCCCAGCTTGTAGCCGACACCGGCGACGGTTTCCACCAGCCGCGCGACCGCCGGTGGGTCGTCGAGCTTGCGGCGCAGATTCTTGACGTGGGCGTCGATGGTGCGTTCGTCAGTGTCACCGTCGCGCTCGCCGCGGGCGCGACGAGCCAGCTCGTGGCGTGACCACACCCGCCCCGGCCGGCCGGCGAGCGCGGCGAGCAGGTCGAACTCTGAGCGGGTCAGCACAACCGGCCGGTCATCGACGACTACCTCGCGGCGCTGGGTGTCGATCCGCAGCGCGCCGCCGCCGAACGAGTGCGCGGCGCCGGGGGTGCTCTCGCCGGTGGCGCGGCGCAGCACCGCGGTCACCCGGGCGACCAGCTCGCCGGGGCTGAACGGTTTGGTGACGTAGTCATCGGCGCCCAGGCGCAGTCCGGCGATCCGGTCGGCCTCCCCGGCGCGGGCGGTGAGCATGATGACCGGCACGTCGGTGGAGCGCCGCAGGTGCCGGGCGATGTCGTGTCCCGGCCGGTCGGGCAATCGCAGGTCCAGGATCACCAGGTCGACCGTCGCCGCTAGCTCCAGCGCCTCCCCGCCGCTGGCGGCTTCGAGAACGGTGTAGCCCTCCCGCTCGAGGTAGGACCGCAGCAGCTGGCGGATCTTCGTCTCATCGTCGACCACCAAGATCACCGGTGCCACCATGGTTCTCACTGCCTTCCTCGCGCCTGCTGTGTTCCGTGGACGAGATCGACGGGGAGCCGGCTCCCCGTCGATCCGGCTGCCGTCAACGCTGCGGGACGCGTACGTGCTCGCCGTCGTTCAGCGGCGTGTCCTGCTCCGTGTAGGGCGCGGCCATGCGGGGTGTCGCCCGTCGGGCGTTGCGGAACCGCAGCAGCCGCAACGAGTTCACGACCACGCTGACCGAGGAGAACCCCATCGCCGCGCCGGCGATGATCGGGTTGAGCAGACCGAACGCCGCCAGCGGGATCGCCAGCACGTTGTAGCCGAACGCCCAGCCGAGGTTCTGCAGGATCGTGCGGTACGTGCGCCGCGCCAGCCGGATCGCGTTCGGCACCCCGGCGAGGTCCCCGCGCATCAAGGTCAGGTCGCTGGACTCGATCGCCACATCGGTACCGGTGCCGATCGCGATCCCCAAGTCGGCCTGCACCAGTGCCGGGGCGTCGTTGACCCCGTCGCCGACCATGGCCACGACCTCCCCAGCGCCCTGCAGCGCGGACACCTCCGACTGCTTGTCCGCCGGGAGGACCTCGGCCAGGACCCGGTCGATCCCCACCTGGGCCGCGACCGCGGCGGCGGTGCGGGCGTTGTCCCCGGTGATCATCGCGACCTTCAGGCCGATCCGGTGCAGCTGCGCGACAACCTCGGCGGCGTCGTCCTTGAGGGTGTCGGCCACGGTGAGCACACCGCGGACGTGGCCGTCCCACGCGGCGAACACTGCGGTCTTGCCGGCGGACTCCCATCGTTCGGCCTGTTCGTCGAGCTCGCGCGGCAGCTCGAGTCCGTTCTCGGCGAGCATCGTGCGCCGGCCGACGGTCACGGTGGTCCCGTCGACCTCGGCGCGTACGCCGTACCCGGCTACCGCGGCGAAGTCGCGTGCGGCCGGGAGTCTGCCGGTCCGGTTTCGCGCCGCGGTGGCGATGGCCTGGCCGATCGGGTGCTCGCTGTCCGCCTCGACCGCGCCGGCCAGCCGCAGCAGCTGGTGTTCGCCGGTGTCGTCGGCGGGGTGGACGTCGGTGAGTGACATTTCGCCGCGGGTCAGGGTGCCGGTCTTGTCGAACACCACGGTGGTGATCTCGCGGGTTCGTTCGAGCACCTCGACGCCTTTGATCAGGATGCCCATCTTCGCGCCGCGTCCGGTGCCGACCATGATCGCGACCGGGGTGGCGAGGCCGAGCGCGCAGGGGCAGGCGACGATCAGCACCGCGACCGCGGCGACCAGCCCCGCCACCGGGTCACCGCCGATCAGCCACCACCCGAGGAACGTCGCCGCGGCCAGCGCGATCACGGTGGGGACGAACACCGCGGAGATCCGGTCGGCGAGCCGCTGCGCCTGTCCCTTTCCGGTCTGGGCGGCCGACACCATCGCGACGATCTGCGCGAGCGCGGTGTGTGCTCCGACCGCGGTGGCCGCCACGGTCAGGACACCGCTGGTGTTCACGGTGGCCCCGGCGACGGTCGAGCCGACGGTCTTCTCCACCGGCATCGACTCGCCGGTCAGCATCGACTCGTCCACCGCGCTGGCGCCGTCGACGACATCGCCGTCGGTGGGCACCTTCTCGCTCGGCCGCACGCGCATCAGGTCGCCGACGCGGACCTGTGCGACCGGGATCATGATCTCGGCTCCGTCGCGCAGGACGCGGGCTTCTTTGGCGCCGAGTTGCAGTAGCGCGCGGATCGCGTTGCCGGCGCGTTGTTTCGCGCGGGCCTCGAAGTAGCGGCCCAGTACCAGGAACGCGATGATCAGGGCGGTGCTCTCGAAGTACATGTCGCCGCCGAAGAACAGCAACTGCGCGGTCGAGAAGAGGTACGCGGCCAGTGTGCCCATCGCGATCAGGGTGTCCATGTTCGCGGTGAGCCGCCTGGCCCGGCGGGCGGCTTCGCGCAGGAACGGCCAGCCGACGTAGAACTGCAGGGGTGTGGTGAGCGCGAATTCGGTCCAGTGCGCCCACGGCTGCGTCCGGAGCTCGCCGGAGAACATCGCCAGATAGCCGACGGCCAGTGCGAGTGGCCAGCCTACGATCACCCGGCGCAGCCAGGACCGTTCCGCGGCCACGGCTTCCTCGTCGTGGGTGTCGCCGGGGGCGTCGGGCGTGACGGGTGTTAGCCCGTAGCCGATCTTCTCCGCCGCCGCGGTCAGCGCGGCAGGCTCGGCGGGTTGTTCGGCGAGCACGACGTGCGCGGTGCCGGTCGCGTAGTTGACCTCCGCGGAGGTGACGCCGGCCTGCTTGCCGAGGACTCGTTGGACCCGGGTCGCGCAGGACCCGCAGGTCATCCCGTGGACCGCGAACTCGATGCTCGTCAGGTCGGGTGTTGTTGTGTCGCTCACGATCTCAGTCCTCATTTCCAACCTGGTAGCCCTGTTCTTCGATCGCCGCGACCAGTTGGGGGCGGCCGATCTTCGATTCGTCGTAGTCGACGCTCACCTGTTTGGTGGCGATGTCGACCACGGCCGTCTCGACGCCGTCGAGTGGTGCCAACGCGCCCTCGATCGCGGTCTTGCAGGTAGCGCAGGAGATCTCCGGCACCGACAGGGTCTGTGTGGTCATCACGAACACCTCCAGAAGGGAGCGGTCTTGTCGTGATCGAGTGTTATCCTTCCAGTGCACTGGAAGGTCAAGGGGAGAATCGGATGAAGATCGGCGAAGTGGCCAAGGTCACCGACACGAGCACCAAAACGATCCGCTTCTACGAGGACGCAGGCCTCCTGCCGCCACCGGCGCGCACCTCGTCGGGGTATCGCGACTACGGACCGGAGATCGTGGACCGGCTGCGGTTCATCCGCCGAGGACAAGCCGCCGGGTTGTCGTTGCAGGAAGTGCGCCAGATCCTGACCGTCTACGACCGCGGGGACACCCCCTGCGGGCACGTGCGCACCGTGCTGCACGACCGACTGGACCAGGTCCGCGGCCAGCTCGCCGAACTCGTCGCCCTGGAAGGCCACCTGCAGGCTCTGCTCGACCGGGCCGAGCAGGGTGAGCCGACACCGCATGATGACTCGGCCGTCTGCTGGATCCTGGAAGGCGACCCTGCGGCGTCCGCGAACTGATCCCGCTCAGCAGGGCCTGGCCGTGTCGAGAAGCCGCACCACGGGAAGCAGCTCCTCGACGTCGCTGTCGCATCGTGGGCAGGTATCGAGATGCGCGACGAAGTCATCGCGGCCGTCGCGGCTCAACGCGCACAGCACGAAAGCGCCTGCTGTGTCGGCGTAGAGGCATGGCGCCTCGGCGGATTCCGGCTCTCGATGTGCCATGACAGCTCCTGGTCGACGTCAGTCTGCGGCGCGGTTTCCTGGTCGGGTGAGGTCACCGCGCCGGACTGGGTGCACCACTCGCCCACTTCATCTACTATGTCCGTACGTAGATCGTAGATGAAGGTCGGTGCTACCGGCCATCCGACGAGGAGGACTTATGCAGGCACTGTTTCTGGGAGTGGCCGCCCTGGCCTGTCCGGTGGGCATGGGCGCCATGATGTGGATGATGATGCGCGGCAAGAACAACACCACCGCACCCGCCGACGGTCAGAGTCAGCAGCAGGTCGACCAGCTGCGCACCGAGATCGAGGCCCTCAAGGCCGAGCGCGCCACTCAGAGCGCCACCGGCGCGCACTGATGTCCACCGGCCTGGCCGCACTCCTCGCGATCGCCACCATCGCCGCGGTCTACTACTTCTGCGTCCGGCCACATCGACGCGGGAAGTGCGCTACGGCAAGCAATCTCGCCCAGAACGCCGACGTCGACCGGCAGGTCGCCGAATTGCGCGAGGAGCTCCGCGTCCTGCGCGCCCAGGACGCACTCGACAGCGGCCGGGTGCCCAGCGGCGAACCGGCACCTCCCACCGACGCCTGACGCACCAGCCGACGAACGGCTTCCCGCGCCACCGCGACCGGGCTGGTCATCGGGCAGACCGCGGTCCGCACCGAACGGATATCCAGCCCGACAGGCCCGCACCACCACCTCACCCACACCGCTGGTTTCGTGCTGCCCACCCTCGGTCCTCCGTGCAGGCGCTGGGCGCATCGGCGCTGACGTGAAAGACCGGTAATCCATGAGCACCACATCGCGCAAGAAGACCGCCCGACGACAAGCACGCAAAACCACCACCACAACCCGGTCGGCCGACACGCCAGGGTTCGCTCCCCGCGCCGAGGCGTCCCAGTGGGATCGGGTGCGGGTCGCGGCCGCCACGTCGACCGTGCGGTCGCAGCAGCCGAAGGCGCTCGCCTCCGCCGGACCCGCACCCGCACCCGCGTCAAACATCCCGGCTGTCCGTCCCGCAGCCGCACCCACAACCGATGAGGAGCGAGGCGGCGGAGGGTGTGCCGCGGCGGTCTCCGAGGCCGGGCCGCACGCGCTGGCCGCGACGTGCTGGCTCGACGCTGGCACGAGCGGGCCGCCGTTCTCGGTGAACGTCCGGTTCGTCGGCACGCGCGTCGGAGTCGACGGCGCCCCGGAGCCGGGTGACCGCTTCGACCAGGTCGAGCGCGTCGACGCGATCACCCCGGGCCAGGGGCGGGTGGCGATCACCACCCGGCCCTCGGGCATCAACCCCGGCGAATGGCGGGTCACCGCGACGCCCGTGCGGTACTTCGATGCGCGGCACACCGCGACCAGCGCCGCCGCGGCGAAGATCGGGCCGCGGCTGCCCCGGCGTGACCTGACCGCCCACACGCGGCTGGTGCACCTGGTCCACGGGCCCGGTGTGCGACTCGCGATGTGGCCAGCGCTGGTGGGCCTCGGCGTCGTGGTCGCCGTCGTGCTCCAGGCCGTGTTACTGGCCAGGGCGCACGTCGACGTGCCCGCCTCGGTCGCGATCTCGCTGGGCGCGAGCATCGTCGGCTACCTCAGTGCGAAGACCTGGTACCTCGTCCAGCACCGCAAGCCGCTGCGCACGTTCATCCATGCCGGCGCTTGTATCCAGGGGTTTCTGGTGGGTGCGATCGCCACGATGGCCCTCGCGCTGGCGGTGTCAGGGATCCCGGTCGGCGCATTCCTGGACGCGACCACGCCCGGGCTTTTCTTCGGCATGGCCATCGGCAGACCGGGCTGCTTCCTGACCGGCTGCTGCGTTGGGCGGCCGACGACGTCGCGGTGGGGCCTGTGGTCCTCCGACCGCCGGGTCGGCATCCGCCGCATCCCCATCCAGCTCGTCGAAGCCGCCGTGGCCCTGCTGATCGGCCTCGTCACCCTGCCGCTCACGCTCGCCGCCGATCCGCCTTTCGCCGGCGCGGTCTTCCTCGGCGCGATCGCCGCCTACACCCTGTGCCGCCAGGTGCTGTTCCCTTTCCGCGCCGAACCGCGGGCGACGTCCCTCGGGCGCACGCTGGCCCTCGGCGCGAGCGCGCTGGTCCTGCTCGTCGATGTGGCGGTGGCCGCACTTGCCTGACGCAGCCCGCTCTCCCGCGTCCTGGCGACACGGCCCGGACATCACGCGATCGACGAGGTGGTGCTGATGGAACCCTGGATTCGTGCGTCCGACGCCGACCGCGAGCAGGTCGTCGACACGATGCACACGCAGGTCGGTGCCGGGCGGCTGACGCTGGACGAGTTCTCCGAGCGCTCCGCCGCGGCCTACCGGGCGCGCACCGTGGGCGACCTCGCCGCGCTGACACACGACCTTCCCAGTCCTGCCACGAGAGCGCCGACCAGAGCCCATCCGGCTGTGATGCCGCTACTACTCGTACTGGCAGCGCTGCTCGCGAGCGGTGTCCTCATCCTTCTTGTCGGCTTGGCCGGCACCGGGTGCTCGATCAGCTCGATGATGTGAGCGAGCCACTTCTCTGACCACCCGACGCCTCTCCCCCCACCATCTACTAACCTGCGCAGTAGGTACGTAGATGAGTGCGAAGGAGTCGCTGATGCGGCAGACACGACAATGCCGGAGCGGGCGGCAGCGGTGAACTTCACCGACCTGGCCGTGTCCGGGCCCCTGCTACTCGCCGCGCTGCTCGCTGTCGCCGCGGGCGCAGTGTCCTTCGCCTCACCATGCTGCCTGCCGCTGGTGCCGGGCTACCTGGCCTACCTCGCCGGGCTGGTCGGCGCGCAGCCACCACCGGTCGACGCGGCCGGGGCCACGACGCGGACCATCGGCCGCTGGCGGGTCGCCGGCGCCGCCCTGCTGTTCGTCCTCGGGTTCACCGTCGTGTTCACCGCGGCGACCATGGCGGTCCTCGGCCTGTCCGACGCCTTACTGCTCAACGAAGAACTGCTGCAGCGCATCGGCGGCGTGGTCACCATCGCCATGGGCCTGGTGTTCCTCGGCGCATTCCCGATGATGCAACGCGGCATCAAGCTGCGGCATAAGCCCCACGACGGGCTGTGGGGTGCCCCGCTGCTCGGTGCCGTCTACGGACTGGGCTGGACCCCGTGCCTCGGCCCGACGCTGTCCGGCGTCATCGCCCTGGCCAGCGGAACCAACGTCGGCCCCACCACCTGGCGAGGACTCCTGCTGATCACCGCCTACTGCCTCGGACTCGGGCTCCCCTTCATCGCCCTCGCCCTCGGCGCGCGCTGGGCCGTCGGCGCCACCAGCTGGGTCCGCCGCCACATCCGCCGCGTCCAGCAGGTCGGCGGCGTGTTCCTGCTCGTCATCGGCGTCGCGCTGGTGACCGGACTGTGGGGCGAGGTGATCGCGTGGCTGCGCGGCCCGATCTCCGGCTTCACCATCCCCATCTAGCACCTTACGTGGAGAATTCCTATGCCAGGCAAGAAGAAGTCGACTACCAAGCGGGCTGCGTCGGCGCGATCCGCGCAGAAAGCCGTAGCACAAGCCCGATCCAGCCACCGGCGTGGCGGGCTCCTGTTCGGTGCCGGGGCTGTCGTTGTGGTCGCCTTGCTCGTCGTCGTCATCGTGGTGGCCACCTCGTCGGGCTCCCGGCAGCCGGGCAGCGCGTCACCGAACTTGACCAGCCCGGCGGCGATCACCGCGGTCGGTCGCGACATCGCGCCGCCGTGGCCCGCCCCCGCCGACGCGACCGCCGCGGTACGGGCGGCGGGGCTGCCGATGCTGGACCAAGAGGGCGCGGTCGAGCACATCCACGCCCACCTCGACGTCCGCGTCGACGGGCAACCGGTCGAAGTTCCGGCGTTCCTCGGGATCGACCAGACACGCGGCAGCATCAGCCCCGTGCACACCCACGACGCGACCGGCGTCATCCACATCGAGTCGCCCGTCACACGGCAGTTCAGCCTGGGTGAGTTCTTCAGCGAATGGGCCGTCAGCCTGTCCGCGGACAACCTCGGAGCCCTGCGCGCCACCGGCGGCAACACCGTGCGCGTCTACGTCAACGGCACGCCGCGCACCGGTAACCCGGCCGCGGTGATGATCAACGCCCACGACGAGATCACCCTGATCTACGGCCAGCCGCAACCCCACGAGTCGGTGCCGGCCAGTTACAAGTTCCCGCAGGGCGAGTAGCCAGGCACGATCACCAGCACCGTGTGTGAGAAGGGAAAAGTCTGAATGTCTCCGAGCGAACCGGGCATGACCGGCCCAGACGCGACATCTCCCCTTGCCGCCGGCGGGCGCTGGGTCCCGGTCACGGCACTGGTGCTGACTGTCGCAGGGCTCGCGGTGTCGATCTACCTGACGGTCGCGCACTTCGCCAGCCCCGCGGTGCTGATCTGCTCGAGCAATGGTGCGATCAACTGCGAGAAGGTCACTACCAGCGCCGAGTCCTACGTCCTAGGTATCCCGGTCGCGATCCTCGGGGTCGTGTTCTTCGCTGCCATGGTCGCGCTGAACACCCCGGCCGCATGGCGATCAGGCAACACGACGCTGAGGTGGGGTCGCTTCGGGTTCGCCGCGGTCGGGTTGCTGTTCGTGGTGTACCTGGTCTCGGCGGAGCTGGTCGTGCTGCACGCGATCTGCCTGTGGTGCACCGCCGTCCACGTACTGACCGTCTCGCTGTTCCTGGTGACCACCGTGGGCATGATCCGCGCGGCGCGGCCAGATGGCACAGGGTCGTGACTTCACACCTAACCTACGTAGTACGGTCGTAGATCATGCAGTGCAGCAACCCGGTGACCCGGTGATCGTGGGCAAGTCTGCGGGACGAACACGTCGCGCGGTGTGGACGTCGGCGATCGCCGTGGTGTTCTGGCTGGTGCTTCCGAGTCCGGCGGCGTCGGCGCACGCGACCCTGCTGGGTAGCACCCCGTCCGCGGGCTACGCCGTCGCCACCGCCCCCACCGCAGTGACCCTCGACTTCGACGAAGCAGTCAGCATCAGCACCTCACCGCTGACGCTTCTCGACACCGCCGGTCACCCGTTCACGTTGGGCAGACCCGCGCTGTCCTTGGGCGGGCGGCGGCTGTCCGCTCCGGTGCCCGAGTGGCTCGCCGATGGCGGCTATCGCGTGCACTGGGAGGTCACCGCTCAGGACGGCGACCTCGTCGACGGCGCCATCACCTTCGCCGTCGGTGCGGGAACCGCCGTTCCCTCCGGTGACGCGAACGGCGGCAGTGCGATCGACTCGCCGGTGGTGATCGTGTTGCGCTGGGCGCTGTTTTCCGGGCTCTTCGTCGCACTGGGCGGCGCTGTCGGTGCCTGGCTGGCTCGGCGTGTCACGCGCGAAGCCCGGTCGAACGACGTCGCTCTCGACGGACCGCGACCGCTTCTCGCGATCGGAGCGGGGCTGGGCGCGCTGGCCGCGGCGGGACTTGCCGTCGACCAGGTCGGCGTCGGGTTCTCCACACTGACGTCGTCGGCGGCCGGACTCGTCCTGATCGTCGAGCTGGTGGCGTTCCTGGTGTCCGCCGTGCTCGCGATCCTCGCCCGATCAAGACCCGGCAGCGGGCTCGAGATGGTCGCGGCCATGCCGTTGGTGGCCGTCGTGGTCGCCGAGGGGCTGCGTGCCCACCCCCACGCGGACTCGCCCGTGCTCGGCGCCGCGTTGACGATCGTGCACCTGCTCGCCGCCGGAGCGTGGGTCGGCGCCCTGGTCCACGTCCTGCGGACCGCGCGCGCGTGGCGCGGCCGGCCGGGGTGGACCCGGCTTCTGGTCTACGACTACGCGCGCCTCGCCGTCGTCCTGCTGGTGCTGGTGGTCGCGACCGGCACCGCCGAAGCCCTCATCGTGCTGCCCTCGGTCGCATCGCTCGTCGACACCTTCTACGGCGTGGTGCTGCTGGCCAAAATCGTGCTCGTCGCCGCCGTGATCGTGCTTGCCGTCGTGAGCAGGCGCCGGCTGAGCCGCTCCCGCCGAACGCGCACTGAGCACCCGCTGGGACGCAGCGTCCGGGCGGAAGCCGTGGTCCTGGCCGGAGTGCTCGTGGTGACGTCGGTGCTCGTGTCGGTCGCGCCCGCACGTCCGGTCAGCGACGATCTCGCCGCGCCACCACCGGTGACCGGGCTGGTCGTCCCGGCGGGCACCCTCGCGGGCCAAGTCACCGTGATCGCCACCGCCAGCGCGGGTCAACTCGTGATCCGGATGAGCACGCCCGACCGGGACGACCTCGGCACCGACGACGCCGACAGCACCGGCGCCGCGAGCGGCCCGCCGCCCTACCGGCTGGCCGCGAGTGTCACCTCGGACGGGCCCGGCCCGGACCCCCTCACGATGCGGGGGTGCGGCGCGGGCTGCTTCACCACACCGATCACCTGGCGCACCGGGGTCAACCATCTGCAGTTGAGCATCGCCGCCGGGCCCTGGCACGCGGGCAACACCACCCTCGACATCCCCTGGCCCGCGCGCACCGACTCCAGCGTGCTGCCCGAGGTGCTCACCGCGATGCACGCCGTCCCGCACCTGACCCTGCACGAGGCCGTCACCAGCGACTACAACGGTTACCCCGGAACCGAAGCCACGCTACCGTTGAGCGGCACGGAGTTCCTCGCCACTGAGCCCTACGGCAACGGCGGCGTCACCCCCGTCGCCCTGGCCACCACCGAAACCGAAACCGAGATCGGCCTCGTCTTCCCGCAGGGGCTGGTGGTCCGGCTCTTCCTCGACACGAACCACCGCATACTGCGCGAGGAATACGTCACCCCGAACCACCTGATCACCCGCACCTTCGAATACCCGCATTGACTTCGATTGTGGACGTCGGGTGGATGTCCGGACGGAAGCGCCCGCGCGGGGCGGTTCGGCCAGCAACCCAGCCGTTCGGAGCACAATGCGGTCTGTAAATTCACCCTGGCTTGCGTGGCTACAGCACTGCTGTCCATAGCCGGCCTTGACTCTGTAATCGACTACAGAGTCAAGGCCGGCCGGTCACGGCCTGTTCGACTGCCTCGGGATAAAGGGCCGCTTTCTCGTTTACGACCAGGTCGGGGTCTGGCTCCTTCCTACCAACAGCACCAAACCGTGCACAGAGGTCCAGCTTGTGCTCAAAGGACAGTGTCGCGCCGGTAGGCAGGACACCGCCGTCGGAGACCGCAAGCATCGGGCTGATCCACGCCGGAACGTTGGTCAAGACCCACCTCCGATCCGCCGTCGGCCAGTATGACGCCAACCGAAGGGGCCGGGTTACTGTCGACGGTAACCCGTTTGGCG